>JAIKZI010000050.1 GCA_024682375.1 Lachnospiraceae bacterium | reverse complement strand
TTTTTAATGAGCTAATCATACACGGGGAGCAGAGAATGTACGATTCAAAGAATAATGATTTGTATTCCGATATTGAAAAGGGTGCAAATAGTAATGGAGAAGATCTATTATTAGTTCAAATTGATGCATTTAGAGACAAGGCTTTGAAATTACAGTCTCTGATTAATGCAAGAGAGAAGAAGGTAAAGGAGCTTGAAGCTTTAGTTCGTACTAAAGAGGAAAAGAATAGAGAACTCCAGGATATCCTTCTTAAAAAGCAGAGAGAAGCTGATAGCTTAGTCAATGATGTGAATGGTAGGGTTGATGATCTGATTCTTGAAGTTAGAGAAGCAATGTCTTCTATTGAAGGCAAGGTTCAGAATCAGGTTAAAAATAATGAAAACAACTCCATGAAACAGACTATGGCTGTTCAAGATACTTTATCAAGTATGAATGAAGGACTCACTAAATTAAAAGGTGATATTTCAGAAAAGGTTCATTCCGAAAATGTAAAGGTTTACAGAAATATTCAGGATCTCCTTTCTGAGAAGGATAAGAATTGTGAAGCCGAAGAGAAAATTGAAAATGGCTTTAAAGGTACACGTTCACAGAATACATTCTTAATACTATTATCTTTCTTAAATCTAGGAGCGCTTGTCGTTCTGATTCTCTTACAGTTAGGACTTATTTAATTAGGATTCTTTTAATTGAAAATAGAAGGGGCTTTTTTCGTAGAAGCCCCTATGCTTTTTGATTAATTAAATCATAGATTATATTGTAATAAAAAAATTCAAATGTTATTCAAGGTAGTTAGTAGGTATGAAAATTAATAATGAGAGACCTGTTTGGGTGATTGGACATAAGAATCCTGATACAGATTCTATATGTTCAGCTATTGCTTATGCTTATTTTAAAAACCAGACAGATGAAGGAACTTTTATTCCAAAGAAAGCAGGAGCATTAAATTCTGAGACAGCTTATGTTTTGGATAGATTCGGTGTAGAAGAACCAGAAACAGTTTCTGATGTTTGCACTGAAATCAAGGATATTGATTATAGAGAGTCAAAGGGTGTTAGCAAACATCTTTCACTACGTAAAGCATGGAGTCTTATGACAGATAATGATGTATCACTCCTTCCAATCGTAGATAAATCTAATTTCCTAAAGGGTATCATCGTACGCGGAGATATTGCAAAATCATATATGAATGTATATGGAAATGATATCTTAGGTAAGACTAGAACACAGTATTCAAATATTATTGAAACACTAAATGGTGAACTTCTTTCAGGAAACTCACATGCATATTTTATGAATGGTAGAGTTGTAGTTCCATCTGGTTCAGTTGATATGGCAAAGATGGATTTAGAGGAAGATGATCTTATCATTTGTGGTGATGGATCTGATAGACTTCTTGAAATTCTAGATACAAATCCAAGTTGTATTGTTGTTACAAATAACAACACACCTAGTGAAGAAGTAAAGACAAAGGCTGAAGAGATTCAGTGTGTACTTATGACAACAGAGTATGACACATTTACAGCTGCTCGTCTTATCAATCAGAGTATTCCTGTTAGTCAGTTTATGACTGATATTTCAGATATTATCAGCTTTAATCTAGAAGATACAGTTGATGAAGTTACAGAGAAAATTAGTAAAGTTCGTTATAGAGATTTTCCTGTTCTTGATGAGAACAATAAATTTGTGGGAACTTTTTCCCGTAGAAATCTTCTGGATCGTACTAAGAAGAAACTTATTCTTGTTGACCATAATGAAACATCACAGGCAGTTGATGGAATTGATGAAGCAGAAATCCTTGAGATTGTAGATCATCATAAGATTGGTTCTATTGAGACTATGGCACCTATCTATTTCAGAAATATGCCACTGGGATGTTCATCAACAATTATCTATCTTATGTTCCAGGAGAGAAAACTTCGTATCCCTAAGGACATCGCTGGGCTTATGCTTTCAGCTATTCTTTCAGATACACTTATGTTTAGATCTCCTACATGTACTGAGAAGGATAAGGAAGCTGCACTTGAACTTGCAAAGATTTGCAATGTTGATTATGAAGAACTTGCAACTTCTATGTTTGAAGCTGGTTCTGATTTTGCTTCAAAGACACCTTCAGAAATCGTATATGGTGATTACAAGACTTTCTATGCTGGAGATTTAGCCTTCGGTGTTGCACAGGTTAGTGCAGTGTCTAGAAAGATGCTTGACGATATTAAGGGAGATGTTTGTGCTTACCTTCCAAACGTTCTTGAAGAGAAAGGCGTTTCGAATGTATTCGTTCTACTTACAGATATCTTTAAGGAAACATCAGAAGTTGTGATGCTTGGAGATGTTTCAAAAGACATTATGAAGGGTGCATTCTATAAAGATGGTGAAGTACCAGAAATAATGATGCTAGACGGAGTGGTTTCTAGAAAGAAGCAGTTCATTCCTCCAGTTATGGCAGCGATTGGGGAACTCTAAAATTCCATACAAGATAAAATATCTAAAAGAATGACTGGCATACCAGTTTTTACATGATGATTTGGGATGCATATTTTGCATCCCCAAACATCATAGATTCATTTGATTATTACCGACATGTTTTAAAATTTAATTATTTGACCTTAAGGTGTTTAGAAAGAGGGAGAAAAGTTTTGGCAGAACCAGAGCTGATTTATAAAATTACTGTACTAGATTTATTGGACAAATCACCTGTACCTCTTAGTAATTCTCAAATTACTGAATTCTTTACTGGAGGAAACTATACAGGTTATTTTACAGTACAGAAGGTATTGCATAATCTATCCGATACAAACATGATTGAGTCAAAATCGGATCACAATACAACTATTTACGCAATCACCGATGCTGGACGAGAGACTTATCGTCTTTTTAGGGAAAAAATAACTCCAGCAATTGACGCGGATATAAAACGATATCTCAAAGAAAATGGAACGGAAATAAAAGAAGAGAATTCGGTTACGGCCAATTATGATAAAGCCTCGGATGGAGGATATCTGGTCCGTATGCAATATATTCGATCTGATAAGACGGTTATGGATTTTTCTGTAAATGTACCCCAGATGGAGCAGGCGGAAGCTATGTGCACAAACTGGAAAGAGAAATACATGGACGTCTATGCGATTATCATGGATAATCTGATCCTTTAATATGAACGTGATTAGCCTTCAGAGGGATGAGGGCATTTTATAGAAAGAGGAATCTTATGGCAGAAAGCGAAATGAAAGCTAAATATGAAAGCCTTGGAGTCAGTGTTCTGAGAGATTTAGCAAAGTCTAGAGGAATTAAAAATGTAACTAAGATGAAAAAAGTTGAAATCGTCGAGGCTATGCTAAAACAGGATGAAATTGATTCTAGTGAGAAGAAAGAAGGCGAAGAGCCAAAGGCTATCGTTACAGAATCACCTGAGGTTGACGAGAAGAGAGCTCAGAAGGATTACGAAGCTGAAATCATGCAGTATAAGGATTTGAAGGATGTATCTGATATTCTTGAAGTACTTCCTGAAGGTTATGGTTTTATTCGTAGTGATAACTACCTTCCTGGTGAAAACGATGTTTATGTATCACCTTCACAGATTAGAAAATTCAATTTGAAGACAGGCGATATTATTACAGGAAAGACTAGAAAGAATAATCCTAATGATAAATACGGAGCACTTCTTCTTATTAAGGAAATCAATGGTTTAGATCCAATTGAAGCAAAAAATAGAAAGAACTTCGAAGATTTGATTCCAATCTTTCCGGATGAGAGAATTAGACTTGAAGAAGAAAATTCAAGTGCTGCTATGAGAATTGTCGACCTTTTTTCCCCAATCGGTAAGGGACAGAGAGGTATGATCGTGGCCCAGCCAAAAGCTGGTAAGACAACTCTTTTAAAGCAGGTTGCAAAATCAGTAAAAGATCAGAATCCTGATATGCATATTATTGTACTTCTTATTGATGAGCGTCCTGAAGAAGTTACAGATATGAAGGAATTTATTGAAGGCGGAAATGTTGAAGTTATCTATTCTACTTTTGATGAACTCCCTGAACATCATAAGAGAGTTTCTGAGATGGTTATCGAACGTTCAAAGAGATTGGTTGAACACGGTAAAGATGTTATGATCCTTCT
>JAIKZI010000034.1 GCA_024682375.1 Lachnospiraceae bacterium | reverse complement strand
CGTATTTATCAGCTATACTACTGTCACAAAACAAATGAAGGTCACAGCACTATTGTATGCTGTGGCCTTCTCTTGATTTGGTCATACCTTCTTTAAACTTTCTGTTGCTAAATCTATCCATACCTGTAACTCAGCAGATGCAAGCATAACAATCATCATAGTAGCAAATATCAGTCCTAATATTCCCATCTGTAGCCACATCTTATTTATAAGTGTAAGGAAAGCCAGAATCCCAAGAAGTAATGCAGATACTCCTAAAACAACACTTCCAAGCCTGATAAATACCCTTACTGCAAGTCCTGCCAATGTCAAAATAACCACCAATGGAAACACCAATACTTTTGCTAACACTCTCATACCTTATCCCTCCGTTTTAATCCCCTGTTCTTCTTTCCACTTAGCGAGAAGTTCAATGATGATCTTCTCCCTTTTTGATGCTGAATAATCTGCCGGGAAGAACTGATTCAGTTTCTTCTCTGTAAATGATACTTTCTTGGACTTAGGCTTATTCGCCACAGCCTCTTTCATGATTGTCATAACCGTATATGGAGTTAAGTTCTCCAAATTAGGCTGACTCTTTAAAGCAGCTAATTGAACAGACGATATACCACCTTTTTCTTTTATGTATGTCAAAAGATATTCCTGTACCTCTTTATCGAAAGAAGCAATATCTACCCCACTTACTAATGATAACGCAAAAAAGGGACCACTCTCCTGAAATTTCTTTCAAGAAAGTGGTCCCTTATGGTCCTAATTTTCTAGGCTATTATTTTCTCCAACAACTTATAATCCTTTGTCATTCTTCGTGATTATCGGAAGAATTGTTGTCAGTTTGTTGTCATTCAATAAGAATGTTGTCAAAACTTATTAAATAGCAGTGCGCTTTTTAGAAAACATTATTTAGCTTTGTTGCGAGCTTTTCAAATGATTCTTTGTTTCACCTGCTTGAAGCATCTGCGTAGATGTCATATCTGGAATCTTTTCATTTTGTAAATTTTCTAATTCCTTTTTGCCATTACCATTGTACTGATCCACACATAAATACGTTGCATCTTCAATAGCCTGTATCTTTGCCTTATCATTAGGATGCGTTTCCTTATAGTCCCTGTCACCAAAAAGAACATATTCTATAGCCTTATATGTGATTTCTGTCCGTCGGACCAGAGATTTGCTTACAGCTTCCTTCAGATTCCATCTCACGATGGACACCCTTGCTGTTCAGCTATGTACTTCGTTGTTGCCTACGCGTACTCGGGTCTTTCACCCGTTAGAGCGCGCCCATGGCGCGCAAACCAAAAAGAATGCACCAAAACAAGGTGCATTCTTGTAGATAAATCTTTTCCTCACTATCCTATCATTTTTCCTGTTTTATATTTCTTATAAATCTACATTTAGGAAAAGTACTGCAACCATAGAACTTATTACCTGCATTCTTTCCTTTTGTCGCTGTTCTAAGTACCAGTTTATTTCCGCACCATGGGCAAATATCATTTTCACTCTCAACTGTTGTCTCGCTATCAGCATTATCGCTATTATTATTTGCCAAGTATTCATCAAACAATTCTTGATATTTCTTTAAGTAATCCGTTCTCTCTTTTACATCAAGAGCTAACACCTTCTCGCCCAATGCAAGCATCTCTTTCTTTGAAGACTTCACATCCGTCTTAATAGACTTTAAATATCTAATCAAACGATCGCATCTGATTACTTGATTCTTGATTTCTTTTGGAGCATATTTATCATGTACAACAGTCCCTGAATTTGCCAATACCACCACGCTCTTAGTGTAAGATGATATGCCTTTTTCTAACGCTGCACGAATCAGTATATTTTTATCTTCTTGTCTGCATTCTTTATAAACAGACAAATGTCTTTCGTTTTGCGTTATAGGGCTATATATTCCCGACTTATAATATCTCTTCCCATAATTAAATGTTCTTACAAAATCGCCCTTTTCAGTTATTGTAATATTCCCAAATAAATTTTTGCATTCAATAATAACATTTGCATATGG
>JAIKZI010000079.1 GCA_024682375.1 Lachnospiraceae bacterium | reverse complement strand
ACTGTCGTTTTAGACGGAGGTAGTTGTCATGCGTATTTCAGGAATTTCATTGAATACAAATGGCTTGTTATTAAACGCTATTAATGTAGATCCATATTTTCAGCCAGAGAAAGAAGGTGTCTCTTCCGAGCGTGCTGAGGCAACGGCCAAGGTCGACCCAGAGCACACCGTAAAGGAAGGCTATCGTTCTTCTCCTGCTGAGTGTGAAACTTGTAAAAACAGAAAATACCAGGACGGCTCCGACGAGATGGTTTCATTTAAGAATGCAACTCACATCTCTCCAACAGCTGCTCCTTCTGCCGTACGTGCGCACGAAGGCGAACACGTTTCAAATGCATACACAAAAGCAAGTGAAAAGGGCGGAAAAGTGTTACAGGCAAATGTAGCAATCCATACCTCCATCTGCCCTGAATGTGGAAAGACTTATGTTTCTGGCGGAACTACAACGACTCTAATTTCCTATCCAAAGGAAGAGGAGAAAGCCGATCGAGACACAAAACATGAAGAAAACTTTAAAATATAAGGTGAAAAGGGGAGGAAACTTGCTCATTTATCTATGAAAATATCTCATTTATTTTCTTAAGAGTAAACTCTTCCGTTGTATAGTCATCATAATTCTTTATTAAAAGGGATCTTCTGGATACTCCTACCTTTGAAAAGATATTATGAATATGAGTTTTTGCAGTTCCAATTGAGATTTGAAGTGTATCGGCGATTTCCTGGGTCTTTTTTCCCGAAATCAAAAGACCTAAAATTTCCTGCTCGCGAACTGTGAGCTGATACTCCTTACTATAAAGGAAAAGTTTAGAATATCTCTTTTCCTCAACCTTCTGTTCTGCTGCCTCGTTATCAACTCCCTCATCGACAATTGCAATCATTTCAGAATCATTTACACTTGAATTAATATGTTCTTTCAAATATATATACTCATAAATAACAAGTACGATTGCAAAAACAACTCTAAAAATATCTTCAGTAAAACTTCTATTATTAATATAGATTACGTCTTTATAATGATCTACGAAGAAAATCACATAGGTATCTTCAATTAAAATCAAAACAGCAAATACACAAAATAACTTTCCAACGAAATTCAACATATCATTCAGTCTTTCGCTTATATGAGTTAAATCGATATGCCTTGACTTATAAATCAGATAAACTCCGATTCCAAACAAGAAAAACTGGTTCGGCTCATAATAAAGCCAAGACTTAAAAGCCTTGTTCTCCATAACTGGAATGAAAAGCATATATAAAATCAAAATTGCCAACAATATAAATGGAAGTTTCTTCATAGGCAATCCGAAAATTTTAGGAATTGACATAAGAATACAAAAGAACACTCCTGCATACACTAATGTTTTCCAAGTCGGAACCGAAAGAAACAAATTATCATACGCTTTTTTAAACCATGGAACATTTTCTGTAAGAGATATTACAGTCAAATCTGCAATAAATAATATAAACATTGCACCTAAATATAAGAATGTATCTTTTTTAAATAGAAAATAATCAATCATTGAGACTGAAAAAGCTATGCCAAAAATCGTAACTAATAACACATTTGAAATGTTTAAAACAGCTAGCATAAATCTCCCCTTGTCTAAACTTCTATACCTTCAATAGTTTATCGATGAATTTATATGAATATACTAAACAAACATTTTTCCTTTGTAAAACAATTTTTTCACCAAGAATCGGCTAAAATAGCACTTTTTTAATGCATAATGTCCAAAAGTTTAGATGAGTTTATGTTCAATTCTTCCATATTATGCACAAAGATAAACCTTTTGGACTATATTCAACTCCCTTCAAAAGCAATATTGTGAAGCCATAAACAAACTTCATTTTTTCAAGAAAGGAGCTTTGCACGGATTATGGAAAAGAAAAAATTCAAAATGATTGACGCGATACTTACAGTAATATGCGTCGTATTCGTTGCAGAAGCAGCTGCACCTGTTGCAGCAATAGGAAATTCCCAGTATTTCTGGTGGATTTTCATGATGATATGTTTCTTACTTCCTTATGGATTCATTTCATCAGAACTCGGTACTACTTATACCGGAGACGGTGGTTTATATGACTGGGTTTCCAAGGCATATGGCCATAAGATGGGCGCACGTTGCGCTTGGTACTATTGGATAAATTTCCCATTATGGATGGCCTCACTTGCAGTTGTGTTCCCTCCTATGATAACAACAATCACAGGCGTTGAACTCCCTACTATTATAGGCATCATTATTGAACTTGCCTTCATTTGGATTGTTACACTAATCGCTTACAAGCCAGTAGCCGATTCCGTTTGGATTCTAAACGGTGCAGCAATTATAAAAGTTGGGCTCGCACTTCTAATCGGAATTCTCGGTGTCTACGGAGCAATCACAAACGGACTTGCAAACCCTGTAACACCTGCTTCACTACTTCCATCATTCGATGCAGATTCTCTTTCATATATATCTGTAATCATTTTCAACATGTTGGGATTTGAAGTTATCTGTACCATGTCTGATTCCATGGAAAACCCAAAAAAGCAGATTCCACAGGCAATCGTAGTCGGAGGTATCGTAATCGCAGCCATCTACATGTTCTCTGCATTTGGTATTGGCGCAGCAATTCCTACAGATAAGATTAGTACCGGAAGCGGAATGATTGATGCATTTATGCTTCTTACTGGAAAAAAGGGCGGACTCTTCATCAATATAATGGCAATCCTCTTCCTTTTAACTTTAGTTGGAAATATGGTGTCATGGTCGACTGGTGTAAACGAAGTAGCTGCTTATGCTGCTGATAACTATGACATGCCAAAAATATTTGGAAAGAGAAGCAAGAACAATAATATGGCAACTGGTTCAGCCACAATGAACGCAATCGTTGCTTCTATTGTAGTTATCATTGCTCCTTTCATACCAAACGAAGATATCTTTTGGAGTTTCTTCGCTTTAAATCTAGTTATGTTTTTAATGGCATATATTCCAGTCTTTCCTGCCTTTTTAAAGCTTAGAAAGATTGATCCAAATATCGAGAGACCTTTCAAAGTTCCTGGAAACGACATCGTTCTAAAACTCATGTCTGTAATTCCAGTAATCCTGATTATTATAGCTATCGTATTCACTGCAATTCCTTTAAATGCAAAAGAAGCTACTATGTCAGGAAAACTTCCAATTCTTATTGGAGCAGTAATTTGTATCATAATCGGTGAAATTTTAATTGTCATCGATAGTAAACATAGAGATAACTAAGGAGGAGAATTATGGCAAACAGAATTATCGGTTCAACACCAAAAGATGACGGCTATAGAATGCCGGGGGAGTTTGAAGAGCAAGAAAGAATTTTCATGCTATGGCCATGGAGAAATGATAACTGGAGACTTGGAGCTAAACCAGCTCAGAAAGCTTATGTAAATGTTGCAAAGGCAATTTCAAAATATGAACCAGTCACAGTTTGTGTTCCACCAGAACAGTATGAAAATGCTGTAGCTCGATTCACTGCAGCAGGAAACGACAATATCCGTGTAGTTGAAATGACATCAGATGATGCATGGATTAGAGATTGTGGTCCTACCTTCCTTATTAATGATAAAGGCGGACGACGTGCTGTAGATTGGGAATTCAATGCCTGGGGCGGTCTAGTAGATGGTCTTTATTTCCCTTGGAATCAGGATGCTCTTGTAGCTAGAAAAGTTTGTGAAATGACAGATACTGACTCTTACAAAACTGAGGGATTCGTACTCGAAGGCGGTTCAATCCATGTAGATGGTGAAGGAACTGTTATGGTTACAGAAATGTGCCTTTTATCCGAAGGTCGTAACCCAGAGATGTCAAAAGAAGAAATCGAAAACATGCTAAAGAACTACCTCAACTGCGAAAAAGTTCTCTGGATAAAAGACGGTATCGATCCATACGAAACAAATGGTCATATCGATGATGTTGCCTGCTTCGTTCGTCCTGGCGAGGTTGCCTGTCTATACACAGATGATCCAAACCATCCATTCTACAAAGAAGCCCAGGCAGCTTACAAATTCCTTTCAGAACAGACAGACGCAAAAGGTAGAAAACTAAAAGTACACAAAATGTGTGCAACTAAGGAACCATGCTATCTAAAAGATGCTGATTCAATTGATTATTCAGAAGGAGCTATTCCTCGTGAGGAAGGAGAAATATCAATCGCATCATATATGAACTTCCTCATTGTTAATAATGCAATCATCCTCCCACAATACGGAGATGAAAATGATGCTCTTGCTGTAAAGTGCGCTAAAGAGATGTTCCCTGAACGAGATATCGTTCCTGTAAGAACTGAAGAAGTAGCTTACGGTGGTGGAAATATTCATTGCATTACTCAGCAGATGCCAGCTATCAAATAATATTTTTAAAGTACTATACAAAGGAGATTTAATTATGTACGCAAACGGAATTAGACATTTTATCGACACAAAGGACCTAACTCAGGAAGAAGTTCTAGACATAGTAAACCTATCACTCGAAATCAAGAAAAGTATAAACGCCGGATATTATCCACCACTCATGAAAGGGAAAACTCTAGGTATGATTT
Source organism: Lachnospiraceae bacterium (assembly GCA_024682375.1). Taxonomy (GTDB): domain Bacteria; phylum Bacillota; class Clostridia; order Lachnospirales; family Lachnospiraceae; genus Lachnocurva. The sequence continues at coordinate 1,895 of JAIKZI010000079.1, read as the reverse complement.
TCCAGCAGTCTTCTACTAGAACTCGTGTTTCATTTGAAACTGCTATGGAACAGCTTGGTGGTCACGCTCAGTACTTAGGACCTGGTATGATTCAGCTGGGTGGTCATGAAACAATCGGCGATACAGGAAAAGTTCTTTCAAAACTTATCGATGTTGTTATGGCCCGTGTTATTGAACATAACACTGTTGTCGAACTTGCAAAATCATGTACAATCCCTGTTCTAAACGGTATGTCAGATTACAATCATCCAACACAGGAAATAGGTGATATGTGTACTATCGTTGAGAACCTTCCAAAGGGAAAGAAACTTTCTGACTGCAAGATTGTATTCGTCGGAGACGCTACTCAGGTTTGTGCTTCACTCGCTATGATAACAACAAAATGCGGAATGAATTTCGTACACTACGGACCAAAGGGTCATCAGCTTCAGGATAGCCCATCTGCTGCATGTCTCCCAGAAATCGAAAAGAATGTAAACGAATATGGCGGTTCATTCCTGACATCTGACAACCGTGAAGATGTAAAGGGCGCTGACTTCATCTACACAGATGTTTGGTATGGTCTATATGAATCAGAAATGCCAAAAGAAGAACGTGTAAAGATTTTCGGTGATTATCAGGTTAACAGAGATTTAATGTCTCTTGGAAACATCGGATGTAAGTTTATGCACTGCTTACCAGCTACCCGTGGCGAAGACGTCACAGATGAAGTTGCAGATTCAGCATCATCACTCTGCTGGGAAGAAGCCGGCAACCGTCTTACAGCTATGCGTGGCCTTCTAGTTTACTACACTCAGTACCAGAGAAAAGCACAGCCTTCCGAACTTCAGGTAGCCGCAGCAAAAGAAAGACTAGAAAACTTCATGGAATCTAGAAACCTAATCTAATATACATCCTTTCAAATACATGAATACCAAAAAAGAAGAGCAAGTTTTATTGCTCTTCTTTTTTTACCTTAAAAATCAAATTTTGCCACCAACCAAACAGCGTAATAGCAAGTTAATTGCTTCAATATCAAAAATTGAATTACAGAATGTAACTAACCTTCTTCTATAAAAGGTTTATGTGTTTTAGATTTGAGATGAGAAATTAGTTAGTTCATATTTTTATGAGCTCGAACACTTGAAGATGTTTGAGCGGCTTTTCTACTTCCTTATAAGAAGAAAAGCCGCGAGTTTTCAGGTAAGCGATGCATCGACGAGATGCACAGCAAACAAAAATACAAACTTACTAATTACCATCGAAAATCGACTAACATAAACCTTTTATAGAAGAAGGCTAGTTACAATTTATAACCAAATTCTATTATCACAACATTCCAACTTCCCCTCTCCCGTGTTATAATCCCCCTATAAGCGTTAGTAATAAAGGGAGACAACTATGATTAAAACAATTATTTTCGACATTGGTGGTGTTCTGATCGGATATGATTGGACTAAATATATGATGAAGCTATTCAACAACGATGAAGAACTAGGTAAAAAGCTTAGAGCCAACATCTTCAAAGACAATAGATGGGACGAAGTCGATAGAGGTGTATTGAGCGAAGAAGAACTAATGGAACTTTTTTCCAAAGACGCTCCTGAACTTCGACCTCAAATCGAAAAGTTCTGGAACTCATGCGGAGATGCGCTATGGCAGTTCGATTTCTCTAAAGATTGGATCCGCGACTTAAAAGAAAGAGGCTATCAGGTTCTGTATCTATCGAACTGGTCTAACAAACTTAGAATTCTTGCTGCACAGCAGCTCGATTTTTTACCACTACTAGATGGCGGAGTCTTCTCCTACAAAGTAAAACTCATTAAACCTGACCACAAAATCTACGAAACAATCCTCGAGAAATATAATCTAAAACCGGAAGAATGTGTTTTCCTGGACGACAATGAAAACAACAT
>JAIKZI010000042.1 GCA_024682375.1 Lachnospiraceae bacterium | reverse complement strand
TTTTCCTCTCTCTGTTAAGAAACTACGAGCAAATATTCATAGATTCCTCATTTCATTCGGAATCTATTTCATATTCGCTGTCGCACAATAGAAAATGTAAAGTATAGACCTTTGCATTAATGCAGGTCTATACTTTACATTTTCTACTCTGCTCGTAGTTTCTTAATAATTTTTTAATAAATTTGATTTTATATAGTACGTAGATTGTAAAAGTGTGTTAAACTGTTGTTTAGATAATGTTTGAGGTTGCCTTTTGGCTTTTTTCGATTTCCTTTTCTTTTTTGAGGAATAAATCGTGAAAAAACATCAAAATTACTTGCTAAATGGCGATTAATCCCGAGTTAAACTTGAAAAACAAGTTTTAAATCGGAAAACTAGCCTTAAAAATCATTATAATTTCCGCTTTTTATACAAAAAACAAATACAAAATCGGAAAAGGCCTTTGAAAGAGAGGAGAGAGAAAAGTAAAATAGTTTTCTCTTATTTAAGGTGATTTTATAAAAGGGAGAAGAATATGGAAAGACAAAAAACTAATAGAGGCTATTCGTTACTTACAGCATTATTAGTAATAATTGTTGGAGTATTGCTTTTGATATGGCCTGATAAAATGATAATAACATTTACAAAAGTAATCGGAGGCGCTGTAGCTGCAATAGGATTGCTACAGTTAATAAGAAGCCTCACTGAATCAATTAGAAATCCGCTTAAAACATCATTTGCGGTATGCATACTTGTATTTGGCTTATGGGTATTTATGTTCCCGGATGCCGTATCTAGATTCATTCCAATTATGCTTGGAATCCTTTTAATAGTTCATGGAGTAGATACTATATTTACTGCCTTTTCAGCTAGACAATTTGAATATGACAGATGGGTAACATTATTTGTACTCGGAATTCTCACTGTACTAGGTGGTGGAGCATGTATCGTTCTCTCTGACTGGATCAGAGATGCAGGAATGATAATGCTTGGAATAGTATTGATTTATGATGGACTATCGAGCTTATTTGTTAATGGAAAAGTAAGCAAAGTTGAGAAAGATTATATTGATGCCGATTTTAGGGAAATCGACGATGATGATGAGTAAGGGTGTTTTGTTTTGAGAGAGATGGAGTTTAAAATGGAGCGTCCCGGCCTATGTAAGGCTGGAGATGAACTTACGCTTAAAGAGACAGCGCTTCCAAATTCATATTTTTATACTTTGGAACATGCTATTGCGATGTCTGGCAACTACAGCACCATCGAGAGACTGAAATCCCGAAAAGGAACTGTAAAAGAAGTAAAAGAAACCCCAAGAGGGTTCTATGTAATTATGGAGTTTGACGAGTAGTGAGGTACATTAATTCATCTGCTCTGCGCCCGGGGATGAAGGTAGCAGATGCGATTTATGAAGTTCAAGGAAGACCTATCGTAGATAAGGGAACCGTATTAACAGCAGATAGAATATCTTATATTTCTTTTGTTGGAATTCAAGGACTATACATTGAAGACGAATTAGAGAATTCCGTAGATGTTGTAGATTTAGTAAAACCGGAAATAAGAAAGACAGCGGGAGATGTTGTCGAAAACTTTTTTTCCAAGAGCAAAGGAATCTCTCTAACTGAATTAGAAGAGCATATCATGGCAGTAGTGAGTACTGTTGTGGATGAGGTCTTAAAGAACAAAGATGTCATGACAAATCTGGTTCAGATTAGAACTTATGATCAATATACTTATTTCCATTCAGTTGATGTAGGTGTTCTGGCTGGAATCATCGGTGCAAAGTATGGATTGAACACTGAAGCACTGAAGGATTTAGTGATGGCTGGATTCTTGCATGATATTGGAAAGGTTTTTATAAGCCCTGACATAATAAATGCACCTAGAAGACTGGATGATGCTGAAAGAATCAAAATGATGGAACATCCTAGGTTGGGATATGAGTACTTGATTCGTAAATACCATTTTTCAGACATGGTAAACAGAACAGTGCTTGAACATCATGAATGGTTCAATGGTTTAGGCTATCCAAATAAAAAAGAAGGTAAGGGATTACTTATTACATCCCGAATTCTAAAGGCGGCCGATGTCTATGATGCGATGACAACAAAGAGACCATACCATCCACCATATCTTCCATCGGAAGTTATGGAGTATATTATGGGAAGGTCTGGACTCGAATTCGACCCACGCGTTGTAGAAGTCATGTCTAGAGAACTAAACGTATATCCTTTGGGATGCCGGGTAGAACTTTCAGATGGAACGAAGGCTATCGTAGTTGGACATAATACAGGGATGATTCTCCGCCCTACGGTAGAGACTATAAATGATAAAAAAATAATAGATCTTTACAGAGACAGGGATGCCTGGAGCAAAACTATCGTAAAAATGATCATTTAGTATTACAATATAATACATAAACTTTAGGGAACTGTTTTTAGTTCCCTTTTCTTATATATGAGGGGTTTTTATGACAAGTTTAAATAATTCAAATGAAAAAAACATGATAGACATTTTGATAGCTGAAAGCTTTAAAGAGATTGCAAAGACTAAGCCTATCGAGAAGATTACTATAAAAGAAATCACAGATAGAGCTGGTGTGATTCGTCCGACTTTTTATAATCATTTTCAGGACAAATATCAGCTTTTAGAATGGATAGTAGATAATGAAATATTCCTTCCTGTTCTAGATTTAGTAAAGAATAAGAAGTTTGAGAATGCACTTATGGATATGCTCTATTCCTTTGAAGAGGATAAGGATTTCTATATGAATGCAGCATCGCTTGAAGGACAGAACTCTTTTGAGAGCATACTCAGAAATTCTATAAAGAAGGTGGGCCTTATCTTTTTAAATCAGGAGGAACTTCAGAATCGTATACCATATAAATGGTTGACGGTTGAAATGCTTTGCGATTTCTACTGTGAACCACTGAGCTATGCGGTTGTGGACTGGATAAAAAGTGGCATGAAGACTCCGAAGAAAGATTGCGTGGATGGAATAATTTTTGTATCGACACATTCTCCTGTAGATGTTGTTATGTTTGATGGAAAAATACTATGAGGAAAAAAGAACGCGTTCAAGAAATTCTAAAATGCCTGGATGAATATTTTGGAAAAGAAAATCCGGTTACTTTGGATCATAGAAATGCATGGGAGTTATTGGTCGCGACTATACTCAGTGCCCAGTGTACGGATGCGAGGGTGAATATGGTTACGCCGGAACTTTTTTTTAAATATCCAGATGTACATGCGATGGCGGAGGCTGATATAGTTGAACTGGAAGATATGATTCATTCTGTCGGTTTCTATCATGCGAAGGCGAAGAATTTGATTCTATGCGCAAAGCGAATCGAGGATGAGTTTGGAGGAAAGGTCCCAAGGAGCATTGAGGATTTGACTTCTCTGGCAGGTGTGGGACGAAAGACTGCAAATGTGATTCGCGGAAATATATATCATGAGCCGAGCATAGTGGTGGACACCCATGTAAAACGTATATCAAAAAAGCTCGGACTCACAAAGGAGACCGAGCCTGAAAAGGTCGAATATGATCTTATGAAAGTTCTGCCGAAGGATCATTGGATTCGCTGGAATATACAGCTTATCAATTTCGGAAGAACTATATGTATAGCTAGACGTCCTCAGTGTCAGAATTGTCCGCTGTCTCATGTATGTCCGTCTCGACATTTGGAAGATGAGAAGTGAGCGACTCAATAATAGATTTTTCAAGTGGCAGATTCATAGTCCGAACTAGGGTTGTGATATCTGCTATCTTGCTTTCTTTACCAAGTTTTGCATAACACTCGCCGAGAAGTATGTATAACTTTGACATATCTGATTTAGTTCCAACACCAAATTCTAGATATCTTAAAGCACCTTCGTAATCGCCCTGTGAAATTCTTTTTTCCGCAAGACTAATAAGAAGAGAACACATCTTTTGGTAGTTATCACCAATCTCTTCCATAAGGTTTAAATTTGGCATACCGAAGTTCTCTTTTAAATCTGTATTTGACATGCTGTCGAGATTTAGAATCCTCTTTTCGGAAAGTTCACGAAGCTCTAGATAAAGACGTTCTTCTTCTTTGTCAATATTATCGGATGGAAATTTCTCCATTGGAATGGTAATATAGGAAAGATTGGATATATCTTTCTTGGGTGTGAAATTAGCATTTTGCTCACGTGCCCAGAAACTTTCAGCTTCATCATGTTCGGTTCTTCTTAGTTTGGATAGTCTGAATGTGATGTAAACAATCAAACCCAAAAACAAAACGGTTAGGTACATATGTATCTCTCTTTCGTAAAAATAAGGAGTAAATGATGTATAAACGCAATAATAAATTACGCAGATTCTTTTCACTATTAGCTTTAATTTTAATTGGCTGTATGAGCCTACTAGGTATCGTAGCATATTTAGTCGTTTAATTCATTTCTTTAATGAAAATTTGAAGGAAAATAATCGAGGAAAGTAATGAAAAGTTTTACAAAGAAGTCAATCTATGTTTTGACAGCAATTTTAATGGCAACACTTTTTTCCGTAAATGTATCTAGTGTAAATGCTAAGGAAAAAAACGTGGCTTCTAAAAAGGTGTTTGTAGGTGATACTGATGTATCCGGGATGAACACAAAAGAAATTGAAAATGTAATATCAAACGAAGTAAAGGTAAAGTCTAAAAGAAAGGTCACTTTGAAGGCTGGAAAGAATGAACTTTTGGTTTCAGGAAGTGATTTGGGAATCCAGGCAGCAGAAAATACAGCGAAGAAGGCTGTAAACTTCGGAAAGACGGGAAATCCTCTTGAGAAAGCGGCTGCAAAAAAATCTATTGATAAGGGACTTAAGAAGACTTTTAATATTGCACTAAAGACAAATGCAAAGAAGATTACTGGATTTTTGGATATGCATTCATCTAGTCTTTCAAATGAGACTATTAATAATGGACTTAAGAGAGAAAATGGTGAATTTGTATTTGTAAAGGGAAAGGCTGGAGATGAGGTAGTTCAGTCAAAGGCTATAAAGAAGATCAGATCATTTGTAGAGAATGATTGGGATTCAGAGAAGGATGTGATTTCTCTTGAAACTCATAAGGTTATGCCAAAGGGTGATGAGAAGGAACTTGCAAAGGTAAAAGATTTGCTTGGAACTTTTACAACTACTTATACACTTTCTGATAAGAATAGAAATGCAAATATCGCAAGAGCAGCTTCTCTTTTAAATGGAAGAGTGCTTTATAAGAACGATATTTTAGATGTTTATAAGGCTATTGGTCCTACTAATACTTCAAATGGATATGTGGCTGCAGGAGTGTATCTGGATGGACAGATCGCAGAAGGCGAAGGCGGCGGTGTATGTCAGGCCTCTACAACTCTTTATAATGCTGCAATTTTAGCTGAGCTTGGAATTGAAAATAGAGCATCACATTCTATGCTGGTTCACTATGTAGAACCATCTTTTGATGCAGCTATCGCAGCTGGTTCAGATGCAGATGTTGCTATAAAGGATTTGGTGTTGAAGAATAAGTATGATGCACCTGTTTATATCGAAGCACTTACTACACCTACATCAATCACAGTAAATGTATATGGTCAGGAGACACGTGCAAAGAATAGGGAAGTTTCATATGAGAATGAACTTCTTGAAGCTACTGAGATAGGACATAAATATACAGCTGATCCATCACTTCCGGTTGGAACTATTTCAAAGAAGGCATCGGGTTCTATTGGATATAAAGCCAGACTTTGGAAGATTATAAAGGTAGATGGAGTAGAGCAGAGCAGAAAGATTTTTAATCGAAGCACATATAAGATGCTTGAAGAGGAGGATGCTGTAGGTGTTGCATCAGCTGATCCTGCCAGAACTCAGAGAATGATTGATGCTATAAATTCAAAGAATCAGCAGACTATCGAGGATACAGCGAGAGCTCTTGCTGGAGAAGAAGGAACAGAGTTCAAGGTTCCGCAGACTGAGAAATCTGAGCTTTTAAAGAAGCAGGAAGAAGATGCACAGAAAGCCAGTGAAGGAACTGCACCTGCTGAGACGCCTGCAGAGAATCCTGCGCCAGCACCATAAAAGATAGAAAGATCGAAAAGAAGTTTTATGTATATATTGATGACAAATTATGCTGCTATGTCAGGCAGTGCTGTTTTGGCCCGGAGAAGAGAAGATGTACTTCGGGAGAAATTTCCAAAGTGGTTGCTGGATTTGGTAGTCACTTTTGGAAAATGGGAAACGGCTAGCGAGGAAACGAGAATTTTAAAAGATCATAATGCTATATGTATTATGAAGTCTGGAGAGGGCGGAGTTATGAAAACTCTGTGGGATCTGGGCGAAGAAATAAAAAAGGGATTTACTGTCGACATCATGGATGTTCCAGTTAGACAGGAAACAGTGGAAATATGTGAGTTCTTTCATATAGATCCATACAGGTTAGAATCAAAGGGAACAATACTTGCAGTATTGGAAGATGCCGTCGGAGCGAAGGATGCGCTTCGAGAAATCGGTGTTGAATCACAGATTATTGGTAGAATTGAAAATCAGAAGGCAAAGGTAATACTTTTCGATAGAGATAAGGAAACAAGATATTTAGACAAACCAAAGCCTGACGAAATTCAAAAGATTTTGCCATACAAGTAGAAGAAAAAAGGGAGGAAGTATCTATGCACGCTTTGCAGGAAAAGATTTTGGGCTATATCGAGAAGAATAGCAGAATTGATTTACATGAATTGTCAGTAATTCTAGGTGAAAATGAAGCGGCGGTGATGAATGCGCTTGAAGAAATGGAAAATGAGCATATCATCTGTGGATACCACACTCTCATAAATTGGGACAAGGCTGGAATTGAAAAGGTTACAGCTATGATTGAGGTAAGAGTAACTCCTCAAAGAGGTATGGGCTTCGATAAAGTCGCAAGACATATTTATAACTATCCGGAAGTACATAGTGTATATCTGATTTCCGGTGGATTTGACTTTATGGTTATAATCGAAGGAAAGACACTTAAAGAAGTGGCTGAGTTTGTTTCATCCAAACTTTCAACACTTGAGTCAGTGCTTAGCACTAAGACGAATTTTATCCTAAAGACTTATAAAGATCATGGAACAATCATGACAGAGGCTAAGTCTGATGAAAGGATGAAAATTTCTTTATGAGAGATCCTATTAATCATACGATTAGGGATATCAAACCATCGGGTATCCGTAAATTCTTCGATATCGTAAATGAGATGGAAGATGCTATATCATTGGGTGTTGGTGAACCGGATTTCGATACACCATGGAGAGTTCGAGATGAGGCTATATATTCTCTTGAAAAGGGAAGAACTTTTTACACTTCAAATGCAGGACTTAAAGAACTGAAGGAAGCTATCTCACAGTACCTGTATTCAAAATATGATGTATTATATGATCCTAATCAGGAAATGATGATGACAGTAGGCGGAAGTGAAGCTATAGATATAGCGCTTCGCGTAATGCTAGATCCGCTCGATGAGGTTTTGATTCCTCAGCCTAGCTATGTTTCCTATGGCCCGTGTACAACTCTGGCCAATGGAAAGCCTGTGTATATCGATTTAAAAGAAGAAAATGATTTTCGACTTACACCTGAAGAAATAGAGGAGAAGATTACAAATAAAACAAAAATCCTAATCCTTCCATTTCCAAACAATCCAACAGGTGCAATTATGGAGAAGGAAGATTTGATAAAGGTTTCTGAAGTAGTGAAGAAACATGATATCTTCGTTCTAACTGATGAGATATATTCAGAACTTACTTATAAAGATAAACACTGCACAATCGCATCTCTACCGGGGATGAAGGAGAGAACAATATACATAAATGGATTTTCGAAAGCTTTTGCAATGACAGGCTGGAGACTGGGTTATGTATGTGCTCCTAAAGAAATCTTAAGTGAGATGTTAAAGATACACCAGTTTGCAATCATGTGCGCACCAACTACTAGTCAGTACGCTGCACTAGAAGCTATAAGAGAGTGTGAACCTGATGTGGAACGAATGAAAGAAGAGTACGATGGAAGACGTCGTTATCTTCTTGAAAGATTTAAAGAAATGGGATTATCCTGCTTCGAACCATTTGGAGCGTTTTATGTATTCCCATGTATAAAAGAGTTTGGAATGACAAGTGACGAATTTGCGACTAAACTTCTAGAGTCGCAGAAGGTAGCTGTCGTTCCTGGAAATGCTTTCGGCGATTGTGGCGAAGGCTATGTTAGAATATCCTATGCTTACTCACTTGAGGATTTGAAAAAAGCATTGGATAGAATAGAGATTTTTATTAAGGACCTAAAGAGTAATAATGAAACCATTTAATATTGTATTACATGAACCTGAAATGCCAGGAAATACGGGAAATATTGGACGAACATGCGTGGCAACAGGCGCCAGATTACATTTGATTGAACCACTTGGATTTAGAATTGATGAAAAGGCGGTAAAAAGAGCTGGACTGGATTACTGGGACAAACTCGATGTAACTGTTTATGATGATATGGATGACTTTATGAGAAGAAATCCAGGTGCTAAACTTTACTACGCAACTACAAAGGGACAGAACAAATACTCAGATGTCCATTTTGAAGAAGGCGCATATATTATGTTTGGAAAGGAAAGCGCCGGAATCCCGGAAGAGATTCTTGTTAAACATCCAGGAGAGGCTATTAGAATACCTATGAACCCTGATATAAGATCATTAAACCTTTCCAATTCAGCAGCCATCGTTTTATACGAGGCACTTAGACAGCATGATTTTGAAGGAATGGAGACAGTAGGACAGCTCCATCATTTACATTGGTAAGAAAATGAAAATAATAGAAGCAAACAATCTTTCACATGAATATATACAGCACGATGAGGAAGGTAATGTAGAAAATATCATTACTGCTATTTCTGATGTGAATATATCTGTCGAAAAGGGACAGTTTATCGCAATCCTCGGACATAACGGTTCTGGCAAGTCTACATTTGCAAAACATATCAATGCACTCATACATCCGACAGGGGGAACTCTTTATGTAGGTGGAATGGATGCAAAGGATCCTTCTAATACATTTCCTATCAGGAAAAAAGCAGGTATGGTTTTTCAGAATCCAGACAACCAGATCATCGCATCAGTTATTGAAGAAGATGTTGGATTTGGGCCGGAGAATATCGGTGTTCCTACTGACGAGATTTGGGAGAGAGTTGAGAAGAGTCTTCGCATGGTTGGAATGTGGGATTATAGAAAACAGTCTCCTAATAGATTATCTGGAGGACAGAAACAGAGAGTCGCTATAGCAGGTGTTATGGCGATGGAACCTGAATGTATAGTTTTGGATGAACCAACAGCAATGCTTGATCCTGATGGAAGAGCTGAAGTGATTCGCGCTTCACATGAATTGAATCAGAAGAAGGGCATTACAATTATTCTTATTACACATTATATGGAAGAGGTTGTAGGTGCTGATTATGTATATGTAATGGATAAGGGTAATGTTGTGATGGAAGGAATTCCGAGAGATATTTTTTCCGAAGTAGACAAACTTAAGAGTCTACGTCTCGACGTACCTCAGGTTACACTCCTGGCTCATGAGCTTAAGAAAGCTGGACTTGATATAGCGGATGGTGTTTTGACTAGAGAAGCTTTGGTTGAAATCCTTCGTGGAATTAGAGGGGAGGAGTAGTTTTTGTCTATAATTTTTGATCATGTTGCCTTTAAATATAATCCAGGTACAACATATGAAAATACAGCTTTAGATGATATAAATCTAAAAATCGATGACGGAGAGTTTATCGGTATAATCGGACATACTGGATCAGGTAAGTCTACATTGATTCAGCATATGAATGGTCTTGAAAAGGCAACTTCAGGAACTATCTATTATAATGGACAGGATATCTATGATTCTGATTTTGATATGGCATCACTTCGCACAGAGGTTGGAATGGTCTTTCAGTATCCGGAGAATCAGCTTTTTGGAACTACTGTATATGAGGATGTATGCTTTGGACCGAAGAACCAGGGCTTAGATGGTAAGGAGATTTCTCTTAGAGCCTTTGAAGCGCTTAGAGCAGTTCATCTTCCGGAGGAACTTTGCGATGTTTCTCCTTTTGAGTTATCTGGTGGTCAGAAAAGAAAAGCTGCTATCGCAGGTGTTATTGCGATGAAGCCTTCGGTTTTGATTCTGGATGAACCAACAGCGGGATTAGATCCGGCTGGTAGAGATGAGATTTTAAATCTGATAAAAGAACTTCATGAAAAGAATGGAGTTACTATAATTCTTGTTTCACATAGCATGGAAGATGTGGCAAATTATGTGGACAGAATTGTTTGCATCGATAAGGGACACATCAAATATGATGGAACCCCTCGCGAAGTTTTTAAAAACTATAAGGAACTAGAGGAAATCGGTTTGTCTGCACCACAGGTTACTTACTTAATGCATGATTTAAAACGTGCCGGTTTCCATGTAGATACAGATTGCATTACTATTGAAGAAGCTAGAAATGAGATTTTAAGATGTTTCGGAATATGACATTAGGTCAGTATTATCCTGCGGATTCTGTTTTGCATAGATTAGATCCCAGAGTAAAACTGCTCGCGACATTATTATATATAATTGGAATTTTTTGCATCGATAGTCCTATTGGAGTTGTTTTTGTGACAGTATGTTTGGCTAGTTTGATATTTCTGTCCAAGGTTCCTTTTTCCTTTATGGTAAGAGGACTTAAGGGTATCATGGTGCTTCTTATTATTGCAGCCTTCTTTAATTTACTTATGACTCCAGGTGTTCCAATCGTATCGTTTTGGATTTTCAAATTGACCTGGGAAGGAATTAAGAATGCAGCACTTATGACCATCAGAATGGTGTATTTGATTATGGGAACTTCGCTTCTTACATTAACAACTACTCCAAATGCTCTTACTGATGGACTTGAAAAGGGCCTTTCTTTTATGAACTTTTTCAAAGTTCCCGTATCAGAGATTGCGATGATGATGTCGATTGCGCTTCGTTTTATCCCTATTCTCATTGAAGAGACGGATAAAATTATGAAAGCACAGATGGCAAGAGGTGCAAGCTTTGACAAAGGTAATTTGATTCAGAAGGCAAAATCCATGGTCCCACTTTTGGTACCGCTGTTTGTGAGCGCTTTTAGAAGAGCGTATGAACTTGCAAATGCGATGGAGGCCAGATGTTACAATGGCGGAGAAGGAAGAACGAAGATGAAACCGCTTAGATATAAGAGAAATGATTATATTTCTTATGGTGTGGCGGGTTCTTTTTTCCTGATATGTATCGTACTTGGAATTATGTTTTAGAGATAGAAAGTAGTATATGAGAGTTCTTATTTATGTAAGTTATGATGGAACTTCATACAGTGGATGGCAGAAGCAGAACAATGCTCCTTCTATAGAGGAAGAATTGGAAAAGGCAATTTTTGATCTCTTTAAAGAAGAGATTCCTGTGATTGGCGCATCTAGAACTGATGCAGGAGTTCATTCTGCTGGAAGCGCAGCTGTATTCGATGTCGAGACACGTATGCCTGCGGAAAAAATAGCTTTCGCTCTAAATCCTCGTCTGCCTGAAGATATTAGAGTGGTGAAGTCTATGGAGGTAAGGCCTGATTTTCATCCAAGACATATCGATACGATAAAGACTTATTGTTACAGAATTTATCTGGGCAGAATCATGGATCCGAGATTTAGATTATATATGCATCAGGTTCATGTGCCACTAGACGTGGGAAAAATGAGAGCGGCAGCAGCCTACTTTGTAGGTGAACATGATTTTAAGAGTTTTTCATCTACAGCTACACAGGTTACTGACTTTGTGAGGACAATATATAGTCTCGATGTAAGTGAAATTAAAAATGGTTTGGAAATTCGTGTTACTGGAAATGGTTTTTTATATAACATGGTGAGAATCATTGCAGGAACACTTATTGATGTGGGTAGAGGACAGATTGAAGTTTCATCTATTCCAAAGATTATAGAAGCCAAGAATAGAGAAGCCGCTGGTCCAACAGCGCCGGCCAAAGGTCTGGCACTTGAAGAGATCAGATTCTTGGAACTTGAATAGTTTTATTTAGGAATTCTAGGTTGACACATAGATTTCTACGTAATATAATGTAACGGCTGATGTAGTTTAGAGGAAGTGTTTCAAAGCCCCGAAACATTTCTTATAAATATATTTTTCGGTTATGCTCAGATTTCGTACATTGGTTTGAGAATGCCGGTTTATGTATCTAAGGAGGAAATTCGAATGAATACAACTTATATGCCTAATCCAGCTAAAGTTGAGAGAAAATGGTATGTAGTTGACGCTGAAGGAATGACACTTGGTCGTCTTGCTTCAGAAGTTGCTAACGTTCTTCGTGGAAAGAACAAGCCAATCTATACACCTAGTGCTGACACAGGTGATTACGTAATCGTAATCAACGCTGAGAAGATCAAGGTTACAGGTAAGAAGCTTGATCAGAAGAAGTATTATCGTCATTCTGATTATATTGGTGGACTTAAGGAGACTTCTCTTAAGGATATGCTTAAAAAGCATCCAGAGAGAGTTATCGAATTCGCTGTCAAGGGAATGCTTCCTAAGGGAGTTCTTGGAAGACAGATGTACAAGAAACTTTTCGTATACGCAGGTGCTGAGCACAAGCATGAAGCTCAGAAACCTGAGAAGCTAACATTTTAATCGGATGAGGAGGTTTTATAACATTGGCTGAAACAAAGTATTATGGAACCGGAAGAAGAAAATCATCTGTAGCAAGAGTTTATCTGCTTCCAGGCACAGGAAAGATTACAATTAACAAGAAAGATATCGATGAATATCTTGGTCTTGAAACACTTAAGGTTATTGTTCGCCAGCCATTCGCTGCAACAAATACTGAAGGTAAGTTTGACGTTATCGTTAACGTAAAGGGTGGCGGATTCACTGGCCAGGCTGGTGCAATCAGACATGGTATCGCAAGAGCCCTTCTTACAGTTGATGGTGACTACCGTCCAGCTCTTAAGTCTGCAGGATACTTAACACGTGATCCTCGTATGAAAGAGCGTAAGAAATACGGTCTTAAGAAAGCTCGTAGAGCACCACAGTTTTCAAAGAGATAATAAGTCAAAAATTGATTTTTTCAAAAACGTTGAAAAGCCTGCATTTTATGCAGGCTTTTATTTTATGCAAAAATTAGAAATTGAATTAAAAATGATGTTGTAGCCACACGATAGCCACACAGTAGCCACATCGGCGCGCGCTATAGAAATAAAAAAAATAAATTTGCTTTGGCGCTCTATAGGGGGGGGGACCGTTTCGCGCGTTCCCCCCCGACCCCCTTTCCGCCAAAGGTTCAACTACACCGCCGAAGTCGGTTCCGTCAAACCTTTGCTCTCACACCTCTTAAAAATGGACAGAGGAAGTCATGACCTAGTGTCAAAAACTTTCTCTGTCAACATTTAAAAGAAGTGTTTTCACACCTCGCTTGATTTATCCCCGTCAAGCACGGAGTGTTATAGAGTATAGTACACATTCAACAGATAATGGCGATACCACCAAAGTCGATCCTTTATATCTGCGCTCATCTTGCCCTTGCAATTACTGAATGAAGAC
>JAIKZI010000009.1 GCA_024682375.1 Lachnospiraceae bacterium | reverse complement strand
ATATATGTGTAATTTTCACTAGAGGAATCGCTTGATTGCTGACTGTTCTTTTCTTCAAAAGAGCAGGCTGACAATAACACAGCACATAGAACGCAATTTAGAACAACAACTCTTTTTCTCATACCTATCCCCATACACTTTCTAAACCTTTCAATTATCCCTTTATGCAACCAAGGTCTTTTTGCATACCCCTCAGCAATTCTATGTGAATCAAATGATTTATTATTCATACATTCCTCTAGTCATAAATACTTAAATATTTTTTTATTCTGATTTTTCGTTCTAATGCTTTATCATTCTTTTGTAAGATTATTTCCAATATAACGCGCTAACACATTATCTCTACAAATTTGAATTGGGAATGGACCATTCCCAATGGGTTTATAACTCGTTACAATTTGTTATTTCATCATCCGCAAACCCTTGTAAATACTAAATTTGCAGATGTTTTGCTTTCCCTTATGTATTCCCTTGTGTTATATCGTCCCATGACACTTTACGAGTGCTGATAAGGGAAAAAACAAGGGAAAGATTTCACGATAACACAATATAACACCTGATGGGCAATAGGACTGTTGAGATGCTTTTTATAATTTTCCTAATCAGTAAGTTTTATCCAGTATCGTTCCAGGTTAATTCCTTCATTCGGTACACTTACTGTCGATTCATAAATTCCGCCATTCTTTTGAATAGTTTTTCTGCTTGCTTCATTATTATCAATACATGTTATAAGAACATCATTAATTCCCAGCTCCTTACACTTGGTTAATCCAATTTTAAGCATCTCTGTAGCATAGCCCTTACGACGCTCACTGGGTGCAACAGAATATCCGATGTGTCCGCCATATTTGGCAAGGAATTCGTTGAAATAGTGTCGTATCTGAAGCATTCCAACTATTTTATTATCATCTTCTCTTACATAGATGTATTGCGTTGCAGGTATCAATCCATCAGGTGCGGTTTCCTTCTTCTTGCTCAATATGCAGTACTCAATCCACTCTTTCGGATTCTCCATGCGTCTAAGCGCTCCTGTACCATCCATAGAACCACCTTCATCTAGGAACTCCTGTCTATAATCACAAATCTGGCTTTCATATTCAAACGTAGGTTCAATAAATCTCATAGTTCAAGCAACTCCTTTAATCTTCTTTGTACACATTTTCTCCATTTATCTCTTTCGCTTACGGTTACCGAAGGTTCAAAATCATTTATTTCATTTTTTCCAAATGAGTATTCAGAAGATGCATCTTAAAATCATCTTCCTCAAAAAGGCGATTTGATCCAAATTCACCATATTTTGAAACCAGTTCGCCGACGGTAATACCGCGAGCTTTTTCAAGTGCGGGAATATCTTCCTCTAAGATTCTTCTTACCAGCTCTTCTATAGAATCTGTTTTAAGATTACCTATTTTCCATTCTTTTTTCATATGCGTGAAATTGAAAAACAGATCGTAATCATTTGCAACATATATGACGATATCTTCCTCGTTATGAGGAACAATATATGAGCTGTCATTTTTCAGTTTTTCACACAATTCTCTTTCGGAATAATTCTCACCATAGTTTAAAAAATAAGGTATCAGTACCTCTGGAACATCTCCCTTATTGATTCTGACTGGATATAACTTACGGTTTTCTCCGTCACAGCTTCCGGCATGTACAAAAAACTTGAAAGTACCGCCGAAAGCCTTAACTCGCTCTTTTATTTTCAATCCATCCGTCAACTGAAGAAGCTGAACAATTTCATCCTTGTTCTCTTCATTGATGAATGTCTGCCATCGGGGAGTGATTTCGTGCTCTATTAAAATATCCGTAGCCTTCAGAAGTTCTTCAAATGCTCCTTTCCGGCCTATGTATCGATCTGTTGTTTCCTTTAGGCCAAAAAAAGTAAGCTGAACACATTTCACACCTACATCTTTAAGAAACAGTACATATTCCGGATCTCTCACCAGTCGCCAAAAACTCCCCAATTCAAATCGACGGGGAACAGTATTTACGGACAGTTCTTTGTCTATTTCCCAACGTTCTCTATAATTCTGACAAAAATCCGGTTCTCGTAGCCAACTAAAAAACTCGATTTTATCAAAATATGGTTTAAAACAGTCTACAATCCATTTGTCG
>JAIKZI010000014.1 GCA_024682375.1 Lachnospiraceae bacterium | reverse complement strand
TAGAAGCCTGTCTAAACCATTCATTCCTATCTGAGGTGTGATTTATAACCATATCTGTAATAAGCTTTATGCCCTTCTTATGGCAAGACTTTGCTAAGCTCTCAAAATCCGACATAGTACCAAATTCTTCATCTATATCCTTATAGTTTTCCACATCATATTTATGATATGAACTTGAAGGACAGATTGGTGTGAGCCAGATTTCATTGCAACCCAAGTCTTTAATGTAATCTAGCTTACTCTCGACACCTTTTAAATCACCTATTCCATCATTATTGCTATCGCAAAATGAACCTACGAAGATTTCGTAAGTGGAATTATTTTTTCCCACAGTCTTAACCTTCTTTAAAGCCGAATTAATCTTGTCCATCTGCATCGGTTCATTTTCCTCTTCTTTTGCGCTTTTACAAGAAAGGCCGCAACCCGTGACACTTGACATCACTAAGATTACGGCCAGTAATTTCGAAAAGCGCTTTATCTTGCAGCTTTTCATATATTATTACCCCTTTACGGCTCCAGTCATTCCATCTACATAGAATTTCTGCATTACTAAGAATAGTGTTGCAATCGGAATTGAAATTATAACTGCGCCCGCAGCAAAACATGTATACCAGCTGTTTATGTATTCCTTATCAAGCATGTTCCAAAGGCCTATAGCAACTGTATAATATTTTGCATTTGCTCTACATATAACCTTGGCAAAGATGAAATCAACCCAAGGTCCAATAAATGAAGTCAAAATCGTATATACGATGATTGGCTTAGATAGCGGAATTGTGATCTTTGTAAATACATCCCACTGTGTCGCACCATCCACCATAGCCGCTTCGTCAATTCCTTTTGGAATCGTATCGAAGAATCCCTTCGCTATCTGGAATCCCATTCCCGAGCAAGCGGAGTAGACGATTACAAGCGCAACTCTTATCATTGCGCCTTCCGATAGACCTAGCGCTTTTAAGATAAAGTAAACTGCAACCATTGACATGATTCCGGGAAAAAGTCCTAGAATCATCGCCATATTCATAAATGGCTTTCTAAGTTTAAAGCGAAGTCTAGATGTACAATAACTTACCGAAAGTACGAAGAAGGTTGAAATAATGCATGTAAATACTGCGATTATAAATGTATTCCAAACCATCTGTGGGAAGTTAAGAATATTTCTGTCAGTAAATAGTCTGATGTAGTTATCAAACGTAAAATGTTTCGGTATAAATGTTGTGATATAACTTCCCTTTTCTGCTCTGAAGCTGATGAGGATGATCCACACTACAGGGAAAATCCAGACAACAGCAAGTGCAGCCAAAAATACATGTACTAATAAATTTCCAAGTCTCTTTCCAAGAGGGCTCTTTATGGCATTTTTCTTTGTTTCCATTATTTAAAAGCCTCCTCATTCTTATATGACTGTGAATTTCTGTATGTTACCAAACTTACAATACTTAGAAGTATGAATGACAAAATACCGATTACAGCACCGATATTGTAGTACTTATTATCAACAGTCAGTTTATACAACCACGTAATAAGCAAGTCTGATTGTCCGGCTGTATCTCCTACATATGTCGGTCCACCTCCGGTCAAAAGGTAGATTACATTGAAGTTATTGATGTTTCCTGTAAATGTAGTAATCAAATATGGTGTTGTTACGAAGAGCATGTATGGAAGTGTGATCTTAAAGAAGATAACAACTGGTCCTGCTCCATCGATTTTTGCCGCTTCATATAGGTCTGATGGGATATTCTGAAGAATACCTGTAACCTGAAGCATTGTATAAGGAATACCAATCCAGAGGTTTATTATGATGATTGTCACTCTGGCCCACATCGCATCAGTCATAAATGGAAGTGGTGAATTGATAAGTCCTGAAGTCTTTAAAATTGCATTTACAGCGCCCTGTGGCTGTAAAAGTGTTCTCATAATAAGTAGTGAAACGAACTGAGGTACGGCGATTGAGATTACGAAACAGAATCTCCAGAAAGCCTTGAAATGTGTACCTTTTCTATTAATAATCAGAGCCAGAATCATTCCTAAGAAATAGTTTAGGAAGGTAGCAAGTATAGCCCAGATAATTGTCCATCCTGCTACATGCCAGAACTGGCGACCGATATTTCCATTCAAACTCAATACTCTTGCAAAGTTTTTAAGTCCAACCCAATCGAATAGAATCAAGTGATCATTCTCTTTTGAATAATTAGTAAAAGCCATACTAATCATGAAAAGTAGAGGAACGATATTGAAAATAAGGATTCCAAGCATTGGTAAACTCATAAGTGTTACATGCAAGTTCTTATCCAGCAGAGATTTAAAATCCTGCTTAAGTGTCGGTATATTTTTTCCCTCTTCCTCTAAAAGCTGTAGCTTATACGCATGTTTAAGCTGTAGCATCCAAAATAAAATAAATGCAACAATCAATAGTATAGTTGCAACTCCATATAGAAGAATCAGTATAGACATATCGCCTTTTGTGTACTCATAGATACCTTTGGCTTCGTTCCATACCTCTTCCTGTTTTCTCCATCCAAGTGATGGAAGCATCATAAGGTTATGTATTCCACTTGATGCAAGAAAATATATAAAACCAATCTCTATAAGTAGTATTCCAATTCCTTTTACAATCTGCTTTCTGGCCATACAACCGAAGCCCATTATAATCATAGAGAGTTTAGTTTTATAATCTCCATTTCTTAAAGCATTGGATAATGTATTTTTACTCTTCATGTTTTCACTCCTCAATCCAAAAAGCCTTAAAAATGGCATGCAATCTAATGCTTATGATTGCATGCCATAAAAATACTTTATTCCTTAAAAGAAGACTTTTTCAGATTATTTTACAGCATCTGTGTTCATTGCATCATTCATCTTAGCTGTCTTGTCTGCTGCATTATCCTTTGTAACGGTACCTGCGAGGATTTCTTCACCCATTGACTGAGCTGGTCCCCAATAGTTACCCATCTTATCAACCATTGGCTGCATGATAGATGCTTTTTCAATTGTTTCAGCCTGTGCTTTTGAAAGGATATCACTTGATACATCGATATTCTTATCTGAAGGAACGATGTTTCTTAACTCGAAGTGATCTTTCTGAGCTTTCTCTGATCCAAGGTATGCTGCAAGAGCAACTGCTACTTCCTGGTGCTTAGAGTTAGGGTTTACACCGATAGCTTTTGAACCAGCGAATGATTTAAGCTGTTTGTCTTCTCCATTGATTTTGATTGTAGGAGGTGTTGTGATTCCGAGGTTATCTCCAAGTGCTTTCTTAGCATCTGAATATGCCCATGTTCCTGAGAAGAATGCCTTTACAGAACCATCACAGAATGCTGACTGTCCTGAGTTATCCTTGTCATCCTGGAAGTTAGGATTCTTAGATAAGTCGATGAGATAATTTGTAACTGCTGTACCATTATCTCCACCGAAGTTGATACCAGCCTTTTCATCTGTCTGATCATCACCGAAAAGTGTACCACCATTTGCTACATAAGCTGATGCGATATACCAGCTGTTTGATAGTGGGAATGAAACCTTATCCTTTGCAAGCATTGCATCAAGGCTCTTTGCTTCATCCTCTGAGAATACACTCTTGTCATAGTACATAAACCATGTGTTTGCTGTGAAAGGAACGCCATATACGCTGTCTTTGTATGTTACAGTGTTGAGCATCAAATCATCATTCTGATTCTTTACCTGCTCAAGTGTCTTTCCACCGAGTTTTGCGATTGCATTTGCTTTTACTAAAGCTGAAAGGTTATCATTTGCAAACATATATACGTCTGCAGCTGCATCTACATCAGTTGTAACCTTATCTTTTGCTTCACCTTCTGGGCAAACACCATATTTGAATTTGATGTTCCACTCAGAATGCTCTTTGTTGAATGCTTCGCATTCTTTCTTTAACCAATTGCCCTCTTTCTTTGACTGATCCTCTGCTGGAGACCATACTGTAAGAGTAATGTCTTTTGAATCCCCATTTGAACCAGAGTTTGAACTGCTAGCTCCACATCCAGCGAAGCTTGTTGCAACCATAGTTGTTGCAAGTGCCATTGCTAACACTTTTTTCTTCATGTTCTATTTCCCCCTTCATTGGTATAGAAAAAAATAATTTTCGAATACTTTCGTATCCACAATATCGTTATAAAACTTTCTTGCAAAAATATCAATAATTTTGCTCATTTTAAAATATTTTCGTGCTTAGTGCATAAATTCTATCCATATTTTTTATAAAATATAACTAAAGTTTTTCGTAAAGTTTCGTAATTCATTGAAAAGCCCCTTTTTTCCTTCTATAATATGCTTTGAATATGAGTATTAATTAGAGGGTTTAGAAAATGGCTAATAGAGTTACATTAAAAGAGATTGCAGAACGAATGGGAACTTCAACCAGCACTGTTTCCAAGGCACTAAACAATGCCAGTGATATCAGTACTGATTTAAAGAATTCTATAATAGAAACTGCTGTAAAAATGGGGTATAAAAACAGGAATGCTTTTAAAGAAGACAAAAGAAAGCTAATCCTTTTTATCGAAAATATGGAATATAAGAAGCCTAGTGATTTCGGATATGATATCATTCTCGGTTTTAAAACTCAGGCAGCAAAAGAAAACTACACTGTAGATATTCTTCCAATCACTCCTGATTTTCAAAAAGAGAATCATTATGATTCCTATATGATGCAGAATGGATATAATGCATCTTTCGGGGTTGGTTTTTCCCTGGAAGATCCGTGGATGGAGGAATTTAAAACTTCTACTTTTCCAACTGCGCTCCTTGATAATATTATTCAGGGAACTCCAAATGTATGTAATATAAGTACTGATTCTGACGAGGGAATTGAACTTGCTATAGAGCATCTTATAAAACTCGGTCATGAGAAGATTGGATTCTTAAACGGTTCTACAAATTCATATATCTCTAATAGACGTATGAGTGCTTTCTTAAAAAGCATGTCAAAGAACCACCTTCCAATAGATCCGGCTCTTGCTATCTATGGTTATTTCATCGCTGAGGCAGCACCTTATCATGTCCCAAATCTGATTTCAGCCGGCGCTACAGCTATCGTCTGCGGAAACGATTTGATTGCAAAAGGTGTTATAGATTGTCTTAAGGATATGAATCTAAAGGTTCCCGAAGATGTAAGTGTAATTGGATTCGATGATTTGCCTATGGCATCTACACTAAATCCTCCGCTTACCACAATTAAACAGGATAGAGTCGCTCTAGGTGTAAATGGTTATTTTGTTTTATATGCGATGTTAAATAATGTAAGCCAGAGTAAATCTTTGCTTCGACCTAGTCTAATTGTAAGGGAATCTACTGCTGTCTGCAAAATGCGCATTGTAACAGAAAAAATTGTGGACAAAGATAGCGTAATGTATCAGAATCCAGAGCTATTTAATCAAAGATTTTAAAAAATTATTAGCACTCCCTCTTGACGAGTGCTAATTTAGGTGCTATAACATAATCGAACAGAGGAACAGAGATGATTCCAAACAACATAGGAATTTAAATCCATCATTCCCCATGCTCAGTAAATATGTATTGAGTAATAAGGAGGTAATTATTATGTTAAGACCTAGTATTTTTGGAGAAAATTTGTTTGATGATTGGTTCTCATTTCCAGAACTCAGGACTTTAGATCAGGCTGAAAGAAAACTATACGGACAGCATGCATCACAGATTATGAAGACAGACGTACACGAGCAGGAAAATCAATATGATGTAGATATCGATCTACCTGGATTTGATAAGAACGACATCTCTCTAGAACTGGATAACGGATATCTAGTAGTCAGTGCTTCTAAGAATATCGATAATTCAAAAGATGATAAAAAAGGTAGACTTATCATGCAGGAAAGATATTCCGGATCAATGCAGAGAAGCTTCTTCGTAGGCGATACACTAACAGAAGAAGATATAAAAGCTTCATTCAAAGATGGTGTCCTCTCTCTTATGATTCCAAAGAAGACAGAAAAACCAATTCCAGAAAAGAAGCAGATTTTCATCGAAGGATAATAAATAGTAAAAAGGAACCCGGCCAAAAGGTCGGGTTTCTTTTTTTGCCAGACTTATTAAATTCTGCCTGGTTTCTTTATTTCATTTTATTATTCAGCTTCAATTAGATTTCTAACTTTTGCAAATCTATCCTTTTCATCAGCAATTGCATTTTCGCTTCCGATTACGCATAGATATCCCTGAGACATAGCACTTCTAATAACAGGAGCAAGCGCTCTAATATCAGCACAGGTTGCATCTAGTACCTCAGATCTTACTCTCTGCATTTCCTCATTTGTAACTTCTGCAAAATAAGCTGCCAAATCTCTCTGGCCCTTCTGCTTAGGAGTGAGAGGTGTATCCATTGAACTAAATGTTCCAATGATATATTTAGTCATTGTTCTCTCATCTACATCAAACTCTTCGAGATATTTCGCTGTCTTCTCAAAGATATCGATTGTAGCACCCAGATTTGGATCTCTATATGAAACGAAATGAATAAGTCCTGATCTATTGATTCCACTCATACATCCATAGGCGCCACCTTTAACTCTGACATTTACCCAGAAGTAATCATATCCGAGAATAACCTTCAGAATCTTCATAGCACCATTATTTGTAAATCCGGCTTTTCTAAAATCACCTGCACGACAAACATACTGAACCGATCCTGCAGTTTTAAAACCTTCATTTACAGTAAGTGGATCCGGCAAAACATTAAGTGGTCTTCCTGTAATAACGATTCCCATTTCATCATCAAATGACTTCTTATCATTTTCAGCCAATCTCTCTTTAAGTACCGGAATCATCTTCTTTGCAAGTTTAAGTGTCTCTTCCTTTCCTGTTGCAGAAATAAGCATTCCTTCACTTCTAAAAATTCTTGGAAGAAGACCTTCCATCGTAGACTTAAACTTCTCATATTCAGTATCAAAATTTTTAATAAAGGCACATAGATATCTGTAGTAATCGATTCCTGATGCCTTATCTCCGAAGTTCGCACCATCTGTAAAATATGATCCGGCACGAAGAGCTGCGGTATTATGACCTGCTGACTGCATCATGGCTTCCATCTGTGCTTTTTCCTGAAGAAGAAGTTCTTTCACACGATTCTTGTCTGTATAAACAGAATCAAAAAGCATCTCCATCATAAGTTCTATCGCCTTATCTTCATTCCCCAAAAGCATCTTCGTCTTTGCAAAGAATGTAAAGATTGGCTTCTTATCAACTCTGGTGAAAACTCTGATATTTGAATCGATTCCACCAGTGTACTTATTTACTTCAGTTGTATATTCCTGATAGCTGTGCTTCTTAGTATCTACAAGACCTAAAAGCTTTGTATAGAAAGAGATAACCGGAATCTCATTCTCTTTTACGCCACGAGGTCTAAAATGCACTTCCACATAGTGAATTCCATTTGTTTCAACATCACTATGCAAAATATCAACACCATCAGATGTCACCTTCTTATAAGTAAGAGGTGTAATTTCTCTTCTCAAATCCTTTCTCTCAAGAAGAGGAATCTTTCTCAAATCCTCATCAGGAGTAGGATCTTCCTGGAACTTTCTAAGCTTCTTAGTATCTTCGATAAGCTTTTCAATTTCATCAGAAGAAAGAGTCTTCTTATACTCTTTTAATTTTTCCTTAAGTGCTGCATCCTTCTTTGCATTCTGACCTGGTTCAGGATCTACGCAAACGATTGATTTATGAGTATTGTTAAGCAGATACTTATCAATCAATTTCTCAAAATATCCCTCGTCGATACGCTCTTCAAGTTTATTCAATCTTTCGATGGAAAAAAGTGGTCCAAACGAATTTTCTTTGTCGTAAAGCCATGTATCTAAGATACCAATTCCATAGATAAGTCCCTTTGGAGCGCTGCCGTAATCTGACTCTAGGAATCTAAACTTGCTGATAGCAATTCCGGCCTTCAGAGTATCCTTATCGATACCTTCATCTCTAACCTTCTTCAAAGTTTCTTCAATAATTGAAAGGAATTTTGCCCTTTTTTCCGAATCACAATTCTTTGCAATTACGGAAAAAACAGGCTGTCTAGTGCCACTATCAAATCCACCAGTGATGTCTTCACCAATCTTTGCATCCAAAAGTGCCTTTTCAAGTGGAGCTCCCGGTGAAGAAAGTAGTGCATAATCAAGGATTGAAAATGCAGCTATAAGGTCTAAATCATCAGAATCACCGATTACATAATTCTCTGATAGATATGTCTTTCCTTCTGTATCCTCATCTGAATTGATTGAATACTTGCTATTAACTTCAACAGGCTTATCAAAAGGTTTCTGAAGCTCGATTTCAGAGTTCACCTCTAAATAGTCATACTTTGAGAGATATTCCTTGTCGAGGTAATCCAGTCTCTCTTCCATATCCATGTCACCATAAAGATAGATAAAAGAGTTTGAAGGATGATAATACTTTCTGTGGAAGTTTAGATAATCTTCCCTTGTAAGCTCTGGAATAACATCAGGATCACCACCCGATTCATTTCCATAAGTTGTATCAGTGAATAGTGTATTCATAATCTGGCGCTCTAATACATCATCAGGTGATGAAAAAGCACCCTTCATCTCGTTATAAACAACACCATTTAGCTTGATGTCACCATCTTTATCATCAAGCTCGTAGTGCCAGCCTTCCTGCTTAAAGATTTCTGGAATCTTGTAAATATTTGGATGGAATACAGCATCCATATATACATCCATCAGGTTCTTAAAGTCCTGATCATTTGTACTTGCGATAGGATATAGAGTTTTATCAGGATATGTAATCGCATTGATAAAAGTATTAAGTGATCCCTTTACAAGTTCTACAAAAGGATCCTTAAGAGGATACTTTTCGGAACCGCAAAGCACAGTATGTTCAATGATATGAGCAACACCTGTAGAATCCTTAGGTGGTGTTCTAAATCCAATATAAAAAACCTTGTTCTCATCATCGTTTGAAATCAATGTGACAATTGCCTTTGTCTTCTTATGACGAAGCAGATATCCCATTGAATGTATGTCCTTCAGTTCGACTTCCTGAAGCGTTTCAAAGCTGTCATGAAATTCGCGCATAATACCTCACTTTCTATCAAACATTATGAACGTCTAGCTGCGGATAAGGTATAGAAATGCCTGCCTCATCTAAAGCTATCTTTTCCGCCTCAATCAGGCTCCATCTGATATCCCAGTACTGTTCGTTTGGAATCATCATTCTAAGGCCCAAAATCACGGCACTATCACCTAGTTCTTTTACAAATACCTTTATAGGTTCACTATCCAGTCTTCTCTCTTCTTTCTGTGCGACTTTTAATAATACGTCTTTCGCTTTTTTTATGTCATCATCATAGCCAATAGAAAACTCTAGATCGAGCTGTCTTGTATCTACACCTGTAACATTTGTAAGCGAAGTATTTGCAAGCGCACCATTTGGAACCACTATAAGCTTCTTATCTAGTGTAAGCAGCTTTGTGTAAAAAAGTGATATTTCAACAACTGTTCCTTCATTTTTATGAGAATCTTCAATGATATAATCGCCAACTCTAAATGGATGCAAAAGAAGAATTAGCACTCCACCGGCAAAATTAGATAGACTTCCCTGTAAAGCCAAACCAACAGTCACACCTAGTGATGCGATTGCAGCGGCAAAAGAAGATGTCTCAATTCCAAAAACATTAAAAATCACTACAACTAAAACCAAATAACCTGCTACCTTCACAAGTCCATCTGTGAACTGGCGAACACCCTTATCCACATCACGTCTTGTCATAGCCTTCTGTATGATTTTTCTGATGAATTTTAGAATCTTTGTCCCTACTACCCATACTACAATAGATAAAACTACGCACCAAAAGAAACTAATGAATTCAGGTAGCATTCCATCTAGCCATTTCTGAAAAGTCCCCTTTTGAACTTCCTTTGTAATATTTTCAACGTTGTCCTTTGTTTCTTCTATAGATGTTGTTTTAAGTAATAAAGCAGAAATCATAATTATTCACCTTTGTCGTTTCAAATGATAGTTAACCTAAATACTAGAATATTTCGAAGTTTTTTTCAACTAACAAAAGATTTTATAAAAGATAATTTTAAAAATGTTATATTAAACTAACTTTTTTCCTAAAAAGTATTGCATTTAGAAAAATAATAAGTATAATAAAAATATGTTATGTGAGACTAACAAAAAGATTACTCATGTTTTTGGCCATCCGCACTGGATAAACCCTCATATCCATGGCCAATAGTTAATCTCAAAACATAAGTTAAAAGAATTCCTCTCTTTTACACAAAATTTAAAGACCACCACTATCCGCAAAGTGGTGGTCTTTTTTTATTTATTTTAAGGAAAAAAGTTTAAATATATTTTTATAATTTGAATTTGCTTAGGGCTTCATTGATAGATTCAGCTGAGTCATTTACTGAATTAGCTGTTGACTCTACACCAGAACTCTCATCTGCGATTGTAGCTGCACTAGTTGCAAGCATATCAACTGTTTCTGATACAGCTGATGTACTAGCTGACTGCTCTTCTGAAATAGCTGCCACATTAGATGCGATTCCATCTACATTGCTCATCATATCAATCATTTCTTTCATTGTAGTTGCAGCTTCGTTTAGGCTATTAATAATCTGATTGAAGGATTCTTCGGCCTTGTTAACTGCTACGCTACTCTCTTCGATTTCACCCATATTTGCCTGAGATTTCTCGGAAAGGTTTTTGATCTCACCAGTGATTTCAGCAATGATATCTGCAATTTCTTTTGCAGCATCAGAACTGTCATTAGCAAGCTTTCCAATTTCATCAGCAACTACTGCAAAGCCTCTTCCGGCTTCACCAGCACGGGCTGCTTCGATTGATGCATTTAGAGAAAGGAGGTTTGTCTGCTGTGCAATAGAATCGATCATTCCAACGATTTCAGTAATCTTTTCAGCAGAGTCACCAACAACATTTACAACATCATTCATTTCGTTCATAGAACCACTGATGCCATTCATATTGTCTCTAACTGCTCTCATATCCTTCTGACCGACATCAGCCATACCAACCAATTCAAGCATTGTATCATTAGTTGTATTTCCTTTATCAGTCAAATCTGAAACGGCACCAGCCAAATCTGTAGCATTATTAGCTAACTCTTCTACAGCTCTTGCCATACCGTCCATAGTCTCTTTGATCTGGCTCATAGATATAGACTGTTCTGAAGCCTGTCCTGACATCTTTCCAGATGCATCTCTTGAAGTTGTAGAATCAACCTGAAGCCTTCCAGCCGTTCCTTGAATTCCAAGGATTGTTTCTTTCATGATTTCTACATATTTCTTAAGCTCATCAGAAATCAAACCAATCTCATCACCTCTGCCCTCTGGCATTTCAACAGTGAAGTCACCATCTGAAATCTGAAGAATCTTTTCTGAAAGATTCTTAACCGGCTTAGATACAATCTTCTGAATAGAAACGATGATAACTGCAATCAAAATGAGCATTGTAACAATCATTATAACAACGCTGATCTTAAGGAAGTGGTTAAGCTCAGAAAGCACATCATCTTCTTTTACAGCTGAAATCAAATCCCATGTAGTACCAGGAATCTTCGTTCCATATACATAGTAATCTGTCTTTCCATCTTTGAGATTGTCTACAGATTTAGAACCTGATTTTAAATCACTTCTAACAGCCTTTAAGAAGCTATCACCTGATTCAGATACAGACTTGCCATTTAGCTTACTATCCTTAGTAGCCACAATCATGTCTCCGTCGAGAACGATTGAAGAACCAGTCTGCATAGGTGTGAGTTCTTTAACTGTCTTTACTAGATCTGTGAGGAAAACGTCAATTGCGATGACACCTTTTTCCCCATTAGCTAGTGTGATTTTTCTACAAAATGTAACACAAAGGTCACCAGTTGCAGCATCTACATATGGTTCTGTTCCAATGAATTCATCCGAATTCTCGCCGGCCTTATACCAACCACGCTCTGTAGCCACCCAATCATCGGCCTGGATTGTTCCATTTGCGAACAGATATGTATTATCAGAAAATCCAATGTAGATACCTGTGCTCTTCATTCCATCGTAGTCCTTAGATGGCTCTACGTATTTGAAGATTTCCTCATGTGAGTTCATAGGAACTGTCTCAAGAGTCTTTGCATACATTTCCATGGTTGCAAGAAGCTCTTTTACATCAGATCCAAGTGAATTCGCATTTTCTTTTGTCTCAGCTGCCAAGTCATTCTTTGAAACATTGACAATAACGTTTTTAGCCTGTGAGCTCATAAAAACGATAATGAAAATGATTCCAATCGCTGTCACCGGCAACAGGACTGAGAGTAAAAGCGTGCTAATACTCTTTTTGGACTTAGGTCCATCATTCCTAACCCTAGTTTCTTTAGCCATATTTAGCCCCCTTCTAAGCGAGAATTCATAAAAATACATTTTATTAAATAAAATATATATTTTTAAAAAACGAATTTCAATCGGTTACAATTAAATTTAATAAACGCTTAAGAAGTTGAGTTTCAGAAGGTTTCAGGCTATTGCGTGATTAACAGAAAGACGTCTCAAATATCTATCCTCGAGCTCATTTATAATCATCTTTGCTTTTGTATAATCACATCTATTTACAGAGAAAACGCAAACCTGTGATGCGCCTCTACACTTATTTCTCAGGAAAAAAGGAATCCCAACCCAGTCTATTCTATAAGACAGTGATGAATTTGCCAGTCTTCTGGTAACCTGTGAAGCCACCATCCTATTGTAGGCCTGGCAAAGTACTATATTCTTATCAATATTTTTATCAAAAGAAAGCTTACGCGCTCCAAACATATCTATCTAAACCTCTCTATTTCTAATCAAGTTCAATCTTCAAAGAGTATCCCAAACATCCAGCGACCTTCACCAAAAAATCCAGCGAAGGATTGTATCTGCCACTCTCCAATCTCGAGATATTCGACTTCTTCGTTCCAACTGCATTTGCAAGTTCTTCCTGCGTCATATCCTTCGATTTTCTGATCATTCTCATCTGTCTTGCGATTTCCCCTCTAGCACGATTCACAGATGACGGGATGATGTCATTTTCATATCTCTTCTTCATAGATAAACCCCTTATTTCTCAATATCTTCATGGAATTATGTTATCATATATGATAACTTTTTTCAAGAAAAAAAAGATGAAGAATGAACTTAATCATTCTTCATCTAATACTTTTTAAACTGCCAATTGCCTCAAAGTTTCAACCGCATTAACCTTTATGATTTCTTTGCCATGCTCCATGATGTAAAGTGGATTGTTGGCACTTTCTGGGAATAACTGATTTCCGTATTCGATAGTCTTGCATACGTAATCAACTACTTCACCTTTTGTCATCAGAAGCTTCAAGTTCAGATAGTACTTGCCCTGATATTTGTAAAGACTAGATGGAACTGTTTTCATTCCATTCATGTCCTGTGCCAATGCTACACACTTGTTCATGTCGTCGATCTCTACCCAATATGAAATTCTCATCATATCGTTTGTAGCTTTTGGAAGTCCAACCGGATTCTTTGTCTCGACTACATCCTGGTAAGCATCTTCATTCCAATCGTTCATCTCTTCATCGAAGTTATCAAATTCTTTGTCTTCGATGTGCCAGTCATCGAGGTCATCTCCCTTTATAACCGGTCCAAACAACTGATCTAAATCATCCTCAGATATTTCAGCTTCATTCTTATTCTTCTCATTCATCATCTTCTTGAATGATTCAAGTCTTGTTTTCATATCTGAAAGAACACCCTGGATTAGGCTATTCTCATCATCACTAATCATAAGGTTAAGAGAGCCATTCGGTAAAACTGAGATCTGAACATTTAGCATCTTACCATCTGTATTGAAACCTACAGCGTAATCAGCTTCTTTTAGCACGAACTTCAGGAACTGTGTTGCCTTATCATGATCATTAACTAAATCCTGAACCAATACTCCCTGAGCAATAAGTTCATCCTGGGTTATATAACATGATACGACGTTTTCATTAATTTTTTGGAACTTCATATTGCTCACCTCTTTCCTTTTCGGGTTTGAAGCCCCGGTAATTAAACATCCTTGTTAAAAATATTATCGGCCTTTTTGGTAATTTAATTATAGGCTATTATCTAACTTAATCAACGAACGAAGTATAATTTTTTTCTAAATAAAAATCAAGCATTTCTAAGGGTTTTACTGAACTTTGGTCATAATCATTTTCACTTAGAAACAAGCGACTTTCAGCAAGTTTTGACAATTTTTAGTATGGGTTTGAATTGTGTGAAAGTTTACAGATAATTTATTTTAGGGTTTTGGAGTTTTCTGAAAATTTATATTTTAGAAGGGTTAAACCTTAGATTTTATCTTCTCTGCCTTAAGCCTTCCGCGATCCCCACTCCCGGGATTTTCCAACCTCCCCACGCCCAGGAGTCTCCCATCATTCCGAGGTTTTGGCAAATTTCGACCTCTTCCTCGGACTCCATCCGAGGTTTTGATAACTTTCAATCTCTTCCTCGGACTCCATCCGAGGTTTCACTAGAATTCGACCCCGGCCTCGTAGTTTTGTAGCTTTTCAACTTGATTATCAAAACTAAAATCCGAGGTTTCTTTGATTTTTGATACCAAGCCTGGAATTTTCTAACCTCCCCACACCCAGGATACCACCATCATTCCGAGGTTTTAGCAAATTTCAAGCTCTTCCTCGGACTCCATCCGAGGTTTTGATAACTTTCAATCTCTTCCTCGGACTTCATCCGAGGTTTTGATAACTTTCAACCTCTTCCTCGGACTTCATACGAGGTTTCACTAGAATTCGACCTTGGCCTCGTAGTTTTGTAGCTTTTCAACTTGATTATCAAAGCTAAAATACGAGGTTTCTTTTATTTTTGATGCAAAACTCGGAATTTTCCAACCTCACCACGCCCAGGAGTCTCCCATCATTCCGAGGTTTTGGCAACTTTCAATCTCTTCCTCGGACTCCATCCGAGGTTTCACTAGAATTCGACCCCGGCCTCGTAGTTTTGTAGCTTTTCAACTTGATTATCAAAACTTAAATACGAGGTTTCTTTGATTTTTGATACCAAGCCCGGATTTTTCTAACCTCCCCACACCCAGGATACCTCCATCATTCCGAGGTTTTAGCAACTTCCAATCTCTTCCTCGGAACCCATCCGAGGTTTCACTAGAATTCGACCCCGGCCTCGTAGTTTTGTAGCTTTTCAACTTGATTATCAAAGCTAAAATCCGAGGTTTCTTTGATTTTTGATACCAAGCCCGGAATTTTCCAACCTCCCCACGCCCGAAATTCCCCCATCATTCCGAGGTTTTAGCAACTTCCAACCTCTTCCCCGGGCTTCATCCGAGGTTTTAGCAACTTCCAATCTCTTCCTCGGAATCCCCCAGCCTCCCAAAAAATCCCGGATTCATCCCAACAGTGTGTGGGTTCAAGTCCCATCACCCTCTCCCTGCAACAAAAAAAAGCAGATAGCTCTCGCTATCTGCTTTACACTATGCAGGAGATGGGACTTGAACCCACACGCTGTTGCCAGCGTCAGATTTTGAGTCTGATGCGTCTGCCATTCCGCCACTCCTGCGCAACGATTAGATGTTATCATATTGATGCTTCAAAATCAAGTAGTAATTAGCAGAAAACCTGCTCAAAACTACACAGAGAACTACTCCTTACGATGCTTTTCCTTCCAATCACGAATATAATCAAGTCGATCAGAAAAACCTGCTTCACGACCCTCAGTTGTTGGATTGTAATAATGTGTTCCCTCCAAAGAATCCGGCAAACACTGCATTGGAGTTAGCTTGTCAGGGTAATCGTGAGCATACATATAGCCCTTGTTGTAGCCAAGATCCTTCATAAGGGAAGTCTCTGCATTTCGAATCTGAAGTGGAACCGGTTCATCCGGCTTCTCGTGGACATCATCTCGCGCCTTATAATATGCGGTCTCACAGGCATTCGACTTTGGTGCAAGAGCCATATATATAACAGCCTCTGTAAGATGAACATTACATTCCGGCATTCCAATCAGCTTCACCGCGGTCTGCATAGAAACTGCTAAAGTTAGAGCGTTTGGATCTGCAAGTCCCACATCCTCGGCAGCAAAGCGAGTCACACGACGAGCGATATACATAGGATCCTCGCCGGACTCCAGCATTCTTGCCAACCAATAAACAGCTGCATCCGGATCCGAATTTCGCATAGACTTATGAAGAGCAGAAATCAAGTTATAATGCTGCTCATCCTTCTTATCATAAAGAAAAGAACGCTTCGAAGTGATAAGCTCGAAAGTATCCTTATCAATCGTAATTGTGCCATCTGAAGATAGACGACCGTTCTCCACTGCAATTTCAAGTGTGGAAAGAGCTGAACGGGCATCGCCGTTGGAAAAAAGTGCTATTTTTTCCAAAATACCATCTTCAATTTTAAGTTTTCGGTTACCGAAGCCATCAGGTGATTCGATGGCGCGATTTAGCACCTTTTCAACATCATGCTCATCGAGGGCCTTCAAAACGAAGACACGACAACGAGAAAGAAGCGCGTTGTTGATTTCAAAAGATGGATTCTCTGTAGTCGCTCCAATCAGGATAATTGAACCCTTTTCCACGTATGGAAGGAAAGCATCCTGCTGAGCCTTGTTAAATCTATGAATCTCGTCCACAAAAACAATTGTGCGCTTGCCGTACTGACGATTCTCCTCGGCCTGTTCCATAACCTGGCGGATTTCCTTGATTCCACTGGTTACGGCACTAAAATTCACAAACTCAGCCTTTGTTCGCTTGGCAATGATTCTTGCCAAAGTTGTCTTTCCTACTCCGGGAGGTCCCCAAAGAATCATAGACGTGATGTGGTCAGACTCAATCAAATTTCTGAGAGGCTTGCCCTCACCCACCAAATGCTCCTGACCGATATACTCATCAAGATTCTTCGGCCTCAGTCTCGCCGCAAGCGGTTCATATATAGTATTTGTAAATAGAGACATCTGCTCCATATACGAAAACTCCAATCTATATTAAAAATTCCTTAATCTTAAAATTGATTTTTAGGGAAAAAAATTCCTAATTATTCATCAAATACTTCTTATAAAGCTCTTTCATTGTAGCCTTTTCAGAATTAGATAGTTCAGAATCCGCCATCTCTTTTAATGATGCAGTATCACCGTTTGATACATACTGTGTAGCCTTCTGAATTGTAGAAATATCTAAATGATTAGATACAATCTTGTTTACCTGATCTTTGTCTTTCTGGTCCATGTTTTTGTAAACATCTTTTAGTTTTGCAGCCTGCTCATCTGTAAGATTCTCTGTACTCTCATTGGCAAGATTGTCAAACATTTTTTCCGTAGCAACTTCTGCAGCCTTCTTTACAACAGCTTTTCTAGCGAAGAAACCGATTCCACCCAATACAATTAAAACTACTAAAATTTTAATCAAAGTTGTCTTCTTCATAGTAATACCTCAACTTTCTTATTTAACATCACGTTATAGTATAAAGCCCTCCCTGTTCTTACGCAAATAAAAAATCTCCCCCGGTCGTCCCTGACCGAAGGAGATTCTTTTCTATTCGGATTTTAGCTCGGATTAACTAAAAACCTATTAACAGCCTAGAAACCGCTACTATCTAAGTAGTGAGAGAACACCCTGTGTACTCTGGTTAGCCTGTGCAAGCATTGCCTGGCCTGCCTGAGCGAGGATGTTATTCTTAGAATAAGTTACCATTTCAGATGCCATGTCTGTATCACGGATACGTGACTCAGCTGCTGTAGTATTTTCTGAAATGTTATCTAAGTTAGCAATTGTGTGCTCAAGTCGGTTCTGGATAGCACCGAGTGAAGATCTCTGTGCTGATACCTTTGCAACTGCGTCACCGATTGCATCAATAGCGTATGTAGCTGCATTACCTGAATCATCAGCGACATTAAGTCCCTTGATTCCGAGGTAGTCAGATGTC
>JAIKZI010000081.1 GCA_024682375.1 Lachnospiraceae bacterium | reverse complement strand
CTGCTTCCGAATCTGTTGCAGATGCATTCAAGTTATGTCGTCACAGATCCGAAGGGTGACGTGGTAATTAAAGCTGGTAAGACTCTTTTGAAGCATGGATACAGATTGAAAATCTTTAATACCATCAACTTCAAAAAGAGTATGCACTACAACCCATTTGCTTATATTCACTCAGAAAAGGACATCTTAAAACTGGTGAATACTCTTATCGCAAATACGAAAGGGGATGGCAAAGCCGGGGACGAGTTTTGGACCAAAGCAGAGACTCTTCTTTATTGTGCGCTGTTTGGATATATCCATTATGAGGCGCCGGAGGAAGAGCAGAACTTTAATACGCTACTAGAATTTCTGAATGCTTCAGAGGTTCGCGAGGATGATGAGGATTATGAAAATCCAGTAGATATGATGTTTCATGATCTGGAAAAGAAGAGTCCAAATCACTTTGCGGTAAGGCAATATAAGAAGTACAAGCTAGCTGCGGGAAAAACAGCAAAATCTATTTTAGTGAGCTGCGGTGCCAGACTTGCTCCATTTGATATTGCAGAACTTCGAGAAATCACAAGCTACGATGAATTAGAACTGGACACCTTGGGAGATAGAAAGACAGCATTATTTCTCATTATGAGTGATACAGATGCTACCTTTAATTTCTTGATTTCCATGATCTACAGTCAGCTTTTCAATCTGCTATGTGAGAAGGCCGATGATGTGTATGGCGGCAGGCTTCCGGTTCACGTCAGATGCCTCATCGATGAGACAGCCAACATCGGACAGATCCCGAACCTGGAGAAGCTGGTGGCAACCATCCGAAGCCGTGAGATTAGTGCATGCCTGTTCCTGCAGGCAAAGTCACAGCTAAAAGCAATCTATAAGGACAACACGGATACCATCATTGGAAATATGGATTCCCAGTTGTTTCTAGGTGGTACAGAGCCAACCACGCTGAAGGATTTATCCCAGTTCCTTGGAAAAGAAACCATCGACATGTATAACACCGGTGAAAGCAGAGGCAATAATCCTTCCTATTCCATGAACTATCAGAAGAGTGGTAAGGATCTCATGACGGTGGATGAAATCGCAGTTATGGATGGTGACAAGTGCATCTTGCAGCTTCGAGGTGTACGTCCATTTTTGTCGGACAAATACGATGTCACTCAGCATCCACTTTATAAGGAGACTGGCGAGTATGATGAGAGGAATAAGTTGGATATACAACGGTTCTTGCATCAAGGGATTAAGGTAAAAAGTGGAGAAATGTTTGATGTGGTGAGGGTTTAAAATCTCTAATCTACTATTATTTAAAATATGGTAATATATAGATACGATGGAGGATTGATTGGGGCGTATGCCTACTATATCCAAAGGAGGTAAAAGCTATGCAAGCTAAAACCGAAACCATCGTGTTTGTTTTAGACCTTGTTGGTGCTCTTGCACTTGCGGCAAGTGGTGTAGTGGCAAAACACTACCTTACAGCTGCCTAGGCTAAAACTGAAGGGTACATAGTTATACGACTATGTGCCCTTTATTATAATAGGGAGGTGATGCAAATGGAGTACCAAGGATATTTTGAGAGAGCATTATTTGAATTACAAAGTCACTTGAGACCACAAGCGGTCTATAAGGATAAAAAAGATTTAAATTGGACATTAATAGAAAAGAATCGTTTGTTTAATTTTGAAGAAAAAAATGTCTTTTATTCAGCTCAGATGTTTACAATAGCTAGACAGATTTCAATTAGATATCTTCTTAATCTATTAGTTGAACTGTTAAAAGATTATAAAAAGAATTATGAACTGATAGATGCAAGTAGTTGTAAGTTTGGGTCTCCAATATATTTGGCATTTAGAGATAAAGAAAGTGAATGCATATATTTTATTAAGGAACAGGAAGAAAGTAACTTATGGAAAATTCGTGAGCCAGATGATATAGAAAAGATTATTAAAGATAATAAAGGCAAGGAGTGTAAGTATATATACTTATTACATGACTATGCTCGATTACAATTTATATTAAGTGAGGAAGAACGGGAAGAAGATTTAAATGTATACTCATTAAAGGATTTTGTTTGTAGTTATTTTGGCGATAAGGAATGGGAAGAATTAGACTTATATTTAGAAAAATATGTTCAGGCAGTAAAAGATATTATTGGATTTAGTGCAACTAAGTTCTTGAATCATAGAGGAATTCTTTCATATTCAAACATTCTTCAGAGGGATATAGTGAGATTTTCAATGAAAAGAATCAAGAACCGAGAAGTATTTGATAAGGATAAAAACTTAATTACTATAGATGAAAATGAGTTAATATTCATAGAAAAGGCATTTATTGATGACTCTAGATTTTTGTTGTTATTTTCAGGCAAAGATTATTCAGAGAGTTTTATAACCGCAGAATGGTTACGTGAAACGATGAATAAAGCTAATGCCATAGATTTAACAGTTATAGGAACAGGCTATTTTAAGGCTGTGGAACAATTGCTATATGAAATAATCTGTTTACACAAAGATGATGGGGATAAGAGAATAAAAAAGATTGGTGAAAAGAGTTATATAGATCTTAATGATGATAACATTAATAATGAATCAATAGATTTTTCTATAGGTTCTATGGCAAATTTTTATAAAAAATATGCTGATGCATTATTCAGAGATATATTATCAGATGGAGTGAAAAACTATATTATCCAACGTATTTTTGCGTATAAAGATTTACGAAATGGTTATTTTCAGAAGCACAATATAAGAAAATGGGAGATAATAGAACAAATAAGGGAAGAGAGTATATCTTTATTGATATTATTGGTTAGTACTATTAATCTATCAGATTCGGATATACAAAAACTAGCTCCAAGGTTTAATCTTAATGATCGTGAAAGATTGTGTGAGTATGTTAATGCTCATAAGGGGAATTTGTTTTTTATTGAAAATGATGATATTGAGGATATTTATTTTGGATGGAATGATATGATGATATCTTTTGATGAAAATGGTTATCCAAATTATTCTGGAGTGTATTTTAAAGAATGCAGGCAAGGCGGTCGTATAATAGGATTCAAAGAATCATTACCTAAGAAAATTTCTTTAGGTAAATTTGGATTTGTAAAAGAGGGTAATTCAATAAAGATGCTTCCAGAAAAAGTATGTACAATATTTGAAAATGGAAAATATGTAGGCCCTAAGCACGCAGATGATTTAATTACAGAATACTAAATTTACATAGACCAGTACCTCTGGGGACGCCCAGATGATTCGTACTGGTCTATTATTATGCCCATTTTTAGCGCAAGGAATGGACATGAGCTGAAACTATTAATCTATTTTCAAGAAAGGAAAATTCGGGAGAAGCTACTTCCGAATGAAGGTACGATGATGAAGGTATTTAGGGTGCTCAGATCCTGGTGTAAAAAGGTTTTTAGGAAAATTAAGAGATGGATGATGAAGCCGTTTAGGAAGAAAGCAAAACCCGGACCAGAAGAGAAAGACATGGCATTTTTCAATTCAGCAATCACAGTATTACAGACACTTGTTATCGCACTTGGCGCAGGTCTTGGTGTATGGGGCGTTGTAAACCTTCTTGAGGGTTACGGCAACGACAACCCTGGCGCTAAGTCACAGGGAATGAAGCAGCTTATGGCTGGCGGTGGTGTTGCACTTATTGGCACACAGCTCATCCCACTTCTTTCTGGATTGTTC
>JAIKZI010000080.1 GCA_024682375.1 Lachnospiraceae bacterium | reverse complement strand
TGCCCTTAACCTAATTCTTTACTGTTTCATAATTGTATCTCTGTTTAACCCATTCCACGCGCAGCGGGCCAGTGCGCCTTCCTTGGCTTCTTCAAGAGACCTATATGCATAGAAAAAATCACCATAATCATTAACTCCGTCTACACAACCAGTTTCATGCTCTTCACAAAATTCACATTCCTTTATCGGTTTAGGATATGTAAATACATTGTCCAAATCCATATATCTTTTACCAAAAAGGATATAAGAATTTATCAAAAATGATGACAAGGCTGGCTCTATTTCCTCATATTGGAATTTTATCGTCCACTTATAACCAAATATATTGCCATCACGTTCCTTTCGAAACAATAACGCGTAATAACCCTCTAATGGATTATCCGCCA
Organism: Lachnospiraceae bacterium; assembly: GCA_024682375.1. Classification (GTDB taxonomy): domain Bacteria; phylum Bacillota; class Clostridia; order Lachnospirales; family Lachnospiraceae; genus Lachnocurva. The sequence continues at coordinate 3,839 of JAIKZI010000080.1, read as the reverse complement.
TATTATTCGGATGCAAGGGGTTCCAAACAACGTCTTCCTGCTTTAAGCTTATTCTTTCGTGCTCTGCATCATTAGCTGCCTCTATCTCTTCCTGGTCAACTCCGTTGTTCCAATCCCTTATGCATAAACCTATCCATCCATCAGGCATTTTTACATCAAAGTCATACATTGTTCTAATGACTCTTCTACCGCATTTATTACAAATAATAGAAAATTCAAAATCTCCCATGCACTCCGTTTCAAGTGCCTTTGGACTTGAAGCACCGCATTTACATGGTTTTATTTTCTTATAAATTCTGATGACGTCCTTTGGCGAAAAGCCATTTAATACTCCCTGTACTTCCTCATCACACCGTGCTGAGTAATAGAAAACATTCAGTTTCTTAGCCTCAGATACATATTTTTTATCCCACCCCGGAAAAAATTCTCTTTTATTCATGATTCCTCTTTCTATGGGGTAATGCTTGCTGGCTCATTCTGTATTCTCTTAAGCACAACCAATTGCCCCGGTGAAAGCTCCTCAATTTTCTTTTTCTCTTGAACAAGTGCCCACCATAATGTCTTGGTCATGTTACAATCCCCACATGTTCTCGGAGATATAACCCCAAAGCTTCCCATCTTAGGCGGGTAATCCCACCCTTCATTAAACGCCTGCTCAGGTGTCATTATCACAGCCTTACCACACACTTCGCATATATGAATAAGTTTTTGCGCCATAAGCAAGCCTCCTGTTCATCCTTGAATAATATTGTAACCTTAGTAATATACAAATACTATTCGTCGCATCGTTTAATGGCACGATAAAAGCTCCTATTTATTCACACAAACAGGAGCTCTGTCATTAACTGAAACGCACAAATGTTAGCTCATTACAGATATATAATCGGCAGCTGGACAAAGTTTCAACATCTTCTTAAGTAGTTCCATCACTTTGATTACATTTCTAGCATCAAGCAACTCTATTTCGCTGTAATACCACCTATCAAAGTCTGCTAATAGCTTTTCATAATAGTCAATAACGCCTTTTATTTCTTCATAAGTAAAAAAGTTGGGTTCAAGAACCTCTATTTCAAAGCCTGTTAAATACCTTCCTCCATCACTAAAAGCCTTAGTATATCTTTTGGCATTAACTACTAGCTTTGGATCAAAAAATTTCATAAAGCCTTCCTGAAGAATATTCATAAAGAAGGAAAAATCTATGGATAGCTTCATTCCCACTTCGTGAACGCATTTATTAGTGATTCTGTCCTTAATGTCGATATTAACTGGTTGTATCCACACTGCTGCTCCATAGTCATGTCCAATCATTACTTTATTCCGATCTGAAAGGCTATTACAATAGTTCCTGTCATCTCGAGTCAAATATATTGGCATTATAGCTTTTAAATCCCGGTACTGTAATTCAGGTCCCCATTCCAATACACAAATACGCGCATCCTTGTAAACATTTTCTGATTTTTCACTGCCCGCTTCATCAATTAAAGCTTGCCATTCTGTCTGTGTTGATACTACAGCTCCCGCTACTCCATCATCCATCGCAGGTAATCCGATTATCCTATCATTCTCCCATTGCTTAAACGGATTGGGAAAGTCCACAAAAGAATATTCAAATCGCGAGTTCCTTTCATCATTAACAGCACATGCTCTCTCTCTAGACAGCTCAGAAGAGTCAAAACTCAGCAAATCACCCTTCTCATTGAAAACCATCTCTCCAGCTTTCCATTCTGTAAGGTTCATTTCTACAACACGCCCTTTGTAACTACTGCCGTTTTTGTCTATAGCAGGGAAGACTATCTTGCCTTGTAGTCTCTCCGAATCATCATTAAGAATCTGATGTTTCTTAATACAAAAGCCTTCCATATCATAGCCTGCATCGATACCATCTTTCCACGCAAGGTCAAAAGATCCATAATAACCATACAAATACCCTTCAGGTCCCATCTCGTATGAATAGAGCACATACACAAAACCTTTATTATTTTCCTTAAATAGCTTCATAGCATCCTGCTCATATATAATTCTCTCATCTATTTGCCTCATCAGAGCTTCATCTAAGGTATTATTTCTAAGGAGCTCCAGCTCTCTGAGCTTTGCGCTATAATCAAGACTACTATTCCATATAATCGTCGCCTTCTCCCAATCAGAGAACACACGATTAGATTCATAAAGCGCTTCTTTCGCTTCAGGTGATGGTATGTATTTTTCTATAAAAGCATTTTCTTTATATTCAGTCATAATCTATTACCAAAATATGTTAATTATTTGAAGAAAAGAGAGCTGAGATACCGCAGTACCACTAACTCTCTTCTCATAATGTCTAGTTTTTTTGTTGTCCGCCAACCCTCCGGTCCTATGCCCGGCTTCACAGCCCTGTTTTTGCGTTGCAGGTCAACCCTCCAGCCCTGTGTCTGGATTCGCTTCGGATTAATCTTATCTCCCAGTCTTTCCACCTGATAAGTTAGGTGCTAGACCACCCGACGTTGCAAGCAACGCCCTTAATAAAACCGGCTAACGCTGACAGATGCATTTATGCCCCCAGCAAACGCCCGAAACGTATTAGCCTTGTAAATCCATATTAGCACAACCGCCTCTCTAATTCATTAAACGCGTCGTTTAGTTAGCCATTTCTTTCCTCGTAGACTTTCTCCAAATAAATAGGGTTAATATGATTATGATCATATTCCCACTCAGGATATCTTACGGTAATACTTGCATCAGAATAGTCTTCTATTGCACCTGGTTTAAGTGCCTTCTCAACATGTCTCCTCCACTCCTCTTGAGACACATCAACAATTCCAACCTTGCCATTATCGCCAGCAAACCTAACCCTATCTCCTTTTTCATACGGGTTAGGGATAGCTACAAATGAATACTCAAATCTCTCTGTGCTACAACCTTCAATTCTAATATCCTCTTCATCAGGCCTTTCACTTGAGTAATAATCAGTGATTACCCCCTTTTCATCGAAGCGAATTCCTGCCATTGGCGCACCTGGCATTATATGTCTATGTACTCTATTTGCAAGCTCAGGTTCAATCCATGCAGTTGCTATAGCTTTCATTGGCTTTATATTTTCTAGATTGCTGATAATCTGGTGCTTTTCAATACTAAATTCCTTTTGAGAATCCTTTCCCTTTTCAATCGCAGTCTTCACATTATTAAAAAAGCCATCCCCGTAACTGTCCTTTCCGATAAATAGCTGATATATATAGCCACCTCTATCATCAGTAAACAGTTTCAATCCCTCCAAATCATACGCTATTCGTTCTTCAATCTGCTCTCTAAGGCTCCCATCAGCTGTATTATCTGAAATCTTTTTCAATTCCCTATGAAGTTCAAAAAGATTAAGACCACTATTAAAGATAATTGTAGCCTTATCGGCATCAGAAAATTCTACGTTTTCTTTCTTGATCAGCTCCTTAACCTCCGGAGATGGGATATACCGCTCAACAAAATCCCTAGCATCTTCCAACACGCAATCGGCTTCCATTAATGTCTGTAATCCTTGCTGCTGTCCGACTTTTCGGTCAGTCGCCCTGTCTATCGTCATACGATGAATATTAGTGATATTCGCCAATATTCCACTCTTAATAAAATTCTCATATAATGTCGGTATCATCTTTATCCCTCAAAATATCATTCTTACTGTTTTAGTTTGTCAACTAATCCCTTGCTTTTGTCATTGGCAATCAAATGCTTTTTTAATGATTCTATTGCTTTTTGGTTATTAATTAGTGTTTGCAGCTGTCTATACGCTTTTTCCCTCAAAATCTTTAGTCTATCAATCTGATTTATCCCTTGTCTTATCAAATCTGCGTTAGTATCTTCAAGATTTATCA
>JAIKZI010000040.1 GCA_024682375.1 Lachnospiraceae bacterium | reverse complement strand
GAAGCATTTGAAGGAATTATATCATTCGGAAGATGGTATGGAATCCAATGCCTTTAGAACCAGATATAATGACAAGTATTATTGGATGATTTACAATGTGCTTCCGTTTGAATACCTCGATAAATGGTATGCTTTCTCAGGCTGTCGTGTTATCGAGAAATTCGATTTGCCAGAGGGAATTGATATTTCAGTTGCAAAACTTCTTGTAGATGATGATGTCGAGAATAATGCTGTAGATGAGAATGAAAAGGACACTTTGGAAGAATTATCCAAGGGACTTCTTATGTCGGATAAGTCTATATCAGAGATGATGAATTTACTTGATATCGGAATCTTTTGGAAGAACAAGGAGAGAAAATTCGTCGGTGCGAATAAGTATTTCCTCGATTATTATGGATTTAGTTCACTTACTGATATCGCTGGACTTAATGATGAAGAAGTCGGATGGCATATAAATCCGGGTGTGTTTAAGAATGATGAAGAGGATGTTCTTAAGTATGGAATATCTATAACCGGAAGAGTTGGTAACTGTCTAAGAAGAGGTGATAACAGAACTATTGTAGCATTCAAGAAACCTTTGCATATAAATGGAAAGATTGAAGGCTTGATAGGTTGTTTCTTCGATGTGACAGATATGATTGATATCTTGCCGAAGTACAAGATTGAAAATTATAAGGTAAGACTAGATAATGTACCGGTTCTCGATGTTCATGAGTATGGCGAAACGCTTGGATTATATATTCGAGAATATGAGAGATATAAACATGATTTCGTACTTCTTTCAATTGAGATTGATGGATATAGCGACTATATCACCAAAAATGGAAGAGAGAAGTATGATGAGACAAATCAGAAGCTTGTAAAACTTCTTGTAACACTTGCTGGTATCAATTCTATAGTAGCCCGTATAGATGGATTCAGCTATTCGATACTTCATCAGTTTGATAATAGAGATGAGATTGTGAGTCTATCTAGAGAAATCGGCCAGGAGGTTGCAAAGATACTTCCACAAGGATTGGCAGCTGTTGTTAATAGTTTGGTATTTTCGGGATTGTCAGAAGAAGAGAAGCGCGATATGAAGTGGAATTTTGCTTCTGATAAATTCTTAGATTAAATTTAAAGAAAAAAGACTGTGAAAATGAAATCATTTTCACAGTCTTTTTATTAGAAGTGGAGACGAAGGGATTCGAACCCTCGACCCCCTGCTTGCAAGGCAGGTGCTCTCCCAACTGAGCTACGTCCCCATATAAATAAAAGGCAAAGCTGCTAACGGGACTTGAACCCGTGACCTCCGCCTTACCAAGGCGACGCTCTACCGACTGAGCCATAGCAGCTCGGTGTGTCGTTAACCGACTTGAATATAATATCCCAATGAACTTTTTGTGTCAATAAAAAGTTACAAACTTCTTGTATTATGATAAAATAAATCTACCATATGTATAATTTTTATTAGGAGATATAATTTGGTTATTACAATTGTGAATGCCAATCAGTCGAATAGAGTATATCGCGACGTCATATCGAGAAATGGTGCCATGACACAGGCTGAGAGAAAAGCTGAGTTTCAGAAGACACTTGAGCAGAAGGCAAATGAAGCCAATAATAGTTCTACTGAAAACAGTTATTCCTCCACTAATTTTACGAGTCCGATAAATAGTACTTCTAATGTTTCAAGCGTTACAAACTCTGATGTGGAGAAGATTACGAATCAGCTAAAGCCTATTGAGGTTCCATCTAGTCTTATGCCAATCTTTGAGAAGGCATCTAAGACCTATAATGTAGACATGGGTTATCTAATTGCCATGGCTAAGCAGGAATCCAATTTTAGAACGGATGCTACAAGTTCAGCAGGAGCTATGGGTGTAATGCAGCTTATGCCTAAAACTGCAGAGGCGCTAGGCGTTACAAATGCCTATGATCCAGAACAGAATATTATGGCTGGCGCGAAACTTTTAAGTGGTCATCTGGAAAAGTACAATGGAAATATTTCTCTTGCACTTGCTTCTTACAGTGCTGGTGGTGGAGCAGTGAAGAAGTACGATGGAATACCGCCATATACTGAAACACAGAACCATATACCTAGAGTCCTTTTAAACTATGCAAGAGGTTATAAATCGGATGCTTCTGATGAGGTTATACTTCCGGATGCAGCTAATCTGGCTTCTAAAGTAGTTGAGTATAAGAACACAAAAGGCTCGGCCTTTGATTCTTCTGTAGAAGTTAGTGATAGACAGAAAGAAGATCTAAAGAAATTACTTTTAATTGCTATAAATGGAAATAAATAAAAAGCACTATTTGTTCTTATTCTAGAACAAATAGTGCTTTTTTCTCTTAAAGAATCGAATTATTTAATATCAATTACCTTATAATCCTTTGCTTCTACAGCTTCCTTTAGAGTATCGTTTGAAATATCTTCTGTCATTTCTACGATTGCTTCTCCTGCTTCGTGGCTTACGTTTGCTGATGTAACACCGTCTACTTTTTCAAGAGCACTCTTTACTGAAGCTTCGCAGTGGCCGCACATCATACCTTCGATTTTCATTGTCTTTGTCATTTTAGATTCCTCCTGTTTTTTCTTTTCTAACTTTATATTCGATATTATGTCTTCGATTTCTTTTGTATGTTTTCTCTCAGCTTTGAATGAATTATTATCGTGTAGCTTAAATAGGCCTAGGCGAAGAGCGTTTAAACAAACAGTTACAGATGAAAAACTCATCGCAAGAGCGCCAACTACAGGTTTCATTTCAAAGTTTAGATGAAATAGTGCCTGGTATAGACCGATTGCAAGAGGCACACAAAGCATATTGTAGAAGAAAGCCCAGAATAAATTTTCTTTTATATTTTTTAGTGTAGCCTTGCTAAGTCTTATTGCACTTGCAGCATCTAAGAGAGAATTCTTCTCTAATACAACATCTGCAGAGTCTATAGCTATATCGCTTCCTGCTCCGATAGCAATTCCAATATCGGCGGATGTAAGCGCAAGCGCATCATTTATACCATCGCCTACCATAGTTACCTGTCCGATACTTTGTAATGCTTTGATGCAATAGTCCTTTTCATCGGGTAGGACATTTGAGATTACATTTTTAATTCCGGCAGTATTTGCAATTGTCTTTGCTGTGATTTCATTGTCACCTGTCAGCATAACAACTTCAATTCCCATTGATTCAAGCTGTTTTATTGCATCGATGCTGTCCTCTTTTATAGTATCAGAAACTGCGATAATTCCAAAAAGCTCATTTTCGTTTGCAAAAAGAAGAGGAGTCTTTCCTTCTTTTGAAAGCGAATCAAGCTTTAAAGCGATATCTGAAATAGGTCCCTTTATATTCTTTTCAATAAAAGATAATTTTCCGCCAAAGAATTTTACGCTCTTTCCATCGATTGAAATAGTAGCTTCTATTCCATTTCCGGATGTGACTTTGAAGTCTTTAGTTTCGAAAAGGGGAATAGACTTAAGAGTGGATTCTTCACGAATCGCTTTGGCAAGAGGATGCTCACTTTTTTCCTCCAGAGAATAAGCGATTTTTAAGAGAGTATCTGAGTCCATTGTAAGCGGAATTATATCTGTAACCTTTGGCTCGCCGTTTGTGATAGTTCCGGTTTTATCGAGACAAACAATCTCTGTTTTTCCTGTAGCTTCAAGAGCAGCTGCGTTTTTAAAGAGTAATCCGTTTTTTGCACCGAGTCCATTTCCGACCATGATGGCAACTGGAGTCGCTAGCCCTAGTGCACATGGACAGGAGATTACGAGTACAGAAACTGCACGGGAAAAAGCAGTAGAGAATTCAACTCCTGCAATCATCCATCCTATAAATGTAAGGATTGAAATAAGGATGACTGTCGGTACGAAGATGGATGAAATCTTATCAGCAATTCTTGCTATTGGAGCTTTGGATGCTGATGATTCGCTGACCATCTGTATGATTTTAGAAAGAGTAGTATCTCTTCCAACTCTAGTTGCCCTTACCTTTATAAAACCGAAAGTGTTTATTGTGGCAGCAGAAACGGTATCGTTTATGCTTTTTTCCACGGGGATGCTTTCACCTGTAAGAGCGGATTCATCGATTGAAGTTTCGCCATCAATTATGATTCCGTCGATTGGAATTTTTGCACCCGGTTTTATTAGAACTGTATCACCTATTTTTACTTCGCTTATATTTACTGTAGTTTCAACTCCATCTTTTAGGATGACTGCAGTTTTTGGCGCCAGCTTCATAAGACCTTTTAGTGCATCTGTAGTTCTGCCTTTTGAGTAAGCTTCAAGAGTCTTTCCTATTGTGATGAGGGTTGGAATCATAGCGGCTGATTCGAAGTACATGTGCTTCATAGCAAATGCTGCTCCGCTATTTAAATCGCTATTCCATACGAGATTTATCACGACAAAGAGTGCGACGAAACTGTAAAGAAAGGCAGCAGTTGAACCCAAGGCGACGAGGGTGTCCATATTTGTGGACAGGTTAAAAAGTCCTCTATAGCCGTTGATAAAAAAATCCTTGTTTATGTATAGAACTATAAGGGTGAGAATCATCTCTATAATTCCGATACTGATAGGGTTTCTTATGTAGGCCGGGACCGGAAAGTCTAACATCATATGTCCCATTGAAAAGTACATAAGTAAAGTCAAGAAAACAATAGACTTTATAAGTCGGGATAAAAGTCTGGGAGTTTCAGTATCTTCAAGTGCTTTTTCTTCATTTGAAAAATCATCTTCTGTATTTTCTTTTGTATTAGAAAAGGGAGAAGCACTGTAGCCGGCTTTTTCGACGGCTTTTATAATGTCTTTTTCGCTTGCATCTCCGTCGACGGTCATAGAGTTTGTAAGAAGACTTACATTTACATTATCTACGCCTTCTACTTTAGAAACTGCCTTTTCAACATGAATCTGGCAGGCGGCGCAAGACATTCCCTTTACATTGTATTTTGCCATTTTCACTCCTTTTTATTTCATGAGTTTCTGCATAACTTTAGCAAGTTCATCAATTGTATCGAGATTTCCGTTTTGGATATCACGGGTTACACATCCTTTTAGGTGGTTTTCGAGTAAAACCTTGTTAAAAGAATTCAGAGCGCTAGTAGCAGCGGAAACCTGAACTAGAATATCAGGGCAGTAGGCGTCTTCTTCGACCATGCGCTGAAGACCGCGGATCTGTCCTTCAATTTTCTTAAGTCGATTTAACATAGCATTCTTTTGCTTTTCGTCTCTATCGGTAGAGTCGTGAATGCCGCAGTGTGGGTTGTATTCATTCATAATGGGTTTTGCCTCCAAAAGTTTATGGAAAAAATAGGGTATTAATAAAATCTTCCAGATACCCCGCGGGGGTATCTATTGGATATAATATACCCCTGTGGGGTATGCGGTCAATCTTTTTTCCAAAATATATTTTTTAAAACTTATTTTTATTTTTTAAATAAAACGCTGATTATCACGTTGTCAGAGGGAAAAACGAGTGATAAAATATTCTTGTTTTTGGATTGGAGGAATGAATAAAGTGTTCAAAAAAATTAAAGAATTCTTTTCAACTTCCAAGGGGAGCATTGCAGCTAAGTTTGCTGGTTGGTCAACAAAGAAAACTATCGCAGTTTCAGTTTCGAGTGCAGTAGTTTTAGTAGGTGTTCTAGCCGGCGGAATAGTTGCTTATAAGAATGCACATCCGGTTGAAGAGACAAAGAAAGAAGTTGCAGTAAAACCAGTTGTTAAAAACACAAAAGGTCAGGTAGAAATCCCTACTTATACTTCTTGTGCAATTTCAGGTGATTCTATTGAAAAGGATCTGACTCTTTATATTACAAAGGGAACAGGTTCTGATGAGAAAATCACAGGAACTAATTTCAAGATTAAACTCCTAAAAGAAGATGAAGCTTCTAAAATCAAAAATTTAGATACAGACATCAATATGGATAGAGCTTATCTTGCAAAAGCAGAGGAACTAGGTACATCCGATCAGGAAGGCAACGAGAAGAATTTGGCTGCTGTAAAGAAGGCAGTAAAGGAACAGCTCGGCGTCAATGAAGAGAAGAAGGATGAGGCCAAGGACGATTCTAAAAAGGATGAGTCAAAGAAAGATGACTCTAAGGAAGAAGCAAAGAAATCTGATTCTAAAGAAGAAAAGGAATTGGAAATCAGTGCAGAGACAAAGAAACCTGTAACTGTAAAGGAAGCCTTGGTTCTTGAGAAGCAGAAGCATATCGCTGAATTTGCAAAGACTCTAAATGGACTTTCAGGAGATACATATACAGATGATGATAGTGATGGAATGATTCACATCGATAAGATTGATTCTGGAAAATATTCTGCTTGTATGATACCTGAGAATGAATTTGACTGTGACCAGTACGCTGTAGGGGTTACAGTTAAAGACAAGATTGACTACAAGGCTGTAAAGGATATCAAGAAGAAGGTTTCTAAGAATGCCGGAGATACAAAGCCGGCTGCTCCACCTCAGGAGGCTAGACTTTCTGATACGGTTGAGTATGTAAATCCTTCTAAGACACCTCTTTATAAAAATGTTTCAGTAGGTGAGTACAAAGCTTCTGCATCAGGCAGCAGAACATTTGAATTAAATCCTACACAAACTTCAGGTAGACGTGGTGCTAGAGGTTTAAGACTATTCTCTTTGAATCATAGATTCTTTAAGTTTAGAATCGGTGCATCTACTAATTTCTGGACAATAAACCCTATTAAATGGGCTACAGAAGTTACTGATCCATCTACACTAGAAGAGGAGAAAACAGTAGCAGGTGCGAATATTGTAACTGCATCAAATGTTAAACTTTTTGCTTCAAGTTATGGAGAGGCAAATCATATTGGATTTGCGGTTACAGCAAACGGTTGTGAAGTTACAAGTGTAAGTTCAAGTACTCCTGGTGTTTCAGCTACATATGCAAATGGAACTATAACCGTTAGTGCAAATGCACAGACTCCAGCTAAAAATGGCGGTGTTATCACAGTTCATACTACAAAGGGCGATGCTACTTGCGACATTATCGAAGTAGTTGGTGCTAATTCTGAAGTTAAGTCTGGAAACAAGACGGTATATGAAGATGCGTCTGGCAACAAAGCTATGACAGTTGGAGACCTTAATGGCTCTGGTTATATTCAGGATGGTTATAAATATACAGGCTGGCAGGTAATTGACGGTCATAGATATTTCTATGATAAGAATGGCAATTATGTTACTGGACAGCAGGTTATCCAGGGCATTATGTATAACTTCGGTTCTGATGGAAAACTAATTCCAAAGGGAACTGGAATTGATGTAAGTAAGTGGCAGGGAAATATTGATTGGTCCCAGGTTCGTACTACAGCATCTTATGCAATTATCAGATGTGGATATAGAGGCTCATCAGGTGCTTTAGGAATTGATCCATGTTATGCTAAGAATATGCGTGGAGCCAAGGCTAACGGAATTTTGACAGGCGTTTATTTCTATTCCAAAGCTCAGAATGAAGCGCAGGCAGTAGAAGAGGCATCACTTGCTGTTCAGCTTGTAAGAGAGCAGGGTGGTGTAAGTCTTCCAATCTATATCGATATTGAAGACAATGCTAGTCAGGGACATCTTTCAAATGCTGAGAGAACTGCAATTGTTCATGCTTTCTGTAACACTGTTAGAGCATCAGGTTATGCTCCTGGAGTTTATACAGGTATGAACTGGTGGATGAATAGATTGAACCATGATGAATTGACTCAGTATTCAGTATGGCTTGCAAGATATAATACAGTTTTATCTGATGCAAAATATCCATGGAATGGAAGAGTAGATATCTGGCAGTATGCAAGTGATGGAAGCGTACCAGGTATTGCCGGTCGTGTTGATATGAACCGATCATATTTCTAAAAAATTAATACTTTTTTAATTAGAACTCGTACGTTTTAAGTACGGGTTCTTTTTTTGTGTGATATAATTTAATAGTTATTTTTTATGGGAGTTAAATTATGAATAAGAGGATTGCTGGATTAGATGGCTTGAGAGCTATTTTTATAATAGCTATTATTTTTTATCATATGATTCCAGAAACTGTTTCTGGAGGTTTTATCGGGGTAAATGGATTCTTTGTGCTGATGGGATTTCTCATGGTTTATGGTACTAAGAATCATAATTTGAAATTTAAAGATTACTATTTTAAGAAAGTGAAGAGACTATATCCAGCTCTTCTTATAACTTTATCGCTTTTAATAATTGCAATATTGATTTTCGCGAGAAACTACAGAAGTGAATCTCTTCCTGAAGTTTTTAGCATTATATTCGGATACAACAATTATTACCAAATCAATGTTAATTCGTCCTATTTCACTAGAATGCTAAATGCATCTCCATTTACGCATTTATGGTACATCGGACTTACAATTCAGTATTACCTGGTTTGGCCTATCTTTTTTGAAATCACAAAACTTATTTATAAGCACGCCCTTAAGGAGCATTATAAGAGTCCGAGGGCTGTTGTAATTGTATTTGAAACTATCCTTTTTCTAGTTTCTTCAGTTGAGATGTTTTTATTATATTCTCCGAAAAAAGATCCATCGAGAATTTACTATGGCTTTGATACCAGAGCTTTTGCCATTCTTATGGGTATGATTCTATGTGAGATTTATTTCATAATCCAGGAATCAAAGAATGAAAAGTTAAATGAGATAAAATCAAAATTAAAGAATCTCAGCTGGTATGAAACTTCACTTGTATCTGTGATATTCTTCGTGGTTTTAGCTGTAATCCTAAAGATGTGTTTAAACTTAAGAGGCGAGGAAGCCATCACTTATAGAGGCATGATGCAGCTAAGTGCGCTGCTTTTTTCCGTATTAATAGGGTTGATGCTTTTAGATCAGGAGAGATTGGCGAAATGGTGTGACAATATCGTATTCAAAACTATCGGAGATTATAGTTATGAAGCGTATCTTGTCATGTATCCGATCATTTGGTTCGTCGGAAGGAAGTTTGGCGGAGTTGTTAATAGAAAATACATGATAGTGACTACCCTTTTGATTGTGGTGTTTTCATATTTGGTAAGCTTCCTTTCAGGTCTGTATCTAAAGATGGTTGAAAAGAGTTTTTCCAGTGAGAAGTATTCTTTATCATTTGTTAGAAATAGGATGATTCCATCCATACTTCTTATGATTACGCTTCTTCTTTCGATTGGACAGAGTGCCTATGCAAAAAGTCTGGGTGGACATAGTGATATCGAGACTATGAAGGCCGGGATGGAACTAAACCAGGTTCTTTCTTCACAGCAGCAGAAAATTGATAAGAATTTAAAGGCGAGTCTTTCGTCTCTTGGAAAAAATGTGGACTTTCAGACTGCCGTTGTGGAGCAAAATGCAGCAGCACGTCTTGAACAAAACACAGAGGATGATGCAGTGAAACAGGCGGCAGAGGCTAGAATGCAGGATGCTTTACAGAAAAAACAGGAGGCACTTTCAGATTCGAAGGTTTCAAATGTAACAACAGTCACTGCAATTGGTGACTCTGTTATGGTCGGAGCTATGAATAAAATGTATGAGAAAATGCCCGGCATATATATCGATGCAAAGGAAAGCAGACAGATTACAGTCGGTACAGATATTGTTTCTAAGATGGCTTCGAATGGAACTCTAGGAAATATTATCATCGTACATCTTGGAACGAATGGTGCTATGACAGTTCCAAAATATCTTGAACTTATAGATGCGGCAGGACCTAATAGAACGATTTACTGGGTGACATCGCATGGAGTCAGCTGGGGTAGTGTAGTCAATGCAAATATAAGTGCTGCAGCATCAGAGAGAGAAAATGTAAAAATTGTGGACTGGGATTCCTATGCCTCTGGACATAGTGAATGGTTCTACAGTGATGGAATTCACCTAAAACCTGAAGGCCAGGAAGCTTATGCCGATTTTATAAAGAGTTCGTGTGGATTATAGGGAAAGGATTTAGGGTATGAAAAAATACAAGAATATAATTATCCTTTCTATTTCTGTACTTTTGGCAGTTTTACTGGGTATATATGGGTGCAAAACTTATAAGAGTAGTGTAGCAAAGAAGGCTGTTTTAGAAGAGACAAAGACTATTTCAAAACAGCTTAAGAACCAGAATTTTGATTTAAAAAGTGAGTTGATTTCTGAAGTCGTAGCAGAAAGAATGAAGGGCTATTTGGGAAAAGAGATGACAAATAATATTCTTCTGGCTATGGGTTTAAGTGAAGATAAACTTAGCGAGGCAGAGAAAAAAGAGTACGAACTTTTTTTCAGTAATCTAAATAAAAGATTAGTTTCTAAGTATAGTGTGAAAGAAGAGAGCTTTTCTGTCGATAGAAATGTTGCGACTATAACTGTGTCGTTTATAGGACTTGGCTCCTGGATGGATATGGATATTTCAGGTGTTGTCTCAGATGCACAGTCAGCCTTAAGTGGGTATATATCTTCAAATAATGATGCGCTTATGGATAGCGCTGATCAAAATGGATATGATATTTTAAGAAGTCATCTGGCAGAATATCAAAATATAGAGATTTTTAAGGGATTGAATGCTAAAATAAATAATATGAAGTCGAGAAAGTTTGACATCGTATTTACTTTGAAGAAGAGAACACACGATGGGGAAAGCGTTTGGATTTTTACAAATGCTAAAGTTAAAAAGAATAAATAATTTCTTACACTTACCGATATTTATTAGAGGAGGAGAGAGATGCTAAACAATAAGACTATTTTGGTTACAGGTGGTACGGGTTCTTTTGGCCACCATTTTGTAGAATATGTTCTAGCTAATTACAAACCTAGAAAAATCATTATCTATTCCAGAGATGAGTTTAAACAGTTTAATATGTCGAACCGTTTTAAAGAGCATAAGGATGTCCTTAGATATTTTATCGGTGATGTAAGAGATCAGGAACGTCTTCGTATGGCTATGAAGGATGTGGATTATGTGGTACATGCTGCTGCGCTTAAGCAGGTTCCAGCATGTGAGTATAATCCAAACGAAGCGATAAAAACAAATGTAAACGGAGCTATGAATGTTATCAATGCAGCGCTTGAGGCTGGCGTTGAAAAGGTCGTAGCGCTTTCTACTGATAAGGCTGTAAATCCAATCAATCTATATGGTGGAACTAAACTTGTTTCAGACAAGCTCTTTACAGCTGCCAATGCTTATTCTGGTGGAAAGGGAACACGTTTTTCAGTTGTTCGTTATGGAAATGTAGCTGGAAGCCGCGGATCTGTAATTCCTTTTTTCCAGGGGCTTATTGATAGGGGAGAGACAGAACTTCCTATAACAGATTTTGAGATGACTCGTTTCTGGATAAGTCTGGACCAGGGAGTAGAGCTCGTGATAAAGGCTCTTTCAGAATCACGTGGTGGTGAGACTTTTATCTCAAAGATTCCATCTTTTAAAATCACGGATTTAGCGAAGGCAATGAAGGAGGATTGTACTCTTAAAGAGGTTGGAATTCGTGAAGGAGAGAAGCTTCATGAAATTATGATAACTGCTGAAGACTCTATGAGAACATATGAGTACGACAAGCATTACATTATCTATCCTCACTACGATTGGTGGGATTCAGAGGATATTATCCCTGGAGGCAAGCCGGTGGAAAGAGGATTTTACTATTCCTCAGGATCTAATAAGAGATTCTTAAGTGTAGAGGAATTGCGTGAGAAACTAAAAACTGATTTAGATAGATACTAAGAAGGGTTTTTAATATGCTTTGCAAGGAAGACTTGGCACTATACGGTGGAAAAAGTGTCAGAGATAAGAAATTGTATTATGGTCATCAGTGGATTGATGAGGATGATATCAAGGCTGTAGAGAAGGTTCTAAGAGGTGATTATCTCACCTGCGGACCACAGGTTTCGGCGCTTGAAGAGAAACTTTGCAAGGTTACAGAGGCTAAGTATGCGGTGGCTTGTTCCAATGGAACGGCCGCTTTGCATATTGCGATGATGGCAGCAGGAGTAGGCGAAGGTGATGAAGTAATCACAACGCCTTTGACTTTTGCTGCTTCTTCTAATTGTGCGCTTTACTGTAATGCCACACCTGTTTTTGCTGATGTCGATCCCGAAACCTACAATATTTCACCACAGTCTATCAGGGAAAAAATAACCGACAAAACGAAGGCTATTGTCGCTGTAGATTTTACAGGTCAGGCAGTCTGCCATAAAGAAATCAGGGCGATTTGTGATGAGTACAATCTGATTTTTATCGAGGATGCAGCTCATGCAATCGGAACTAAATACGATGGAAAGCCTGTCGGCTCTTTAGCAGATATGACCTGTTTTAGTTTCCATCCCGTAAAGACTGTAACCTCAGGTGAAGGTGGAGCAGTCACAACAAATAATAAAGACTACTATCAGAAATTGCTTTTAGCTCATACTCATGGAATTACTCATGATGAAGATCTTATGGAAGAGACTCCGGAGGGAAGCTGGTATTATGAGATGATCGATATGGGCTATAACTATAGAATTACAGATATTCAGTCAGCACTTCTTATGAGTCAGCTTGATAAATTGAAGAAATTCTCAGATAGGAGAAAGGCAATCGTAAAGAGATACGATGAAGTTTTTTCCAAGATGCCTGAAATTATAGTGCAGAAGGAAATTCCGGAATCTGATACAACTAGACATCTTTATATCATCCAGTTAAATAGTGAAAAGCTCACATGTACAAGACGTGAGTTTTTCGATGCGATGGCAGCAGAGAATGTCCAGTGTCAGGTTCATTATGTACCGGTTTACTGGTTCCCGGTTTATAAAAGATTAGGTCACAAAAAAGGAGAGTGCCCTAATGCGGAAAAGATTTATTTGAACTGTATGAGCATTCCTCTCTATCCGCTTTTAAGTGATAGCGATGTGGAGGATGTCATTTCTGCAGTGAAGAAATGTGTAGAAGCTTTTAGGAGATAGTTATGAAAGATTATGTCGAAATCGATGGTGTAAAAATCGGCCCATCTTATCCAACTTATTTTATTTGCGAAATGTCCGCAAATCATCTTCAGGATTTCGAGAGAGCAAAGGCTATCATCAAGAAGGCAAAAGAAATCGGAGCGAATGCAGTTAAGCTCCAGTCATACCGTCCTGATACGATTACTTTGAACTGTAGACGACCTGAATTTATGTCAGAAGGATTGTGGGAAGGCAAGAGTCTGTATGAAATTTATGAAGAGGCCTACATGCCTTGGGAATGGCATGAGGATCTCTTTAAGTATGCAAAGGAGATTGGAATTACTATTTTTTCCTCTCCATTTGACTGGACAGCGGTTGATTTACTAAGTTCACTAGATGCACCTGCATATAAGATTGCATCTTATGAGATTAATGATATTGGTCTTATAGAGCGCTGCGCAAAGACCATGAAACCTATCATCATCTCAACTGGAATCGCAGAGGAGGCTGACATCGAGGAAGCTATCATGACTTGCAAAAAAGCAGGAAATGATAACATCATCCTTTTAAAATGTGTTTCTGAATATCCATCGAAGCTTGAGAATATCAATCTTCGTACGATTCCGCTTCTTCGTGAAAGATTCGATACGGTGGTTGGACTTTCTGATCATTCGATGGGACATGAGGTCGATGTGGCAGCAGTTGCACTCGGTGCATCGGTTGTGGAAAAGCATATGACACTGAATCGTTTGGATGGCGGTGCAGACGCCGGATTCTCAATGGAGCCGGATGAGTTTAGTGCGATGATAAAGAGTATTCGAGGTGTCGAAAAAGCACTCGGAAAAGCGACTCTCGAAGCAAATGAGAGAATGAAGAAGAGCAAGATTCATTCCAGATCACTCTTCGTTGTGAAGGATATCAAAGAGGGGGAAGTTTTTTCCTACGAAAATGTTCGTTCGGTTCGCCCGGGCACTGGCCTTCACACAAGATATTTGGATGAGATTATAGGGAAAAAAGCAACTTGCGATTTGACATACGGAACTCCTATGTCTTGGGACTATGTTGAGTAAAGGGGATTTATATGGTTTTCATTCGTGTTGACGCAAATTCTGAGATAGCATCAGGTCATCTGATGAGGATGATTACTGTTGCAAAGGAACTTGAGAAGCGCGGCGAAGTGGTTATTTTTATCTGCGCCGATGACAATCCTAAGCAGACACTATTAGATAACGACTTATATATGATCAATCTGGAAGGCGATTGGAAGGATCTTTCGAAGGAGAGCTCAAAGATGCTTTTGATTCTCGCAGATGAGGAAGAGATGCCGATTCTTTTGATTGATACATATTCGGTTTCTATGATGTATGTGAATCTGCTTTCGATGTTTTCAAAGGTTTGTTATCTTGGAAGTAAGAAAGAAAATCTTGGAAACCTTTCACTTCTCATAAATTATTCCGCCGATATAGATCAGAAATTTTATGAGGAGAACTATCCAAACACTCGCCTTCTTCTAGGCGTTGAGTACAGTGTCCTCCGCCCGGAATTCGTAGGATACGAGCGTGATTTTGTAAAGCCATCGAATCATGTTTTACTCACCACAGGAAATACAGATAATCATAGTGTAGTTCTCAGCATTCTGGATAAAATACAACCCGAATACTATACCGAAGATGATTTTTGCTGGGAGGATTTCGATATTCATTTTGATGTGGTCGTCGGTAGCATGTTTAAAGATAGAGAAGAGCTCTTTAAACGCTACTCGAATTGTCCGTGGGTGACTCTTCATGAGAATCCCGACATGGCTTCTCTTATGAAAGAGTGTAATATCGCAATTACCGCCGGCGGCAACACGATGAATGAGTTGGCCGCAATGGGAGTTGCCATAGTCGCCCTTTCAATTTCAGAAGACCAGGTCAATGAATGCAAGTGCTTCGCAAAAAATGAAGCCTGCGTATACGCCGGATCAGTTCTTTCAAATTATGATTCTGTCATAAATTATGCTATCCTAAATCTTCGCAGCCTTCTTAGAAATGACAATCTAAGAATCAAAATCGCAAAGAACGCGAAGGAATTTGTAATCGGAAACGGAGTAGAGAAAGTCTGTGATGCGATAATGGAGCTTGAGTAAGTTGGCTGTAATGTGATTTTTGGCGCCGTAGGTCGGCCGCCGGATATTGTTCAAAGAGTTTTTAGGAGTAATTTTAGTTTTGAAGAAAATCAAGGTAGATAAGTCAAATGGAGAATTGATTCAGATTTATGCCCGAGGCCGGGAGAATATTTTGCTTAGATATTATGAACCCGACCTCGGATTCTTTATCGCCGAAAGCCCAAAGGTCATCGAACGTGCAATTGATGCCGGCTTTAAGGTGAGCTCTATTCTTGTGACCGAGCAGCAGTATAATCTCGAGACAAAGGATGGCGAAATTCTGCAACGCATTTTTTCCAAAATTGAAGAGCAGGAGAAGGTTGCCTTCGAAGCTTATCAAAAATCAGATGAGACTTTGGAAAAAAGTGGTTTATATCCATCCTATGACAAAGCAATCAGTGGCATTGAGGTGCCTCTTTTTATTTCAGATGAGAAGACGGTTAAAGATGTCACGGATTTTTCTATGACTCGCGGTGCGATGGCTGTGATGTGTCGCCGTGCATTCCCAGAAGTTTCAGAGGTTCTTTCTATGTGTGGACAATCTGAGCTATCGGAATATACAAGAATCGCGGTTTTGGATGGCGTCGTCAATCCGACAAATATCGGTGCAATTTTCCGTTCGGCAGCAGCACTTCATATCGATGCGGTTTTGTTGACTCCGAATTGTGCCGATGCCCTGTATCGCCGTGCAATCAGGGTGAGCATGGGAAATGTTTTCTTAGTTCCATGGACAGTCACTTCGGACAATGATTCATGGGTATCAGAGCTAAAGAGCCTCGGCTTTTCAATTGCAGCCCTTGCCCTCGATGACGATTCAATCTCCATCGATGACCCAATCCTAAAAAGAGAGAAGAAGCTAGCTCTTGTCCTCGGAAATGAAGGTGATGGCCTTTTGCTTTCCACAATCAAAAGTTGCGACCACACAGTCATGATTCCAATGACTCCAGGCGTCGACTCTCTAAATGTCGCCGCCGCCAGCGCCGTCGCCTTCTGGGAGATAACTAGATAGAAAATTTTATATTTGCTAAGAATTCATTTAGACAAGTTTGCTGATTCAATAAGAATATGTTATATTGCTACATAGGATTAAATCGTAAACTTAGCGAGGAAAATATTATGGCAGACAAGAATTTTGTTATAAGAGATGGTGTTGAAGTTACTGAAACAGTAATCGCTTCTATCGCTGGACTTGCAGCACTTGAAGCAGAAGGCATCAATACTTTAAATGGTGGAATTACAGCTAATACACTTCCTAAGGCAGGTGCAAATAAGGTAGCTAGAGCAATCAGAGTTGTCAGAAATGAAGACTCATCTATTTCAATCCAGATGATCGTTTCTGTTAAGTATGGCTACTCAATTCTTAAGGTGACAGAGCATGTTCAGGAGAAGGTTAAGACTTCTGTTGAAAGCATGACAGACATCACAGTTAAGAATGTAGATGTAAAAGTTTCATCAGTTGATGTTAAGAACATGAACGCCTAAGGTGCAGTTAGAAACTACACGAAATACAAATCTTAGTAATACAAATCTGTAAAATTTACAGGAGAATTAGAACCATGACAAGACACGAGATCCGCGAGGAGATTATGAAAGGCCTGTTCCAGGCTAATTTTTATGAGAAGGGTGAGATGGACGAGCAGTTCGCAAACTACTTTGAAGATGTAGGACCTTTCTCAGAAGAAGATACTGTCTACATCGAAGAGAAATCACAGGATTTGCTTATGCACATCGATGAAATCGATGCTGAAATTGACAGAATCAGTGAAGGTTGGAAGACATCTAGAATGGCAAAGGTAGACCTTACTATTCTTAGAATCGCTGTATATGAAATCAAGTACGAAGGACTTCCAGCAGGTGTTGCTATCAACGAAGCTGTTGAGCTTGCAAAAGATTTTGGATCAGACACTTCATCATCTTTTGTTAACGGTATTCTTGCAAAGGTAGCAAAGGAAGCATAAGCGTGAGAGACCCTATTACTGTTTCACAAATAAACAGATACATAAAGGGACTTATTGAAGAAGATACCTTTCTGGATAGAATTTCGGTTAAAGGCGAGATCTCAAATCTTACATATCATAGATCAGGACATATTTACTTCACCCTAAAGGATACAAATTCTCAATTGGGTGGAGTTATGTTCAAGTCAAGAGTCGCTACCGGGCTGAAATTTCAAATGAAGGATGGCGACAAGGTCGTTGTGACTGGAAGCATTCAAGTATATGAAGCCAGCGGCCGCTATCAAATCTATGCCGATAGAATCGAAGCAGATGGAGTAGGTGATCTCTATCAGAAGTTTCTTGCTCTAAAGAATGAATTAGAGGAAATGGGCATGTTTGATCAACTCTATAAAAAGCCCATTCCCCATTATGTTAAAAAAATAGGTATCGTCACTGCTCCTACTGGTGCAGCAGTTCGAGATATTATCCATATTTCGAAGCGTAGAAATCCTTATATCAAGCTAGTCCTATTCCCGGCTCTTGTGCAGGGTGAGGGCGCACCTGCATCCATAGTAAAAGGCATCAAGACCTTGGATAGTATGGATTTGGATGTGCTTATAGTTGGCCGAGGCGGAGGATCGATTGAAGACCTCTGGGCATTTAACGATAGAGAAGTTGCGGATGCAATTTTTTCCTCACAGACACCGATTATATCGGCGGTGGGACATGAGACTGATTTCACAATAGCTGATTTCGTCGCTGATCTAAGGGCGTCGACTCCATCGGCGGCAGCTGAGATGGCGGTTTCTCTTCAGTCAGATTTGGAAGAGAGAATTCTAAATGACAAGAATCGTCTTGAAGCGCTCATGCAGATGACAATCCTGGCGATTAGGAATCGTACAGAGATTATGGAAAAAAGGCTAGAAGCCAAGTCTCCACAAAATCGCTTAAAAGAGTACAGAGAGAAGATGAAGGCTGAATCGGATAGACTTTTTTATGTGATGAAAAGAGTTATCGATGTAAAAAGAGCAGCTCTTCCTAGAGAAGAAGATTTGGCTCATTCGATTGGAATGAAAATCGAAAAGAATAGAAAACGCTTGATTATAAATTCTGGTAAGCTTGATGCGCTATCGCCTATGAAGAAGCTTCGCAGTGGATATGGCTATCCTGAGACTATGGATGGAAAACATATCATGAAGGCAAAAGACCTTTCTGTCGGAGAACAGTTTAAGATGACGATGGAAGATGGAATTATCAAAGCTAGAGCAGAAGAGATAACAGAGGATAATAGTTATGGCGAATGAAAAGAATGAGATGACTTTGGAAGAATCTTTCGAGAAGCTCGAAGGAATCATTTCCGAAATGGAAGCAGATAATACATCCCTAGATAAATCTTTTAAGCTTTTTATGGAAGGCACTAACCTTTTAAAGGAATGCAATGACAAGATTGATAGGGTTGAGAAGGCCGTTATGGCTGTAAATGAAAACGGATCACTAGAAGAATTTGACAGTATTGATTAAGGGGTGCGAAATGGATATCCAGAAGGAATTGCAGTATAAAGCAAATGAAGTTGATAGTATCATCGTAAAATATTTGCCTGCAGAAGAAGGCTATCAGAAGACAATTATGGAAGCCATGAATTATAGTGTCATGGCCGGTGGAAAGCGTCTACGTCCTATCCTTATGGAGGAGACATATAAGCTTTTTGGAGGAAATTCGAAGGCTTTGTACCCATTCATGGCAGCAATCGAGATGATCCACACATACTCTTTGGTTCATGACGATTTGCCAGCAATGGATAATGACATGCTTAGAAGAGGAAATCCTACTACACATGCAAAGTTCGGTGAGGCTATGGGAATACTGGCTGGAGACGGACTTTTAAACTTTGCATTTGAAACTGCTCTCAAGGCTTTCGATGTAGAGGATGATAAAGAGAAGGTAATTAAATCACTCAAGGTTTTGGCTGACAAGGCTGGAATCTATGGAATGATTGGTGGTCAGGTTGTTGATATCGAAGAAGAGAAGCAAAACGGCATCTCTCATAATAGAATCAACTTCCTTTATGAGAAGAAGACAGCCTGTCTTATCGAAGCTTCGATGATGATTGGAGCAATCCTGGCAGGAGCGGACGATGAGAAGGTAAAAGAAGTAGAAGAGATTGGTCATAATATCGGTATCGCTTTCCAGATAGAAGACGACATCCTCGATGTAGAGGGTGATCCAAAGCTTATGGGAAAAAATGCTGGTTCAGATGAGAAAAACCACAAGGTAACTTATGTAGCTTTTGAAGGATATGAGAAGTCAAAAGAAGATGTATGGAAACTTACAGGAGAAGCTGTAGGAATTCTTCAGGGAATGCCATATCAGAATAGATTTTTGACAGCCCTTCTCTATTACCTAACTGCAAGAAACTCATAAGTAATACTAGTTTGACCTTGCATATGATGGAGATATTTAATGATTTTAGATAAGATAAATGCTCCTAATGATATAAAGAGATTATCAAAAGAAGAATTAAAAACTCTTCCTAAGGAGATTAGAAAATTCCTAATAGAACACCTCTCTGTTACGGGTGGTCACCTTGCATCAAATCTAGGTGCAGTAGAGCTTACTATGGCTCTTCATATGGTTATGGATTTTCCAAAAGATAAATTAATATGGGATGTTAGTCATCAGTGCTATACTCATAAAATTCTGACTGGAAGGAAAGATGGCTTTGATGAGCTGCGCAAATACGGCGGTATGTCTGGATTTTCTAATCCAAGGGAATCCAACTGCGATGTATTTGGAGCTGGTCACGCCTCAACTTCACTTTCTGCCGGCCTTGGAATGGCGATGGCCAGACAGATAAAGGGAGAGGATTATAAAGTAGTATCTGTAATTGGAGACGGATCTCTGACTGGTGGACTTGCTCTTGAAGCTTTGAATAATGCAGCTTCACTAAAGAGCAATTTTACAATTATTCTAAATGACAATAAGATGTCCATCTCACCAAATGTAGGTGGAATGAGCATGCAGCTCGCCAACCTTAGAACTAGCCGTGGATATACAGATTTAAAGGATGATATCACGCAGTCACTCGAAAAGATTCCAGTATACGGTGACAAGATTGTAGCTCATATCAGACGTACAAAAAATGGTATGAAACAGCTTGTAATTCCTGGAATGCTTTTCGAACAGATAGGAATCATGTATCTAGGTCCTGTCGATGGACATGATGTAGATGCGATGGTCAGGGTGATAAGACGTGCCCTTAAATTCAAAGGACCAGTCATGGTTCACGTTGTTACGAAAAAAGGAAAAGGCTTTGCTCCGGCAGAGAATCATCCATCCAGATTCCATGGAACATCACCATATGATTTGGCAACAGGAATTCCGAAGAAGAGAACACTACCTGGCTATACGGATATTTTTTCCACTGTTATGAAAAAAATGGGCGCCAGGGATAAGAAGGTCGTAGCCATCACAGCTGCGATGGAAGGCGGTACAGGACTCAGACGATTCCATATCGCATATCCGGATAGATTTTTCGATGTGGGAATTGCGGAAGAGCATGCGGTTACTTTTGCCGCAGGTCTTGCAACACAAGGATTAAAACCTGTATTTGCCGTCTATTCGACATTCTTACAGAGAGCTTATGATGAAGTGATTCACGATGTTTGTATCCAGAATCTTCCGGTTGTATTTGCGATAGATAGAGCTGGAATTGTTGGTCAGGACGGTGTGACACATCAGGGTGTTTTCGATATTTCATTCCTTCTTACGATGCCAAACATGACAATTATGGCTCCTAAGAACAAATGGGAACTTTCGGATATGGTGAAGTATGCATTGACTATGAATTCACCGGTTGCAATCAGATATCCGAAGGGCGATGCCTATGATGGATTAGAGGATTTCAGAGCTCCTATAAAGAAGGGCACATCTGAAGAAATCTATGAAGGCGAGGAGATTCTTCTCTATGCTTTCGGCTCGATGGTAAAAACTGCGGAGAAAGTTAGAGAGATTCTTTTAGAGCGTGGAATCAATGCCACACTTACAAATGCAAGATTTGCAGCACCGCTAGATAGACATTATCTATTGGATGCAAAGAAGTATAAGCTTATTGTCACTATGGAAGAGAATGTCTTGAGTGGCGGTTTTGGAGAACATGTGACTGAATTCATGCATCAGTCAAAATTTGAGGGAGATGTTATGAATGTAGCACTTCCGAATGAATTCATTCAGCATGGAAGTAGAGACGTATTACTAAAAGTATTAGGAATGGATGCACAGTCTATCGCTGATAGAATCGTCCGTTCTTACAAGAAAATTATTTAGGAAATATAAATGAGTAAAGAGAGATTAGACGTATTATTAGTCGAGAGAGGGATGTTTCCTTCTAGGGAAAAAGCAAAGATCGCAATCATGGAAGGCAATGTCTTCGTAAATGGACAGAGAGAAGACAAGGCCGGTACAAAATTCGACAGTGAATGTGAGATTGAATATAAGGGCAAGGAAATGCCTTATGTCAGCCGAGGTGGATTTAAGCTTGAACGCGCTATGAATTCTTTTCCAATCAATCTGGAAGGAAAAGTTTGCATGGATATCGGAGCTTCAACTGGAGGATTTACTGATTGCATGCTTCAAAACGGAGCTAGCAAGGTTTTTTCCGTAGACGTAGGATACGGACAGTTCGCCTGGAAACTTCGTACAGATCCTAGAGTGGTCTGCATGGAGAAGACTAATATTCGTTATGTCACACCGGAAGATATCGGGGAACCTATAGAGTTTGCATCATGCGATGTGTCATTTATATCTCTTACAAAGATATTAGTTCCAGTCAGAGAATTGCTCAGTGATGGGGCTGAGATGGTTTGTCTTATAAAGCCACAATTCGAAGCTGGAAAGGAGAAGGTAGGAAAGCACGGTGTTGTAAGAGAAGCATCTGTTCAGGCTGAAGTCATAAGAATGATTGTAGACTTCGTAAAAGCCAATGGATTTGAAGCTTTAGGACTTGATAATTCACCGATAAAAGGACCAGAAGGTAATATCGAATTTTTGATTCATATCAGAAAAAGCGATAATGTAAGTATGGAGGAGCCATTTAGCATTGATGAGGTTGTTAACAAAGCTCACAGTGCGCTGGATAAGTAAAAATGAAGAGATTCTTGGTTTATGCTAGATCTAATGTAAAAAGAGAAATTTTAGATTCGATTGTGAATACAGTAAAAAATTACGGTGGAAGTGCAGAACTTTCTATCGTAAATGACACTGAAGAAGAAATCGATGACAAGATAGACGGTATAGATGCAGTTATTTCTGTTGGTGGTGACGGAACACTTGTAAGTGCTGCAAAGGCTGCAAAAGTTCTCCATGTTCCGATTGTAGGTATCAATTTAGGTCATATGGGTTATCTTTGCGATCTCGATATCGACAACATGGAAGATGGTATAAAAAGTCTTATCAATGACGATTTCGAGGTAGAGGAGAGAATGATGCTCTCAGGTTATCTCGGCGGAGAGAAGAGACTTAGACGCGCGCTAAATGATGTCGTCATCTCAAAAGGACCTGGCTTAAATGTAATCAATCTCTCGGTTTACATAGATGGAAAATTCCTCTATAGCTATAACTGCGATGGAATTATTTTTTCCACACCGACAGGATCTACGGGCTACAACCTATCTGCAAACGGACCGATCGTCGATCCGACTACACAGGTTATCCTACTAAACCCGATAAATCCACATACCTTAAATTCTAGACCGATTGTCCTCGACAAAGATGTCGATGTCTCGGTCGTACTAAATACAAGACATGATTTTGAGAAGGAAGAGGCTTATGTTTCTTTCGATGGTGAGAAGAGAGTGCTTTTGAAAAAAGGCGACGAGCTTTTGGTTCACCGTTCAGAACACACTACTAAGATGATTAGATTTTCTAAGTTGAATTTCCTCGAGCGAATTAGCGAGAAATTCAAAGAAGACTGATAGAAAAGGGGTTTAATGTTACTTAGTTTACGAATCAAAAATTATGCACTTATCGAAAGCGAAGAGATTGAATTCGGCGAGGGACTGAATATCCTGACTGGTGAGACTGGCGCCGGAAAATCTATAATACTTGGTGCATTATCTTTAGCTTTAGGGGAAAAAGCAAACAAAGAATCACTTCGCAATGAAGACGAAGAAGCTTTGGTGGAGGCTATTTTTTCCATAGACGATGAAGAGATGAAGAAAAGACTTAGCGAGATGGATGTCGAGTGCTTTGATGATGAAGTGATTCTGACTAGAAAAGTTTCATCCACTCGTTCTAAAGCGCTTATCAACGGAGAGAGTGTGCCTTCACAGAAGTTGCATGCTGTTGGTTCTATGCTTCTCGATATTTTTGGACAGCATGAGCATCAGTCTCTTCTGAAAAAAGAGAAACATATGGAGATCATCGACGAATTCGGAGGCGATGATCTTTTTTCAGTGAAAGAGAAGGTTTCTGATGCATTTTTTAAGTATCAGAAATTAAAGGATGAACTTGATGAAGCTAAGTCTTCAAGTGTAAATAGAGAGAAAGATCTCATGTATTTAAATCATGAAGTCGAGGAAATTACTAATGCCAACCTAAAGGAAGGCGAGGATGTCGAACTCGAGAACGAGTATCGAAAGATGAAAAACAGCCAGAAGATTATGGAGAGTGTAAGCGAAGCTTACGGAAGAACTTCAGATGATGGGGCATCAGGTCTTATTGGCTATGCGCTTTCTTCGATGCAGAAGGCACTTTTATATGACGAGAATCTAAAGGATGCATACCAGGTTCTATCCGATGCGGATGGACTTTTGAATGATTTTAACAGAACGCTTGGCGATTATATTTCTGATGCCAACTTCGACGGAGAATACTTTAATGAAGTTGAGACTAGACTTGATCTTATAAATAATCTAAAGAGCAAGTACGGAAATACAATCGAAGAAATCCTTGAGGCTTTGGATGAAAAGAGTAAAGAAATTGAGAAGATTGAAAACTTCGATGGCTATTTGGAGAAACTTAAGATTTCTTTGAAAGAAACTGAAGAAGAGTATCTAAAATATGCTTCTTTACTTACAAAGAAGAGAGAAGCTTCTCGTGATAAATTATTGAAGGAAGTCAGAAACAGTCTTAAAGATCTAAACTTTTCAAACACAGAGGTGGAGATGCCTTTTGGAGTTTCTGATACTTATAGAAAAAATGGTTTAGATACCGGTGAACTTTTGGTATCATTAAATTTAGGTGAAGCGCTAAGACCACTTCGAGAAGTGGCATCGGGCGGTGAGCTTAGTAGAATTAGCCTGGCTATAAAAACCAGTGTTGCATCAAAGGATGAAACAGAAACTCTTATCTTTGATGAGGTGGATACTGGTATATCTGGCCGTACAGCACAGATGGTCGCACAGATGATGGTGCATCTTGGAAAGAATGCACAGATTATTTGTATTACACATCTTCCACAGATAGCTGTTATGGCTGATTCACACTTTGTTGTAGAGAAGGAAGTAATCGATGGAAGTACGATTTCTTTTATAAAGAAACTCTATAATAATGACAAGGTTGAAGAATTATCTCGAATGTTAAGCGGTGATTCTATTACAGAAACTACCCGTGATAACGCTAGAGAGATGATTGAAAATGCTGAAAATTATAAAATGTCAGTATAAAGGCTAGATTTAGTTGCAATAAGGGGGCTATGGGTTATGGCTATCGAGAACACAAAGAAGGTTAATATGGAAAATGCGAACAGAATTGTATCGGATGCATTGAAGAAGAATGAGGAATTCAAGAAATCGGTTCAGATTTTTTCCCAGGATAGAAATGACGATACATGGAGAGAGTGCATGACTAATTTGCTTAGAATCGTGCACGAGGATGGAATGCTTCTTGCGCCTATATCAATGGATGGTGAGGGCGATGATAAGAATATTCTCTTTAGACTTCTTGAGTCAGAGGATGGAAAGCAGCTCTTCCCACTCTTTACAAGTATGGATGAGGTTGTAAAGAAGAATCCACAGAACACAGCAGCTCTTCCTGCACGTAAGCTTTTAAAAGAGTTTATGAAGATGGAGGATGTGGAAGCTATTTGGATTGATCCTTGGGGTGATCCTTTTATCCTTAGAAAAGAACATGCCGAGTCACTTCTCGATACTGATGAGAAGATTTTCTATGACAGAAGAGGTATTTACTTCGAGCGAGGAAATATCCTTGATATAGATTGTGATTGCGTGGTAAATTCTGCAGATCCTATGTTTAATGATGGCGGCGGAGTAGATCATGTGATTTATGAGGCGGCAGGAGATGAGCTTTTGGATAGATTGGATGAGATGGAATCACTTCATCTAGGACATGCGGTTATGACTCCTGCATATAACTTGCCTAGAAAAGCGATAATTCATACCTGTGGACCTGTGTATGATGAGACAAATCCAGATATTAAATCACTTTCACAGTGTTATTTAAGTTCTTTGGAACTTGCAAAGAAAGCTAATATGCATAGCATTGTGTTCCCTGCTATTTCAACTGGTTCTTCTGGTTTCCCGAAGGAACTTGCGGCAAAGGTTGCAGTATCCAATATTTCATATTGGATGGATCAGAACAAAGGCTATGGAATTGCAGTAATTCTTATTTCTCATGATGATGAGATGTATGAAGCATACAGCGACTTCGTAAAACAGGCGAAGGAAGAAGAGAGTAAAGAAATGTAAAATTTAGCACATAGATGAAATTCACTTTGAAAATCATCTATGTGCTATTTTTGTGCAAAAAAATAAAGCTCCAAATCGGATTCGAACCGACGACCCCTTCATTACGAGTGAAGTGCTCTACCAGCTGAGCTATTGAAGCATTGTGAGATAACTCACAGCTTTTTATTATAGTAGACTTTGAAGTCGGTTGCAATTGTGGATTTATTTGGAGTAAAATATTCATACTAAAGTCGGTTTAGAGGGGATTTTTGTATGGTTAGACGTAGGTTTTGCGTTTTACTTTTATTAGTTGTGCTCTTTTTAGCACCTATACTTAGTTCTTTAAAAGTCAGTGCGGAACATGAAAAAAATACGGGGATTGACGGAGGCGGATATGCTGCTTCTGGACAGCTCGATGATGTAGGATATTCGGCGGAACTTTTTGATTCTTCAAATGGTCTGCCTACTTCTGAAGCAAATTTTATCACAACTGCTCAGGATGGATTTGTATGGGTGAGTAGTTATAGTGGTATCTATCGTTATGATGGAACTTCCTTTAATCGTCTTGAAAAACCAATAGGCTTTGCAAGCGGTAGGGGATTATTCGAAGACAGTAAACGAAGAATCTGGATTGGTACTAATGATAGTGGTGTAATCCAGGTTTTAAATAATGGTTATAAAACATTCAAACAGGAAGATGGTCTTAAATCTTCTTCTATAAGAACCTTTGCAGAAGATAAGTCGGGAAATGTCTATATCGGTACAACAGCAGGAGTCTGCTATGTTGATAAAAATGACAAACTTCACAATATCGATGATAAAAGGTTAAATTCTGAAAGAGTCCTTAGACTGATATCCAGTCCGAAGGGCAAAATATATGGTTACACAAAAACCGGTTATATTTTTTCCATAAAAGGTAATAAAATTGATGAATTCTATACTTCTGAGGAATTGGGAGTTGATAGAATTACAAATATCTATGCAGATCCAGATCATGAGGGTAAATTCTATCTAGGCACAGTTAATGCGAATTTGTATTACACATCTTTCGGGGAAAAAAGAGATTCCATGAAAGAATACAAGCTGGATAAGCTTAAGAATGTGAAGTGGATAGAGTATTCTTGCGGCAGAGTATGGGTGACTTCAGATACTGAGATTGGCTTTTTAGATGGAAATTCTAATTTTCATATTGTAGAGAATCTTCCAATTGATAACTCTATCGAGATGATGACTACTGATTATCAGGGAAATCTGTGGGTGGCATCTTCAAAACAGGGTGTTATGAAGATTGTCGCAAATAGTTTCCAAAACTTTTCATTCAATGCAGGACTTAAAGATGAGGTAGTAAATACAACCTGTCTATATAAGGGCAATCTCTATATTGGAACGGATAGTGGACTTAAGGTCATTTCAAATGACAAGGTTTCTGAAAATGAGTTTACGAGATATCTTAATGAATCGAAGATTAGATGTCTGACTCGAGATAATAAGGGAAATCTCTGGGCTTCGACTTTTGACCAGGAGAAGGGGTTAGTATGCCTTCGTGATGATGGAAGCATAAAAACTTATACAAAGGATGATGGATTACCAAGTAATGAGGTCCGTTCCTGTAAATGCACAGATAACGGGTATGCTTTTGCTGCTACAAATGGTGGATTGGGTATTATATATGACGGGAAAGTTATAGAAACCTTTGGTAGTGAAGATGGCGTAAAGAATACCGTATTCTTGGATACTGAGATTGGAAGAAAAGGCGAGGTCTACGTTGGTACCGATGGTGATGGCATATATGTTTTTAAGCAAAATGAAAAGGTAAAGAAAATCGGTTTAAAAGAAGGTCTTACTAGCGATGTCGTTGTAAGAATTAAGAAAGATCCGAAGAAGAATCTATATTGGATTATCACTTCAAACTCTATTCAGTACATGAAGGATGGAAAGATAAAGACAGTAGATTCTTTCCCGTTTAAAAACAATTTCGATATTTTCTTTGATAAGGATGACTGTATGTGGGTATTTGCGTCCACAGGTATTTATCAGGTTAGAGAAAAGGATATGTTAAAGGACAAAGTATCGGATTATCGACTTTTTACCGTGAAGAATGGTCTTACAAGTACACCGATTTTGCATGAGTACAGTGAAATCGATGAGGATGGAAATCTGTATATCGCAGGAATGTCAGGTGTATGTAAGGTAAATATCAATCATTATTTCGGAAAAATCGGAAAGATAAAGACAGGTATTTCTTATATCAATTGTGATAATAAGCTTATACTTCCGGATAAAAATGGTACTTATAAGATTCCGGCTACAAATGGACGTATCCAGATTATGCCGGCTGTTCTGGATTATTCATTAAATAATCCTGAGGTAAAAGTATTCTTAGAAGGCAGTGATGATACCGGTATCAAGGTTTATAGAAATAAACTTTCACCACTTGAGTTTACAGGACTTCATTATGGTACTTTTCTTCTACATGTTCAGATTCTTGATAACAGTACACAGGATGTGATCCAGGATGAGACATATAAAATTGTAAAAACTCCACGCTTTACAGAATTATTTATTGTAAAGGTTCTTTTCGTGGGCTTTATTGTTGTGGTCGCAGGATTCTTTGTGTGGAGATTTTTGAATCTGACTGTCATCCAGAGACAGTATATAGAAATCCAGCAGGCAAAGGATGAAGCGGAGAGAGCAAATGCTGCAAAATCTCGTTTCCTTGCAAATATGTCACATGAGATTCGTACGCCTATCAATACAATTATGGGTATGGATGAGATACTCCTAAGAGAGGATTCGACAGGAGTTCCAAAACCATATCTGCTTTCAGTTGTTAACTGTGCAATCGATATTCAAAGCGCATCGGAATCTCTTCTTGGGCTTATAAATGAAATTCTTGATATGTCAAAGATTGAGTCTGGTAAGATGCATCTTGTAAAAGGGGAATACGATACTGTAGATTTGCTTCGCTCTATAGTCACAATGATAAGAGTCAGAAGTTCACAGAAAGATTTGGCTTTCGAGGTCGACATAGATGAGAGACTCCCAAAAGTTCTATACGGCGATAGTGGAAAGATAAAACAGATTGTTCTTAACCTTCTTACAAATGCTGTTAAGTACACAGAAAGGGGCGGCTTCACTCTTAAAATAAAGGTTGTAAAGATAAAAGATGACATCTGTGATTTACGAATTTCTGTAAAAGACACCGGTATCGGTGTTAAGAAGGAAGATTTAGACAAACTTTTTACCGCATACGAAAGATTGGATGAGGAAAAAAACAGTAGCATTCAGGGAACAGGTCTCGGACTCGATATTTCGAGAAGATTTTCTCAGCTTATGAGTGGTAAGCTCTGGTGCGAAAGTGAATATGGAAAGGGCTCTGAATTTATATTTACTGTTTCTCAGAAAATTATAGATAGTGATGGAATCGGAAAATTTGTCGAGAGGGAAGATGTGGCCGCAAGAGGTCCATATATTCCTAAGTTTATCGCGCCTAAAGCCAGAATTCTTGTAGTGGACGATAATCCTATGAATCTGACTGTAATTCGTGGACTCCTGAAACCTACGAAGATGATTGTAGATACAGTTATGAGTGGAGAAGAATGTCTAAAGAAAGTGAAGGAAGAAAAGTACAATATCATTTTCCTGGATCATATGATGCCTGGAATGGATGGTATTGAAACTTTGAATGCACTGAAAAATGACGGAGAGACTACGCCGATTTTTGCTCTGACTGCAAATGCACTTTCTGATGCAAAAGAATTCTATAAAGATAAAGGCTTCGATGGATATCTTTCTAAACCTATCGATGCAAATAAACTTGAAAATGTTATCATGTCTTATCTTTCTGATGAAATAGAGGAGAGACCTGAGGCAGATAGAAATGAAGCTGATTTATCAGAAATTCCTGAGGATAAGAAGTGGTTATATCAGGTTGAAGGATTGGTTGTCTCGGATGGAATTAAGACAGCTGGTGGTATCAATTTATATCTAAACAGTATTTCACTTTTCTATGAAACTATAGAAAAGAATGCAGATACGATTAGAAATGCGTATGAATTGGATGATATAAATCTCTATACGATAAAAGTTCACGCGCTTAAAACTTCGGCAAGGATTGTAGGGGCGAATTCACTTTCAAAACTCGCTGAAGAACTTGAGGCAGCAGGTAAACGCGAGGATAGAGAATTTATAAAAGAAAATACTAAAAGACTACTGGATGACTTTTTGGCATTTAGAGAAAAGCTTTCTCTTCTTCAAACCGAAGATAAGAGTGATTTAGATGAAATGCCGGAGGAAGAATATTTAGATGCTATTTCTGCGCTAAAAGAATTGGTTCTAGTGATGGATTATGATGGTGTAGAAATGGTCATTGAAGGTATTAGAAAATACAGTCTTTCGGATGAAAGAGAAGATTTAATATCACGCTTTGAAGAAGCTATGAAAGAAATCGATTGGGATCAGATGGAAGAGATACTTTTTGCTCAATAGAATGACAAACACTATTTTTCTTGCTATAATATTTACCGCATGTAAAATAGGCAAAATAGAGAAAGGAAATATATATGTCAGAGAATAACTCAACAAAAAATGTTTCTATTAAAGATAAAATGAATAGTCTTATTACAAAGTGCAAGAAGAATGAGACAGTAAGAAAGTTTCTAGAGAATAGACCACTTATGATTCTCACAGCTTTTGCTATTCTTACTTTGGTACTTATCTGTGTAAATACTTTTGCACTAAACATTCCAGTAGTTGCAGTATGTTCAATCGCAATTCTTGAAATCGTGCTTTTGAATCTACTTGATGGTTCACCAATCTATCTACACGCTGTAGCAGTTGTGTTCCAGATTGCACTCGGAATCTTCTTTGGAAAAGCTTTATTTATGGTATTAAACGTAGCTCTCTATATTGTAGGTTTACTCATTTTTATCAACGAGAAGAATAGAGCTTAATGAACAAAATCAATTATCAGAAAGAACTCGAGAAGAAAATCGACGAATTTCAGAAGAATAATAGCACTCCAGACTTGTTAATCCATAGTTGTTGTGCACCTTGTAGCAGTTATGTGTTGGAATACTTGTCAGAGTATTTCCACATAACTGATTTTTATTATAATCCAAATATTCAGTCGAAAGAGGAATACACCCGTCGAGTTAATGAAATTCAAAGATTGATAGAAGAGATGCCTTTAAAGAATCCCGTAGAATTCGTTGAAGGCGAGTACAATCCAAAGGTTTATACAGAGGCTATCCGTGGACTTGAAAAGGAACCGGAAGGCGGAAAGAGATGTGAAGTCTGCTTTAGACTGAGACTTGAAGAGGCTGCAATTGAAGCTGCTAAACGAAATATAGAATACTTCACAACAACTCTTACGATAAGTCCGATGAAAGACCCGACTCTATTAAATACAATAGGTGAAGAAGTTGCTAAAAAGCATGGGGTTAAATTCTTACCTTCAGAGTTTAGGAAAAAAGGAGGCTACCTCCGTTCTATTCAGCTTTCAAAGGAATATGATTTGTATAGACAGGATTATTGCGGATGTGTCTACTCAAAGTTAGAGATGGACAGACGCCGCGCTGAAAAGGCGAAGGAAGCAGAATTGTAAAAGGGGAAAACTATGGCAGAAAAATTGAGAGTAGGAGTCTTAGGTGCAACTGGTATGGTAGGACAGAAGTTATTAGAACTTCTGGAAAATCATCCATATTTTAAAGTGACACTTGTAGCAGCCAGTTCGAAAAATTGTGGAAAGAAACTAAGAGAAGCTATACAGTTTCCTTTTTTCCAGGATGATGAAGAAGAAAACCAGGAAGTCTTTAATATGACACTCTACGATGTAAATGATGTCGATACCATTTCATCTAAAGTAGATGTGGTTTTCTGCGCTCTCAATATGAAGAAGGATTTGCTTGTAGAATTAGAGGAAAATTATGCTAAGCATGAGATTCCTGTGATTTCAAATAATAGTGCTAATAGATGGACAGAAGATGTCCCTATGATTATTCCTGAAATCAATACATCCCATCTAGAACTTATTGAAAAGCAAAAGAAAAGACTTAATACAAAGAGGGGATTTATCGTAGCAAAACCGAATTGCTCAATCCAGTCGTATTTACCTGCGCTTTATGCCTGGAAAGAATTTATGCCATATGAAGTTTTAGTAACGACATTTCAGGCAATCTCAGGAGCTGGGAAAACTTTTATCCAGTGGCCAGAGATGATATCCAATGTGATTCCTTATATCGAAGGCGAAGAGGAAAAGTCTGAAAGAGAACCACTTCGAATCCTCGGAAATATAGAGGATGAAAAGGTTCACTTAAAAGAAGATTTAAAAATCAGTGCGCAGTGTATAAGAGCCTCCGTAAAAATCGGACATACGGCATCTTGTGCTGTTCGTTTTAGGAAAAAAGTAACCCTAGATGAACTTATATATGCCTTAGAGAATGTAAAAACTGATATAGATAAATATGATTTGCCATCGAAGCCGAAGACTTTTATCCAGTATTTAAAAGAGGATAATAGGCCTGAAGTACAAAAGGATGTTTTGTTTGAAAACGGCATGGGAATCAGTATTGGCAGGCTTAGAGAAGATAATCTATTTGATTATAAATTCGTAGGTTTATCAAATAATGTCACAAGAGGCGCTGCCGGTGGAGCTCTACTTTTGGCGGAGCTTTTATACAAAGAAGGTTATTTGAATTAAATAAAATCTTATGATTCTAAAACATTCATAAGTTTTAATTTAGATTTAATTAATATGCATGTGGCACAGAATTTTGTTATTATATTCTTGTGAGATTTTTAAATAATAATTCTTAACAATAAGGAGGAGCCGTATGGTAGTACGTACTGCCGAATTGAAGAAATTAGAGCAGATCGCATCCAATTCTGGAGATCATTTAGTTCTTCTCTATGGAACGGTTTACTGTGGTGCAAAAGCTTTATTGCGCCAGTTTGTACGAGATAAAGAATGTTTTTATACAGCAATTAGAGATGTGTCTTGTGAAGAGCAGAAGAGACAGTTTATGGGAGATGTTATGAAGAGATTCTCTCTTGATGAAGTTCCTTCTACTTATCTAGACGCTCTATCTAATATGAAATCAACTGATGGAAGATTAGTTGTCGCTATTGATGATTTCCAAAATTCACTAAAGGCAGGTAGACAACTTTGGGATGAAATCAAAAAGGCAAAGAAGGAAGGACTTCTTTCTAAGGATGTCTTTCTTATCATAATCATAAATGAACTATCACATCTTACAAAAGATGCAGATAATTATCTTCCGGATCCAGAACATCTTATTGAGGAAAGAATAGGATTATTAAATGTTCCTTTCCTTGACATTGTTAGAGCATTTCCGGAGTATTCAGTTAAAGAAGCTGTGGAAACTTACGGTATCCTCGGTGGTAACTATGATTTGATCGAAAGATGGAGCAGGAAGAGAAGCGTAAAGGAAAACGTGATTTTGACTATGCTTAATTCTTCAGGTGTGCTTTTTGATTCTGCAAAGACTCTTCTTTCATCAGAGCTTCGTGAGTTATCTGTATATCAGACACTTCTTCTTTCTATCGCAAGAGGAAATGAGAAGTTAAATGATCTTTTCAAAGATACAGGATTTTCACGTGCAAAAATTATAGTATATTTAAAGAACTTAGAAGCTTTTGATATCGTGGAGAAGATTGTCTCTTTCGATACAGGCGGATGGGATAATGCTAAGAAGGGTATTTATAGAATTAAGAATCCTTATATCAATTTTTATTTTAGATTCATCTATCCAAATCTCTCATCCTTAGAGATGATGGAACCTGAAAAATTCTATGATACTTATATTGAGCCAGGCTTGGATGAATATCTAAGATGGACTTTTATAAAGGTTTGTGACGAATATATCGCAATCTTAAACATGATGGGAAAGACACCTATTCATGTTTCAAAGACTGGAATCTGGCTAGGAAAAGAAGGAACTATCGACGTAATCGGTCAGGACGAGGTTAGAAATAATATCGTTGCCAAGACAAATTACGACAAGCCAGAGTTCCCTTACAGTGATTACTTGAAACTCGTTAGTAATATGGAGAAGGCACGAATCAATGCCAAGGCTATCTACCTATTCTCAGCTACAGAATTCGACATCGAGCTTCAGAATTTAGCGAAGAAGGATAGCTCCATAGTTCTAGTAGATATGAAAGAGCTTTAATGAAGAAATTGTTTATAGCGGAAAAGCCTAGCGTAGCGCGAGAATTTGCGAAAGTTTTTTCCGAAAAGATGTCTAACCACGACGGATACATCGAAAGTGAGACATTGATTTTTACTTGGTGCGTAGGTCATCTGGTCACGATGAGTTACCCCGAAGTATATGATATGAAATACAAAAAATGGAGATATGACACTCTTCCATTTATACCGGAGACGTTTAAATACGAGGTTATTCAATCAGCGAAGAAGCAGTACGACATAGTTTCTTCGCTGCTTAATCGTGAGGATGTAGATACAATTTATGTCTGCACCGACTCGGGACGAGAAGGAGAATACATCTACCGCCTGGTTCGCCAGGAAGCCAATGTGCATGATAAGGTGGAAAAAAGGGTTTGGATCGATTCCCAGACCAAGGATGAAATCGAAAGAGGTATCAGAGAAGCAAAGCTTGAATCTGAATATGATAAGATTTCTGATGCAGCTTATCTTAGAGCGAAGGAAGATTATCTTATGGGAATTAATTTCTCAAGACTTCTTACACTTCGTTTTGGAAATGTGATGGCATCATTCTTAAATAAACAGTATTGTCCGATTGCAGTAGGTCGTGTTATGACCTGTGTACTTGGAATGGTAGTAAGAAGAGAAAGAGAAATCAGAGATTTTGTAAAGACTCCTTTTTACCGTTGTATAGGAACGGTTTCTACCACAGGTGAGAATGCAGCTACTCTAGAAGGTGAGTGGAAGGCAAAGGAAGGTTCTAGATATTATAATTCGCCTCTTCTTTATAAAGAGAACGGATTTAAAGAAAGAGCAAGTGCTGAAAAACTTATTCGTGAGATTTGCGAAGATGAAGAGATTGAAATCAAAGAAGAAGAGGGCGCTACAGTTTCTATAGAAGGTGTGGTAGATTCGGTTTCAAAGAAGACTGAAAAGAAGAATCCGCCGCTTTTATATAACCTGGCTGAGATTCAGAATGATTGCTCGAAATTCTTTAAGATGAGTCCTGATGAAACACTTGCTGTAATTCAGGAATTATATGAAAAGAAACTAGTCACTTATCCAAGAACTGATGCGAGAGTTCTTTCTTCTGCGGTTGCAAAAGAAATCAATAAGAATTTAAGTGGACTATTACAGATTCCAGGTATGAAGCCTTTTGCCCAGTATATCTTAGACAAAGAGCTTTATAAGGGAATCGAAAAGACTAAATATACAGATGATAAAAAGATTACAGACCACTATGCTTTGATTCCGACAGGACAGGGTATCTCTGCGCTAAAAGGACTTTCAAAGCGTGGACTGAATGTATATGAAATTATTGTAAGAAGATTTTTGGCAATCTTTTTTCCACCGGCGCTATATACTAAAGTGGCTGCCACAGTGGTAAAGGATACTGAGAGTTTCTTCTTCAATGGAAAGTTCTTAAAAGAGCCGGGATATCTTGCGGTTATGAATTATTCTTTCTCAAAGAAGAAGGATGAGAAGAAGCCGGAAGACGGTGAGAATGGGGACGAAAACGAGAACGAAGAAGACCAGGCGAGCCTTTATGAGGCTATCAAGTCTTTGAAGAAAGGTTCAAAGGTCAACTTTACAAATCTTAGAATCAAAGAAGGCGAGACAAGCCCGCCAAAGAGATACAATTCGGGTTCTTTGATTCTTGCGATGGAAAATGCCGGACAGCTTATCGAGGACGAGGAACTTAGAGAGACTATCAAATCACAGGGAATCGGTACCAGTGCGACTAGAGCCGAGATTTTGAAGAAGCTTGTAAAGAGAGAGTATCTAAATCTTAATAAGAAAACGCAG
Organism: Lachnospiraceae bacterium; assembly: GCA_024682375.1. Taxonomy (GTDB): domain Bacteria; phylum Bacillota; class Clostridia; order Lachnospirales; family Lachnospiraceae; genus Lachnocurva. The sequence continues at coordinate 9,039 of JAIKZI010000040.1, read as the reverse complement.
ATACTTACGCCGACTCTTGAAGGCGAGATGCTGTTTGATGTTGTAAATTATTCACTTAGCTCACTTCTAAACCCTGAGCTTACAGCCAGCTGGGAAAAAGGACTTATTGGAGTCGAGAACGGAAGCGTAACAAGTGATGAGTATATGCAAAAGCTTGAAGACTTCATAAAAGTGAGAGCAGATAGAATCAAGCGAATTCCTGTAAACAATGGTTTTAACCAGATGTTTAGGAAGGTTGCAGAAAACTATAAAAAGTAAGAAAGAATAGGCATAAGTTTATTACATAATTTGAGGAGTTTTAAAACAAATGGAAGAATGCAAAATTGAAAACATGTATACGCTAGAAGAGACAATTGCGAAGGAACTTTTTTTAGGAAAGACATATCCATGGGAAGTCCTTCCAGAAATCTCTGATTTCATCAAGAAAATCGGACCTAAGCTTTCGAAGGATAAATTCGATCAGATCGGAGAGGATATCTGGGTAGCAAAGAGTGCAACTGTTTTCGATTCAGCATATTTACACGGACCACTTATCATTGATGAAAATACAGAGGTTCGCCAGTGTGCTTTTATCCGTGGCAACGCCATCGTCGGCAAGGATTGCGTGGTAGGAAATTCTACAGAGCTTAAGAATGTAGTCCTTTTTAACCATGTACAGGTTCCACATTATAACTACGTAGGTGATTCTGTCCTGGGATTTTACTCACATATGGGAGCTGGCTCTATCACATCAAATGTGAAATCGGACAAGACTCTTGTAGTTGTTAAGGATAAAAATGAGAACGAAGAGATCGAAACAGGTCTCAAGAAATTCGGAGCTATGCTCGGTGATCATGTAGAGGTTGGATGCAACAGCGTTTTGAACCCTGGAACAGTTATCTGTCCTAATTCAAATGTATATCCTCTATCACCTGTTAGAGGCGTGGTTCCTGCAAATAGTATTTTCAAAGCACCAGGAAATATTGTTACAAAGAGATAATTCTATTTTGTACTTTGTTTTTTGTAAAAAATTACTGAAATTCTTATCAAAGTGAGATGTGATTTTTATGTGAAAATAGACGTTTTTCTCTTTACTTATATTTCACTTTGTGAGAAAATAAACAATGTGTGTATGAGAGATCTTTTGAGAAAGGAGTTCCTATGATTTACACAACAGAAGTACAGCATATGTGCCCTGTAGCGAAAGGTGCTAAACATGAGCCAGCACCTATTCCAGAAGAGGGAAAATGGGTACATGCAAAGAAGATAGAAGACATTTCAGGTTTTACTCACGGAGTAGGCTGGTGTGCACCTCAGCAGGGAGCTTGTAAGCTCACACTTAATGTTAAGAACGGCATTATTGAGGAAGCACTTATTGAGACTATTGGTTGTTCAGGTATGACTCATTCAGCAGCTATGGCAGCAGAAATCCTTCAGGGAAAGACAATCCTTGAGGCACTTAACACAGACTTGGTTTGTGATGCCATCAACACAGCTATGAGAGAGCTCTTCCTTCAGATCGTATACGGTCGTACACAGAGTGCATTCTCTGATAACGGTCTTTCAGTTGGTGCGGGCCTTGAAGACCTTGGTAAAGGACTTCGTTCACAGGTTGGTACTATGTACGGTACAAAAGAGAAGGGTGTTAGATACCTTGAAATGACAGAAGGTTATGTAACAGACCTCGCTCTCGATGAGAACGATACAGTAATCGGCTATAAGTATGTTTCTCTTGGAAAGATGACAGACTTCATCAAGAAGGGTGATGATCCTAACACAGCTTGGGAGAAAGCTAAGGGTCAGTACGGACGTATTGAAGACGCAGTTAAGTTCATCGATCCACGTAAAGAGTAATAGAAGGGAGATATACAATGGCTTTATTTGAAAATTATGAAGCAAGAATTGATCAGATCAATGCTGTTTTAACAAAATATGGTATCAAAGATATCGAAGAAGCAAAGAAGATCACAGAAGATGCTGGCCTTGATGTATATCACATGGTAGAAGGCGTTCAGGGTATCTGCTTCGAGAATGCTAAGTGGGCTTACACTGTAGGTGCTGCTATCGCAATCAAGAAGGACTGCCGTCGTGCAGCAGATGCTGCAGCAGCTATCGGTGAAGGTCTTCAGTCATTCTGTATCCCAGGATCTGTTGCTGATCACCGTAAGGTAGGTCTTGGACATGGTAACCTTGGTAAGATGCTTCTTGAAGAGGATACAGAGTGCTTCGCATTCCTTGCAGGACACGAGTCATTCGCAGCTGCTGAGGGTGCTATCGGTATCGCAGAGAAGGCTAACAAGGTTCGTCAGAAGCCCCTTCGCGTTATCTTAAACGGTCTTGGTAAGGACGCTGCTCAGATCATTTCCCGTATCAATGGATTCACATATGTTGAGACCGAGTACGATTACTTCACAGGCGAGCTTAAGGAAGTATTCCGTAAGTGCTACTCCAAGGATGCCAATTCACCTCGTGCAAAGGTTAACTGCTACGGCGCTAACGATGTACAGGAAGGTGTTGCTATCATGTGGAAGGAGAACGTTGACGTTTCCATCACCGGTAACTCAACCAACCCTACCCGTTTCCAGCACCCCGTTGCAGGTACCTACAAGAAGGAGCGTACCGATGCAGGTAAGAAGTACTTCTCAGTTGCATCAGGCGGTGGTACAGGACGTACACTTCACCCCGATAACATGGCTGCAGGTCCCGCTTCCTACGGTATGACAGATACAATGGGTCGTATGCACTCCGATGCTCAGTTTGCAGGTTCTTCTTCAGTTCCCGCTCACGTTGAGATGATGGGTCTTATCGGCGCAGGTAACAACCCCATGGTTGGTATGACAGTATCTGTTGCAGTTTCCGTTGAAGAGGCTGCTAAGGCAGGTAAGTTCTAATATTTCATCAGATACAACAAAGCCCCGTCCGTTTATGCGGATGGGGCTTTTCTTTTTAAAGCAATCGCTTCAGTTTGCAGTTTTCAAGTCCGGCGCTCCAGTAATCCTTCCTGGGCATATTCTTCACCTGACAGATTATGCTTGAATTCATGGCACCGTGACCAACGATCAAAACATCTTTTCCCGCATCAAGCTCCGGCTTCACCTTTTCCTTTATGAACTCTCCCGTTCTTTCAAAGAGTTCATCCATGCTCTCGGCTCCCTCGGGGGGATCGTCGTAATGCTCCGGATCGTTAAAAAACCTGCTGACGGGACTATCGTTGTTGGCAAAATAATATTTCATTCCCTCACAGACACCGAAGCTCATCTCCGCGAGGCGATCGTCATATATTACAGGTATATTTCTTCCTTCAAGAAGTATGTCCGCGGTTTCTTTTGCCCTGCTTAGCGGAGAACAAAATGCGATATCGAAATTGATATCCTTATACTCCTTTGCGGCCTCTCTCGCCATTTTTCTTCCTTCTTCATTAAGGGGTATATCCGTGCGGCCCTGAAGCTTCTCTTCATCATTCCAGTCCGTCCGGCCGTGTCTTATTATATAAAGCATGTTCGTTCCTTTTACTTGCAAATCGATAATGTTTGAGATTTAATATATACAACAAAAACAAAAAGGTCAAATCAATCATGGAAATTAAGTTCCCTTTAACATTACACGGAACGGTCCTTCACGGGAAAAAACTGGGAAGCACCGTTGATATCCCAACCGCAAATATCGTCCCTTTGGAAGATATCTCCGGGCTTGCCCACGGGGTTTATTTTTCTTTGGTGGATATCGACGGAAAAGTCTATAAGGGAATAACAAATGTGGGAGTGAAACCCACGGTCAAAGAGGACAGGACCGTAAATGCGGAGACATTTATTTACGATTACGAAGGGGACCTTTACGAAAAAGAGATCCTTGTGAAGCTTCTTGAATTCAAGCGTCCCGAGATGAAATTCGACTCCTTTGAAGCTCTCAGTCTTCAGATGAAAAAAGACCTTGAAGAAGGTCGTTTATATATGTCTTAAAGGATTTATTAATTCTTCTTTAATAATGATTTTTTCACTTGAATCACCCCTTTTCTGAATCTAATATTGTAGTAACAGTTATGTGTTTTTTATCAGAAAGGGGAGATCATCTTGAAGCGTAAACTCGCACTTTTTATTCTGGCAATTTCCTTTACTTTTGCAGCCTGCAAAGGCAAGACCGAAGTAACAGATCCCAATGAAAAACAAAATACGGAGACTTCCGTTTCGGTATCGGATGAAACTTCGGCTTCTGTTTCCGACGATAGTGAACCCGTTCCGACAGTTGAAGATACGGAGCCTTCTTTTGTTCAGGAAGAAAATGCATATTATTACTACTCCGACGATCACAGCATTTGCATAAAGCTTGATTATGATGTTCCCGAAGGCGAAGATGCCGTTACCATCATCGACGGTGATCTTGTTATCCCTGTGGATATAGCAATGGGATCATACGGAACTGAAATAGAAAAAATTGATGTTGATAACGATGGCGAAAGCGAATATGTCATCTGCGAGTGCGAAGGTACCGGAACCGGATGTTCAATGTATGGTCTTGTGATAGTTAAAAAGAACGGTGACGATTATACTCTCACCCGTTACGACAGCGAATACTTTGCAAAGATCATAAGAAGCCGTGTTGAGTATGAATATCACGAAGACGTTAACTATTTATCCATATATGTTGATGAAGATTCCGATTCGGATTCAATGATCAATCTTCCCGATCCCGAAACCACGGACGGAACTTTAAGAGATCTTTGTTTTGGCGATATCATCCGTGTAGAACTCATTGACAGAAATGTATGGATAAGTGCTCCCGTCGGATATTTATACGGTGAAACGATCATCCCCGATTATTCTCCGGTTTACATGATCTCTGCACCGGTTAAGATCCTTACCGATCTTTCCGTGGAAGTGGGTAAGTTCCGCGGATATAATTCCGAAACAGGCTACTATGATATTACAGAAATAGGAAAAGAAGTTGAGATCTATCATTGCTATTATGATGTGACTCATGACGGTATTGATGATATGATCACCACATCCCTTGTTGTTCCTTCGGATTTTGAAGGCGAGATAACCGATGCGGACTTTAACGGAACCTTCGGATACATCAAGGTACTTGAAGGCTATACGGATTCCGACAGCAATGAGGTTCATTTTTCCGAAATTCCGGTATATGTAAAAGATTACGGCGTTGCTCATCAGGGAAATGTTCAGGCTTTCGCCACAACGGTTAAAGGTAAATCCTACCTTGTTGTTTCAAGTTTCTATTCCGGACAGGGCTTATCTTCTTACAGATATGAAGTATTTTTCCTTGGTTACAGCCCAAGTCCCGTTCTTTATTCAGTTGAATCCATGAACATGGACTTTGAGATGACCGATGAAACCGTTGATACCTCGGAATTCATTAACGGTTTGTACAAGTGGATTAACGAATCCTCGATACTTCTTGTTGCTACGGATGTCGATCTTGATCCGGCACTTTACTACTCATCGAGGAAAGGTGTTTTAAATCCTGACGTTTATTACTCACAGAGAAAATAATGGGATACAAAAACCGGTCTTCGGACCGGTTTTTTTAATATCCTCTGAATATTCAAAAGTCATTGGGATTTTTACGCAATATGTGTTAGAATACATTTTAGATGTTCATTATTATGTATTAGGGGTTACTTAATGAATACTCATCTTTATATTGACAAGCTCAATTTAATTGCGATGGCTTCGCGGCCTAATCCCGCGGCGTATACGTGGCAGTTTCAGTTATATCTGGGTCTTCACTTCATCGCTTTCATAGTTGCCGTCATAATCCTGGTCAAAACGATACAGTCGAAACCTTCCAAGGCTCAGACCGGTGTTGTTTTGTTTGAGATGGGCGGTATCATCTATATTGTCGGTTTTATCGAGGAGATACTTGTCGATACCGTCGATGGCATATTTGTCGCCTGTATCACCCAGTATTTCGGGGAGATGGTTCTTTTTATAGGCGCACTGTTCTTTGTCACCCAACTATGTCGGATCAAGGTTCCTCTAAAGGTCTATTACGGTTTGACGGTCTTTTCGGTTTTGGCGCTGTTATGTCTGATGTCCACCCGGTTTACCAAAATCTTTTACCGGTCCATCAAGATGTTCCGAGAACCGACGGTCTCCATTCCCTTACTTGATCATAACGTAGGATTCTACGTTGTTTTACTTTACATCATGGTATTGTCAGGATTTATGGCTTACTTCTGTATAAGGGATTTAAAAGAAGCTTCACCCTTGCAGAAGAAACGACTGATATTCGTTTTGATCGCACTTGGTTTTTCCTGGCTTCCTTACATACTTACCGTTACCGGTATTACCGGCGGGTATGAGATCCCGGGAATCGGCCTTGCGGCCGCAGGTGTGTGCCTTTACTTCTGTTTCATCAAGTACGGCTTCTTCGATTCACAGATCCAGGCAGGAAGCAATGCTATGGAACACTGCAAGGAAGGTATCCTGGTTGTGGATCCAAAATATCATCTGCAGTATCAAAACAAGCGTATCAAAGAAGTGTTCGGATTTATCCGCGACGAAGCAGATATGATGAACCATCCGGTATTACGTGATGTATTTAAAGGAGAAAGAAAGACCTGGGAAAACGAAGGTCACATATACGAATTCTCCATTGAACCTCTTGCTGAAAGCAACTACATCATGGGCTATATGCTCTGGGTTAACGATTCCACCGAACATTTCGTAACAATGGAGAAGATCCAGGAACTTGCGATCCACGATACACTTACGGGTCTTTACAACAGAACCTATTTCCAGACCCTTGTTGAAGAGGATTTAAACAACGATCGCATCGGTGTGTTCATCATCTTCGATATGGATAACTTCAAGGGTGTAAACGATAACTACGGTCACCAGTGCGGTGACGCTGTTTTAACTACATTTGCCGATGTACTTAAAAAGTACGGTGAACAAAGACTTTATTCCTGCCGCCTGGGCGGTGACGAGTTCTGTGTATTCTTAAGAAATGTAAAGCAGAAGGGTGAAGTCGAAACAATGCTCGGAAAGATCTACAAGCACTTCGATGAAGGACTTGAGGAAAAGGGCTACGGCGGCTACACAAGCCTCTCCGCAGGTGCAAAGGTTTCCACACCGGGCATTTCCTTTAAGGCTCTTTACACCGAAGCCGATACACAGCTTTACAACGCAAAAACAAACGGAAAGCATCAGTTCAGGATATCAGGATTATAAGAAGATCAAAAAAGGAAGCTGTAAAGCTTCCTTTTTGTTACAGTAATTTCTTTAATTCTTCTATTTCATCATCGGTAGTCGACCAGCTTGTTGCAAATCTTACTACTGTATGCTCGCCATCATAAGGCTCCCAAAGGCTGAAACCTACTTTACCTTCCAGATCCTTAAGCTTTTTGTTGTTAAAGATCACAAACTGCTGGTTTGTGGGAGAATCAAGAAAGAATTCATATCCCCTCTCCCTGAACAGGGAAATGAGCTTATCCGCCATTTCTATAGCATGTTTACTTATCTTCATATAAAGATCATCCGTAAATAATGCATCAAATTGCACGCCGTTTAATCTTCCCTTGGCAAGAAGTGCACCATGTTGCTTGATCTGCGTTTCAAAATGCTTCGGAGCTTTCCCTGTAAAAACAACAGCCTCGCCGCAAAGTGCTCCGACTTTTGTTCCTCCTATATAGAAAACATCACAAAGCTTTGCAAGTTCGGGTAAAGTAATGTCACACTTTTTTGATGCAAGACCATACCCAAGTCTGGCACCATCTATAAACAAAGAAATGTCATATTCCCTGCATACGTTATAGATATCCGTCAATTCCTGCTTGGAATAAATGGTTCCGTACTCGGTAGGAAAAGAAATATATAGCATTCCGGGAAATACCATATGTGTATGGCTCTCATCAGAATAAAAAGCTTTGATATAATCCTTCAGCTCACCGGAAACCACCTTTCCGTCATGGGAAGGAATCGATAAAACCTTATGTCCGGTATATTCAACTGCACCGGCTTCATGTACATTAATATGACCGGTTGATGCAGAAATAACACCTTCATAAGGCTGAAGCATTGTACTGATCACAAGCTGATTTGTCTGTGTTCCGCCGCTGATAAGAAAAACTTCTGCATCCGGACAATTACATGCCTTTTTTATCTTCTCAGCTGCAGAAAGAGTATATGTATCCGTTCCGTATCCGGTCAGGATATCCATATTGGTCTCTACAAGTCTTTTTAAAACCTCGGGATGTGCTCCCGCAACATAGTCACTGGCGAATGAAATCATAAGATCTTCCTCCGATAAATCATCTGAAAAAAAATTATATAAAAAAACCACTTCGCTGTGAAGTGGTCTTTTTAGTGCCCAGAACCGGAATCGAACCAGTGACACGAGGATTTTCAGTCCTCTGCTCTACCAACTGAGCTATCTGGGCGAATAACAAGATAAGAAGCAAAGCACAAAGGTTAATGGAGGACTGCAGTGAAAACTTGTTTTCACATGCAGGAAAACATTAAGCTTTGCGGTTGTCGTTTTATCGACAAACGGCCATCGGATAAATCTCCGATTTAGACGATGGGCTTTGCGAAAAAGGAAACCAACGTCATTCTTTAGACGATGGGCGCCTTTTACAACCCTTGGAAGTAGCGGGAATAGGATTTGAACCTATGACCTTCGGGTTATGAGCCCGACGAGCTTCCAGACTGCTCCATCCCGCGATAATGTGTGTACCTGCAGCTTTAATTGCTGTCGGGGATTTTGCTCACCTCGTGAAAAACCTCGGTGAGGAAACACACTACGTGCCCCTCTCGCGACTTTAAAAAGCAAAAGTTGCTGCCGGGGGTTTTGCTCACCTCGTGAAAAACCTCGGTGAGGAAAAACACTACGTGCCCTTCTCGTGACTTTAAAAAGCAAAAGTCACTGTCAGGGTCGCAAATCAGAGATTTGCGATTTTTCGTGGATGGAGGTGGATTCGAACCACCGAAGCAATTTGCAGCAGATTTACAGTCTGTCCCCTTTGGCCACTCGGGAATCCATCCATTTTGAAAATATCTGGGGCCTATAGGGCTCGAACCTATGACCCTCTGCTTGTAAGGC
>JAIKZI010000039.1 GCA_024682375.1 Lachnospiraceae bacterium | reverse complement strand
CATGAACATGAACATGACGAGCATTGCGAGTGCGGATGCCATGGACATCATCATCACCATGCAGATGATGTATTTGAAAGTTTTGGAAAAGAAACTCCAAAGACATTTGAAAAATCAACTATTGAAGAAGCACTTAAGAAGTTAGATGAGACTGATGATTATGGTATTATTTTAAGATCTAAGGGTATGTTGCCATCGACAGATGGAACATGGATCTATTTCGATTTCGTAGATGGTGATTATGAAATCAGATCTGGTCAGCCAGATGTAACTGGACGTATTGTAGTAATTGGTTCAGAGCTTAAAGAAGATAAAATCGAAGAGCTCTTTGGACTATAAGATTTAAGGAGTATTACCATGCAGGAAGTACCTGTATATATTTTGACGGGATTCATGGATAGCGGAAAGACTTCAATGATTCTCGATACATTGATTGAAAATGGCTTTGCTGAAGATATGGATTCAGTTCTTATTCTTTCATGCGAAGATGGAGAAATTGAATATAAGAAGGAAGATCTTGATAAGATTAATGGAAAAGTATTCTACTTTGAAGAAGAGGATGATTTCTTTGATGTAGAAAATTTGAAGAAATTAGATGAAGAGAATCTTCCCGATGCTATCTTTATAGAATATAATGGAACTTGGGGAACAGATAGACTCTATGCAGAGGGATCTCTTCCTTCAAACTGGACTATTGTTCAGTCTCTCGCAACTGTAGATGCTACTACATTTGAAATGTATCTTTTGAATATGAGACAGATGATGAATGAGCAGCTCAAGAGAGCTGAAGTAGTATTCTTTAACCGTTGCAATGATAATACAAATAAGGCAAAATTCAGAGCAGCTATCAAGGCTTTCAATAGACCGGCACAGCTCGTTTATATGAGAGAAGATGGTACTTTGGATCAGTCAGAAGAATCTTTACCATTTGATATAGATAGTGATGAGATTGAGATAACAGATGCGGATTATGCACTATGGTTTATGGATTGTATGGACAATCCAAAGAAGTATAATGGTAAAGTAGTATCATTTACTGGTTTAGTTTACAATCCAAAAGATGGAGATGGAAAACTTAAGCCGGGAACAATCGTACCGGGACGATTTGCTATGACATGTTGTATTGAAGATGTTCAGTTCCTTGGTATGAAGTGTAAGTATGCCGATGCAGCTAGCATTGAACATAAATCATGGGTTAAAATCAAAGCTAAAATCAAGAATGAATTTGCCCGTGAATACAAGGGAAAAGGACCGGTTTTATATCCTATTTCTCTTGAAAAAACTGATAAACCAGAGGATGAATTGGTTTATTTCAACTAATCTTTTCTTATGTGAGGGAGGGGGATATAAAAATGTTCAAAATTGTGAAGAAAGAACAGCTTGCGGATAAGATTTATCTTATGGACATCGAAGCTCCGCTTATCGCTGAGTCATGTCTTCCTGGACAGTTTATCATCACAAAGGTAGATGAAAAAGCAGAGAGAATTCCGCTTACTATTTGTGATTATGATAAAACTGCAGGTACTATTACAATTGTATTCCAGGTAGTTGGTGCATCAACTCTTAGAATGCTCGATTTAAATGAGGGTGATTCTTTTAGAGATGTTGCTGGACCTCTTGGAAATCCTTCTGATCTTTGTATCGAAGAAGATTTGGAAGAAACAAAGAAGAAAAATATTGTCTTTATCGCCGGTGGTGTAGGAACAGCTCCTGTATATCCACAGGTAAAGTGGCTCCATGAACATGGTGTTAAGACTACTGTTATTATGGGTTCTAGAAATAAAGATCTCCTTTTCTTCGTAGACAAGATGGAAAAAGTTGCAACAGAACTTCATGTTACAACTGATGATGGATCTTATGGATTCCATGGAATGGGTACAGATCAGCTCCAGGCTCTTTATGATGAGGGTAAGAGATATGATCATTGCGTAGCAATCGGACCTATGATCATGATGAAATTCGTATGCAAGCTTACAGAAAAGCTTGGAATTCATACAATTGTATCTATGAACCCAATCATGGTTGATGGTACAGGAATGTGTGGTGCATGTAGATTGATCGTTGGAAACGAAGTAAGATTTGCATGTGTAGATGGTCCTGAATTTGACGGACATAAAGTAGACTTTGACCTCGCTATGAAGAGACAGGCGCAGTACAAGACTGAAGAAGGCAGAAAGATGCTTGAACTTCAGGAAGGCGACACTCATCATGGTGGATGCGGACACTGCGGAGGTGAAAACTAATGGACGTTTTAAAGAGAGTACCTATTGCTGAACAGGAACCAAAGGTTCGTGCAAAGAATTTCGATGAAGTTTGTTTAGGATATACTGAAGAAGAGGCTATCGAAGAGGCTAAGAGATGTCTTAACTGTAAGAATCCTCGTTGTGTAGCAGGATGTCCTGTATCTATTAATATTCCAGCTTTTATCCATGAAGTTACAGAGGGTAACTTTGAAAAGGCTTATGAAATTATTTCTGAGTCAAGTGCACTTCCTGCTGTATGTGGTCGTGTTTGTCCACAGGAAACACAGTGTGAAGGCGTATGTATCAGAGGAATCAAAGGTGAACCAGTTGCTATTGGTAAACTTGAAAGATTCGTCGCTGATTGGGCTAGAAAGAACGGAATTGCACCTAAGAAGGCAGAAACTAAGAATGGTCACAAGGTAGCTATCATCGGAGCAGGTCCTTCCGGACTTACTTGTGCTGGAGATTTAGCAAAAGAAGGTTACGATGTAACTATTTTTGAAGCTCTACATGAGGCTGGTGGAGTACTTGTTTATGGTATTCCAGAATTCCGTCTTCCAAAAGACGAGGTTGTAGCTCACGAAGTTGCAAATGTAGAAGCACTTGGTGTAAAGATTGACACAGATGTAATCATTGGAAAGACACTTACTATCGACCAGCTTCTCAATGAAAAGGGCTTTGAAGCTGTATTTATTGGATCTGGTGCAGGTCTTCCTAGATTTATGAATATTCCTGGTGAACAGTTAAACGGAGTATTCTCAGCCAACGAATTTTTGACACGTAATAACCTTATGAAGGCCTTTAAAGATCAGGATACACCTATCTTTAGAGGAAAAAAGGTAGTCGTAGTCGGTGGCGGAAACGTTGCTATGGATGCAGCTAGAACAGCTCTTCGTCTCGGCGCAGAAGTTCATGTTGTATATAGACGTAGTATGGAAGAACTTCCAGCTAGACGTGAGGAAGTTCACCATGCAGAAGAGGAAGGAATCATCTTTGATCTCCTTCAGAACCCTGTTGAAGTATTAGGTGACGACGACGGATGGGTTAGAGGCGTAAAGCTTATTAAAATGGAACTCGGTGAACCAGATGATTCTGGAAGACGTAGACCAGTAGAGATTCCTGGCAGTGAGTATGAAATTGATTGCGATACAGTAATCATGTCACTGGGAACATCACCTAACCCACTTATTTCATCTACAACAAAAGGTCTAGATGTAAATAAGAGAGGATGTATCATCGCAAAAGAAGAAAATGGTGAAACATCAAAGACTGGCGTTTATGCTGGTGGAGATGCAGTTACTGGAGCAGCAACTGTAATCCTTGCTATGGGCGCTGGAAAAGCCGCTGCAAAGGGAATTATGGACTATTTCGCAGCAAAATAAACACTAACTTATTATTTTTACTAAACGGAATGGGAGAATTATAGTTTGAAAAGGCGAATCTGGAAAATTTCAGAAGATAGGTTTGAGGATTTAAAACCAGAACTTAATATTTCTCCTTCTAATATCGAATTAGATGGTAATGAGGAGCAGATTATATCTGGCTCTTTTACCATTGGTTCGAAAAATGATGTGGACATAAAGGGCTATGTATATGCATCTAGCCCTTATGTGTGCATCGATAATCCAACTTTTGATGGAAAGAGTGTAGATATTTCTTTCCATACACTTACAAATTCTTTTACCTCTGTGGATGAACTCACAGGGTATTTTGATGTTGTCTATAATATGGGCGAAGTAAGAGTCCCATTTAAATTCACTTTCAAATCATCTCCACTTATTTCATCTATAGGAGAAATCAAAACGTTAGAAGATTTCGGCAAGCTTTGTGAAATTGATTTTAACGAAGGCTTGACGTTATTTAGAACGCGTACATTTGAAAGATTTATAAAAAAACAGCCGGTAGATATCAGAGTATTATATAAGGGATATCAAAAAGCTGTACCATCAGGTATTAATCTTCAGCATTTCCTTGAAGAAACAAAATTAAATACAAAATTAACTTATACACTAGATGCTAAAAATATCGAGTTTAATGATATTACAGATGATCAGAGAGGCACAATTAATATCACTAGATCCAGCTGGGGAAAGCTCGATTTATTTATTACTACATCATCTAGTTTTATTGACTTACCTTTGAGAAGAATTACTGAAAATGAATTCTTAGGAAGAGAGTACGATTATAAGTTTTATATTCGTACGGAAAAAATGCATAAAGGTAAGAATCGTGGAGAAATCAAGTTTTATGATGGCTCTACTTATAGAAGTGTTTTTGTCGATGCAAATCTTTTGGATGAGGATTATTGTGAAAGAAAATTAGAGATTCGAAAGAAGAGAATTCGTACAGAAATTTTAAGAGATGTGATATCTTATAGAACTGGAAATCTGGGTATTGCAGCCTTAAGCAAGAAATTATATCAAAATTTAATTATTTCCTTTAAAATAGAGGAATCCCAGAATTCTATTAGCGATGCAGCTATTTATTTCGATGATGAAGGAAAGATTCACGAAAGAAAAGAGAAGACCTGGGATTTAGATTTAGACAGAAAACCATCTGAAGATGAGGAAGAATATATTTCATATCGTATGCCTATATTAGATAGATTATTGCTTTCTCATGTCAGAATTCTAAATGGAGAGAGACAAAAAGCTCTTTGGCTTATTAGAGATTTAAAGGCTGATATCAAAGATCATAGTAAGTTTGAATGGGCTTATCTTTTATATTTATGTATTCTTATAGATCCTGATGAGCATTATCAGGAAAAGCTTACAGATGAAATAGAGAAGATTTTTAGAATGAATTCTGAGGATTCTCGAATTTTCCTATTTTTATTGTATCTTAGAAAAGAATATATGGATGATCCTGCCAGAAAACTTAGAGATATTAAACAGTGGGTAAATTCAGGATATGTTTCTTCATTTCTTCTTGAAGAAGCATTAGATGTATTTAAATTACATCCTTATCTGGTTCAGAGTTTTGATCCATTTACTGTAAAAGTTTTAAACTTTGGCAGAAAGAATCATTCTTTTACTATGGATATTATTTCTGTTTTAGCTGGATTACTCAGGGCAAGTGAAGGATTCGATAGAATTGTATTTGAAATAGTAACCACTGCATATAAGACGGATAGTTCTTTTGAATTATTAGAAGCTATTTTGAATTATCTAATTAAAAATGAGAAGTTTTCTAAAGAATATTCAAAATGGTATAAAAAGGGTATTGAAGAGGGAATCAATGTTTCTGGTTTATTTGAGGCATATTTAAACTCTCTTCCACTTGATAGTGTAGAAGAAATCCCAGAATCTGTACTTTTATATTTTAGATATCCAAGTAATCTAAGCATAGAAAGAAGAGCTTTTCTCTATGTTGCTATGATTGCAAATCAGAACAAACATCCAAGATTATATAGAGAGTATTTACCTGATATTGAAAGCTTTGCGCTTGCAGAGATGCAACAGGAGAGAATTGATGATAATCTCACTGTGATTTATCAGGAGATGATGGATCATAATCATAATTTTGCAGCTTTTTCTGAACTTGTTGTTCCATTTTTGTTTATCAATCGTGTTGCAGTTTTGAGAGAAGAAGCAAAACAGATTATTTTGTATCAGGATTGCTATAGAAAATCTGTAGTATGCCCTATAGTTAATAATATTGCATATGTACCTATAACAGATAAGAACTATAGAATATTCCTTGTCGATATGGACGGTACAGTTCATAGTGATAGAGAATTATATGTCATGGATCCTATTATTAGATTGGATACAGATGATGGAATGCTTCCGGAAAGATATAGTCATTCTGTTCCTGCTATGCTTTATAATCTTACAAGAGAAGATGAGAATGTAGCTTTTACAAACAAGGATATTCCGTTTATTGAATCTATATTTAAGAATAGTGATTTTGACTCTGATTTCTTGGTTAGACGTTATGATGAAATATATGCTCTTTTAAAAGACAATATGAAAGAGGATATTATTCTTTCATATATTTGGACTAGAAGAAATAAGCTTTCTCTACCTAAATATATTGTAAAAGAGATAGTATCTTATGCGATTAGATCTCATAAATTTGAAGAAGCTTATGAGTATATAAAGGTGGTTGATGCTTCAGATTGTGATCCGAAACTTATGCTCAATCTTGTAAATGTAATGATTGTTTACTTAGAGTTTGCATCAGATGATACATTATTACTTTTGGCTTCAAATTTACTTATGAAGGGTTATGCTTCGCAGGCGAGTGCAAGCTATTTGGCAAAGTTTTATTCCGGTGCAACAGAGTGTATGGAGAAGATTTTTTCCGTATGCAAAGAATGTGATGTTAAACAGGAAGGATTTGCTGAGAGAATCATTTTCCAGATGATTTACACATCTTTTAAGGAACATTTCCCAGAAGATATTTTTAAAGCATTTCTTGGAGACAGACATAATAGGATGGTGAAGGAAGCCTTTTTGACATTCTGGAGTAGAGAAAACATTCTTTCAGATGCTGCACTTCCTGATTGTTTTATTAATGAACTTTATCGTTCAGTCGTTTTAGATGATAATGTTAATGATAGTATGAGAATCTCACTTATCAAGTTCCTTTGTGAACAGGAAAACCTTTCAAAAGAAGAGTATAAGACTTTGGATAAGTATTTGAGATATTATATCTCTAGAAATATCAGATTCCCGTTCTTTAAATCAGCGCCTAAGGGACTGCGTATTAAATATCACTTGAATGATAGAAGTTTTATAAGCATTCCTTATAAAACCGGAGCTAGACTTTTCTGTAGAATAAAAAAGAATGATAATGAGGAATATACTGTTCCTTTGCCGGAAGTTTATTCTGGATTATATATTCGTATGTTCGTGCTTTTTACCGGAGATATTATTACTTATAAGATTATTGAAGGGAAAAAAGATGGCGAGGTTATAAAAGAAGGAAGAATATCTGGACCTGATTATTTTGAGAAGCAGGAAGAGGGTAGATTTGATAGAATCAATCATATGAAGTATTCAATGATGCTTTCAGAGAATCTGGATTTAAAGAATTCGCTCAGTGAATATGGAAGCTTGGATATTGTTACTAGAGATTTGTTTTCTGGTTTGTAGAATTTTTGGAGAGAAGTAGTGGAAGGCATTTTTTTCGGAATTGATTTAGGAATTAAAAATACAATATTGAGCTATTACAATTCTTCCATGAAAGAACCAGGAAGCGTAAGTACTGTTATGGGAAGTGAAGAGTTTCAGATTCCTACTTGCTTAGCAAAGAGAAAAGGCTTGGATCAGTGGTTCTATGGCAAAGAAGCTAAGAATATGATAGCTGAAGGCAGCGCAGAGGAGGCTGAAAATCTTCTCAATAATGCTTTATCTAATAATGAAATAAGAATAGATGGAAAGATTTATTCTTCAAGAGATCTTCTTACTATTTATATAAAGCATTTGCTCGAAATATCCGGAATGCCTGTCAATGCAAATTCTGTTAAGAAGCTTGTTATTACAGTTCCATCACTTTCACTGGATATGGCTGAACTTTGTTCGATTATTACAAATAAGTTGTCATTGCCTGAAGATAGACTTCTTGTTATCGATTATATGGAGGCTTTTTATTATTATGCATTGAATCAGGATGCCACAACTTTTATGCATGATGTTTTGCTTTTGGATTGTGATAAATCTGATATCGCTTATACTTTTTTGAGTTTAGATAGACATACAACTCCAATTACTGTAAAGCTTAAATCTGGAAAGGATACACTTGGAAAACTAAAAAAGGATGAATCTCTTTTAAGCGTACTTAGAGCTTTATTAAAAGATAATTCAATTTCTAGCGTATACCTTGTAGGAGACGGCTTTGACGGTGGGTGGATGAAATCATCCATGGAATATCTTTTAGAGAATAGAAGAGTATTTATTGGAAAGAATCTTTATTCTAAGGGAGCATGTTTTGCAGGATATGTAAAGCAGGAAAACTCCAATTTTAATTATGTTTATATTGGTTCAAATGAATTAAAGATGAACCTTTCTCTTAAAGTAAATGATGACAATAAGATGCAGTTCTTTACAATTCTTGATGCCGGGGAAAGTTGGTTTCAGAGTCAGGGAGAATGTGAAGTTATTTTGTTTGGCTCTAAAGAAATTGAATTTTGGGTTCAAAGACCTGAGAGCAGGACAGCTTCTATAGAAAAGCTTGTATTAGATGATTTACCTGATAGAGAAGAAGGAACTACAAGACTTCGTATAAATGCGAAAGCTGTATCTGATACGGAAGTAGAAGTTAATATCAGAGATTTAGGTTTTGGAGAAATAGCTCCAGGATCATCTATGAATTATGTTCATAGAATCAAACTAAAGGAGGAAGCATAATGGGCGATTTGATACTTTGCAAGATTCCTTTAGCCGGAACACCATATTACATGGATGACTTCGGTATAAATATCTATTCTTTAGAGGAGCTATCTCATCTAGCTTTTAAGCATACTGATATGCTTAGTGAAGATATTATGACAGGCGACTTTACTAACTGGGTTGGAGAAGAATTACATCTTCCTGCATTAAAACGTGAGTTGGATGATTTGATTGCCGAAGGTGCTTCTTTACATATTTTTGTTGGACGTCTACTAAGTAATTGTGGATATTTGACTGAGAGCGATTTAAAGAAAACAATTGACCGTATTCAGGCATTGGAAAATAAAAGTGAAGCTGAAATCAGAAAAATCAGGGCAGACAGATTGCTTCATTCTGACCGTCTTTCAGATGCGGTGCTAGAATATACTTCAATTCTAGAAGACAGAAAGAATTTGAAACTAAGCGTTGTAAATGAAGGAGATGTTTTTTACAATTTAGGTGTTTGCTATTCTAGGATGTTTTTCTTTGAAGAAGCTAAAGAATGTTTTAATAGTGCCTATGAAAAAAATAGACGTACTGAATCTATAAAAGCTCTGTTACATTGTGTTCTTTTGATGAATGATGAGAATGCATTTAAAGCTGTTGTAGATAGATACCTGGTTCCACCTGATTTAGTTGAAGTTGTTAAAGATGAATTTAATAATTCTATAAACTCTTCGAGTGTAGAATCTTTTAAAGCCAAGGTGGAAAAGGCGTATTCACAAGATCCAAAATCACTTGCCGCTCTGGTAGGCATTTGGGAAAGTGAATATGAGAAGAATAGTGGTATTTAATTAATAGGGGAGAGACTATGTTTGGATTTGGTAAGAAGAAAAAGAAGGAAAATCTAGATCAGGCATTTAATCGAACTCTAGAAGAAATACGTACACTTGATGATTGGGACGATCCTAAGAAACTGGAGAGATATATTCTAGATTCCTGTGAACAGATCGTTTCTAATACAAAAGAAATCGAGGCTGAAAAGAAAGAGTATAGAATTGTTACAAAGTATCTAAATGATATTGATATTTTGGAAAATATGCCTGAAGAGGAGAGAGCTGATCTTAAGGTTTTAGCTGGAAAGATTGTCGAGCTATCTCGTTCCAGATCTAGTTTTGAACATAGAGAAAAGAGAATATCTGAAGAAAACTACACTATGATGGAAGAGAATTTTGAAGATGTTCCTAATACTATTTTGAGACTAAAGGAAAATGAGATATATCAGCATTCTCTTGAAAAGGATATGCATCATCTTGAAGGTGAAAAGAATGCTATTGAAATAGAAAGAGAAAATATAAAAAGAGCGGAGAAAAATTCTAGAATTGTATCGATTCTTCTTTTTTTCATCTGTCTATTAGCACTTGCTATTATTCTTTTCTTTGACAATACCTCGGATAAAGATATAACATGGTATTTCGTGGCATTGCTTGTTTTCGGCGGGGTATCTTTTTCCCTGTTCTTTGCCTGGTCTTCATCAATCAGGCGTAGAAGGAAGCGTTCTTTAAAATATTTGAACAAAATTATCCCGATGCTTAACTCATCAAGGATGAAATATGCTAATATAACTAATGCTGTGCGTTACGTCTATAATCGTTATAGTGTAGAGTCAGCTATGGAGTTGGAATATATTTTTAATAATTATCAGATTGAAAAGGCTGAAAGAGATCTCTATAGAAGAAATAATAGAGATATGGAGTTCTGTGTTGAACAGTTTATGGAATTCCTTGAGTCGAAGAAACTATATGATTCAAAGATTTGGGAATATCAGGCCAGAGCCTTGGTAAATCATGATGAGATGGTTGAGGTTAAACATCGTCTCATTGTTAGACGACAGAAGATTAGAGACCAGATCAACCATAATACTGAATCTGTCAAACTCGAAAGAGATGAAATTGATAGGGTTATGCAGGAACATAATTTCTTCGTTCCTGAGATACTTGAGATTATTCATTCGGTAGATAAGCTCTGCGGATTGAATCAATATAAAAGAGCCTAATTTAGGCGAAAAAATAAAGGAGTAATAAAATGGCAAAAGTTAGAACGAGATTTGCACCAAGCCCAACAGGAAGAATGCACGTTGGTAACCTAAGAACTGCATTGTATACTTACTTGATTGCAAAACATGAAGGCGGAGATTATATTCTTAGAATCGAAGATACTGATCAGGAAAGATTAGTCGAAGGTGCTGTAGATATTATCTATCGTACAATGAAGGAAACTGGACTCGTTCATGATGAAGGCCCTGACAAAGATAAAGGTGTAGGACCTTATGTTCAGTCTGAAAGACAGGCAGCTGGTATCTACATGGAATATGCTAAGAAGCTTATCGAAAAGGGAGAGGCATATTATTGCTTCTGTGACCAGGAAAGACTTGATAGCTTAAAGCAGGATATTACTGCTGATGGTGAGACAAAGACAATCTCTGTATATGACAAGCATTGTCTTTCACTTTCAAAGGAAGAGGTTGAGAAGAATCTTGCAGAAGGTAAGCCTTTTGTAATCAGACAGAATAACCCAAGAACTGGTACTACAACATTCCATGACGAGTTATACGGAGATATCACAGTAGATAACTCAGAGCTTGATGATATGATTCTTATCAAATCAGATGGTTTCCCAACATATAACTTTGCTAATGTAGTAGATGATCATTTGATGGGAATCACTCATGTAGTAAGAGGAAATGAGTACCTTTCTTCTTCACCTAAGTACAATAGACTTTATGAAGCTTTTGGTTGGGAAGTACCTAAGTATATTCATTGTCCACTTATCACAAATGAGGAGCACCAGAAGCTTTCGAAGCGTAGTGGACATTCATCATTCGAAGACCTTGTTGAGAAGGGATTCGTAACAGAAGCTATCGTAAACTTCGTAGCTCTTCTTGGATGGAGCCCAGAAGGAAATCAGGAAATCTTCAGTCTTCCTGAACTTGTTAAAGAATTCGATTACCATAGAATTGGTAAGTCACCAGCCGTATTTGATTATGGCAAGCTTAAGTGGATGAATGGTGAGTATCTAAAGGCTATGGATTTGGACAGATTTATGGAACTTGCTAAGCCATACCTCGATGAGGCTGTTCCTGATGGAATGGATCAGAGAAAGATTGCTGAACTTGTAAAGAGTCGTATTGAAATCTTCCCAGAAATCGAAGAGCATATCGACTTTTTGAAGGCAGTTCCTGACTATGACATGTCTATGTACACACATAAGAAGATGAAGACTACACCAGAGAACTCACTTGCACTTCTTAAAGAAGTACTTCCAGTTCTTGAAGAAACAGATGATTATTCAAATGATAATCTATTTGCTGTTCTTAAGAAGTTTGGAGAAGAACATGAATACAAGACTGGATTCGTTATGTGGCCACTTCGTACAGCTGTATCAGGAAAGATGAGCACACCTGGTGGAGCTACTCAGCTTATGGAAATTCTTGGCAAAGACGAATCTATCAATCGTATTAAGAATGCGATTTTAAAACTTGAAAAAGAAATCTAATTTACGGGGGATAATGTTTGTTAGATGAAGCGCAGAGATCGGCCGTTGAAACAGAGGACGGACCGACTCTTGTAGTCGCATCTCCAGGTTCTGGAAAGACAACAGTTATTATCGAAAGATTATTCTTTCTAATCCGTAATAAGAAGATAGATCCGAAGCGCATCCTTGTAATAACCTTTACAAAGGATGCTGCTTTGTCTATGAAGAATCGTTTCGAAACTTTGGATTCAAAGGTTGAATCTCCGGTTTTCGGAACGTTTCATTCTATTTTCTTTCATATTCTTTCTGAGGAAAAAGGATACACCAGAGAGAATATTTTGATTGGAGAAGAAAAGAAATTCCTTATAAAAAAGGCTTTTTTGAAAAGTGGAATTTATAATGATTTTTTTCCGGAATTCTATTCACTTTTTGAAAAGAAAATGCTTCGATATAAGCTGAATCAGACAGGGGAATTTGACGAAAAAGGGGACAAAATTTCTAAAATAATAAAACAGTATGAGTCTCTAAAAGAAGACATGAAGTATGTCGATTTTGGAGATATGATTAATTTCGCCTTGAAGATGTTTCAAGAAAATCCCAATATACTTTCTAAATGGCAAAAACGCTTTGATTATATCCTGGTAGATGAAGCACAGGATATGAATGATTTACAATTTTCGGTAATAAAGATGCTTTCAGGAGAGGAACAAAATATTTTTGCAGTTGGCGATGAGGACCAGTCTATTTATGGTTTCCGTGGAGCCAATCCTAAAATAATGCTCGATTTTGAAAAGACTTACCCTGATTGTAAAATCTACAAATTAGAAAAGAATTATAGGTCTCTAAAAGAAATAGTCGAGATTTCATCAAAGCTTATTTCAAATAATAAATCCAGATTTGATAAAAATCAGTACTCTGCTTTTGACGCTAAGGCAAGGATTGAAGTTCATAATTTTATTGATTCTCAAAAAGAAGCTAAGTTTATAGTACAAGATATAAAAAAACAGTTGTCCTCTGGAATAGAACCAAAGAATATAGCTGTTTTATATAGAAATAATATAAGGGCAAATAGAATCGTAAATGAACTTGTTAATAATAGAATTCCTGTTAATTTTAGAAGGCTTAGTACAGATAATAAAAGAATTGTTTCAGATATTATCTCGGTAATCAATATTGCAACTGGAATCTATCAAAGGCAGGATGTATTTAAGGTACTTTCATTTTTAGATAAAACTTTTTACAGGAAGTATTTTACAAGTGAAAAAGTGGATTTTTCGAAAATACTAATGGATTCGACTTTGATTACGGAAGAGAGAAAATTCTTAGAAGGCCTTCAAAATAGTTTTATGATGATGCAAAGAATGAAACCGTTTGCACTTATGGTATTTTTACGAAAAACTCTTAAATATGATGAATATTTAAAGAGGTATTGTAAGGAATATGAACTCGAATTTGATTACTTCCTTGAAATAGTGGATTCGCTTATGGATTATGGACGATATATTGGCTCTATATCCGATTTTAGACGATATGTTGAGGAGAACACGCATGGAATAGAATCAAAAGAGAATGGCGTGAATTTACGAACTTTTCACGGGGCAAAGGGGTTGGAGTATAATACCGTATATATTATTGATGCAAACGATGGAATTACTCCTGCCAATAAGTCGATGCATGAGGGCGACATAGAAGAGGAAAGACGTATGTTTTATGTTGCAATCACAAGGGCAAAAAGAGAACTCATAATATGCTTTACTGAAAGTATCGGTGAAAGAAAATATAAGCGCTCAAGGTTTATAGATGAGCTAGAAATATTGTAAGTAATATTTAAAAAGTGTAGAATTATCTGAGACTTTTTTTACAGGGAAAAAGGATGTAGGCATGAAATTTAAAACTAAAGTAGGCGATTTTAAAAGATTTGGAGCTGTTGTAAAAGAACAGAATGTAACTTTCACTTTTGAAGTAAACACAAAGAAGAAGGTTAATCTAATTCTTATAAATAAGCAGGATTTATCTCAGATAAAAATTGATATTGATGATAGTTATAGATATGGCAGAGTATGTTCTATTGTTGTTCTTGATTTGGACTATGAAAACTATGGTTATCTAATCGAAGAGGACGGAACTCTTCGTATGGATCCTTATGCACTTTCGGTGTACGGAAGAGATAATTGGAATGATTTAAGTAGAAAAAAACATAATTTTCTTTGCTTTGGAAATATCATTAAATCAGGTACACCTTTTAAAGATGTAAGTCCTAAAATATGTACTAATGATTATATTATCTATAGGCTTCATATGCGTGGATTTACTATGGATCACTCACTTTCAAGTGCCAAGGCAGGTAATTATCTTGGAGTTATTCAAAGACTTAATTATCTGGCAGAATTGGGCGTCAATGTTCTAGAGTTTCAGCCTTTATATGATTTTGATGAGATTTTATGTACTAAAAAGCCTTATGTAGACAAGAAGGGCAGGAATCGTTATAAAATCGAACCAAGTAATAAAGTGAATTATTGGGGATATGGTGAAGCTTCTTATTTTGCACCTAAGGCTTCTTATTTCGGTGGAATTTCTTGCCACGAAAATATGAGATCTATGGTTCATCATATTCATAAGAAGAATATGCAGATTGTGATGGAGATGTCCTTTGCTGTTGGAACCAGTGAAGATTTGATTTTGGATTGCCTTCGCTTTTGGGCGAAAGAGTATCATGTGGATGGATTCCATTTGATAGGACTCACCTGTCCGATAGAAAGAATTGCAAGAGATCCATTCCTTTCTAATATAAATATCTTTTATGACAATTATCCTGAAAATGTTTTAAATGATTATTCGGGATTGGACCGTCATCTTTTTGTGGATGATACTGGATTTATGTATCCACTTAGACGTCTTATCAATCACAAAGATGGAAATATTATTGAATTTACAAATATGATGAGACGCCAGAATGAAAAGTTTGGCTTTGTAAATTTTGCAGCTTCTACAAGTAGTGGATATACACTTTTGGATAGTTTTTCTTATAAAGAAAAGCATAATCTTGATAATGGTGAAGAAAATAGAGACGGTAATAATTTCAACTTTAGTGATAATTACGGTACTGAGGGTGAAACGAATAGTAGAATGGTTTGGAACGCAAGGGTTAAAAACTGCAAAACTTCGCTTGCTGCAGCTATTTTTTCCCAGAGTATCCCTATGATCCAGTCAGGTGATGAGGTCTTGAATTCTCAAAGTGGAAATAATAATCCTTATTGTCAGGATAATAAGATTGGTTGGGTGAATTTTAATAATAGAAAGCGTACGAAAGAGTATAGAGAGTATATAAAGAGTCTTATTGGCTTTAGAAAGAGTCATCCTGTGCTTTCACCTCTTATGCCTAAAGAGATGAGTGATCCGAAGCATTTGGGACTGCCTGATTTAAGCTACCATGGAAGAGAACCATGGACTGTATGGCTTTCTGAAGATCGAAAAGCTGTAGGAATTCTTTACGCAGGATTTTATGGAAAAAATCTTAAGGACGAGGATGTTATGCTTCTGTTTAATTTCTACTTGGAGGACGAGAAATTTGCACTTCCTTCACTTTTGAACAATAGAAAATGGCATTTCGTTTCAAATACTTCTGAGGATGTATTTGGTGAAAATAGAAGATTGTTAGAAAATCAGGAGGAGATAGATGTGCCTGGTGGTACTCTAACTATTCTGGTAGGTAATACGGAGAAATAAATGAATTGGTTTCAGAGATTTTGTGGACATTTTAGTACAGTACATAAACACAGAAAGTTAGTTAGAAGAGGTTGTTTTAAAGTAGGGTTATATTGGCAGGGACTTACACATGACTTATCTAAGTATTCATGGACAGAGTTTCGAGTTGGTGTGAAGTATTATCAGGGATTTAGAAGTCCTAATAATGCTGAAAGAGAAGAGAAGGGATATACCTCTGCCTGGCTTCATCACAAGGGTAGAAACAAACATCACATGGAGTATTGGATTGACTATTCCAGCAAACCGGGATATCCCATGGAAGGCATGAAGATGCCTAAAAAATATGTAGTTGAGATGCTTATTGATAGAATCAGTGCATCGAAGGTTTATCAGGGAGATGACTATAAAGATGATAGCGCTCTTAACTACTATAATAGAGGAAAGTGGCATTATATTCTTCACGAGGATTCCAAGAAACTTCTGGAGGAACTTCTCACAATGGTTGCAACTCAGGGAGAAGAAGCTACATATAAATATATCAGAGAAAAAGTGCTTTCAAAGGATTAACCCTTGAAAGCACTAATTTTATATTCTTACAAAATAGTCAGGGAAGATTTCGTTTATTTTCCCTTTGTTTTTTAGATTTGTAAGAAGTTCATTTAGTTCTGTGTCGAATATCTTTGTTTTAAATGAAATATCATCTAAATGAGTAGCATAGTAATCTATAACATCATAAATCAGACTTTCCTTTTCTGTAAGAGTATTATCTACTTCGTTTGAAAAAATAGATTCATCTCCTTTAGTTCTATTGAATTTTTCATTTAGATTTTTTATCAAATCTTCTATGGATTCCAGTACCAGTGCGCCTTCGGTTATAAGGTGATTGGTACCTATAGACAGAGGATCTGTGATTCTCCCCGGCAAGGCATAGACATCCCTTCCGTATGAACTTGCAAGATTGGCAGTTATTAGAGAACCACTTTTAACCCGGGCTTCTGTGACAATAAGTGCAGATGACATACCGCTTATAATTCTATTTCTTAGTGGGAAAAAAGCAGGCCTGGCCTCTGTATTTGGCGGATACTCCGATAGTATGCAACCGGATTTTTTTAACGCATTATACAGTGGTTTATTCTTTTCGGGATAGCAAATATCGACGCTTGAGCCGAGGACAGCAGTGGTCATGCCTGAGGCTTCAAGTGCTCCGTTTTGGGAAGCGCAATCGACTCCCAGGGCCATTCCAGATACTACGTTTATACCACATTTAGCAAGAGAATAGCCAATATCATGAGCTATGGATTTTCCATAATTGGTACTCATTCTAGCTCCGACTACACCTACTGAAGGCATGCTTCTTTCTGGCAGATGTCCAAGATAATATAGGCAGTATGGCTTATCAGGAATTTCCTGTAATAATCCAGGATAATCCTCCTCTTCAATTGTAGTGAAGTCCATATCGATAGTAAGTAATTTCTCATAAATTTCATCTGGAGTAATCTTTTTATACTTTTGGATTTGAGCCATTTTTTCCAAATCCAAAAAGGGGGATTCTATAAGCTTATTTTCTGGCATTTCATATATGTTTTTTGCGCTTTTAAACTCTTCATAAAGCTGCAACTTTAACTTGTTATTCCAGGGAAAAATACTATTAAACCAAATCTGGTATTTCTTTCTATTAAAATCTTCATCTAATACATGTTTTGCCATATTTCTCCTTTCGTTATTAGATTCAAAGCCTCATCCAAATGTTTCTTTTCTATATTAAAAGAGTCGTCTAAATCAGCTATAGTCCTCGAAATTTTTAAGAGCTTTTGATAGGAGCGAACAGAAATAGTTTGTCCTGAAAGATGTGACTTTATGTATTCTTCGAGTTCTTCAGAAATAGAGCAGTATTTCTTTATTTCACTAGATGGAATGCGACTATTGAAGTGTATTTTTGTGCCTTTAAATCTTGTTTTTTGTTTTTCCAAAGCTTTTAAAACTCGAGCTTGAATTTCCTCTGAAGACTCATATTTTTGATCAGATGTCATTTCTTCTATTGTAAGTGGATGGATGGAAACCATGAGGTCAATTCTATCCATAAGTGGACCCGAAAGATGGGACAGGTATCTTTTAATATCACTTTCTTTGCAATGGCAGAGTTTTAAGTTTGGATAGTAGCCACAAGGACAAGGATTTGTGGCTGCAATAAGCATAAAATCAGCTGGAAATTCAACCTGATTTTTCTGCCTTGAGATATTTATTTTGTGGTTTTCTAGAGGCTGCCTTAATAGTTCTAAAGCTTCTTTTCTAAATTCAAATAGTTCGTCTAAAAATAATACGCCGGATGAGGCAAGAGTTATCTCTCCCGGAACCGGATTTTGACCACCTCCTACTAATCCAAAATTTGAAATTGTATGATGAGGAGCTCTAAAAGGCCTTTTATTAATAAGTGAGGTTTGATTTACAAGTAGACCTGCCGCAGAGTAGACTTTTGAAACTTCAATCATTTCCTCTTTTGTCATGGGCGGAAGAATAGAAGGAACCATTGATGCGGCCATGGTTTTTCCTGCTCCGGGTGGTCCAATCATAAGAAGGTTATGCATTCCGCTTACAGCAATTTCAAGGGATCGTCTGAGTGAATGATGACCTTTTAAATCTTTAAAATTATTTTCATAGATTATCTTTTCGGGAATGCTTTTTTCTGCATCATAAACTACGAAGTGCTCCAATTCAAAATCTGAACGAAGAATATCTATCATCTCGCGAAGAGATCCTACTGGGATGACTTTTACATCTTCTATTAAAGTAGCTTCGTTTTGATTTTCTTTCGGAACCATCAAATATTCTATACTGTTTTCTTTACAAATAATTGAAGCTGAAAGTACACCTTTTATTGGAAGAATTTCGCCAGTAAGATTCATTTCTCCAATCATAAGAATACTTTCTAATTTCTTTAAGGGAATCTGTCCCATGGCGCCTAGAATAGAGGCTGCTATAGGTAAATCAAATCCCGTACCGCTTTTTCTTATAGAAGCGGGAGAGATGTTAACTGTTATTCTTGAGGCTGGAAATTTTATCTTTGAATTTTTGACGGCAGTGCGAACTCTTTCACGAGACTCCTTGACTTCTGTTGACAATAAACCGACAATGGAGAAGTTAGGTAATCCATTAGAAACGTCAGATTCACATGTAACCATAATGCTATCGATTCCGCTTAGCGTTGCGGTTTTCACTGAACAATACATTTTATTAACCTCCCTAAATATATTTTTATGTATTTAGGGTAGCATGTATGTTGGCTTACAAACGTTAAAGATGTTTAATTAACGTAAACTATTTCTTAAATAGTTTGAAGTTTCTTAAATATATTTAATTAAAATAAATTTTTTCTTGAATTGTAAACTACAGTGGTGTATATTTGACAAAGTTTCTTGCGAAAAAAGATAACAAAATTACATTTGATATGACTAAACAAATATATAAGGAGATGAAGTAAATGGCTAAAAATCTTGTCATAGTTGAGTCCCCTACAAAGGTAAAGACTATTAAGAAGTTCCTAGGTAAGAACTATGAAGTAGTCGCATCATTAGGGCATGTACGTGATTTGCCAAAGAGCCAGATGGGCATCGATACAGAAAATGACTTCGAGCCTAAATATATAACTATAAGAGGTAAAGGCGAGCTTCTTTCATCACTTAGAAAAGAAGTGAAGAAAGCAGACCACATTTATCTTGCAACTGACCCGGACCGCGAAGGAGAAGCTATCTCTTGGCATCTTTATTTCGCTCTTAAACTTGAGAACAAAGATGTGAAGAGAATCACTTTTAACGAAATTACAAAGAAAGCGGTCAAGGATTCACTTAAGAATCCTAGAGATATCGATATGAATCTAGTTGACGCTCAGCAGGCTAGACGAGTTCTCGATAGATTAGTTGGTTATAATATCAGCCCGCTTTTATGGGCAAAGGTTAAAAGAGGTCTTTCTGCTGGACGTGTTCAGTCAGTAGCACTTCGTTTGATCGCTGATAGAGAAGCTGAAATTGACGCTTTCATCCCACAGGAATATTACACATTAGATGCATCTCTTTCTGTAAAAGGGGAGAAGAAGCCTATTATGGTTTCTTTCTATGGTGATACAACTGGAAAGAAGGATATCAAAGACAAAGCTTCTTTAGATGAGATTATTGAAAAGACAAAAGATGGAGATTTTGTAGTTTCTTCAATTCAGAAAACTGAAAGAGAAAGAAAGAAACCTCTACCTTTTACAACATCTACATTGCAGCAGGAAGCTGTAAAAGCCTTGAATTTTTCAACTCAGAAGACTATGCGTATAGCACAGCAGTTATACGAAGGTGTTGATATCAAAGGAATGGGAACAGTTGGTCTTATTACATATTTAAGAACTGACTCTGTTCGTATTTCTGATGAGGCTAAGGCTTTAGCAGCTGATTTCATTGAAGAGAATTATGGTAAAGAATATCTTGGAAATGAAGCAAAATCTAAGAGTGAATCAAAGAAAATTCAGGATGCACATGAAGCCATAAGACCTGCAGATGTAACAAAGATTCCTACTGAAATCAAAGAATCTCTATCAAGAGATCAGTTTAGACTGTATCAGTTGATTTGGAAGAGATTCATGGCCAGTCAGATGTCAAATGCAGTATTTGAAAATACTAATGTAAAGGTAAATTCAAATGGCTATATTTTTTCCGGAAGTGCTTCAAAGCAGGTATTTGCCGGATTTAGACTTATCTATGTTTCTTCAGATGAAGAGCAGGAAGATAAGAAAAATGGTATTTTTGATATCACAAAAGATTCTGTACTTTCACTCAATGAGTTTGATGAGAAGCAGCATTACACACAGCCTCCAGCTCACTTTACTGAGGCTTCACTTGTTAGAATGCTTGAAGAAAAAGGCATAGGTCGTCCTAGTACATATGCTCCGACTATCGCAACTATTCTTAAACGCCGCTATATCACAAAAGAAGGCCGTAACCTTTATATGACTGAAATTGGCGAGGCGGTTGATAAGATTATGCGTGAATCTTTCCCAGTTGTTGTTAATACTGAGTTTACAGCAAATATGGAAAGCCTTCTCGATGGTGTAGAAGATGGTAAGGTTGAATGGAAATCTATCATCAGAAACTTCTATCCGGATTTAGAGGAGCTTATTAAGAAAGCTGAGAAAGAATTGGAGAAAATCCAGATTCAGGACGAAGTGACAGATGTAATCTGCGAAAACTGTGGACGTAATATGGTTATCAAGTATGGTCCACATGGAAAATTCCTTGCATGTCCGGGATTTCCTGAGTGCAGGAATACAAAACCTTATTTGGAAAAAATTGGTGTATCTTGTCCTAAGTGTGGCAAGGATGTGGTAATCAGAAAGACTAAGAAGGGCAGAAAGTTCTTCGGTTGTGAGGATTATCCAGAGTGCGACTTTGTCAGCTGGCAGAGACCGGTTTCAAAGAAATGTCCAAAGTGTAATAACTATATGGTTATTCGCGGAAAGAAGATTGTATGTTCTGATGCGTCTTGTGGATACTCAGAAGCGTACAAACCTGATGAGGAATAATTGGTTCCTTATACCCAATAGGGAACAACTTTGACACAAATAATAATATTTCTTGAAAATTCATAAAGTTGTGTTAGAATTGTTATACTAAGTTAGAAATTTGAAAGAAGTTTAAGGAGACAAAATGGGCGTAGAATTACTCGATAAAACAAGAAAGATTAATCAGCTTTTGCATAACAATCATAAGTCAAAAGTTGTCTTCAACGATATATGTGAAGTTCTTACTGAGATTCTTACATCAAATGTTTTGGTAATCTCTAAAAAAGGAAAAGTACTTGGTGCTTCAATTAATCCTGGTACTGATGAAATCAGAGATTTGATTACAACTGAGGTTGGAGAGTATATCGATGATATGCTTAATGAAAGACTTCTTGGTATCCTTTCTACAAAGGAAAATGTAAATCTACAGACTCTAGGTTTTGAAGAACTTGGAATCGAGAATTTCTCAGCTATTATCACACCGATTGATATCGCTGGTGAAAGACTTGGTACTATTTTCTTCTACAGAGACAATAGATCATATGATATTGATGATATCATTTTATGTGAATATGGAACTACAGTAGTAGGACTTGAAATGATGCGTTCTGTAAACGAAGAGAATGAAGAATTGGTTAGAAAGAAGCAGGTAGTTAAGTCTGCTATCAGCACACTTTCTTATTCAGAACTACAGGCTATCATCCATATCCTTGATGAGATGGAGGGAAATGAGTCTGTTGTAGTTGCTTCAAAGATTGCCGACAAAGTAGGGATAACAAGATCAGTTATCGTTAACGCACTTAGAAAATTTGAAAGTGCAGGAGTTATCGAATCTAGATCTTCAGGCATGAAGGGAACATACATTAAGGTTCTTAATGATCTTATTTTCGATGAGTTAAACGAGATTAAGAATAAAGAATCTAAATAATTATTTTTTGTGGATTTTGCAGGAAAGGGATTTGAAATTTTTTCCCTTTCCTGCTTTTTTTATTTTTTTTTTATAGATATAGTGTGATTTTATACAGAATACACACAATATGGTGGAAAAAATGTTGTTTTTTAAATGATTTCCATTATAATGTAAAGAGAATAGGTAAATTGTTTCTTGGAGGTAGTCTATGATAATTTCAGATGCATTTGGATACATCAATATGATGGACAGAACTGCAGATGCTAGTTATTTACGAGAAACTGTCATCGCAAATAATATAGCAAATGTTGATACTCCAACATACAAAAGACAGGATGTCGAGTTTTCTAGTATACTTAAGGATAAGTTAAGCCATTATACAGCAGAGGAGCGTTCTTTGGACAAGGCCGTTAATAAACTATCTGTTGAAGATACTGAAGCTAGAAAGTATGTTGACTATCCTAACTATTCATATAGATTAGATAGAAATAACGTAGATATTGATACTGAAAATGTTGAGTTAGCATCAGAACAGCAGAGATATTCTACAATCACAACAAGTATTACAAATGATTTCCAGCGTTTCAATGCGGTAATTAGCTAAGATTGGAGGAGGTAAGTTATGGGACTGTTTCAATCATATGATATCTGCGCCTCTGGTATGACTGCCCAGAGATTTCGAATGGATACGATAGCTCAGAATATCGCAAATCTAAATACAACAAGGACGGAAAACGGTGAACCATACCGTAGAAAGATAGTTACATTCCAGGAAAAGAGATTGAACCCTGTCGCATTTAACGACACTTTGGATGATTACAGAAGAGCGTTCAAAGGCAATGGTGTTCGAGTAACAAATGTATATGAGGATACATCTACAGATTTTGTGATGTCTTATGATCCATCTCATCCAGATGCTGATGAGAATGGATATGTCAGATATCCTAATGTAAATACTGTAGAAGAGATGACCAACCTTATTGATTCTTCCAGAGCATATGAGGCTAATGTAACTGCGTTTAATGCGGTTAAGTCTATGGTTCAGTCTGGTATTTCAATCGGTCAGAATTAATTTATTCCGGAAAGGATAAGAATATATGGACGTAAGTAGTGTAGGCTCTCTTTCTGATAACATTTATAAGGTCACACCTTCTACTCCGAAAAATTCAAACAGTGTCAATGGAATTCTTGACGATGATGGTCAGACTTTTGGCGATGTTTTGAGTGGAATTATGAATGTGGTTGACCAGACTAATGCTTTGCAGGTCAAGGCTCAGAATGAAGAAGTTAAATTCGCTTTAGGTGAAGCGGATAACCCACATGATTTGATGATTGCTCAGAAGAAAGCTCTTACAGCACTTCAGTATACAGTTGCTATAAGAGACAGATTCCTACAGGGTTATCAGGAAATCATGAATATGCAGATTTAAAATAAAAACGATTAGAGGAGCTCGTAATGCCTGAAAGAATTCAGAATACGATAAATAGAATAGTGGAGTGGTGGAAGAAGTTCACATCCCGTCAGAAAGCTATAATGATTAGCATGGCTGTAGTTGTAGTAGTCGCTATTGCTATTTTGGGTTACGTATTTACGAGACCTAGTTGGGTGGTTTTGAAGGTTGCATCTGATGCTAAGGAAGCACAGAACATTCAGAATCTACTAACTGAAAATAAAATTACATTTGAACAATCTAAAGACGGTATGACATTTAGTATTCATGAAGAAGATACAGCTCAGGCTCAGATTCTTCTAGGTACTAATGATATTTCTTCAGAAGGTTATAGCATCGATGATGTTGTAAATGGGTCTTTCTCTACTACAGAGGCAGATAAAGAGAAGAAATACAGAGTCTTTCTTGAAAATAAATTTGCTAAACAGATTGAAAAGATGGATGGTGTCTCAGAAGTAGACATCAATATCAATGTTCCTCATGATGATGGCACAATTATTGCATCTAATGAGGAGTCTTCAGCTGCGGTTAAAATCAAATTCGTCGAAGGCAGCAAAAATCATGAGAAAATTGCTAAGTCTGTAGCTTCGTTTATGGCTGCAAACTTGCGAAATACATCTACAAAGAAAATTACTGTTATTGATAATAATGGAAATACTCTTTATAACGGAACTGATGATGATTCGTCAATGGTTCAGGCTACTACTCAGCAGGAAGTAAAAGATAATGCAGAGAAGCTTACCGCTAAGAAAGTAAAAGAAGTATTGGCTCATGATAATGGTATGAATTCAGCTATCTATGATAATGTAGATGTAAGTGCTGAACTTAAGATGAGCTTTACAAAAGAAAAGTCTGTTGATTACAAATATTATGTTGATACAGAAAACGGAAAGAAAGAGGGCTACCTCGATTCTAGAACAGAGACTAATACTTCAACTCAGGGTGGATCTGGTGGAACACCTGGAACAGATACTAATGATGATGATACAACATATGTAACAGATGATAATGGTACATCTAAATCAGAGTCATCATCTGTTACAGAAGATTATCTTCCTAGCGAACTTATCACCACAAAAGATGGTGAGGTTGGAAAGATTGATTATGATGAGTCTTCTATAACTATAGTTGCTACTAACTATATTACTTATGATGAAGATGAAATGAAGAAGAATGGCGAGCTTAAAAAGCAGACATTTGCAGAGTTTCGCGCTAAAAATAATGAAAAGAAGCAGATTGATGTAGATGACAATATGATTACTGCAGTATCTAATGCTACAGGTCTTTCTACAAACAAGATTACTATCTTAGCTTATGAAGTTCCTCTATTCCATGAATCTACTGGTGGAAGAACAATTACCGATTACTTGCAGATTATAATTGCACTCTTGGTATTTGCTCTACTTGGCTTCGTAGTATTCCGTTCATTGAAGAAGGAACAGGAAGAGGAAGTCGAAGAAGAGGTTTCTGTTGATGATCTTCTCGCTGAACAGAATGAACAGCAGGAAGAGAACCTTGAAGATATTGGCTTCAACGAGAAATCCGAAGCTCGTGTTTTGATTGAGAAATTTGTTGATGAGAATCCAGAAGCAGTGGCTAATTTGCTTCGTAACTGGCTGAATGAAGACTGGGGATAGAAGATGGCGGTAGAAGATTTAAATGGAGTTCAGAAGGCAGCTGTTCTTTTGATTACTCTTGGACCTGAGAAATCTGCTGAGATATTTAAGCATCTCAAGGAAGAAGAAATTGAAGAGCTTACACTTGAAATTGCAAATACTAGATCTATTACACCTGAAATCAAGGAAGAAGTCATAAACGAATTTTACCAGGTATGTCTGGCACAGCAGTATATTGCCGAAGGTGGTATTGGCTATGCAAAAGAACTCCTGGAGAAGGCTCTTGGCGACGAGAGAGCAGCGGATGTTATTACAAAGCTTACTGCATCTCTTCAGGTTAGACCTTTTGAATTTATTCGTAAGACTGAACCTTCTCAGGTTCTTAACTTTATACAGGATGAGCACCCTCAGACTATAGCGATGATTCTTTCATATCTATCATCTTCGCAGGCAGCTCTTATCTTAGGAGCACTTTCTGCAGAAATGCAGGCTGATGTAGCAAAGAGAATTGCTCTTATGGATAGAACTTCACCTGATGTAGTTAAAGAGGTAGAAAGAGTTCTCGAAAGAAAACTTTCTTCTCTTATCAATCAGGATTACACAGTTGCCGGTGGTGTCGATGCTATCGTAGCTATTTTGAATGCTGTTGATAGACGTACTGAGAAGAGAATTATGGAATCTCTTGAAATTGATGAACCAGAACTTGCTGATGATATCAGAAAGAAGATGTTCGTATTCGAGGATATCCTTCTTCTCGACAACAGATCTATTCAGCGTGTACTTCGTGATGTTGAAAACTCAACTCTTTCTGTTGCACTTAAGAGTACAAATGAAGAAGTACAGAATGTCATCTTTACAAATATGTCACAGCGTCTAGCAGCCATGATAAAAGAAGACATGGATTACATGGGACCTGTTCGTATGAAAGATGTAGAAGAAGCACAGCAGCAGATTGTAGGTATTATTAGAAAACTGGAAGATGCTGGTGAGATTGTTATTTCCAGAGGTGGAGGAGACGATTTAGTTGTCTAAGTCTATTATTTATAGTGCGCAAGTCAGGCAGGATATTGATAATCCAAGAGAAATTAATTCTAATAATATTCTCGAGAAGAAACTGTCTAGCCTAAAGATGCGCCAGGAATCAGAATTGAGAGAAAAGCTCAATCTCGAAGGAGAAGCAGGGGAGTCAGGAGAATTTGTAGAAGGTGACCTCGAAAATTTGGTCAATGGTAATTCTTCAGATTCCTCCGCTAATTTTATCTCTGAAGAAGAATTAGAGCGTTTAGAAGCAGAAGCTCAGGAAAGAGCTGATGCTATTATTAATCATGCCAATGAAGAAGCTTCTACAATTCTCGAGAATGCAAATCGAGAAGCCGAGGCTACTAAATCCAATGCTGCACAGCATGGAAAAGAGGAAGGCTATCAGGCTGGACTTTTTGAAGCTCAGGAAGAAGTTCGTCGGGCAAAAGAAGAGTATGATGCTAAAGTCAATGCTCTTAAAGCAGAATTCGATAATGACAGATTGAATATGGAAAGTGAACTTTTGGATGTCCTTATCGAAGTAGTAAACAAAGTTTTTCATTGTCAATTCGATGGAAAAAAGGACATACTTTTTTCCTTGGCAAAAGATGCCCTTTCACATTCTGATGATTCGAAAGAGCTATTAGTTCGAGTTGGCAAGGATTCTATAAAAGAATTTCAAACAAAACTCCCGGAACTTCAGGCAAATGCCAGAGAGGGAGTTAGCATTTCCGTTACAGAAGATCCTCTTTTAAGTGGAGATCAGTGCATGATTGAAACTGATGGAGGAATCATCGATTGCTCTTTGGGAGTAGAATTCGATAATTTGATTAGAGATATTAAGTCACTTTCTTGATTGGTCTGGAGGTATTCCTTTGAATATAGATAGAAATAAATATCTACAATTAACAGAGAATACATATTATAGAAAGATGGGAAAGGTTGCGAAAGTAGTCGGCCTTACTATCGAATCTATTGGTCCGGATGCCAAGCTCAATGATTTGTGTGAGATTCAGACAGCTGATTCTGATCGTAAGATTATGGCTGAGGTTGTCGGCTTCAGGGATAAAAGACTTTTGCTTATGCCTTTTGAAAATATGGAAGGTGTAGGTGTTGGTTGTATAGTTGAAAACACTGGAAAACCGCTTTCGATACAGGTTGGAGATGAACTTTTAGGCCATACGGTAGATGGCCTGGGCCGTCCAACTGATTTAGCAGAAGGCGAAGAGATTATTTGTGATTCTGAATACCCGGTTGATGCTGCACCACCTGATCCTATGGAGAGAGTGATAATTTCAGAACCTCTTTCACTAGGAGTTAAGGCTGTTGATGGTCTTATCACTGTTGGAAAAGGACAGAGAATTGGTATTTTTGCCGGTTCCGGTGTTGGAAAGAGTACCCTTATGGGTATGTTTGCCAGAAATACAAAGGCTGATATCAATGTAATCGCTCTAATTGGAGAGCGAGGACGAGAGGTAAGAGAATTCGTAGAAAACGATATGGGCGAGGAAGGCATGAAACGTTCTATTGTCGTTGTAGCTACTTCTGATAAGCCTGCTTTGATTAGAAATAAGGCGGCAAAGACAGCGACTGCTATCGCTGAGTATTTTAGAGATCAGGGCAAAGATGTCCTTCTTATGATGGATTCTTTGACTCGATTTTCTATGGCACAGAGAGAAATTGGTCTTGCATCAGGTGAGCCTCCAGTTACTAGAGGATATCCACCTAGTGTATATTCTGAAATGCCTAAACTTTTGGAAAGAGCAGGAAATGGCGCTACGGGATCTATCACTGGACTTTATACAGTACTTGTCGATGGTGATGATTTCAATGAACCTATTTCTGATACAGCCAGATCTATTTTAGATGGACATATCGTTCTAAACAGACGACTTGCACATTTGAATCATTATCCAGCTATAGATGTATTGCAGTCTATATCTCGAGTTATGTCTGCTGTTGCAGACAATAAACATAAAAAGGCTGCCGGTAAGCTGAAAAATGTTATGGCAACATATAATGAGGCGGAGGATCTTATTAATATCGGAGCTTATAAAGCGGGCTCTAATAAAAGTATTGATTATGCAGTGTCAAAGATTGATAGCGTAAATGCTTTTCTTTGTCAGGAAACTCATGAAAAATTTTCTTTTGAAGAAATCATCGATACTTTGGAAAATATGTTTTTGGAAGAGAATCCTAGTGAATAGCTAATAGTTTTTTGAGGTAGAGTTATGCCAGCTTTTCATTATCGAATGCAAAATATTTTGGATATAAAATCCAAGTTAGAAGTACAACAGAAAATGGAATATGCAAGGGCAAATGCTGCTTTACAAGAAGAACAGGCTATTTTAGAAGATCTTCTTTTACGCAGATCTTCTTATGAGAACAAACTTAAAGAAGAACAGAGTGGAACACTTCATCTTACAGAAATTAACTTCTTAAGAAATGCGATTCTAATAATGGATGGCAAGGTAAATGAGCAAATCAGGAATGTAAGTATGGCTCAGAATCGGGTTGAAATCGAAAGATCGAAACTTGATGAAGCTATGAAGGAACGAAAGACCTATGAGAAACTTAGGGAAAAGGCTTTTGAAGAATTCAAAGCTGAAGTTCTTTATAAAGAGTCAAAAGAAGTTGATGAATTAGTAGCTTATACATATGGAAATATAGACGATGCTTCACAGGAGTAATAAGTAATGGCTGAAGAAATTGAAGAGAAAGAATCTAAAGACGAAAAGAAACTTTCTAGAAAAGAAAAGAAAGCCCTGAAGAAACAAAAGAAGGAAGAGGCAAAAAAAGCTAAGGCTGAAGGCAGAGAAGGGGCTAGTGATATTGAAGAAGATGATGAAGGCGGCGGAATTATTATACTTCTCGTGGCTTTACTTATTGCGGCTGTTTGGATTGCAATTTTTGCTTTACTCATAAAGATGGATGTCGGTGGATTTGGTTCTACTGTTTTATATCCTGTTTTAAAAGATGTTCCTGGAATTAATAAAATTCTTCCGGAAACTGAAAATGATATCGATGGTGCAAAGGGAAAAGATGATGCTTATCAGTATTCATCTGTTTCTGACGCAGTTGAAAAGATAAAAGATCTAGAAGCACAGCTTAAGAAAGCAAAAAAGAGTGCTCAAGATTCACAGTCAAAGATTGCAGATTTGCAGTCAAAAGCTTCTGAACTTCAAGCTTACAAGGAAAAGGAAGCTGAATATGAAGCTTTAAAGAAAAAATTTGATGAAGAGGTTGTTTTTTCCGATAATGCGCCCGATATAAAAGAATATAAGGAGTATTATGAGAGCATTTCTCCCGAAAATGCGAAGGCTATATACAAGGAAGTTTTAGAGCAACAGCAAGAATCTGAAGAGATAAAATCCTATGCTGAGACTTATTCAGCTATGAAGCCGGCTCAGGCTGCAGGAATTTTTGAATCTATGAAAGATAATCTGTCTCTGGTAGCCAAAATCCTTAATGCTATGGATAGCGATACTCGAGGTAAAATTTTGGGTGCCATGGATGCGGAAGTTGCAGCTCAGGTAACGCAGATTATGGAACCAAAATAGATATCCATATGAAAGGAGATAGTGGTATGACAGGTGCCGATATTTCAAGACTTCCTGCCACTAAAATACCTGAAGCTGGTGTCAAGTCCGTTAAGAATTTCAATTCTAACGACAATTCTAAATTTGAGAATATTATGATGTCCATGGGTCAGAGTAGTTATAGAAAACTAGAAGTGGACAGTACAAACAATTCTCTTAAACTTGTATCTTCGAAGAAGACAAGTGTTCAAATCAATGTAAAAGTTGATTTGACGAAGAATTCTGCCCTTAATTCGCAGGATGTGAAGGGTTCTTCGATGGAATCAGTGGAAAATACACCAAATGATTCTGTTGAAGCTAAAAATGGACAGGAAACAAAAACTTCTTCGAAGTCGGATACAAAAGATGTTCACACCGAAGATAACAAAACTGAATCAAAAGTAGAGCTGGATCAGGAAACTGAAGAAGAAATCAAGAAGGTTATTTCAAAGAATCTAGGTATCAGCGAAGATGATATTGTGAATGCAATGCAGACTTTAGGACTTAATTTCGTTGATTTATTAGATCCTAAGAATATGATGATGGTTGTTTCAGAAGCCCTTGACGTAAGTGAT
Organism: Lachnospiraceae bacterium; assembly: GCA_024682375.1. Lineage (GTDB taxonomy): Bacteria > Bacillota > Clostridia > Lachnospirales > Lachnospiraceae > Lachnocurva. Next base: position 177,855 of record JAIKZI010000039.1, on the reverse strand, counting down.
CCTATTTCACTTTTAAATGTTGATGGCATGAAAGAGTTGATTTCTGATTTGAAAGATTTAGTTAATAATCTGGATTTATCAGAACTTGGATTAACAGCTGTTCCTGAAGAAGAAGTTGATTTTAATCAAGTTATTCAGAATATAACAGGAATGGATGAAAATGTGGTTGATGAAACAAGGAATCCTATAAATGACAAAATTGTTTCAGAAGAGAATCCTGAAACAAATGCTGATACAAAAGTCATTGTTGAGGATTTCAGAACAAAGGCTGAAGAGAAGTCTACTTCATTTAGAGAAGAGGCGGAAAATGAAAGCCAGACAGGCGTTTCAAATGACCTCGTTTCAAAAGTTCTAAACAAAAATGAGAAGAATATGCAGAATGATAATTCTAGCAATCTTTTTTCCCAGAATCAGAACAACCAGAATATAAAGGTAAATCCTGAAAATAATCAGGTTGTTAATACTTTTGAATTGAATGCAAATGCTACTGAAATCGAAGTTACTACAGCTTCTTTGGGAACTGTAAAAGTAGATGTTTCATCAATGATTGATAAGATGGTTCAGAATGCAAAGGTCACATTGACTGATTCTGTTCATACTATGGAGATGGTTCTTAATCCAGAAGAATTAGGAAAGATTTTCATGGAAATTACATCTAAAGATGGAGCAGTCAAGGCTAAGATTTTAGCTCAGAACGAAACAGTAAAAGCTGCACTTGAGACTCAGTTGGCGATACTTCAGGATAGGTTTAAAGACCAGGGCATGAAGGTCGACTCTGTTGAAATTTCTGTTGGAACTCATGAATTTAAAGAGAATCAGGAAAAAAGTGAAGCCATGGATATGAATATGAATGGCGAAAATCATCAGAAAGAAGAGTCAAATGAGAATTCTGAAAAGGGTAATCGACTTCACAGAATTGATTTGAATAATTTGGATGATTTGCAGGGACTTATGACTGATGAGGAAGTTTTAACAGCAAAAATTATGAAAGCTCAGGGTAATACACTTAATTACCAGGCTTGATGGAAAGGAGATAAGTAAATGGCAATTTGGATGGATGTCTCTAATGGACAGATGGCAAATGAAGCAAATGCTAAGAAAGCTTATGACAGTGCTGGAACTGGTGCTAAAACAGCAGCAGATAAAGCAAAGGGCAATACAAGTTTTGATAAGAACATGTTCCTAAAACTTTTGGCAGCTGAAATGCAGTACCAGGATCCGATGGAACCTACTCAGAACTCAGAATATGTATCTGAAATGGCTACATTCTCACAGGTAGAAGCTACTCAGAATGTTGCTGGAAGCGTTGACAGTATTTCTGCAGGATCACTTATTGGTAAGTATGTAACTGTAGATTCTGATGACGGCCTTGTAACTGGAGTTGTAGATTATACAACAAAAAAAGATGACACTATGTATATCAATGTAAACGGAAAGGACTTCGATGTAGATAAGGTTATCTCAATCAAGGATTCACAGTATTATGAATCTACAATGGCTGCATCAACACTTAACAGTATGGTATCTCAGCTTCCTGACAAGGAACATTTCACACTTGATAATGAGAAGCAGCTTACAGCAGTTATTAATCTATATGATTCATTTTCTGCTTATACAAAGCAGTTTGTTGCTCCTGGAGATCTAGCAAAGATTACAGAGTTAACTTCTAGACTAGAAGAACTAAAGAAAAATTCAAACTAGCCGATATAATAGTTTGAAAAGGATTTTTGCATAGAAAGGAGGAACGAGAAAAGTGAATCGACTAGATGGAAACTTTACTTCGATTGAACAGATACAAAATCAGTATTTGGGAAAGATAAGTAAGCCAGCCAATCAAGCAAAGGATGCTACTTCTTTTAAAGATGTGCTTTCTGGCAAGATGGAAGATGTAATCGGGAATACATCGGAAGTTAAGTTCTCAAAACATGCGGCTAACCGACTTATGGAGAGATCAATTTCGCTATCACCTGAGCAGAGCGAGAGATTGTCAAATGGCATACAGATGGCTTATGAGAAAGGAATCAACGACTCACTTGTAATGGTCGATAAAATGGCGTTTATCGTCAATGTTCCTTCGCATACCGTAGTTACTGCCATGGATGAAAATTCTACTACGGAGCATAATGTTTTTACTAATATTGATGGTGCTGTGATTGCATAGAAATTTATTTAAGCTGGACCTTATGGAAGCTTAGTTCATCGCCGACCGACAGACGCGATGAAAAATTCTAATCACAGCTGATTGGAGGTCATGCCCTATGATGAGAGCATTATATTCTGGTGTATCAGGTCTTCGTACTCACCAGACTAAAATGGATGTAATTGGTAATAATATCTCTAACGTTAACACACTGGCGTTCAAATCATCATCAACTACATTCCAGGATATCATGTACCAGACAACTTCTGGTGCGTCAGGCCCTTCAGAGACCCTCGGTGGTAAGAATGCCAACCAGATCGGTCTTGGTGTTACTGCAGGTGCTACAAAGGTTTCAATCGAGGCCGGCGGTGCTTCTGAAAGTACAGGAGAGGCTTTGGATATCAAATTCACGGACGCTCAAAATACTAACTTCTTCATCGTTTCTAACGGTGTTCAGAATGTATTCACTCGTGCAGGATCATTTTACGTAGATGCAGCAGGTAACCTTGCGATGACAACTACAGGTTATTTAGTACAGGGCTGGGGAGTTGATCAGGAAACTCAGACAATTCGTCAGGATACAGTACAGCCTCTTCGTGTTATGTCTGCAGAAAATAAAACTTCACAGCCTGAAGCTACAACAAAGGCTTCAGCAAGCGGTATCCTTGATAAAAACACAGCAGTTTTAACTGGTGAAAATGGATATGTAATGAGTCTTCAGTTTTATGATTCACTCGGATATGCATATACAGCTAAGTTTTCACTTCATTCAGCAAATACTGATGAAGGTGAATTCTATGTAAGCCTTACAGGTATTACAGATCAGGCTGGAAATGATATTTTACAGGGTGCAAATAATCAGGCTGGTGTAACTATTACCGATGCAACAATTTCTACATTGTTTGGTCAGAATAGAACTAGAGAATCATCATATACACTTGATGCTTCTAAGTTTACTTCAGCTACTGTAGGACTTAACTCATCTACGATTTCAACTGTAGCAAATAACTCTACAGGTACATCTGAAACATTTACTTCAGATGGAACTATCACTCAGCAAAATGGAGTGTATGGATGTACATTTACTGGTGCTACATCTGGAGAGACAAAGTTCTTTGCTCTTTCTGAAATGTATGGAATTACAGATGCTGTTGCTGCAAATGCGGTTTCTAGAACTATAAATGGCGGTGGACAGCTTGTTCTTGAGAAGAATTCTACTGACTTCACTGTTAAGTTCAATCCAGCAGATGGTTCATTCTCATACGTAAATGAGGCTGGTAGCAATTCGGTTACACTTAATATGTCTGCACTTGGAGTTAATTTCCAGAATGTAGACATCGACTTTTCACAGATAAAAGTTGCAGACAATGGCGCAGCTTCAACAGTAGGTCTTTTAAGAGGAGATACATCAGGAAAGCTTGGCGCTGGTAAAAAGCTAGGAAATATGACTGGTCTTTCAGTAGATCAGAGTGGTAAGATTTTTGGATCTTATGACAATGGTAATACAGTTCTTTTAGGACAGATAGCAGTAGCACATTTCGCTAACCCTTCTGGTCTTGAAAGTTTAGGAAATAACTGTTATGGACAGACACTTAACTCAGGAGAGTTTGATGGTGTCGGTGTAGATGTATCTGGTGATGGCGGAAAGATGTCAACAGGTCAGCTTGAAATGTCAAACGTAGACTTGGCTAGAGAATTTACAAACATGATTACTACACAGAGAGGTTTCCAGGCCAACTCAAGAATTATCACAGTTTCTGATACACTTCTTGAAGAATTGGTTAACCTTAAGAGATAAAACTCTTTAAACTTATAGCTTTATAACCACATACAAGAAAGCATATTTCTTGTATGTGGCTTATTTAGCTTATACTAGATATAGGAAATAAAAGTGGACAAACATTTATAAATCTTGTATGATAAATTTGTAGTATTATTATTGGAAATTTTGTGCACTTTTTTAATAAATTATGATTTTTATTAAGAAAGAAAGGCTGGTGGTATTAAGTGGATTTAGCATCTCTTATTGGATTTGGTTTATGTACCTTCTTCCTTATATTCGGTATCCTCTCAGGTGGTGGTAACTTTGCCTGGTTCATTGACCCTCCATCACTACTCATTACAGTAGGTGGTGCTTTGGGAGCTACGATGGCTTCCTATAAGATGGATGAATTCATAAACGGTCTAAAAGGACTTACATTAGCATTAAAGGAACCATCAAAACAGAATCCAGCTGAATCTATTAGTACTATCATTGGACTTTCAAATACAGCTCGAAAAGAAGGACTTCTTGCTCTGGATGAGGCAACTCAAGGAATCGAAGATCCTTTCCTTAGAAAAGGCATTATGCTAGTTGTCGATGGTACAGATCCAGACTTAGTTAGAGGAATTCTTGAAACAGAACTTTCCGCTATCGAAGGCAGACATAAGAAGGTAACAGGCGTTCTTGACCGTGTCGGAGAAATGGGCCCCGCCTGGGGTATGATCGGTACCTTGATCGGTCTTATCATCATGCTTCAGAACATGTCAGATGCCGCATCTATCGGACCTGCCATGGCCGTTGCCTTGATTACAACTATGTACGGTTCACTTCTTGCAAACTGGATTTTCGGTCCTCTTTCTGAGAAGTTAAAGGATAATACATCCCATGAACTTATGATGAAGGAAGTTGTCGTAGAAGGTATCCTTTCAATTCAGGCAGGTGAAAACCCTCGAGTAATTGAAGAGAAACTTAAGACATTCCTTTCACCTAAAGCACGTGAAGCAGTTGCGTCTAGTGATGATGGCGGAGGTGAAGGCTAATGGCTAGGAAGAAAGAGCCGGAAGTTCCAAAGGGCTCGCCAGCTTGGATGGCGACTTTCTCGGATCTGATGAATCTGCTCCTTTGCTTCTTCGTATTACTTTTCTCAATGTCATCTGTAGATGCTGAGAAATACGAGATGGTAGTACAGTCATTGCAGCAGAGCTTCTCAGTTCTTCCTGCCGGTGGTACAACAATCAGTACTCAGGAAGGAAGCCTTATTTCATCAGGTGTAAGTGCCTTGCAGCAGTTTAATTCTTTTTTCAATGCTTCTTCTGGTAAGCATGGAGATAAGGATAATAAGCAAAACGGCGGTCAAGCTGATGCGGATAATGATGGAACAACTGGAAATGTTGCCGGAACTACAGGTACTTCAAGATCACTTGTAGATGGTGATAAAGAGAGTACATATAAGGGTGGCTCAGGTAAAACCGATGAGGAACTTACCGAAGAGTTTGAAAAAAAGGGAGCCGCTCAAAGTGAGAAGATGGAAGAAGATATCACTGAAGCTATGGAAAAAAGTGGTATTCAGAATCTTGTCGATATCAAATCTAATGGTCAGTATGTAGAAATCACCATGAATGGTGCGGTTTTATTTGCCAGCGGTAAATATGATCACAAGAAAGATGCTGAACCTTTTCTAAAGAAATTGAGTGCGATATTGAATGGTTACTCAGAAAATACTATTCTAATAGAAGGACATACTGATAATGTTCCAATGCACACAGCTAAAATCGAGAGCAATGATGTTTTATCTATGTACAGAGCTCTTGATATTGCAAACTTTGTAAAAGCAAATACTAATTTAGATCCTTCACATGTTATATATTCTGGTCGTGGTGAGTGGGACCCGATAGCTCCAAATGATACAGCTGAGAACCGCGCTTTGAACAGAAGAGTAGTCGTAAAGATTTACAACGACATGAATTCTAATTTGGATAATACAACTAATTAAATTACTTACTTTTTGAAAGGGGTATTTAAAGTTATGAAAAAAAGTATTATTACATTGATCACCCTAGTGCTGGTCCTTGTAAATCTAGTGCTAACAGCTTTACTTACTTTTACTATTATGCCTGAAACTAAGAAAGCGAATGAGTTGATTTCAAAAGTTGCTGGAGCAATTGATTTGGATCTATCCGCTGGACAGTCCACGAGTGGTTCAAGTACATCACTTGAAACAACTGAAGCTTACACACCTGCAGATGATATGACAATATCTCTATCTGATGGTGGTGTAGCACTTGTTAAGATTGTTATCAATATTAACAAGGAAAGCGATGGCTATAAGGCCGGAACTTATACTAAAGATACTATGAACACATATGACGGTGTTATTCAGAGAGCTGTAAATGATATCGTTTCACAGTATACATGCGATAACTTCAATGAAAAGAAGCAGGATATCCAGGATCAGATCAAGGATGAACTTGCTAATTCATTCGGAGGAGATGTTGTTTCCGCTGTCGGATTTGCAAAAGCTGTTATTCAGCCAAAGCAGTAATAATATCTTATGTGTTATATAGGTCTTTTTTACAGGAAGGTGGTGAGAATCGACCGTGGGTGACGTACTTTCACAGAGCGAAATCGATAGTCTGCTTCAAGCTCTAAACAGCGGTGAAGTAGATGCCGAGGAAATGAAAAAGAATAGTGAAAATCAGGTGAAAGAGTATGACTTTGCACGTCCTTCCAAATTCTCGAAAGAACATCTTCGTACTCTAGAGATGATTTTTGAACATTACGGCCGATTATTATCTACTAACCTGCCAATTTATTTACGAAAGAATATTCAGGTTGAAGTTATGAACGCAGAAGCGATTTCATATATGGAATTTTCGAATGCTCTTTCGAATCCAGTACTCCTTGGAGTTATTGATTTTTCGCCTTTAAAGGGAAATATCATCATTGAAATGGCTTCTAAACTGGGGTACGCTATTGTTGATAGATTGCTTGGTGGAAATGGAGATCCTATTGATAAATTGAGGGATTTCTCGGAAATTGAGCTTCTACTTATAGAGCGAATCATGAATGTATGTGTTAATTTGCTTCGTGAACCTTGGGCTAATGTTTTAGATGTTAATCCTAGAATGGAGCGAATAGAGACCAATTCACAGTTCGCACAGATTATTTCGCCTTCTGAAATGACAGCCGTTATTACGGTAAATATCAAGATAGGTGATGTCGAAGGTTTGATGAATGTATGTTTACCATACATTACACTTGAACCGATCATGGATAAGTTGAATACTAAATTCTGGTATTCAAATATGCAAGAGAAAGATGATCAGACTTACAATTCTACAGTTGAAAGATTGATTAATAAGTCGGCTATTCCAGTTAACGTAGTCCTTGGAAAATCATCTATTTCAGTTCATGATTTCTCGAGTCTACGTCCTGGTGATATTATAAGACTAGATAGTAAGGTCGATGACGAACTTTCAGTTTATGTCGGAGACATTTTGAAATTCACGGGTCTTCCAGGAACCCGAGGCAAGCAATACGCAGTTAGAGTGACAAAAGTGATTAGGGAGGAGAAGGAAGAAGATGAGTGACGGCTCTTTATCCCAGGAAGAAATTGATGCTCTCCTAAATGGAGGCGGTGGCGGAGGTTCTTCTGATTCAGCTGGAGCAGCTGACCTAACCACAGACGAAAAAGATACCATTGGAGAAATTGCCAATATTTGTATGGGAAGTGGAGCAACAGCCCTTTTTTCCCTTGTAAATACAAAGGTAGATATTTCTACTCCAGTAGTATCAACTTCCACGTGGACAGATATAATAGATGAATATGATAAACCATGCGTTTTAGTTAAGATTACTTACACAAAGGGTCTTTCAGGTAGCAACGAGTTGGTACTTAAGGAATCTGATGTTAAGGTAATTACTGATCTAATGATGGGTGGTGACGGCACGAATACAGATGGTGAACTTACTGAGATTCATCTTTCTGCTATTAGTGAAGCTATGAACCAGATGATGGGTTCATCAGCGACATCATTATCATCTATGCTAAATAAGATGGTAGATATCAGTCCACCATCATCTAATCTTATTGAATTAGATGATGTAAAAGAGGGCTCTGAATTTGGAGACTTCATTTCTGGATTGTTTGTAAAGATTGAGTTCCATCTTCAGATTGGTGACTTGGTTGATAGTAAGATGATGCAGTTGTATCCAGTATCTTTAGTTCATGAGATGATTTCTTGTGTACAGGGAAATATGGAAGCTGATTCGGATTCTAATTCCCCAGAAGGAAGTGGCCAGGAAGTTAGTGCTGTACCTCAGAATGAGATGCAGATGGGATCCTTGGAAACAGCTCAACAGCAGGCACAGCCTCAGATGCAGCAGGCACAGCCTCAGATGGCTCCACAGATGGCACCTCAGATGGCACCTCAAATGCAGATGGCTCCACAAATGATGCCACAGATGCAAATGCAGCAGCCGGTCGATGTACAATCTGCTCAGTTTTCAGCATTTACAGGCGGTCAGCCGGTGATTGCTTTGCAGGAAAACATCGATTTGATCAAGGATGTTCCGCTTGAAGTTACAGTGGAATTGGGAAGAACTCATAAATCTATTCAGGAAATACTTGATTTTGCTCCCGGAACTATAATAGAATTAAATAAGATAGCAGGTGAACCTATTGACGTTTTAGTCAATGGCAAATATGTTGCAAAAGGTGAAGTTGTTGTTATTGAGGAATCTTTCGGTATCCGTATAACGGAAATATTGACTGATTGATGATAGGAGAGAACAAATGGCAAAGAATGTAATGGTTGTAGATGACGCAGCATTTATGAGAATGATGATTAAAGACATCCTCTCAAAGAATGGTTATAACATTGTAGGTGAGGCTGAAAACGGTAAGAAGGCCGTTGATACTTACGCAGAATGTAAACCTGATCTTGTACTTATGGATATCACAATGCCAGAGATGGACGGTATTCAGGCACTTAAAGCAATTAGAGAAAATGATCCTAATGCTTCAATTATTATGTGCTCAGCTATGGGTCAGCAGGCAATGGTTATCGAAGCTATTCAGTCTGGAGCTAAGGATTTCATTGTAAAACCTTTCCAGGCAGAACGTGTTCTTGAGGCTGTAAAGAAGGTTATAGGCTAATTAGATGATTTTGCTTACTTCTCAGGGAGAGAGTTTATTTCAACTGATTATTGTTTTATTTATTTTTATTGCTGTATTGGTTTTGACATTCTATACCACGAAGTGGATGGCAGGATTTCAAAAACAGCAGCAAATTGGTAAGAATCTGAAAATCGTTGAGACTATCAGAGTTGGAAACAATAAGTTCGTTGAAATAGTTCAGACTGGTCAGAATAGATATATTGTGATTGGTGTGGGCAAAGATGAGATAGTCTTTCTTGGAGAGCTGGATAGTGAAGCTGTTTCAATTGTTGGTTGCGATGATAATAGTTTTAAATCTAGTGGAAAGTTTCAGGAGATTCTAAAGCAGTTTACTAATCTTCCAAATAAAAAGGAATAACATGACGAAACTAAAGAAATGGTATTGTCGTCTGTCAATAGCCTTTGCAGTGTTTGTACTGGTATTTTCTACTGTATCTCTTTCGAAAGCTGGAAGAGTATATGCTACAGATAATTCTTATGGTGCAACAGAGAAGGCTCCAAATGCGAGTGATCAGAAGACTGGTGATGGTGAGATTTTTTCCCTCACCTTAAATGGTGATACCGGATCACTTACATCGACCGTGAGAATTCTAATCGTTCTCACGGTTATTTCTTTAGCGCCTTCGATTTTGATTATGATGACTTCGTTTATTCGAATTATCATTGTATTACATTTCGTAAGAGCGGCTATTGGAACACAGACGTCACCACCTAATCAGGTGCTAATTGGTTTGGCACTGTTTTTGACAATATTTATAATGTGGCCTACTTTTACAAAGATTAATACTGATGCTATTCAACCTTTTGATAAAGGTGAGATAACACAGGAAGTCGCTTTGGAAAAGGCAGAAGGTCCTATTAGAGAATTCATGTATGGTCAGACACAGACGAAGGATTTAAATCTATTCTGTGATATAGCCAAAGTGAAATATGATGACTATGATGATGTTCCATTTTATGTTTTGGTTCCTTCATTCATTTTGAGTGAACTTAGAACAGCTTTTATCATAGGATTCGTTATATATATTCCATTTATCGTTATTGATATGGTAGTTGCATCGGTTCTTATGTCGATGGGTATGATGATGCTCCCGCCGACAACCATTTCGCTACCGTTCAAGATTCTACTATTTGTACTTGCAGATGGATGGGATCTCGTAATTGGAAATGTAGTTAGAACATTCTACTGATTTAGGAGGAGAGAATGTCACAAGGTGCAGTACTTGATATGATGCGAAATGCAATATATCAGATTATTATTAATTCGGCTCCGATGCTTATTGTTTCTTTGGTTATAGGTTTGGTAGTTAGTATTTTTCAGACTGTTACGTCTATCCAGGAACAGACATTGACTTTCGTTCCTAAGTTATTAGCGATATTCTTATCGCTTGTAATTTTCGGTTCATTTATAATGACTAATCTAACTACTTATATGGTTGATTTGTGGTCTGATTTTACTTTATTTATCAAATAATCTATGACATTAAATTTTACTTTTTCGTTAATTGATTTTGAATATTTTTTGTTGGTTCTAGTAAGAATTGCATCATTTGTTGCGGCCGCTCCTTTCTTCTCGATGCGTAATGTGCCGAGAAGAGTTAGGGTCGGTCTTTCTTTGTTTGTTGCAATGCTTGTTTACTATACATTCAGACCTGTTGAAGCTTATACTTATGTCTCGGTAATAGGATATGCTACTTTGGTTTTAAAAGAGGCTATTACAGGATTGCTACTGGGATTCTCAGCAAATATTTGTACATATATTATTATGTTTGCTGGTAATATTATAGATATGGATATCGGACTATCTATGGCATCACAGTTCGATCCTTCGACTGGTTCTTTGGCTACACTTACCGGTCAGTTATATTATTACTATGTTTATATCATGCTTATTGTTACAGGTATGTATCAATATATACTTAGAGCTATAGTGGATTCGTTTCAGCTGATACAGTTAGGTGGAGCGAATGTAGATACTACTAATTTGATAAAAATGATGACTGTTTATATGACTCATTTTTTCACTATTTCGTTTAGAATTATGTTGCCGGTTTTTGCATGTACTATGATAATAAATGTCGTATTAGGTGTTATTGCAAAGGTTGCGCCTCAGATGAATATGTTCTCTGTAGGTATTCAGATTAAACTTTTAGCCGGCTTTTCAGTTTTGTTTATTGTTGTATATTTACTTCCGGATGTTTCAAATTACATCTTTAAAGAAATGAGAAATATGTTAGTTTCGATGATGAGGGTTCTGCAGAAATGAGTGAATTGTATTTAATACAATTTGATCTACAGTTCTTCTCGCCTCAGGAAGGACCAGGAGGAGAGAAGACCGAAGCCGCTACACCTAAGCGACTTTCTGATGCTAGAAAGAAAGGCCAGGTAGCAAAGAGCAAAGAATTAACTAATGCTTTTGGCTTGATGGCTTTGTTTGTGACGTTAAAAGTTTTTGTGGGATTCGTTGGTTCAAATCTAATAAATATCTTTAAATGGACATATCAAAATCGAATGCCTGATTTCGTTGAAAGTCAGAGAGATGGTGTTTCTGTCCAAGCGTTTATATCTTTGATTTTCCCAGTTATACTTAGGATGTTATTAATATTAGCCCCTTTTCTAATAGCGGGTGTAATGGTTTGTATTTTAGGTGAAATTGTACAGGTAGGTTGGCAGGTCAGTGCTGAACCTATGAAACCTAATCTAAATAAAATGAATCCAATTAATGGATTTAAAAGAATTTTTTCCAAAAAATCAATTTTCGAATTGATTAAATCTATTCTAAAGGTGGGAATTATTTTCTGGGTTGCATATAACACTTTGAAGGATAGAGCGGGAACACTTTTTATACTTTATGATATTAACCTAAAAGGTGCAATTGCTCTGGTTGGAGATATCGTAATTGATACAGGACTTAAGATTTCTTTGCTTTATTTTGTTATCGGTCTTATGGATTATATCTATCAAAAACGTAAGTTTAATGAAGATATGAAGATGACAAAACAGGAAGTAAAGGATGAATTTAAGGATACTGAAGGTGATCCGCAGATTAAACAGAAACAGCGTCAGAAGATGCAGGAAGTTTCTCAAAGAAGAATGATGCAAAGTGTTCCGGATGCCGATGTAGTAATCACAAACCCTACGCATATTGCTGTAGCGCTTAAATATGATTCAAATGAATCTACAGCGCCTATTGTTGTTGCAAAGGGTGAGGATTATGTCGCTAACAAGATTAAAGAAGTTGCGAAAGAAAATGGTATTTTAATTACTGAAAATAAGCCTTTAGCTAGAGCACTTTATGCAACTGTCGATATAGGTCAAGAGATACCTCCAGAATTGTATGAAGCAGTAGCCGAGATTCTTGCGTTGGTATATAATAGTAGAAACCTAGTGTAATTTAAATTGGGTAATTAGACACATGAATTATAGACTTTTGAAAGGAGGGGAGACGTGCTACAGAAATTAAATGTAAACGGTATGGATTTTGGCGTTGTATTTTATATGCTTGCCGCCGTTGTATTCTTCATTGTACCTATTCCCTCCATTTTGTTGGATATATTGTTAGCCTTTAATATAGGTGTTGCGTTGGTAATTATGCTAAACACGATTTTCATGAAGGAAATCCTGGATATGGCTTTTTTCCCAACGTTACTTTTGTTTACTACAATTTTTAGAATTTCTCTAAACGTAAGTTCAACAAGACTTATTCTTACAACAGGAAATCCTGGAAATGTAGTCGTTACTTTCGGACAGTTCGTAGGTGGTGGTAATATCATCATCGGTGGTATTGTCTTTGTAATTTTACTTATAATCCAGTTTATGGTTATCAATAAAGGTTCTGAGCGAGTAGCTGAGGTATCAGCACGTTTCTCTTTGGATGCTATGCCTGGTAAGCAGATGGCTATCGATGCCGATTTGAATACTGGTGCTATCAATGATGAGCAGGCCGCTGCCAGACGAAAGAAGTTGCAGGATGAGTCAAGTTTCTTCGGTAACATGGATGGTGCTACTAAGTATGTAAAAGGAGATGCTATAGCCGGACTTATTATTACACTTATCAACCTGGTAGGTGGAATTATGATGGGAATGACTCAGGGCGGTATGGCTGCTAATGATGCTTTTCAGCAGTATGGAATTCTTACTATTGGTGATGGTATTACATCACAGATTCCATCACTTCTTATTTCGCTGTCTACAGGTATTCTTGTAACAAAGGGTTCGAATGAAAATGATTTTGGCGAAACTCTTGTTAAGCAGTTGTTTGGTAATTCTCAGGTGCTTCTTTTAGCTGGAAGTGTTTTGACTTTTTTAGGAATTTTTACACCTTTGAATTTAGTTATTTTCGGTGGCCTTGGTATTGCTCTTATAATTACAGGCTATAATATTCAGAAGAATATTGAACAGGAAGCTACTGAAGAAGCTGTAGAAACAGAAGAGACTGAAGCAGAAGAAGTTAGACGTCCTGAAAATGTTGTATCACTTCTTCAGGTTGACCCTATTGAACTTGAATTTGGATATGGTATTATCCCTCTAGCTGATGTAAATCAGGGTGGAGATCTTTTGGACAGAGTAGTTATGATTAGACGTCAGATTGCTCTTGAGCTTGGTACTGTAGTTCCAATTATTAGACTTAGAGATAATATTCAGCTGAATCCTAATCAATATATTATTAAGATAAAAGGTATCCAGGTAGCTGAAGGAGAAATTCTTTTTGATCATTATATGGCGATGAATCCTGGATATGTTGAGGAAGAGATTACAGGTATTCCTACATTTGAGCCTTCATTCCATCTTCCAGCTATCTGGATTACGGAGTCGCAAAGAGAGAGGGCTGAAAGTTTAGGATATACTGTTGTTGATCCGCCTTCAATCATTGCAACTCATTTGACAGAGGTTATAAGAACTCATATTGACGAGCTACTTACACGACAGGATGTTCAGAATCTTGTCGAGAACCTCAAAAAGTCAAATCCTGTTTTGGTTGATGAATTGATTCCTAAACTTTTAGGTTTAGGTGAAATTGAAAAGGTTTTGCAGAACCTTTTGAAGGAAGGAATCTCAATTCGAGATTTGCTCTCTATATTTGAAGTGTTAGCAGATCATGCATCTACTACAAGAGATACGGATGTCCTTACGGAATATGTAAGACAGGGGCTTAAGAGAGCTATTTCAAGTAAATACTTCCCGGCAAATGAGACATCCGATGTTATTACTTTAGATCCTCGTCTGGAACAGGAAATTATGGGATCCGTAAAACAGACAGAGCAGGGTGCGTATTTGACGTTAGATCCAGAGAAAGTCAGAGCAATTATGGATTCTCTTGGAGTTGAAATAAAGAAATTTGAGGACCAGGGGCTTGCTCCTATAGTAGTTTGTTCTCCAATTGTTAGAATGTATTTCAAAAATCTGACGGAAGATTACTATAGTGATTTAATAGTGGTTTCATTTAACGAAGTTGAGCCAAATGTAGAATTACGATCAGTGGGAATGGTGACAATAAATGACAATTAAGAAATTTACTGGAAATAGCAGAGATGAAGCAATACAAAATGCTAAAAATGAATTGGGTGATTCAGTAGTTATTATGAATGTAAAAGAGATTCGTCCTAAGGGAGTTTTTGGAATCTTTAAGACAAGTACTTATGAAGTTACTGCAGCTCTTGAAGACGATAAGACACCTGTTAAACAGAATCCTTCTACAGCGCTTGGCGAAGGTGGTCATTTCGATGCAGTTGCCGGTGAAAGAGGAGTTGTAAATCATGTAGAAACAAAGAAAAATCCTCTGCCACCTCTTACTTCTGCACCTTCAAATCAGGATGCAGATGCACTTGCAGAAGAATCTCTTAGAAGTGCTTTCAAAGCCGTGAATGATGTTATAAAAAAATCCGAGTCTATAGAGGTTAATCGTCATAGAAACACTGAAAATTATGCTAATGCAGAAGACAAGAGACTTGACTCTCTCCTTCCTAATATGAATCAGGAAGTGAAACAACCTACAAATCCTGCATATCAGAAGGCTCCTAAGGCCGTTGAAAAACCTGAAGAGGATGGATTTGTTAACTTGAAAGATTCTATCAATGCTGACATGGAGGAAAAAAGTAAAACCACTAACCGCCAGTTTGTCAGCATGCTTTATAACGTATTGCTTTCTAATGAAGTTGATGAAAAGTACGTTAATCAGATTATAAAGGATATGGAAAAGGTTATTAGAACAGGAAATAATCTGGATTTCCTTTTATCCAATGTATATCAGAAGCTTGTGCTTATGATGGGTAAACCTAAGACAATTGTCTGTGGTGATAGTAAACCTTTTATCGTCTTTTTGATTGGGCCAACAGGTGTTGGAAAGACAACAACAATTGCTAAACTAGCATCTAGGTACAAATTAAACTACGGAAAAACTGTAGGACTTTTGACTACTGATACATATAGAATTGCGGCTACAGATCAGCTTAGAACCTATGCAAACATTCTTGAAATTCCTTTGGATGTTGTTCTTACAAAGGATGACATGAACGAAGCCATTGCAAAGATGGGCGGTTTGGATTTGATTCTTGTTGATACAGCAGGATTTTCCCATAAGAACAAGGGACAGAGAAAAGATATGGAGGATATCCTAAATGCTGTAGATCCTGCATTCCAAAAAGATGTTTATCTAGTTCTTTCTGCTACAACAAAATATAGAGATTTGAAAGCTATTGTCGATATTTATAAATCATTTACTGACTTTCATCTTATTTTCACAAAGCTCGATGAGACAGATGTGTGTGGAAATATTTTGAATACTAAACTTTATGCGGACACAGATATCTCATATGTCTGCAATGGACAGGGGGTACCTGACGATATAGAAGTTGTCAATATACAGCATATTGTTAAGCAATTGCTCGGAGGTAAGTAAGTTATGGATCAGGCGGAAAAGTTAAGAAACGAAGTAAAACTTCGCAGAAAAACTACGCGAACTAAAGTACTTACTGTTACCAGTGGTAAAGGTGGGGTTGGCAAGTCTAACCTCGCGGTCAATCTTGCGGTTTGGTTTACTAAGTTAGGGAAAAAAGTAATCATTTTCGATGCCGATTTTGGCTTAGCAAATGTTGAAGTCATGTTTGGAACTGTTCCAAAAAATGACTTATCGGATATGATTTATAAGGGAATGGATATTAGGGACATAATTACAAATGGTCCTATGGATATAGGGTTTATTTCTGGTGGATCAGGAATTATCGCTCTTAACAATTTGACAGCAGCACAAGTCGATTTAGTTGTAGATGATTTGGAATCATTAAACGATTTATGCGATATTTTAATTGTAGATACTGGAGCGGGGATTTCTGATAATGTCTTAAAATTCGTTCTAGCCTCTCCGGATGTTTTGTTGGTTACAACTCCGGAACCTAGTTCTTTAACAGATTCTTATTCCTTAGTAAAGGCTATGGTTAGAAATGAAAAATTTGATAGCGAAAATGTCCAAATTAGAATGATAGCAAATAAGGTACAGTCCGAAGCAGAAGCTAGGCAGGTATTTGAAAAGATTTATTCTGTTACTAATAAATTCTTAGATGAGAGAATTTCTTATGCAGGAATGGTTTGTCTTGATCAGAGCTTAGAGAAAGCAGTTAGAAAACAAAAAATTGTATCGATAGAAAACCCGACTTCAAAATCTGCAAAATGTTTTTATGATATAGCTTCATATCTTCTTGGAGAAAAACAGAAGGACGATTCAGGATTGCATAAGTTCTTTCGATTTTTAACTCATAATCAATAATAGAAAAGGATATTAAAATGGAATTAGATGAAATCATACCAGGATGCAAAATTGAAGTAACTCATTTTGCAGCTGGTTTAGAAGAAAATAAAATTGTGAATACTTACAAAAGTTCATTGTTTAGTGTTGTAGAAGATGATGTAATTGAGATTACAACACCTATGAAAAAAGGACATCTAGCTCCATTGCATCAAGGAATTAAATATAAATTTGTATTTATAACAGATAAAGGCTTGGTTAGAGCTGATGGAGTAGTAATTGATCGATATAAGAGCCAGAATTTTTATCTTATAAAGGTTCAGTTGTTAGGTAAGCTTTCAAAATATCAAAGAAGAGAATTCTATAGAGTTGATTGTTTAGTGCCAACCCGATTTATTCCATTAAAGGAAGAAGATTTAGATTTTGAAAATATGGCTTTACTTAGACAGAATATTCAAAATAAAATCGATCTGGGTGAGAGAAAATCAGAAGAATATGGTACTATAATAGATATAAGTGGTGGTGGAATTAAGTTTACAGCACCATACAGTATTAAAGAAGATGAATATTGTTTGTTTGATTTTGATTTAGCTTTAGATAGTGGCATCAGACATGTTGAACTAATCGGAAAATGCGTCGGTTCTGACCATATCGAAGATACTGATCAGTATTCACATAGAATACGATTTGATTATCGATTTGAAAAGCTCAGTCAGGAAGTAATTGTCAGATATATTTTCGAATTGGAAAGAAAAAGACGGAGAAAAGAGCGGGAAGTATGACAAAAATACTTATAGCGCATGATTCTGCACTCGTGAGAAAGGCTATCTGTGATATAATCAGCGAAAGCACAAATACATATGAGATCATTACTTGCTGTGATGGAGAAGAAGCTGTTTCAAAAGTTGTATCTGAAAAACCAGATATAATTATTGTAAACATGTATTTACCTCGCAAGAATGGATCAGAAGTGATTAACACACTTACTTCTAAGAAGATTCGTTTTAAGGCAATTTTGCTGCATGGCGAAGCAAAGGAAGATATAGATGCTGCATCTGTTTTTTCCGGAATGAAAGAGGTTAAGTGTGTTAGTGTTCCTTTCCATATTTTTGGATCAGGTCACAAGAAGTTTAAAGCTGATCTATCTGAAGTCGCGAGATTTTTGATTAACAGTTCTTCTTCAGGACTATTTGGTAATGAATCGCTGGTATCATCGCAGGAGAAAATTGTACCAAAGCCTAGTCCTAGGGCGGAAAGTGTGTTTTCTAAAGTGAATTCAACATCAGCTAGTGTTACTTCGGGAAATTCAAAAAGAATCATAGCTATCGCATCTTCGACAGGTGGGCCACAGGCTTTACATGTGATGATAAAGATGCTTCCTCCTTTGGGAGTGCCTGTTGTAATCGTACAGCATATGCCAAAAGGGTTTACTTTTTCCCTGGCAGAGCGAATCGATTCAGAGTCTAAGCTCAAGGTAAAAGAAGCAGATGATGGCGAAGAGCTAAAACCAGATATCGTATATTTAGCTCCTGGTGGAAGACATCTTGAGGTTTATACGAGGAATGGAAAAGGCTATGCGAGAGTTTTTGATGATCCACCGGTTAATAGTTTGAGACCTTGCGCTGATGTGATGTTCAATTCTTTAGCTAAAACTCATTACGATGATATTGTGTGCGTGGTACTAACAGGAATGGGCAGAGATGGTACGGACGGTATTCAATTTCTAAAGAAGCATAAGCACGTTAGAGTTATTACCCAATCTCAAGAAACCTGTGTTGTTTATGGAATGCCAAAAGCAGCTGATCAAAGTGGAATAACAGATGTTTCGGCACCAATTGACAAGGTCGCAGATGCGATCAGAAAGGAATTGGAGGTAAAATAAGATGGATGTTAGCCAGTATTTAGACGTCTTTATCGATGAGTCAAACGAGCACATTCAGACTCTTAGTGACAATATCATGGCACTCGAACAGGAGCCTGATAATTCTGACACTGTAAATGAGATCTTCCGTGTAGCTCACTCTTTAAAAGGTATGGCTGGTACTATGGGCTTCAAAAAGATGCAGCATTTGACACACGATATGGAAAATGTGTTCCAGGAAGTTCGTAATGACAATGTTAAGGTAACAAGTGAACTTATTGATATTCTTTTTAATTGTCTAGATGCTATCGAAGCCTATGTAGATAATGTAAAGAATACTTCAAATGAAGGTGATGAAGATAACGCTGTTTTGATTCAGAAATTGAATGATTTTCTGAATCGCGCAATGGGAAAGGAAACAGCAGCTCCTGCAGCAAATGAAGCTGCAGCTTCTGCTCAGAATGCACCAGCGGATGCGTCATCAGATGCACCTTTATATACACATCTAAACATGGATGATAATGATAAAATCAAGGTTGTTGAGACACTTGAAGGTGGTAATACAGTTCTTGGTATTACTGTTCATGTTAATCATGATTGCTTGCTTAAGGCAGCGAGAGCCTTCCTTGTATATAAGGCAATCGAAGACGCAGGTGATATTTTAGTATATGATCCTTCTTCAAGTGATGTTGAAGATGAGAAATTTGAATTTGATTTTAGCGTTTTGGTTCAGACAGATGCTAATCCTGATGAACTAAAGGCTGCAATTGAAGCTGTTTCAGAAATTGATTCATGTGAAATTGGACCAGTTACAGCTGAAATGTATCATGAAGGTGAGGCTCAGCCAGCGCCTTCTGCTGCACCTCAGGCTCCGGCAGAAGAAGCAAATGCACCTGCAGCACCAGCTGCTCCAGCAGCTCCAGCGCCTAAAGCACCTGCTAAGGCAGAAAAGAAAGATGATAAGAAGGCTCCAGCTGCAAAGGGCAAACCTGTTACAGCTAGAACAGTCCGTGTAGATATTGAAAAGTTAGATGACCTTATGAATCAGGTCAGCGAGCTTATTATTGCTAAGAATACACTTGTTTCTAGAGCTAATTCAATGGAATCAGGCGGAGGAGTTAATTTCTCTGAGCAGATTGAATATCTAGAAAGAATCACAACAAATCTTCATGAATCAGTTATGAAGGTTCGAATGGTTCCTATTGAAAGTGTAGTTAATAAGTTCCCTCGTATGATTAGAGACCTTTCTAGAAGACTAAATAAGCCTATGGATTTGGTAATGACTGGTGAGGAAACAGAGCTTGATAGAACAGTAGTCGATCAGATCGGTGATCCTTTGCAGCATTTGCTTAGAAATTCAGCTGATCACGGTATTGAAGATCCTGATGTTCGTCGTAAAGAAGGTAAGCCGGAAACTGGTAAAATCTGGTTGAACGCTTATCAGGAAGGCAATAACGTAATCATCAAGGTAGGCGATGATGGTGCCGGTATCGATGCTGAAGCTATTAAAGGTAAAGCTATTGAAAGAGGCATTGTTACTGAGGAAGAAGCTGATAAGCTTACAGATAAAGAAATTATCAACTTCCTATTCATGCCATCATTCTCAATGGCTAAAAAGATTACAGATATTTCTGGACGAGGAGTTGGTCTTGATGTTGTTAAATCCAATGTTGAGCAGCTCGGTGGTGATGTAGAAGTAGAATCTACACTTGGATCTGGTTCTACATTTACAGTAAGACTTCCTCTTACACTTGCTATCATCCAGGCTCTTATGGTTGAAGTTAGAGAAGAGAAGTATGCAATCGCACTTGCTTCTATCCAGAATATTGAATATATTCCAGTTACTGATATCAAATATGTTCAGGCTAAAGAAGTTATTTACCTCCGTGGTAGTGTAATTCCTTTGGTTCATTTGGATAAGATTCTCGACTGCGAAGAGAAGGAAGAACAGCAGGAAAGCATTACTGTTGTTGTTGTTAAGAAGGGCGATAGTTTCGTAGGTATCGTTGTAGATAATTTGATTGGACAGCAGGAAATCGTAATCAAGTCACTAGGAAAGGTTATCGAAGATAATAAGCACATCAGTGGTGCTACAATTCTTGGTGATGGTGAAGTTGCGTTGATTCTTGATGTTAATTCATTGTTCTAAGGCTGGAGGAGAAACTTATGAGTAAATCAGAAGAACTTGATGTAATTGAAGAGGCTAAGCAGCAGTATATTGTTGTAACTCTTGGTGGAGAACATTATGGCATCGATATTTCTTTTGTTGATAATATCGTTCGTCTTTCTTCTATTACCAGAGTTCCAAAGGCTCCAGCTCATTATAAGGGAGTTATAAACCTTCGTGGTGAGGTTGTTCCTGTCATGAGCATTAGAATGAAGATGGGCCTTGAGGACGATCAGTTTACTAATTCTACAAGAATTATTATTTTAAAGCTTGAAGAATTAGGCTACTTAGGCATTATTGTAGATTCTGTTAATGAAGTTGTATCTTTGGGCGAATCTGATATTGATAGGAATGTATCTAATATGAAAGAGACAAAGGGCAATTTCATAAATGGAATTGGAAAAGATGGCGATAGACTAATTTCAATTTTTGATATTGATAAGGTCGCTGGCGAATCTACAAAGGATAAGGAGAAATAATTTTCTCCTTATCTGATTTAGATAGATAGGAGTTTTATGAATCTAGATCAGCTTAATGACATGTATATAGATGTCTTGAGAGAGATTGGCAATATCGGTACAGGAAATGCTACAACTGCAATTTCTAATATGCTTAATTTGAAGATGGATATGGGTGTACCTAAGGTAGAACTTATGCCTGTTGAAAAATTAGGTGAAGCAATTGGCTCTGAGGAACAGATTGTAGTTGGTATTATGCTTGGAGTAGAAGCTGATATTGATGGAAGCATGATGTTTATCATGGATATGAAGTCTGCACATAAGATGGTAAACCTTCTTATGATGAGAGATCCAGATGATGAAAAAGAATTCGATGAGATGGATTTATCAGCACTTCGTGAAGTAGGAAATATTATTGCCGGCTCATATTTATCGGCTATTTCTACACTTACAAATTTAGTTATTAGCCCAACAGTACCTTCTGTATCAATTGATATGGCTGCTGCTATTTTAAGCGTTCCAGCTGTACAGTTTGGACTTATGAGTGACAGAGCTCTTATGATTAAAACAGCAATTGGTGGCGATGGCTCAATTGATGGTTATTTTATTTTGATGCCGGATGAAGAATCTTTTGCAAAGATTCTTACATCTTTGGGAATTTCGATTTAGAAGATAGGATAAATCTATGGGTCAGATGATAAAAGTCGGTATGGCGGATCTGAAAGTCTGTAAAGAACCGGACTCTTTGACTACAATCGGATTAGGTTCCTGCGTTGGAATTGCGCTATATGATCCGGTTACAAAGGTCACAGGGTTGGCTCATATTATGCTGCCTGATAGTAAGGCTATTCGAAATAATTCGAATATTGCCAAGTTTGCGGATACGGGTATTGAAGAACTTGTTAAACAGATGGTAAAAGCAGGTGCTTCTAAAACTCGTCTTGTTGCAAAAATAGCAGGCGGAGCAAAGATGTTTGCACTTTCTGGAAGTGCGGCTTCCGCTATCAATATTGGCGAGCAGAATGCTGCGGCTTCTAAGAAAAAATTAAAAGAATTAGGTATTAGACTCATCGCTGAAGATTGTGGTTTGAACTATGGACGTACAGTAGAACTTTATAGTGAGACTGGAAAATATTTGATAAAAGCTGTAGGAAAGCCAGTGAAAGAGATATGAAAAACAAAACTAATACTAAGCCTTTACCGATTGCAATATGTTTATTAGCGAGTGGTATTGCGTGTGTCATTTCAATAATTCAAGGTGTTGATTTCGGAGTGTTTGTAAAGCGTTTTGCTTTAGTAGCTTTGATTTTTTATGTACTTGGAGTTATTGTTCGTGTCGTTATCGATAGAACTTTTAAGATAGACATGGAAGAAACACAAAAACAACAGGAACAGGAAATGATGGAGTCGCCTGAAATGGAAGGTGGAGTTTCGGATCTGGATGATATAGAAACATCACTTGAAGAGGAAGGCGAAGAGTCTGAAACGGAATCTACAGAAGAGTTTTAGTAGAGCTGTTTTCGGAGGAATAACATGAACGAGCAGGACAAGCAAAAGTTATGGGATTCATACAAAAAGAAGCCTACACCAGAGCTTAGAGAGCAGATCATCATCGAATATGCTCCACTTGTAAAAGTGGTTGCAGGTCGAATGAATCTATATTTAGGGAAGAACGTAGAATTTGATGATTTATGTGGTTATGGTGTGTTTGGATTAATTGATGCTATTGATAGATTTGATACAGCACAAGGCGTCAAATTTGAGACATATGCTTCTTTACGAATCAGGGGTGCAATTCTAGACCAGATCCGTAAAATGGATTGGATTCCTAGAACTATTCGACAAAAACAGAAGAAGATAGAAGCTGCTTCAAAAGAAGTTGAAGCTAGAACCGGTCATGCAGCCACCGATACAGAAATTGCTATTGAACTTGGAATTTCTGAAGAAGAAATGAATGATTGGCAGACAGATTTAAACATGACAAATGTTATTTCGCTTAATGAATTTGTTGAGCAGGGTTCTGAACCTGCTATGGAAACAGATAGAAATTCGCATTTTATTCAGCCAGAAGAGAAGATTGCAAAAGAAGAATTAAAAGAAAAATTGAAAGCTGCACTTGATATTCTTACAGAAAAAGAACAGCAAGTTATACTTCTTTACTATTATGAGGAGATGACACTTAAGGAAATCAGTCAGATACTTTCAGTTTCTGAATCTCGAGTATCACAGCTTCATACAAAGGCTCTTGGAAAGATGAGAGGCGTTATGGGAGATTACTTGGGAATACTTACAAATAATGCATAGGATTTCTATAAAGGGGGATTTATGGAACAGAAGAATGCCTATGTTCAACTCGAGGTTAAATCGGGAAATGTATATTTGATTTATCATCCACCGATAGATGGTGGAGATAAATGTGAGATAAAAGAGGTAGAGTCCTATTTAACACAACAGGGCTTTACTTCTTTTAGCGTTCAGAAACTTGATCAGCTTCTTAGAAAAGAGGAAGAGAGTGAGATGCCTTTGGGAAAAAGTCGCTTCGATTTTTTCGCTGGAACAATGGTTACGTATATAGAAGCTGATGAATTGCACTGTAAATCGAGAGTGTATCCACCTTCTCTTGGCGGAAATGATCTTACGAAGGACGATATAATTGCTTCACTTTCTTCTGACATGGTTAAATATGGAATTAAAGAGGATGTCATTGATGAATTTGTAAAATCTCCTGTATATTTTCAAGATGTTGTTTTTGCTGAAGGAAAAGCTCCTATAGAGGGGAAGGATGGTTCGGCAAAATTTTATTTCAATACAGATCCGACACTTGAACCTAAAAGAAATGAAGATGGTTCCGTGGATTTTCATTCCTTAAATGTCATTAATATTTGTAACGAAGGCGATTTGCTTTTAGAAATAGTAAAAGAAGTTAGAGGCGAAAATGGCACCAATCTATATGGAAAGAATGTTGAACCTAAAAAGGTAAAGCCGGCTCAAGTAGAGATTGGTAAGAATGCAAAAGTATCAGAAGATGGTACAAAAGTATATTCCTTAGTGACTGGCCACGTGGCTCTTGTGACGGGGCGTTTGGTTGTTAGTGATGTGTATACTGTGACTGGTGACGTAGATACAAAAACCGGTGATATCAATTATTCCGGAAATGTTACAATACAGGGAAATGTAAGAACTGGATTTAATGTTAAAGCTGGTGGTGATGTTATTGTTGAAGGCGTAGTTGAGGATGCAAATATTGAGGCTTTGGGCCAGGTCATAGTAAAGCGTGGAATCAATAGCCAGGGTAAGGGACTTATTAGAGCTGGAAGCAATGTAATCGCAAAATTCATTGAAAATGGACATATTATTTGCGGCGGATATGTTGAATCCGGTGTCCTTTTAGCTTCAGAAGTATCGGCTGAAGGAGATGTTATTGTTCAAGGGAAAAAAGGATTTATAGCTGGCTGTAAAGTTGTATCTGGCGGAAGCGTAAGAGCTGATACGATTGGATCTGATATGGGCGCTTTAACAACTATAGAAATTGGGGCAAAACCTCAGGCAAAAGATTTATTGAAGCGAATTGAAAAATCAAATAATAAACTAGAAGAAGAAATTAATAGATTTTCTAATATAATTGCTAATTATACGAGATCTATAAAGAAAGGGTTGAAACCTGATAAAAAAACCTCAGAATATCTGATTAGAATTACAAATGCGCTAAAGGAAGCGCAAGGATATCTCGATAGTAATAATAAGATAAAAGAATCAGTAGAAAATAAGCTGGCTGCAGATGCAAATTGTAGAATTGTTGCAAATAGAGATGTATATCCAGGCACAACTTTGATATTATATGGTCATAAGAAAAATATTGAGTCACAATTGTCGTCATGCCAGTTTAGATGTATTGATGGAGAAATATCCAGATCAGTTATATAGAAAGGAGTGAGATTTATGCAATTAAGGCCGGTAGAATTCAATGGAATGATTCAAAATGCAAATGAAGTATCTCATCTCCGTGCGCATGAAGAAAACAAATCACAGCTTCAGCAGAATATGATGCAGAATGCTGCTGATATTAAGCATCAACAGGAAGCCACCCAGGTTCACGGAAATGTAAAGACAGAAACGGAAAACCTTGATGACGATGGCAATGGCGGCATCTACAAGCGTCCTGATAAAAGAAAGAAAAAGAAAGATCAGGATAAAGACAAAAAAGACAAGCATGATGATGGCAGAATGTATAAAAAAGGCGAGAAGCCATTTGATGTAAAGATTTAAGGAGATTATATGACAGGACTTGAAATAGCGGTTCTTTTGATCGGTATTTTATGTGTTGGCGGCAGTTTCTTTTTGACAAAGGGACTGTCGTCAAATGACGTAGAAGAGATTCAGAAGATGAGCCAGGCTGAAATCAAAACAATTCTTGAAAAAGAATTAAAAGAATCAGATTCAAAAATTAAAGAAGCTATCAATAAAAGACTGGAAGATTCTTTTGAAGAAGTGGATGTAAAAACTGATAAAGAAACAAATGAAAAAATCAAAGAAATCAGTGAATACTCTGATACAGTTCTTACTTCTATGAACAAATCTCATGATGAAATTATGTTTATGTATGACATGCTTAATAAGAAGCAGGAAAAGGTCACTGAACTTACAAAAGAAATATCTCAGATGGAAGATACTCTT
This sequence comes from Lachnospiraceae bacterium, assembly GCA_024682375.1. Taxonomy (GTDB): domain Bacteria; phylum Bacillota; class Clostridia; order Lachnospirales; family Lachnospiraceae; genus Lachnocurva. The sequence goes on along the minus strand of JAIKZI010000039.1, from coordinate 151,873 downwards.
CGTCATTTGAAAGATGAAATAGAAGAGAAAGAAAATATTCAGTTTGAAGAAGTTCCTGAAGAAGAAATCGATAATTCAGAGCTTGAATCTTTAAAAGAAGAATTCATGAAGAAATATGATACTAACCAGGAAGAGGAGAAGGAAGCTGAGTATTCTGCAAATGGAAATGCCAATTCGGATATTTTGAATCTTTCAAAGGCTGGTTATTCAGAAATTGAGATCGCTAAGAAATTAGGACTGGGACTTGGAGAAGTAAAACTGGTTCTAGGATTGTTTAAAAGATAGGATATTTTTTTATGAAGATGAAATATTATCTTAGAGGACTGGGAGTGGGATTTATAATCAGTTCTCTGATTTTTATGATTTGCTTTTCTTTTCATGAAACAAAACTTACTGATAAAGAATTTAAGAAAGAAGCAGAACGCTTGGGATATACCGTTGATAAAGTAGATGACGGTACAATAAAAAGTAATTCGGATTCTAAAAAGAAGGAAGAGACAAAGAAGAATTCTAAAGAAAAAACAGATTCCAGTAAGAAAGAAACAAAAAAGACAGAAACTGAAGAAAAGAAGCCATTGGATGATACAGTAAATAATCCAGATGGGAATAATGAAACAACTGTGACTACTGAAAATATTCCTGCTAATTCAAAAGATCCGGAAAGCGGACCTAAAACTGATGAGGTTCATATCGAAGTTTTAGGAGGAATGAATTCATGGACAGTTGCAAAGAGTTTAGCTGATAATGGTGTTATTTCTAATGCTGAAGAATTTGATAAATATCTTGTAAGCAATAACTATGCGAATAGAATTCATCCAGGCAGTTATACATTTACAAAAAATTCGGATTTTTCCCAAATTGCAAAGAATTTAACTGGAAGTAATTGACGTGGTGGTACATTTTGTGGTATCATCCGTATGTTTGTAGTCAAAACACACGTATGGTGATCGTTAAAGTGGTGCAACTTATGTTGTTTTTTAACGAAAAGATCCGCGTGGAAGATTAACCATTTTTGGAGGTAAAAAAATGAGTGTTTGTTCAATGAAACAGTTACTTGAAGCTGGTGTACATTTTGGTCATCAGACTAGAAGATGGAACCCTAAGATGGCTCCATACATCTATTCAGAAAGAAACGGTATCCACATTATCGATCTTCAGAAGACAGTAGGTCTTATCGATAATGCTTACAACGCTGTATACGATATCGTTGCTCAGGGTGGTACAGTTCTTTTCGTAGGAACTAAGAAGCAGGCTCAGGATTCAGTTCGTGACGAAGCTGCTAGATGTGGAATGTACTACGTAAACGAGAGATGGCTTGGTGGTATGCTTACAAACTTCAAGACAATCCAGAGCCGTATCGCTCGTCTTAAGAAGATCGAGAAGATGGAAGAGAACGGTACTTTCGATGTTCTTCCAAAGAAGGAAGTTATCGGTCTTAAGAAAGAGCTTGATAAGCTTAACAAGAACCTTGGCGGTATCAAGGATATGAAGAGAATCCCTGACGCTATCTTTGTTGTAGATCCTAAGAAGGAAAGAATCTGTATCAAAGAGGCTATGGCACTTGGAATCACAATCATTGGTATTGCTGATACAAACTGTGATCCAGACGAACTTGATTATGTTATCCCTGGTAACGATGATGCTATCCGTGCAGTTAAGCTTCTTACATCTGTAATGGCTGATGCTGTTATCGAAGCAAAGCAGGGTGAAGAGCAGCAGGCAAAGGCTGAGTAATTCACTTTAACAACTTTTTACATCGTTTAAATATGGAGGGAATATAAAATGGCTATCACAGCATCTATGGTAAAAGAGCTTCGTGAACTTAGCGGTGCCGGAATGATGGAGTGCAAGAAGGCACTTAACGAAACAGACGGTAACATGGACGAAGCTATTGAATTTCTTAGAAAGAACGGACAGGCAAAGGCTGAGAAGAAGGCTAACCGTGTAGCTGCAGAAGGACTTTGCTGTGTTGCTTCAAACGGTACAAAGGAAGCTGCTATCGTTGAAGTTAACTCTGAGACAGACTTTGTTGCTAACAACGAGAAGTTCCAGACATACGTTCAGAAAGTTGCTGACCAGGCACTTTCATCAAATGCAACAGATCTTGATTCATTCATGGCTGAAGCTTGGAATGAAGATTCATCAAAGACTGTAGCTGAAGAGCTCGTAGAGCAGGTTGCAGTTATCGGTGAGAAGCTTTCTATCAGAAGATTTGAGAAGCTTACAGCTGAGAACGGTGCAGTTATTTCTTACGTTCATGGTAACGGAAGAATCGCAGTTCTTCTTTCAGCTGAATGCTCAAATGTAACTGATGAAGTTACAGAAGCACTTAAGAACGTAGCTATGCAGATCGCAGCTATGGCTCCTAAGTACCTTAGCGACAAGGATATCGATCAGGATTACATCGATCATGAGACAGAAATACTTAGAGCTCAGATCGAGAACGATCCTAAGGAAGCTGCTAAGCCTGATAAGGTTAAGGAAGGCATGATTAAGGGAAGACTTAACAAAGAATTCAAGGAAGTTTGCCTTCTTGATCAGGTATATGTTAAGGCTGAAGACGGAAAGCAGTCAGTTCAGAAGTATGTTGAAGAAGTAGCTAAGTCATGCGGTTGCGACCTTACTCTTAAGTCATTCGTTCGTTTTGAAACAGGCGAAGGAATTGAGAAGAAGGAAGAAAACTTCGCTGAAGAAGTAGCTAAGCAGATTAACGGCTAATTAATAAGTTTTCTGATTTAAGGCACTATATTTTTTATAGTGCCTTTTTTAGGAGAATTTTATGATGGATGAAAGAGACGCGCTCAAACAGAAAAGAGACAAACAGACTAGAATCAGAAAAATGAAGATGTTCATCGTCGGATTTATAATGATTGGTCTTTTAATCTCTCTACTTTGCAATGTATTTCTTATTTTTAAAACAATAAGCTTCGAAAGTCGCTTGAAAAAAGTTGAAGAAAGCAAGGCAAGCGGAATTGTTTCAGCAAAAAAATCGGATATTGGAACGTTGACTTTGAGTGATTCAGGTACGGGAGAAGCCAATCTTGCTAATCCTAATGATACATTAAAGGTTTATTTGACTTTTGATGATGGCCCTAGTAAGAACACTAATAAAATTCTGGATATTCTAGATGACTATGGTGTTAAGGCAACTTTTTTCGTCTGTGGTAAGCAGGGAAAGAATGCCAAGGCTTCTTATAAACGTATCGTAAACGAAGGTCATACTATTGGGATGCATTCATACAGCCATAAATATTCGGATGTATATGCATCCCTTTCTTCTTTTAAAAAAGATTATGACAAGATTCATGATTTGATATTTGATGTTACTGGTGTCGATTGTAAATTGTATAGATTTCCAGGTGGATCTAGTAACAAAGTATCTGGCGAAGATATGTCATATTTCATCAATTTTTTGAATGAGAATAAAATTACTTATTTCGACTGGAATATTTCCAGTGGAGATGCCACGTCAAAAGCCTATACGTCCGATGAACTTATTGAAAACGTTATGAATGATGTGGTAAAATACAAAACGTCGGTAGTTTTGATGCACGATGCAGATGACAAGGGAGCAACAGTTGATGCTCTTCCTCGTTTGATTGAATCTCTTCAGAGCCGCGGCGCTATTATCTTACCAATAAGTGATGACACAAATTTGATTCAGCATGTCACACTTCAAAATTAAACATGTATAGAGGAGAGGCTTATGGGACTTTTTAAAGACTTTAAGGAAGACTTCGCAGATGCTGTAGATGATCTTACAGGAGAAGAGAAGGAAACTCAGGATGATGTAATGGTAAATACTCTTGAGGAAGATGTTGATGTTGATTCTGAACTTAATAAGCTTGATGGACTTCTTGAGCAGGTTGCATCTAAGGTATCTGAACCAACAACTTTAAAAGAAAAAGATGTAAAGATTGAAAGAGCTGAGACAGCACCTGTTATGAGAGAGGACAATAGAATGGAAGAGAATACAACTAGCACATTTACTGATGCATCTATCGACGCAACAAATGTTTCTGACGAAGTTGCTGAAATCACTAGAGGAATGGTTATCACTGGTGATATGGAATCTTCAGGTTCAATCAATGTAGAAGGAACAGTAAAGGGTAACGTTAAGTGCAACGGTAAGCTTGTTGTAAACGGCGCTATTAAGGGTAATAGTGTATCAAGCGAATTCTTTGCTGACAATGCTAAAATTGAAGGTGAAGTAAATACAACTGGAACTGCAAAGATTGGTGCTGGTTCTGTTATCGTAGGTAACATCGCTGCTACTTCAGCTGTAATTGCTGGTGCCGTAAAGGGTGATATCGATGTTCAGGGACCTGTTGTAGTTGATACATCTGCTGTAGTTATGGGTAATATCAAGTCTCGTTCAGTACAGATCAATAATGGTGCTGTAATCGAAGGTCTTGTATCACAGGCTTATGCTGATGTTGATATTCAGAGCGTATTTGATATTGATAATAAATAATTATAAGGATAGACATGAGAGTTCTTTTAAAACTAAGCGGCGAGGCACTCGCTGGTGAGAAAAAATTTGGATTTGACGCCGATACTTGTAGAACAGTCGGTAATGAAGTTAAAAAGCTTATCGACAAGGGTATCGAAGTAGGAGTAGTAATCGGTGGTGGAAATTTCTGGAGAGGTAGAACTGGAAATGAAATCCGTCGTTCAAAAGCTGATCAGATCGGTATGATGGCTACAGTTATGAACTGTATTTATGTATCTGAAATCTTTGAAACATGTGGAATGGAAACAGAAGTATTCACTCCATTTGCTGTCGGAGCTTTTACAAAACTTTATTCATACGATGATGCGACAAAAGCACTTTCAGATAAGAAAGTTGTTTTCTTCGCTGGTGGTACAGGTCATCCATATTTTTCAACAGATACCGGAGCTGCACTTAAAGCGATTGAAACTGAATGCGATATGATGCTTCTTGCAAAAGCAATCGATGGTGTTTATGATAGTGATCCTAAAACAAACCCTGATGCTAAGAAGTATGATGAGATTTCAATTCAGGAAGTAATTGATAAGAAACTTGGAGTAATCGATTTGACTGCTTCAATTATGTGCATGGAAAACAAGATTCCTTTAAAGATTTTTGCTTTACAGGAAGAGAATGGAATTGTAAATGCCGTAAATGATAAGTTTAATGGTACTACAGTTACTGTTTAGGAGGAATTATGGACGATAGATTAAAAGATTTTGATAACCGCATGACAAAAACTTTGAAGAATTTGTCAGAGGAGTTCCAGTCTATTAGAGCTGGAAGAGCTAATCCACATATTCTTGATAAGCTTCGTGTAGATTATTATGGAGCTGAGACTCCACTTCAGCAGGTTGCTAACGTAACAGTTTCTGATGCTAGAACACTTCAGATTCAGCCTTGGGAAGTAACACTCTTAAAGGAAATCGAAAAGGCAATCGAACTTTCTGATATCGGAATCAACCCTATCAATGATGGTAAGGTAATCAGACTTTCTTTCCCTGTTCTCACAGAAGAGAGACGTAAGGAACTTGCAAAGGACATCAAGAAGAGAGGCGAAGAGGCAAAGGTTGCCGTTCGTAACATTCGTCGTGATGGAAATGATTCTATCAAAAAGCTAAAGGGCGAGGATGTTTCTGAGGATGAGATCAAAGATCTTACAGATGAACTTCAGAAAATCACTGATTCTTACATAAAAAAAGTTGATGACGCTGTTGATGCTAAATCAAAAGAAGTTATGACTATCTAATATTTTTTAGATTTATAAATTATAGGCATTGGTTCTGTTTTACAGAATCAATGCTTTTTGTTTTATGACTTTCTCTTTTTTCCAAATTTTAGTATAATACCATAATGCGTTATAGAATAAATAGAAAGAAGAGTTTAAGATGAGCGTACCAAAATCTCTTGCCATCATCATGGATGGTAATGGAAGATGGGCAAAAGCCCAGGGAAAGCCTAGAACTTATGGTCACAAGGTTGGCGCTGAAAATGTCGAAAAGATTTGCCGTGCTTGTGATGATCTAGGTATTAAATATCTTACTATATATGCCTTTTCCACAGAAAACTGGAAGAGACCTGAGACAGAAGTAAAGACTCTTATGAGTCTTCTAAATACATATCTTAATAAGTGTATTAAGACATGTATGCGTGATAACATGCGTTTTAAAATTATCGGAGACAAAACAGGCCTTTCAAAGGAACTTCAGAATACTATTTCTAGACTTGAAGATGTTTCTGGAAAAAATACAGGACTTACTTTGGTTATTGCTATAAACTATGGTAGTCGTGATGAAATGAGAAGAGCCTTTATAAAGGCATCAGAACGTATTCTTTCCGAAGGTAAGGAAATTCGCGATATCACAGAAGAGGATATTACAAACGCACTTGATACTGAAGGAATCCCTGATCCTGATTTTATGATTAGAACCAGCGGAGAAGAGAGACTTTCAAACTTTCTTATGTGGCAGCTTTCATACAGTGAGTTTTATTTTACTGATGTGGCGTGGCCTGCCTTTGATGAAGAGGAACTTAAGAAAGCTATTAGCGTTTATGAAAATAGACACCGTCGTTTCGGTGGAGTATAAGGAGATATTATGTTTCGTACTAGATTGATTAGCGGAATCGTATTAGTTGTTTGTGCACTTGCTTTGATTATAACTGGAGGAAATGTTCTTCTGGTTTCTACATTATTGCTTTCAATTATAGGTCTTTATGAGCTTATGAAGGCTCTTAAGATGGAAAAGACTGCAATTGCATATATTAGTTATTTGATGACTTTGTTTTATTATTTAAATTTGAAGTTTCGTTGGATTAGTAACCCGGTTGTTTATACCATTATTTTCTTGATTGTAATTTTAGCTGCCTATGTATTAGGCTTTCCTAAATATAGTGCACTTAATGTGATGGGAGGATTTTTTGGATTCTTCTATGTATCAGCCATGCTTTCTTTTATTTATTTGACTCGTGATATTCCAGTAAAGGGAAAATATTATGTATGGCTTATTTTCCTCTGTGCCTGGGGTTCTGATACATTTGCTTACTGTGCTGGAAGATTGTTTGGTAAACACAAGATGGCTCCTGTACTCAGCCCTAAGAAAACAGTTGAAGGCGCATTGGGTGGTATAATCGGCGCAGCACTTCTTACAATGGGATATTCCTATTACTTTAAGATGCAGCTCAATTTCCAGCCTAGAGAATTGATTCTTATTGGTGTAATCGGTGCTGTTGGTGCACTTGTATCAATGATCGGTGATTTGGCTGCTTCGGCTATTAAAAGAGAATATGATATTAAAGATTACGGTAAATTAATTCCTGGCCACGGCGGAGTTTTGGATAGATTTGATAGTATTATTATCACTGCGCCTATAGTATATTTCTTGGCTTTGACACTTGTTCATCGTATTTAGTTTTAGGAAGTTTTATTATGAAGAATATAGCAATTCTAGGTTCAACTGGATCTATTGGAACACAGACTTTAGATGTTATATCTCAGCATAAAGATAAGTTTAAAGTCACATCTCTATCCTGTGGAAGGAATATTAAACTTTTAGAAAAGCAGATTAGAGAGTTTATGCCTAATTTTGTTTCTGTTTATAGTGAAGTAGAAGCAAAAGAATTAGCTGATATGACTCGTGATTTAGATATTAAGATTTTCCATGGTATGGATGGCCTTCTAGAGGTAGCAAGAGATAGTGAATCAGATATGCTTGTTACTGGTATAGTTGGAATGCTTGGAATCAGACCAACTCTTGAAGCTATTCGCTCTGGAAAAGATATAGCGCTTGCAAACAAGGAGACTCTTGTATGTGCAGGTTCTATTGTTATGGAAGAGGCAAAAAGAAATGAAGTATCTATCATTCCTGTAGATAGTGAGCATAGTGCAATCTTCCAGAGTTTACAGGGAGAAGAGCAGAATAGGATCAATAAGATTCTACTTACTGCATCAGGTGGACCTTTTAGAGGTTATACTAGAGATAAACTAGAGAAAGTTACATTAGAAGATGTACTTAAAAACCCTAACTGGGATATGGGAAACAAGGTCACTATCGACTCAGCCGGCCTTATTAATAAAGGCCTAGAAGTCATGGAAGCTGGATGGCTTTTTGGGGTAGGTAGAGATAGAATTGAAGTAGTTGTTCATCCTGAAAGTATTCTTCACTCAGCAGTTGAATTTGATGACGGCGCAGTTATTGGTCAGCTAGGCGCACCGGATATGAGAATTCCAATCCAGTACGCACTCTTTTATCCAAAGAGACCAAAACTTATGGCAAAGAAACTAAATCTTTTTGACGTAGGCATTATGACATTTGAAAGACCTGATATTGATACGTTTAAAGGTCTTGCACTCGCCTATGAAGCTATGGACAAAGGTGGAAATGTTCCTACCGTATTTAACGCAGCAAATGAGTGTGCGGTTAAATTGTTATTGGACAGAAAGATTAGTTTTTTACAGATTCCAGAACTCATAAAGAGTGCAATGGATGATGTAAAAATAATAGAGAGACCTACTTTGGAGGATATTCTATCCACCGAGCAGTATGCAAAAGAACACGTATTAAAAGATGTAGAAAAGGCTTGATTAAGAGGGGTTTAACGTGAATATCATCATAGCGATTCTAATTTTTTCATTTATAATTATTTTTCACGAATTTGGACATTTTATCGTCGCAAAGATGTGTGATGTCAGAGTGAATGAATTTATGGTTGGCTTAGGACCTAGACTATTTGGGATAAAAGGTAAAGAAACGGATTTTTCTGTACATTTACTTCCTTTCGGTGGCGCCTGCGTTATGGAAGGTGAAGAAAGCGACAGTGATGATGACAGATCATTCCAGAAGAAAACTGTATGGCAGAGATTCATGATTGTCTTTGCCGGACCTCTTTTTAACTTCATTTTGGCTTTTGTCTTAGCAGTCGTTATGATGATTGGTATCGGATATGCTCCTGCAAAGATTGAAAAGGTTATTGATAATTCAGCAGCTTTTGATGCGGGTTTGAAGGCTGATGATGAGATTGTAAAATTGAACAATTATAATGTTCATTTCTACGATGAGATTCGTTATTATACTTTGTTCCATCCGGGTGAGAAGATTAATGTGACTTATGTAAGAGATGGAAAAAAGGATACCGTAAAGGTTACACCGAAATACGATAAAGAAACTAAGCGTTATATGCTAGGCGTAGCTGGTGGTACCAAGGTTGCAAAAGGAAATCCTATACAGGTCGTATCTCATGCCTGCTATCAGGTAAAGGAGCTTATCTACGTCACCTTGATGAGTTTAAAGATGCTGTTTACTGGAGGCTTATCTGTAAATGATATGTCCGGTCCTGTTGGAATAGTAAAAGTAATCGGAGACTCATATGATCAGACTATAACTTATGGTGTGTTTGCTGTAGTTATGCAGATGATATATATGGTGGTACTTTTGTCCGCGAACCTAGGTGTTATGAATTTGCTTCCTATTCCAGCGTTGGATGGTGGAAGACTGGTTTTATATATCTGGGAAATGATTACTAGAAAGAAACCATCAGAGAAATTTGAAATGACTTTAAATTATGCGGGCTTTGTGATTTTGATGGCGCTTATGGTTCTGGTTATGGGGAATGATATTAGAAAATTGATTATGTAGTTTTGAAAGGACTAGATATGAATAGAAGAAAGTCTAGAGAAGTACATATTGGAAACAAAGTTATCGGAGGAGACAATCCGATTCTAATTCAGTCCATGACAAATACGAAGACTAGAGATGTGGATGCTACAGTTTCTCAGATTCTCGAATTAGAAAAGGCAGGCTGTGATATTATTCGTTGTGCTTGTCCGACTATGGAAGATGCTCTTGCCATTAAAGAGATAAAGAAGAGAATACATATTCCTCTGGTTGCAGATATCCATTTTGATTATAGATTAGCTCTTGCAGCTATTGAAAATGGTGCAGATAAGATTCGTATCAATCCGGGAAATATCGGATCTGATGATAGAATCAAAGCTGTTGTAGATGCATGTAAGGAAAGAAATATTCCAATTCGTGTTGGTGTAAACAGTGGTTCACTCGAGAAAGAATTGGTTGAAAAATATGGCGGCGTTACAGCTGAAGGCTTGGTTGAAAGCGCTCTTATGAAGACAAAATTGATTGAGGATATGGGATATGACAATCTCGTTATTTCAATCAAATCTTCTGATGTTCTTATGGCTCTTGAAGCACATAAACTTATTTCAGAAAAAACAGATCATCCTCTTCATGTAGGAATTACAGAAGCGGGAACGGTTTTTTCCGGAAGCATAAAATCTGCCGTTGGCCTATCACTTATTCTTTCAGAAGGAATTGGTGATACAATCCGCGTTTCACTTTCAGGTGATCCAGTACTTGAAGTGGAAGCCGGAAAGAAGATTCTTAAAACACTTGGCCTTAGAAAAGGTGGAGTTGAAATTGTTTCTTGTCCTACTTGCGGTAGAACAGAAATTGATTTGATCGATCTGGCTAATAAAACTGAAGAAATGGTTAGAGATATTCCTCTCGATATTAAAGTTGCAGTCATGGGTTGTGTTGTAAATGGCCCGGGTGAAGCAAAAGAAGCTGACTTTGGTATCGCAGGCGGTCATAATGTTGGACTTTTGATTAGACGTGGTGAAGTCATAAAGAAAGTTCCTGAAAGTGAATTGTTGAATACACTCCGTGAAGAGCTACTTCGTGTTGCGAAAGAACAGGGTGTAGAGATTTAGATATTTATGGGAAGAAAGGTATAGCATGGATAAAACTCTTTCAGAAGTATTTCCAAAATTGGTTTCGGATGAGAAGAAGAGAATTTTTGAAGATACTGTAGTTACAAAGGTTGCATCTACAAAGGATAGAAGAGTAATCCGTGTCTATACTAAGTTTCCTGGTATTGTATCAAAGAGACGAGTTAAGAAATTAGAGAACTCGATTTTAAAAACTTATTTTCCAAATGCTGGTGTAGAAGTAAGGGTTATTGAGACTTTTTCCCTTTCTGATGCATACACTCCTAAGATGGCATATAAAGAGTACAAAGATAGTATGCTCGAAGAAGTTCGAGACAGAGATAAGCTTTTATATGTTATCTTTAAAAATTCAAAGTTTGATTTTGTCGATGACAAACATCTGGTTTTAGAAGTTCCAAATACTGGTATTGAAAATATGTATGAAAATGACCTTGTTGCCTATTTGCACAAGGTTTTTTGTGATAGATGTGGCTTCGAATGTATCATTGATACGAAATTTGTAGAAAAGGAATCTGGCGAACTTTTGGCTCAGAATGAAGCAATGTTTCAGTCTAAGCTTTCTGAATTATCGCAGAGATTTATTAATTCTATGAATGAAGAGAAGAGTGAAGAGTCTTCTTCGAAGGAAGAATCATCCAAGGAAAGCTCAGATTCTTCAAATCATTATCAGAAAGGAAAGGGTGACTTCAAAAAAGGAAAGGGAGACTTTAAACGTTCCTTCTCTATGGTTCGTTCTTCCAATCCGAATGTTATCTACGGAAGAGATAATGATGAGGAACCTATTTCTATCGATACTATTTTGGATGAGATCGGAATGGTTACTATTCATGGAAAGGTTATCACTTTAGAAGAGAAACCTATTCGAAATGAAAGAACTATTCTTACCTTTGGTATTTACGATGGAACGGATTCTATTAATTGTAAGATTTTTATCAGTGATGAAGATAAGGGAGCGCTTCTCGAAAAGCTTCATACTGGAATTTTTGTAAAGATTCATGGTTCTGTAATCTTAGATACATGGGATAAGGAATTATCTATTAACTCAATCAAATCTATCATGCTAATTCCGGATTACACAACTCATAGAAGTGATAACTCTATTGAAAAAAGAGTTGAACTCCATTGTCATACAAAGATGAGTGATATGGATGCTGTTTCAAATGCATCAGATATCATCAAACAGGCTCATCATTTTGGTCATAAAGCGATTGCAATCACTGACCATGGAGTTGTTCAGGCTTTCCCAGAAGCTTATCATACAGTCGATGGTATGGACGATATGAAGGTTATCTACGGTATCGAAGCATATCTTGTCGATGATGAAAAGAAGATTGTTACAAATCCTAAGGATCAGAATCTGGATTCATCATTCGTTGTATTCGATTTGGAGACAACCGGATTTAATTCTGACAAGGATAAGATTATAGAAATCGGTGCAGTTCGTTTTGAAGGCGGAAATATCACTGATAGATTTTCTGAATTTGTAAATCCTAACCAGCCAATCCCTTATAGAATTACAGAGCTTACTTCTATTGACGATAGCATGGTAAAAGATGCTCCTCCTATCGAAGAGATTTTGCCAAGATTTATAGAATTCTGTGAAGGTGCTGTTACGGTTGCACATAATGCAGAATTCGACATGAGTTTCATTAGATCTTATTGTAAGAAGCTTGGATTAGAATGCCCTGAAACTTATATGGATACGGTAGAGATGGCGAGAATGGCTCTTCCTAATCTTTCAAATTATAAGCTTGATAGAGTGGCAAAAGCTTTAAATGTCTCACTTGAAAATCATCACAGGGCTGTTGATGATGCTGAATGTACAGCACATATTTTTGAAAAGTTATGTGAAGACTTTAAAAATAGAGGTCTGTATTCGCTTAATGATATCGATGGAGCATCAGAACTTTCCGATGAGGCAATTAGAAAGTTGCATCAGTATCATATTATCCTACTTGCGAAAAATGATATCGGTCGAATCAATCTATATAGATTGTGTTCTGCATCGCATCTAAAGTATTTTAGAAAAGTTGCCAAGCTGCCGAAGAGTTTGATTAGAAAATATAGAGAAGGCCTGATTATTGGTTCCGCTTGTTCAGCCGGTGAATTATATGAAGCTGTTTTGAATGGTAGACCTGAGGAAAAAATCAGAGAAATTGCATCATTCTATGATTATCTAGAAGTACAGCCAATCGGAAATGATAGATATCTGATTGCCGATGAGAAGAGTGGTATCGAAGATGAAGAAGGTCTTCGTGATATTGTTAGAAAGATTTATAAATTAGGCCGTGATTTAAAGAAGCCTGTTGTAGCAACTTGTGATGTTCATTTCCTAAATCCTGAAGATGAGATTTATAGAAGAATTATTCAGGCGGGAAAAGGATTTAAAGATGCCGATCAACAACCACCTCTATATCTGCATACTACAGAGGAAATGCTTGAAGAGTTTTCTTTCTTAGGCTCAGATATAGCAAAAGAAATTGTAATTTCTAACACGAATCTGATTGCTGATATGTGCGATACAATTGCACCCGTTAGACCTGATAAGTGTCCCCCTGTAATCGAGAATTCAGATGGAATGCTAAGGGAAATCTGTTATAACAGAGCTCATGAATTATACGGTGAAGATTTGCCTGAAGTCGTTGTCGCAAGACTCGAGAGAGAGTTGAATTCTATCATTTCAAATGGATATGCCGTTATGTACATCATCGCGCAGAAATTGGTTTGGAAATCTGTCGAAGATGGATATCTGGTAGGATCTAGAGGATCTGTAGGATCTTCTTTTGTAGCGACTATGTCTGGAATTACCGAGGTTAATCCGCTTAGTGCTCATTATGTTTGTCCGGATTGCCATTATGTGGATTTCGATTCTGAAGATGTAAAAAAGTATTCTACAAAAGGTGAGTCGGGATGCGATATGCCGGATAAGAAGTGCCCTAGATGCGGCGCTTATCTAAAAAAAGATGGCTTTGATATTCCTTTTGAGACGTTCCTGGGATTCAAGGGTAATAAGGAGCCGGATATCGATCTAAACTTCTCTGGTGATTATCAGGGTAAGGCTCATAGATATACAGAAGTTATTTTCGGTGAAGGACAGACCTTTAAGGCTGGAACAGTAGGTACACTTGCGGATAAGACAGCCTTTGGTTATATAAAGAAGTATTATGAAGAAAAAGGTATTGCAAAGAGAAATGTCGAGATAGATCGTATAGTACAGGGCTGCGTAGGTGTACGTAGAACTACCGGACAGCATCCGGGTGGAATTATCGTACTTCCTATGGGTGAAGAGATAAATACATTTACACCGGTTCAGCATCCTGCAGATGATATTTCATCAGACGTTATCACTACACATTTCGATTACCATTCAATCGATTCTAACCTTCTAAAGCTTGATATTCTTGGACATGATGATCCTACTATGATTCGTATGCTTGAAGATTTGACAGGACTTGATGCGACTACAATTCCTTTGGATGATAAAGGCGTTATGTCTCTATTTATGGGAACTGCTGCTTTAGATCTCAAGGCTAAGCTTTGGAAGGCTGATATGGGTACACTTGGTATTCCTGAGTTTGGTACTGACTTTGCGATGGGGCTTCTAAAGGATGCAAAGCCAAAAGAATTCTCAGATTTGATTCGTATATCAGGTTTGTCACATGGTACGGACGTATGGCAGGGCAATGCTGAAGTTCTTATCAAAGAGGGCGTATGTACTATTTCGACAGCAATCTGTTGTCGAGATGATATCATGGTTTATCTTATTAATCAGGGACTAGATTCAGAAGAGTCATTTACAATTATGGAGCGAGTACGAAAAGGTGTAGTTGCCAAGGGTAAATGTAAAGAGTGGGATATGTATAAAGAACATATGAAAGAACATGGTGTACCTGATTGGTACATCGGTTCCTGTGAAAAGATCAAATACATGTTCCCGAAGGCCCATGCCGCAGCTTACGTTATGATGGCCTGGCGAGTAGCTTACTGTAAGGTTTACTATCCGCTTGCGTATTATGCAGCTTTTTTCAGTATCAGAGCTACAGCTTTTAACTATGAGCTTATGTGTAGAGGTAAGGATATCCTAGAGAGCTTCTTAAAAGAATATGATTCAAAAGATAAGCTTTCAGCAACTGAAAAGGATACCTATAGGGATATGAGAATCGTACATGAGATGTATTGTAGAGGATTCGAATTTATGCCTATCGATTTGTATCAGTCAGATGCGAGATATTTTAAAATAGTAGATGGAAAACTTCTTCCACCGTTTAATACAATTCCTAACATGGGTGACAAAGCTGCTGAATCTCTTCAGATTGCAGCTTCTCGTAGTAAATTCCTTTCAAAGGACGATTTGCGCCAGAGAGGTAAAATTTCTAAGACAAATATTGAAGATATGGAAAGACTAGGAATTATCCAAGGATTGCCAGAAAATAATCAGCTTTCACTATTTGACTTGGTATAGGAGTATAATATGCATAACGATTTATCTGAAATTAGAAAAAGAATAGATGAAATAGATGAGAAATTGATTGAACTTTATCGTGAAAGAATGGCCTTATCAGTTGAAGTAGCTGATTTTAAGGAAAAGAATAATCTTCCTGTTTTTGATAAGAAAAGAGAAGAGGAAAAACTTTTAAAGATAAAGAATCTCTCACAAAATGAATTTGAAGAGGAAGGGCTTTTAAATCTTTTTTCTATTTTAATGGATGATAGTAAGAAACTACAGAATCGTATGCTTCAAAATAAAAGGGGAGAAAAATGAGATACTTTTCATCAATTTACATAGGTTCGTATGCAATCTCTATGAAGATTTTTGAAATCAAGGATAATGGGGAGGCAAGGGAACTTGATAATATGAGATATCCTATTGCAACTATTATGGATATCTTTGATAACGGATATATCAGTGTTGAGAAAACTCTTGAGATTTGTAATGTTCTTAATGATATGAAGAATACTATGGAAGTGTATAAGGTAAAGGATTATACACTTGCCATTGGTAGTATGATTCATGAAGCAAAGAATGAGATGTTTTTGGTGGATCAGATTAGAATCCGAGTCGGATTAGATCCTACTAGACTTACTAATTCTGAACAGAGATTTTATGAATATCAGGCTGTTGTATCCGGAAAGAATTTTGATAGAATCGCAAAAGAGGGCGCGATTCTTGTTGATATAGGTGGTGCATCACTTCAGCTTACACTCTTTATGAATGGAGCTGTTAAAACAACTCAGCATTTGGATATCGGTACGTTTAAGATGTATATGACTATGCAAAGACTTAAAAATATACATGATAGAAACGAACAGATAAGAGATGTCGTAGATAAGGAATTGGATACTTTCTTGAATATGTATTTCCCGGAAAGACATATTTCAAATCTGGTTATTATGGCGGATAAAAGTATCAAATCTTCTAAAAAATTAAAAAGTGGAATTTCCTATGAACCTGAAGTCTTTTCAGATATTCTTTTGAAGGAATGGGAGGACAAGATCAATAGAGAAGGAGCTAATTTTTCTTCACTTGAAAGAGCGATGTTCATTCTTACAAATGAACTTATAGCTATGATTCCGGCGGATAGAGTTTATCTTCCGAGCGTAGCAATCAATGATGGAATTATGCTGGATTATTTGTATGAGACAAAACTACGTATTCCTGAACATGATTTTAATAATGATGTAATTTCGGCTGCTTTTTCCCTCGCCGAAAGATATGGAAGCTATTTTCCACATATTCAGGTTTTGGATAAGCTTTCGTGTGAAATTTTTGATATTATGAAAGATAGTAATGGCATGGATGATAGAATGCGACTCATGCTTAGAGTTGCTGTTATTCTTCATGACTGTGGCAAGTATATAAGTATTTCTGAAGCCAGCAGTAATTCGAGCAGAATTATTCTGTCTTCTGAAATTCTTGGACTTCGTCACAAGGAAAGACAGATGGTTGCAAAGGTTGCTGAATACAATAGAAAAGAGCTTCCAAATTATAAAGAATTGTCATCTATGTTTACTAGAAAACAGTACTGGAATATTGCAAAGATGGTTGCGATTTTACGAGTTGCCAATGCGCTTGATAGAAGCCATAAGCAGAAACTTAAGAATGTATCCATTTCACTATCTGGAAATGAACTTGTGATTGGAGTTGGTACACAGACTTCAATTGCACTTGAAAGAGGCCTCTTTAAAGAAAAGGCTGATTTCTTCGAAAATATTTTTGCGATTAGACCGGTTATTAGAGAAGTTTAATAAGGGGGCGCTATGCACTTTTCAAATTCCGTAAATCTAGATGATCCAAAGTTATATGAAAATCGTGAACTTAGTTGGATAAAATTCAACAGACGAGTTTTAAACGAAACCAGAGATGATGGAAATCCTCTTATGGAGAAGGTGGGATTTCTTTCAATCACTGCGTCTAATTTGGATGAGTTTTATATGGTTCGTGTAGCTTCTTTAAAAGATATGGTCCACGCAGGATATAGGAAAAAAGATATCGCAGGACTGACCGCTAGTGAGCAGTTAACCCTAATAAATAAAGAGACTAAGAAGTTTTCTAGCGATCAATATCAGATCTATAATGATGAACTATTACCTCTTTTGGAGAAGGAAGGCATAAAGATTCTTTCTTCTTATGAAGAGTTGAATGAAGAACAGAATGCTTTTGTAGATAAATACTTTGAAGCACAGGTTTATCCTGTACTTACACCAATGGCGGTGGATGCTTCCAGACCATTCCCTTTGGTTAGAAATAAAACCTTGAATATTGCAGCTATGATTCAGTCAAATCCAGATAGGGTTGGACTTGTTCGTCATGAGAAGAAGAAAAAAGTTATAGAGTTTGCAACAGTACAGGTTCCATCAGTTTTGCCTAGACTTGTTCCAATCCCATCTGTAGATGGAGAAGGTGAGACTTTTATACTTCTGGAACAGATTATTGAAAAGAATCTGGATAAGTTATATCTGAATTATGATGTTGTAAGTGCTTTCCCATATAGAATTATGAGAAATGCCGATTTTGATATTGAAGAAGATGAAGCAGAAGATCTTCTTAAGGAGATTGAAAGACAGCTTCGTAAGAGAGATTGGGGAGAAGTAATTCGACTTGAGGTTGAGAGTGGAATAGATAAGAAACTTCTAAATGTTTTAAAGACAAATCTCGGAATTAAAGAACAGGATGTATTTAAAATAAATGGTCCTATCGATTTGACTTTTTTGTCAAAGATTCCGAAGAAAGAAGATAGATGTGATTTATACTTTAAACCTTATGTCCCTGTAAATAATCCCAGGTTACTTCCGGGGTGCGATATTTTTTCCGAAATCAGAAAGGGAGATATCTTCCTTCAGCATCCATATGAGTCATTCGATCCTGTTGTAGATTTTATAAAGACTGCGGCCGATGATCCAAAGGTTTTGGCTATTAAGCAGACTCTTTATCGAGTTAGTGGTAATTCGCCTATTATTGAAGCATTATCAAGAGCTGCATTAAATGGAAAACAGGTTTCGGTATTGGTAGAGCTTAAGGCTCGATTTGATGAACAGCACAATATTGTCTGGGCCAAGAAACTGGAGCATGCTGGATGTCATGTAATCTATGGTGTGGTTGGACTTAAAACTCACTGTAAGATAGCTCTTATAGTACGAAGAGAAGAGGATGGAATTCGCAGGTATGTTCATCTGGGAACAGGTAACTATAATGATTCTACAGCAAAGCATTATACAGACTGTGGTATGTTTACTTGCTCTGAAAGTTATGGTGAAGATGCAACTGCTGTATTTAATATGTTATCTGGATATTCAGAACCGGCTGTTTGGAATAGGCTTGTTGTAGCACCTATTTGGATGCGTGAGAGATTCAATAATATGATTGATAGAGAAATCGCTCATGCAAAAGCTGGTAGAAAAGGTCTTATCATTGCTAAATTGAATTCTCTATGCGATGAGAAACTTATAAAAAAACTATATGAAGCTTCCCAGGCCGGAGTTGAAATCAAACTTATAATAAGAGGCATTTGTAGTTTAAAGGTCGGAGTGCCTGGTGTAAGTGAAAATATTTCAGTTATATCAATCGTTGGAGAATTCTTAGAGCACGCCAGAATTTTTTACTTCTACAATGATGGCCAGGAAGATATGTATTTAGGCTCTGCAGACTGGATGCCTAGAAACTTAGATAGACGAGTAGAGATTGTATATCCTGTTGAAGATTCAAAGATAAAAGAAGAAGTATTCCATTATTTGGAAGTAGAGTTAAATGACACTAGAAAAGCCTATATATTAAATAAAAATGGAGCTTATTCCAGAAGTAAAACTATTGATGAAAATAGTGGTTCTCAGGAAATCTTTAAAAGAGAAGCTGAGGAAAGGCTTAAGAGGTCAAAGGGTTACGGAGCAAAGAAAAAAATATGAAGTTAGTATTTATAGACTTGGATGACACGTTACTTTGTAAAGATAAGACTATAACAGAAGAAAATAGAAATACGATAAAAGAAGCATTGGATAAAGGAAATGTCGTTTCTATCTGTTCTGGTCGTTCTTTACATGGTGGCATGCTTGCTATAAAAGAATTAGGTATCACACATAAAAATCTCTACCAGATTGGATATCATGGAGGTATGGCAAGAAATGTCATGTCTGGTGAAATCCTTGCAAAGAACCCTATGGATATAGATGGTGCAATTGCAGTATTGGAGGAAGCACTAAAAAGAAATATCTTTGCAATAGCATTTACAGAATTTGGAATTTATGTTCCTAATGAGGGAGATGACTTTAAAAGATATATCAGGATTACAAATGAATCGCATATGGTATATAAGAATCCCATGGAACTTAAAGAAAAGAATGTGTGTGTCTATAAGATTTTGCTGTCTGATTTTTTTGATCATGAAAAGCTGGTTTCTTTTCAAAATGATTTTGGAAAAAAGGAAGAGGAAAATAATGTAAAATCTTTTTTCTCATGTCTTCAGTATCTTGAGTTTGTGAGAAGCGATGTCGATAAGGGATTGGGCCTTAGAACTTTGACTAATAGTTTGGGAGAGAAGATTGAAAACACAGTAGCTATCGGTGACGAAAGAAATGATATTTCTATGATAAAGGCTGCAAGTATTGGTTGTGCTATGAGAAATGCTCATCCGGATGTAAAAGATATAGCTGATGTCATCTTAGAAAATGACAATGAAAATTCTGGAGTTGCGGAAGCAATAAAGAGATTTGTTTTATAGAATACTTAGAAAATATGGGTTCAAAAGCCTTGACTTTGAAAATATACAGTGATATATTACTAGATGTTGTAAATTAAAAGCAGAGCATCCACTCTCACCTAAGCGCTGAAATATTGCGACTTAGCGTTAATAAAGAAAACAAGCCGGATTGAAAAACGGTTCGTATCTTTACTAGTGGATAGCCTGCCTATCCGCTTTTTTTATTTGTATGGAGGTATTACCATTAGCGATTCAATGATTAATGAGCAGATCAGAGACAGAGAAGTTAGACTGATCGGCAAGAACGGTGAACAGTTAGGAATTATGTCTTCTAGAGATGCGCTTGAATTGGCTCGTAAAGAGGATCTTGACCTGGTTAAGGTTGCGCCAAACGCGAAGCCACCTGTTTGCAAGATTATCGATTACGGAAAATACCGCTATGAAATGGCGCGTAAAGAGAAGGAAGCGAAGAAGAAACAGCGTACATTCGAAGTTAAAGAAATTAGAATGTCACCTAATATTGACACAAATGATGTCAATACTAAGTCAAACGCTGCACGTAAGTTCCTTACAAAAGGAAACAAGGTTAAGGTTACACTTCGATTCAGAGGTAGAGAAATGGCTCACATTTCTACAACTAGCCATATTCTTACAGACTTCGCAGAAACACTTAGCGATATTTCAACAATAGAAAAAGCTCCAAAACTGGAAGGCAGGAGCATCTCAATGGTCTTGGCACCAGTAACAGCCAAGAAGAAGTAAGGAGGAACTAATTATGCCTAAGATTAAGACAAACAGGGCAGCTGCAAAGCGTTTCAAGAAAACAGGAACAGGTAAGCTTAAGAGAGCTAAGGCTTACAAGAGCCACATCCTGACAAAGAAGAGCACAAAGAGAAAGAGAAATCTTCGTAAGTCAACTATGACAGATGACACAAATGTAAAGAACATGAAGAAGATTTTACCTTATCTTTAATTTTTGAATCAGGAGGTTTTTTAAGATGGCAAGAATCAAGGGCGGAATGAACGCCAGAAAGAAACATAATAGAGTACTTAAGATGGCTAAGGGATACCGCGGAGCTAGATCTAAGCAGTATCGTGTAGCTAAGCAGTCCGTAATGAGAGCTATGGCAACTTCATACTCAGGACGTAAAGAGAGAAAGAGACAGTTCAGATCTCTTTGGATCGCAAGAATCAATGCTGCAGCAAGACTTAACGGTCTTTCATACAGCAGACTTATGCACGGCCTCAAGGTTGCTAACGTTGAAATCAACCGTAAGATGCTCGCTGACCTCGCAGTAAACGATGCAGCAGCATTCACAAAGCTTTGCGAACTTGCTTCAAGCAAATTAGCTTAATAGTGAACTATTATAAGGAAAGGCAAAGCGTGCTTTGTCTTTCCTTTTGTTTATTTAAGGAGGTAGAATAATGGCTATCCTAGTTACAGGTGGAGCTGGTTTTATCGGAAGTCATACTTGTGTGGAACTTTTGAATGCCGGTTTCGACGTAGTTGTACTTGATAATCTTTCAAATGCTAGTGAGAAGTCACTTGAACGTGTGAAAGAACTTACAGGAAAGACTGTTAAATTCTATAGAGCAGATATTCTCGATAGAGATGCACTTAATAATATCTTTGATAAAGAAGATATTGAAAGCGTAATTAACTTCGCTGGACTAAAAGCTGTAGGCGAATCAGTTAGAAAACCTTGGGAATACTATGAGAACAATATTGCAGGAACACTTACTCTTGTGGATGTTATGAGACAGCATAACTGTAAGAATATCATTTTTTCCTCATCTGCAACTGTATATGGAGATCCTGTGGAAATTCCTATTACTGAGAAATGCCCTAAGGGTGTATGTACTAACCCTTATGGATGGACTAAGTCTATGCTTGAGCAGATTCTTACGGATATCCAGAAGGCTGATAACGAGTGGAACGTAGTTTTGCTCCGTTACTTCAATCCTATTGGAGCTCATCCATCAGGAAAGATGGGAGAGAATCCTAATGGTATTCCAAACAACTTGATGCCTTATATCACTCAGGTTGCTGTTGGTAAACTTGATCATTTGACTATCTTCGGTGATGACTATGACACACCAGATGGAACAGGTGTTAGAGACTATATCCACGTAGTTGACCTTGCAAAGGGACATGTAAAGGCTCTTAGTAAATTAAAGCCGGGAACAGGCCTTTCAATCTACAACCTTGGAACAGGTGTAGGATATAGTGTTCTTGATATTGTAAAGAATTTCGAGAAGGCTAATGATATTAAGATTAAATACGAAATTGGACCACGTCGTGCAGGCGATGTAGCAGCTTGCTATTCAGATGCTACAAAGGCGAAAGAAGAACTTGGCTGGGAAGCTGAATTCGGAATCCTTGAGATGTGTCGTGATTCATGGAACTGGCAGAAGAATAATCCTAATGGATATGATGATTAATATTTAGATTATGAGTATCTTTTTTACAGTGTGAGTGGCTTCGGCTGATATTAAATTTTGAAAAAATAAAAAAATTTAAAAAAACACTTGCATTCCGGATTACTTTCCTGTATAGTATTCATTGTTGCGGCGGAGATGAGCAAAGAGTTCGCAGTAACAATGAGTATGGTTCGTTGGTCAAGC
The DNA here is from genome assembly GCA_024682375.1 of Lachnospiraceae bacterium. Classification (GTDB taxonomy): domain Bacteria; phylum Bacillota; class Clostridia; order Lachnospirales; family Lachnospiraceae; genus Lachnocurva. Next base: position 129,324 of record JAIKZI010000039.1, on the reverse strand, counting down.
GGTTAAGACGCCGCCCTCTCACGGCGGAAACAGGGGTTCGATTCCCCTACGAACTACTTAAAAATAGAATAGCCCAACCCAACGAAGTACCGGTTATCCGGTACTTTTCTTTTTATTATTTAAAGGAGATTATATGGGAAAGAAAGATACTTATATTAAAAAGACCGAAGAGCATGTTCTTAAATTGCTCGAAGGAACTGAGCTTGAACTCGTCGATGTCGAATTCGTTAAAGAACTTGATGATTATTATCTTCGAGTTTTTATAGACAAGAAGGGTGGAGTATCAATCAATGATTGTACTGAGCTTTCTAGACCGATGAATGATATACTAGATAGCGAGGATTATATTAGCGAAGCATATATCTTCGAAGTATGTTCATCTGGTGATAGACCTTTTAAAAAGGATAGAGACTTCGAAAGAAATCTCAATGAGAAGATTGAACTTCGTACTTATAAAGCTATCGACTCTTCAAAAGAGTTTGTTGGTAGATTGATTAGTTTTGATAAAGAATCAGTTACTGTACTTATAGATGATGAAGAAATCAAATTTGACCGTAAGAATCTTTCATTGGTTCGTAAGGCCTTTTAATTAGGAGGGAAAAAATGTCAGCAAATGTTGAAATGATGAGTGCACTTGAAATACTCGAGAAAGAGAAGAATATTCCAAGAGAAGTTATCATCGAGAAGATCAGAGAGACTCTTACAATTGCATGTAAGCAGGCTTTTAAGAAAATCGATAATATTACAATTTCTATCGATCCAGAGACATGTGAATATCACATTGTAGCTGCAAAGACTGTAGTTGATATTGTAGAGGACCCTGAAACAGAAATCAGCCTTCAGAAGGCTCAGGATGTAGATGGACATCTTACACTTGGTGATACATACTATGAAGAAGTTGAATCTCTCGATTTCGGACGTATCGCTGCATCAGCTGCTAGAAATAACCTTATCAATGCTCTTTCAACAGAAGAAAATAAGGCAATTTTTGATGAATATATCGCAAAGCAGCATCAGGTAGTTTCAGGTATTATCCAGAGAAAGATGAAGAATTCATTTTCAGTTAACCTAGGTGATACAGATGCTATTCTTGCTGACAAAGAGCAGATTGCTGAAGAAAACTACAAGACAGGTGATAGATATAAGTTCTTTATTACAGATGTAAAGAGAGCTAAGAAAGAACCTAAGATTTATGTTTCTAGAACACATCCTGAACTTGTAAAGAAACTTTTTGAACAGGAAGTTTCAGAAATCAAAGATGGTATTGTAGAAATCAGATCTATTGCTAGAGAAGCTGGCAAGAGAACTAAGATGGCTGTATACTCAAATGATGAGGATGTAGATCCAGTTGGAGCTTGCGTTGGTATGAATGGAACTCGTGTAAACGCAGTTGTAGAAGAGCTTCACAATGAGAAAATCGATATCATCAACTGGGATGAAAATCCAGCTAGACTTATTGAGAATGCACTTAGCCCTGCAAAGGTTATCTCAGTAGTTGCTGATTCTGAGGATAAATCTGCAAAGGTTATCGTACCTGATTATCAGCTTTCACTTGCAATTGGTCGTGAAGGTCAGAATGCAAGACTTGCTGCTAAACTTACAGGCTATAAGATTGATATCAAGTCAGAGACTCAGGCTAGAGAATCAGGTGATTTCCCTGGTATGGAAGATGAGTACTACGAAGAAGATGAATATTTTGATGATGTAGATTTTTCTTCAGAGACAGAGGAAGTATCAGAGGATAATGAGTAATAGTCCACGTAGAAAATGCTTGGGATGTAACCAAATCTTTGATAAAAAAGATTTGGTTCGCATTGTTCGCATTTCAGAAGATAAATGTATTATTGATAGAGAGCAGAAGGCAAACGGAATTTCAAAAGGTGGATACCTTTGCAAAGATTTGACTTGTCTTAAGAAAGCTATTAAGAAAAATGTTTTCACAAGATATTTTAAGCTCTCTACCGATGAAGTGATTATTAGTGATTTAAAGAATGAATTAGAAAATAATGAGTAAATTATATTCTTATTTAGGTCTGTGTCAGAAGGCAGGCAAATTAAAAAGCGGAACTTTTCAGGTCGAAGAGTCCGTAAAGGATGGAAGCGCTGTGTTGGTGCTTTTTTCCAATGAAGCATCCGATAATGCAAAGAAACAGATCACAAATATGTGTAAGTATTATTGCGTCAGATGCGAACAGATAGGAACGGTAGACGAAATTAGCCGAGCTATTGGCAAAGAATGTCGTAAAGTTTGTGCAATCACAGATGAAAATATGGCAGCCTTGGTCGCTGGTCAGCTTGAGAGCTTATAGATTCGGAGGGTAACATATGGCAAAAATCAGAGTAAGCACATTCGCAAAACAGATCGATGTCGCATCTAAAGATATTGTCGCATTTTTAGGTGAAAAAGGTATCGAGGTAAAGGCGCAGAGTAATATCGACGAGAGCGCACAGGATCTCGTTATGAAGAAGTTCAAGGGTGAAAAGGAAAACTCTGATTCTAAAGCGGATAATCCAGAGAAGCCTAAGAAGAAGAAATCATCTATTTCTGCTGTGTTCAATGCACAGTATTCACATGATAGAAACTCTAAGCAGTCAAATGGAAAGAAAAATCCAAAGGCTCGTAGAGAGAATAAGGGTGGATCTAATTTCCAGGATCCATATAGACCTAGAATTAAACCAAGAGGAGGACATGGTCCTATTAGAGAAGATGGTACACGTGTAGGTGAGCCAACTCTTGCAGAACAGAAAGCTATGGAGAAAAAAGAAGCACAGAACCAGGCCGCAAAAGAGCAGGCTGAAGTAAAGACTCAGAAGAAGTCAAATAATAACGAGAAGGAAATGCGTTCAAGCGACAAAAACGCAAAGAATTCTAATAAACATTCTGACAAGCGTTCACAGGATAGAAATAAAGATAATAAAAATAATCAGGAAAGAAATCCTAAGAAGGATAAGCGTAATAAGTTTGAGAATAATGCTATCTCAAATGAAAATGTTCCTTCAGGAAAGAAAGATTCTAGACGTCAGAACCCTCATGACAAGAAGAATCGTAAGAATAGAAATGATTATAGAAACAACGAGAACGATCATTATATCAATCTTGAGAAGAACGGCGGAAAGAAGAAGCATAAGCAGCCGGAACAGAAACCTAAGGAAGAAGAAATCAAATCAATCAAGGTTCCTGATCATATTACAGTAAGAGATCTCGCTGATAGAATGAAGATGCAGCCATCTCAGATCATCAAGGATATGTTTGCTAAAGCAGTTATGCTTACAATTAATACAGATATTCCTTATGAGAAGGCAGAAGAGATTGCTCTTGAGTACGATATTCTTTGTGAGCATGAAGAAAAGGTTGACGTAATCAAAGAGATGCTTAAAGAGGAAGAGGATGATGAGAAGACACTTGTAAGTCGTCCACCTGTTGTATCTGTAATGGGTCACGTAGATCATGGTAAGACATCACTTCTTGACTGCATCAGAAATACAAAGGTTACTGACCGTGAGGCTGGTGGTATCACTCAGCATATCGGTGCTTATGTCGTTAATGTAGAAGGACGTAAGATTACATTCCTTGATACACCAGGACATGAAGCCTTCACAGCAATGCGTATGAGAGGTGCTTCATCAACAGATATCGCTATCCTTGTTGTAGCTGCTGATGATGGTGTTATGCCACAGACTGTAGAGTCAATCAACCATGCTAAGGCTGCTGGTGTTGAAATCATCGTAGCTGTAAACAAGATTGATAAGCCAAACGCAAATATCGATAGAGTTAAACAGGAACTTTCTGAGTATGAACTCATCCCTTCAGATTGGGGTGGATCAACAGAATTTGTACCTGTATCAGCTAAGACAGGTGAAGGAATCGATGATCTATTGGATATGATTCTACTTACAGCTGACGTACTTGAACTCAAGGCTAACCCTAAGAGAAATGCTAGAGGACTTGTTATCGAGTCTCAGCTTGATAGAGGTAAGGGTGTAGTTGCTACAGTTCTTGTTCAGAAGGGTACACTTCACGTAGGTGATCCTATTTCAGCCGGAAGCTCATACGGTAAAGTTAGAGCTATGACTGATGAAAATGGAAAGAGAGTTAAGGTTGCTGGTCCTTCAACACCTGTTGAGATTCAGGGTCTTAATGAAGTTCCTAACTCAGGAGAAATCTTCGTTGCTCAGGATTCTGAGAGAGAAGCTCGTTCATTTGCTCAGGCATTTGTCGATGAACAGAAGAGCAAGCTTGTTGAAGAATCACGTAGTAGAATGTCTCTCGAGAATCTATTCTCTCAGGTACAGTCTGGTGATGTTAAGGAACTTGACCTTATCGTTAAGGCTGATGTACAGGGTTCAGTAGAAGCTGTAAAGCAGTCTCTTGAGAAACTTTCAAATGAGGAAGTTGTTGTTAAAGTTATCCATGGTGGTGTTGGTAGCATCAATGAGTCAGATGTTGTTTTGGCTTCAGCTTCTAATGCAATCATAATCGGATTTAATGTTCGTCCTGATGCAATTGCTAAATCTACAGCAGAGCATGAAGGCGTAGATATTCACCTTTATAACGTAATCTACAATGCTATCGAAGATGTAGAACGTGCTATGAAGGGTATGCTTGAACCAATCTATGAAGAAAAAGTCATCGGACATGGTGAGGTTAGAGCTACATTTAAGTCATCTAAGGTTGGTGTTATTGCCGGATGTATCGTAAATGACGGTATCTTCCAGAGAGGATGTAGAATCAGACTTTCAAGAGAAGGCAATGTAATCTATGATGATGAGCTTTCATCACTTAAGAGAATGAAAGACGATGTAAAAGAAGTTAAGGAAGGCTTTGAGTGTGGTGTAGTTCTTGATGGATTCAACGACATTCAGGAAGCTGATACTATTGAAACATACATCATGGTTGAAGTTCCAAGATAAGGAGCAGATTTTTGAGAAAGAATAGTATTAAAAATATTCGTATAAATGAAGAGGTTCGTAGAGAACTTTCAAATATCATCAGAAATGATGTAAAAGATCCAAGAATCAATATGATGACTAGCGTTACTTCCGTTGAAGTAGCGCCGGATCTTAAGACTTGTAAGGTTTATATCTCCGTTTTGGGTGATAGAAAAGCAAGACAGGATACTATGGAAGGTTTGAACTCTTCTAAGAAATTCATTAGAGGTGCGCTTGCTCGTACTGTAAATCTTAGAAATACACCAGAGCTTACTTTCTTAGAAGACGATTCTATTGAGTATGGCGTTATGATGTCTAAGATGATTGATGAAGTCTCTAAGAAAGATGAGAGAGAAGACGATTAATAAATATAGTATTTAAATCAGGAGAGATCATATGGCTGCAATTTTGGATGTTTGCAAAGGAAAGAAAAGAATTGGTATCGCTGGACATGTTCGTCCCGACGGCGATAGCATAGGAAGCGCGCTATCCATATATAATTATCTTAAAGATAATACAGATAGTGAGGTTCATGTGTTTTTACAGACGATTCCTACTATTTTTTCCTTCCTTAAAAACAGCGACAAAATCGAAGAACCTGGAAGTTTTCAGGAGCCATTCGATCTCTTTATTGCTGTCGATTGCGGTGATATAGATAGATTAGGTCCAGCGGGAAAATATTTTAAAGAAGCAAAGGAAACATTCTGCATTGATCATCATCTTAGCAATGATGCTTTTGCCGATATTTCTGATGTTGAGCCGGAAAAAAGCAGTGCTTGTGAAATGGTCTATGATAGAATGAATCCAGACTTTATTACAAAAGAAATTGCTGAATGCCTTTATTGTGGTTTGATTACAGATACAGGTGTTTTCCAGTATTCATCTACATCATCTCATACAATGCATGTAGCCGGTGTACTTATGGATAAAGGAATTGATTATCCTTATATTGTGGATCATGTTTTCTATGAGAAGACTTTTGACCAGAATAGAATTTTAGGTTATGCGCTTTGCAAAGCTGAACTTCATCTCGATGGCAAGGTGATTTATTGTCATATCACTAGACATGAAATGAAAGAATACAATGTCGAACCTAAGCATTTAGAGGGTATTGTTGCTTCTCTACGTTCAACTAGAGGAGTTGAGGTCGCTATATTTGCTTATGATACTATTGATAATCAGATGAAGGTTTCTCTTAGAGCTACAAATGATATCAATGTAGCCGAGATTGCTCAGAGATACCGTGGTGGCGGACATGCAAAGGCTGCAGGCCTATTGTATGGACACAATGAAGCAAAATTTAAAGAAGAGATTCTTGGTGATATTAAAGAAGCTCTTTCTTAAAATAGATATTATATGGACACGGATAAAACCGTGTCCTTTTTTGGGATTTATATGAAAAGTGGTTATATTTTAATAGATAAAGAAGAGGGAATGACTTCATTTGCTGTAGTCTCTGCTCTTCGAAAGATTCTACATACGAAGAAAATTGGTCATACAGGAACTTTGGATCCGATGGCGACAGGTTTACTTCTAATCTGCGTGGAACGTGGAACGAAGGCTGTTTCAGTTATGCCCGAGTCCAATAAACAGTACGAAGCTGAATTGACTCTTGGAATATCGACTGATACAGAAGATATCACAGGCGAAATCATAGAGAAAAGAGATGTTTGTGTTAGTAGTAAGGAGATAGAAAAAGTATTTCCTTCTTTTATCGGTGAATTCGATCAGATTCCACCTATGTATTCTGCTAAAAAAGTTAACGGACAGAAACTTTATGATCTCGCAAGAAAAGGCGAAGTGATTGAGAGAAAGCCTACACATATAGAAATCTTTGATTTAAATATTCTTTCGATAGAGGAAAACAAAGTTCGTTTTCTTGTGGATTGTTCTAAAGGAACATATATCAGAACTCTTTGTAAAGATATAGGGGAGAAACTAGGAACTCTAGGAACTATGAGCTATCTACGAAGAACTAAGACTGAAAATTTTTCAGTTTTAAATGCTCATACTTTAGACGAACTTAGAAATATGACTGAAGAACAATTATCTGATTGCATTATGGATTTGGACTCTATTTTTTATGTATATCCGAAATTGGTTATGAAAAGAGAAAGTGAGTGTTATCTTAAAAACGGTAATAGACTTTATGACAGCAATTTTTCATCAGAGATTGTAGAATCTGATATATATAGGGTATATTCATCTTCAGGGAAATTCGTTTCTCTTTATAAAAAAGATGAAGATGGTTATGTGGTTTTAAAGATGTTTGGTTATGAAGATAATTAATGATTTTTTTGAAAATAAAATAGAAGAACCTACAGCTATTACAATTGGGAAATTTGATGGTTTCCATTTAGGCCATGAGAAGCTTATTTCACTTTTAAAGAAAACTTCTTTGGAAAAAATGGTACTCACCTTTGATGTTTCACCACGAATTACGCTTGATAGTGCTGAGGATAAGAGAAATCTACTTAGCTTCGAAGAAAGAATGTCGATTTTAGAAAACGAAGATATCGATTATTGTTTGATTTGTAAATTTGATGATCGCTTTATTAAAACAGAAGCTGAAGATTTCATTAGGATTTTAAAAGAAAGATATCATATGGAATATCTTTGCGTTGGATCTGATTTTAGATTTGGCTATAAGGGATTAGGCGATATTTATGTTTTAAAAGAACTTTCTTTGAAGTATAATTTCAAGTTAGAGGTTATTGAAAAGATAAAAGACAAAAATATAGAAATCAGTTCTTCTTTGATTCGCAGTGAAATTATAGATGGAAATGTGAAAATGGCTAATGAACTTCTAGGCTATCCATATTTTGTCCGTGGAAAAATTTCACATGGAAAGAAAATTGGTTCTAAGATTGGAATTCCGACTATTAATCTACTTCCTCCTAGCGATAAACTTCTTGCAAAGAATGGAGTTTATCTAACAGAAGTAGATATTTTGGATAAAACTTATTTTGGTATTACAAATATTGGAATTAGACCAACTATTGAAGATGATGGTCATGTTTCAGTAGAAACAAACCTTTTGAATTTCAATGGAGATTTGTATGGAGAAGAGGCTACTGTCAGGTTTTTAGAATTTGTAAGACCAGAGAAAACTTTCAATTCTTTAGAGGAGTTAAAGAGACAGATTGAAAGTGACAAAGCATATGCTATTTCTTATTTTGGATTGTAGTTAAATGTTTAATAGATAAATCATTACTAATAAAGAGGAAGGTATAAGAAAGTGAAGAAAAGTATTCTTGGGATCGGTTTTACTTTTTTCCTGATCGTATCCGTAACTTTATGTACAAAGACATCATTAAGTGCGCATGATAAGTTTGAGATTCCTACATCAGGTGTGTCATCTTATTTGAATTTAAAACATGGTTCAAAAACGGCTGGCGTATCTAAAATGTTGTTTAATAAGAATAAGGGTGTTATTTCAACAGACAATCATTCTGTTTCTAGTGCTCCTATTGAAGGCGTCCCTGAGGCTGGAAGCCAGTATGGATTTAAACATTTGGGAATGGCTATTCCTGGTGGAAATGTAAATGTAAGAGAGAGCGCTTCTTCTAATTCTAAAAGAGTAGGAAAACTTCCAGATGGTTGTGCCTGCGAAATTGTAGGTTGTGTAGATGATTGGTATCAGATTACTTCTGGAGAAGTTTCCGGTTTTGTAAAGAAAGAATATCTACTTGTAGGTCAGGATGCTGAAAATCGAGCAAAAGAATTTTTGGTATCTAATTCTTCACTTGAGACATCACTGAATCAGACAGAGGCATACTATGGCCGTGGAGTTAGTGATGTAAGGTCTAGTGTCGTTTCCAATGCACTGAATTATAAAGGGCTCAGATATATTTGGGGCGGAACATCTTTGACTAGTGGAGCTGACTGTTCTGGTTTTGTTATGAGGATTTATGCTCAGTATGGAGTTTATCTACCACATTCATCAGCTGCTCAGTCCAATATAGGAACTAGAGTTTCTACATCAGAATTATTACCGGGTGATTTAGTATTCTATGGTTATGGAAGAGTATCTCACGTGGCAATATATATAGGAAATGGAATGGTTATATCAGAATTGAATCCCGGAGCTGGATGCAAGGTTACAGGGTTGAATTATCCAGGACGTTTCGTAAAGGCAACTAGAGTATTACCGTAATTAAGCAATTTGCAGGAGTGTAACATGCAAAAGGAAAAAAAGAAGACTAGAAAGATTAGGACAAAACTTTTGACTTATATCGTACCAATTGTGGTTTTGATGATTGCAATTTTGGTCGGTGTATCTACTGAACTTTCGAAAAAAGAACTAACAAAAATGGCGACTTCACAATTGGAGTCATCTATTACAAATCAGAGTGACAATATTGAGTCATGGATGAATGATTTGCTTACGTATTTTTCTTCGGTGAAAAATACAATTGAAAATGGTCCAAAGGAACAGGAAATTATACAGAGGACTTTAGATGCTAACTATAAATTCAATAAGAATGCACCTGATGGACTTTATATTGGTGGTTCTGATGGCTCATATATGGAAGCGTCTCAATTGAAATCAAAGTCATTTGATCCAACTACAAGAGAGTGGTATAAGCAGGGACTCACAAGAGTGGAAATGGCATTTGGACCTGTCTATAAGGCTGTTGATGGTAAACCTGTTATATCAGCTACAGGAATCTTAAATGATGGTTCTGATGTAGTTAAAGTAATTGGTGCAGATGTTTCAATTGATAAAATTTCTGTAATTGTAAATTCTGGCGTTAAAATGGATCATGCAAGTTCTACTTTAATAGATATTTCTGATTCTAATAAAATTATCGCAGATCGTGATACTTCACGACTTTCAAAACAGATTAGTGAAAGTGATTCTAATAAGCTTTATAGTGGAATTGCTAAGGCTCTGAATAAAGGGAATCTTTCTACACAGAATATTGCATCATATATTGTTTCCTTCAGAGAAATTTCTGGTACAGATTTAGTTTTGGTTTCGTATGTAAAACAGTCAGTTATTCTGGCTCCAGTTACAAACCTTGCTAGAATTTTGATTTTACTTGGCATTGTATCAGTTTTAATTATTATTGTATTAGTTGTTTTGGTAGTTAATAGGGTAGTTGCCCCTATTTCTGTAATCACAAAACATATTAAGTCTATGTCTGATGGCGATTTTACTATCGATGTAGATATTGATAGTAATGATGAGATTGGAGACATGGGAGGACGAATTCATGAATTCGTTGATTCTATGCGTGACATGATTCATTCTATAAATTCTGAGTCTATGAAACTTAGAGAGGAATCTGATAATTCTGATTCAGTTTCACGTTCTATGTTTAATGCATCCAAGGCTCAGGGCGAAGCTATGAAACAGCTTAATGAAACAGTAGACCAGCTTGCTGAAGCCGTAAATGAAATTGCATCTGATGCAACAACTTTGGCGCAGATTGTTACAGATACTAGAGATAATAGTGAAAAAGCTGATGCTAGTATGAAAGAGACGGTTTTGATTTCTAAAAAAGGAATTGAAGATATGCGTCATCTTAGTATAGCTATGGATGAGATACAGAAGGCTAATTCAAATCTTGTTAATTCAATTAATGACGTTGGAAAAGCCTCAGAAGAAATTACAAATATTGTAAGCTTGATCCATGAAATTGCTGAAGAGACAAACTTGCTTTCTCTAAATGCATCTATTGAAGCAGCTCGAGCTGGAGAAGCCGGTAGAGGTTTTGCTGTAGTTGCGTCTGAGATTGGAAATCTTGCTAATACCTCAGCTTCAAATGCTAAGAATATTTCTGACCTTATCGCTCAGGTACATAGGCTTATTGAAAATGCAGTCAATGAAGCTGATGTGTCTGCAAAGAGTATTGAAGAAAACGGTAAACTTATTGAAGTAGCTGTTTCTACTTTTGACCAGATATATAACAACATCCAGGAATCTCATTCAAGTATGGAGAAGATGGTTAAAAATGTTGAAAAGGTAGATGAGGTAGCAACCAATGTTGCGGCTATTTCTGAAGAGCAGGCAGCTTCAGCCGAAGAAATTCTTGCTACATCAAATAATATGGTAGAGCAGGCTGAAAATATCACTCAGAGCAGCCAGGATGTAGCTGATAACTCACATGAGTTGGCGAATACATCTGAAACACTTACAGATTATGTTCATAGATTTAAGATTTAAGGAAGGCTGCGATATGAATTCTAGAATTTTTAAAAAGCTACTTAGTTTAGCAGTGGTTTCATTTGTTTTTGTATCTACTTTGACATCTTGTGGCAGTAATCAAGGAAATTCTGCGGACGGTGTAAAAGTAAAACTTATTATGACAGATACGAAAGATGCTTTTAGAAAGAATCTTTCAGATAATATCAAAGAGCAGGCAAGCAGTCAGGGCGTAAACCTGACTATGGTTAATACCGGTGATGATGTAGACAAACAGGCAAAGGAAGTCAGAAAAGCAAAGAGTGAAGGTTATAAGGCTATTATTCTTAGACTTTCTGATGCAGAAACAGCTCTTCAGATGAATGTTGCTTCAAATGGTTTACCTATTATTTACGTAAATACACAGCCAAATGATGAACATTTATCTGATTCTGAATATATTTATGTCGGTTCTAAAGAACAGGATGCTGGTAAATATCAGGCTGATTATGTTTACAAGAAACTTAATAATCCTTCTTCTTTCAATGCAATTATTTTTGAAGGGGAAAAAGGCCATTCAGGAACAATTGGTCGTACGTCTGCTGTAAAAAAATTCTTTAGACAGAAGAATGTTTCAGTAAATTATGTTTTTATGGACTATGCTAATTGGACTAGCGAAGAAGCTAAGGCAAAATTTAATACTTTCATGAAAACAAAGCAGAGTGTAGATGCAATCTTTTGTAATAATGATACTATGGCTATAGGAGCTGTAGAGGCTTTAAAGGAAAATGGTTTGGATCCTAAAAAGATTCCGGTATGTGGTGTAGATGCATCTAAAGAAGGATGCCAGTCAATTGTTGATGGCGACATGTCTTTCACTGTTTTGCAGGATGCTGAAACACAGGCTGAGATGGCTGTTAAATGTGCTTCATTACTAGGCAAAGGAAAGTCCATTAAAGATGTAAAATATGCTACAGATGATGGCAAATATATCTGGGTTCCGTTTAAACCTGTAGATTCTAGCAATGCCAGTCAGTATAAATAAGTTAACTTTACAATTTATATAGTTTGTGGTACTATTCTAAATGTTGTGTACCTGTGTTAAGCAACTGGAATATCCGACCTGTTGCCTGATTCAGGCTTTATAAAAGTTTTTTGGAGGATAACAAAATGATTTCTAAAGAGAGAAAAACAGCAATCATCAATGAGTACGCTCGTACAGCTGGAGATACTGGTTCACCAGAAGTACAGGTAGCAGTTCTTACAGAGAGAATCAAGGAGCTTACAGAGCACCTTAAGGCTAACCCTAAGGATCACCACTCAAGAAGAGGACTTCTTAAGATGGTAGGTAAGAGAAGAAGCCTTCTTGGATATCTTAAGTCTGTTGATATTGAAAGATATCGTTCATTGATCGAGAGACTTGGACTTAGAAAGTAATTTTATTTGGAGCGGAATATGTTTTCATATTTCGCTCTAATTTTAGTTTGAATAATTTTTTTTGACGTTAGGAGACGAAGTGATGGTAAAGACATTCGAAATGGATCTCTGCGGTAGAAAACTATCCGTTGAGGTCGGCAAAGTGGCTAAACAGGCTAATGGTGCTGTATTTATTAAATACGGTGAGACTACAGAGTTATGTACTGCAACAGCCTCAGATAAGCCAAGAGAAGGAGTTGATTTCTTCCCACTCTCAGTTGATTTTGAGGAAAAGTTCTATTCAGTAGGAAAGATTCCTGGTGGATTCAAGAAGAGAGAAGGAAAGGCTTCTGATAATGCCGTTCTTACATCACGTGTAATCGATAGACCTATGAGACCTTTGTTCCCAAAGGATTATAGAAACGATGTAACTCTTAACAACTTAGTAATGTCAGTAGACCCAGAGTGCCGTCCTGAGCTTGTTGCTATGCTTGGTACAGCAATCGCTACTTGCATTTCAGATATCCCATTCGATGGTCCATGTGCTATGACACAGGTTGGTATGATCGATGGTGAATTTATTATGAACCCTTCACAGAAGGAATGGGACGAGGGTGACCTCGAACTTACTGTTGCTTCAACACGTGAAAAGGTTATTATGATTGAGGCAGGAGCTAATGTAATCCCTGAAGATAAGATGCTTGAGGCAATTTACAAGGCTCATGATTTAAACCAGACAATTATTAAATTCTTTGATGAGATTATTGCAGAAGTTGGTAAAGAAAAGCATGATTATGAGCATTATGAAGTACCAGCTGAAATGATCAGCGCTATGAAGGAAATTGTTACTCCAGAGTATATGGAAGAGGCAGTTTTCACAGATGATAAGATGAAGCGTGATGAAAACATAAGAGAAATCACAGCTAAACTTGAAGAAGCATTTGCAGATAAGGAAGAATGGCTTCCATTCATTCCTGATGCAATTTATCAGTATCAGAAGAAGACAGTTAGAAAGATGATTCTAAAGGATCATAAGCGTCCAGATGGAAGAGCAATCGATCAGATTAGACCGCTTTCTGCTGAAGTAGATTTGATTCCTAGAGTTCATGGTTCAGCTATGTTCACTCGTGGACAGACTCAGATTTGTGATGTAGTAACACTTGCACCACTTTCTGAAGTACAGAAGGTTGATGGACTTGATCCTAATATCACTGAGAAGAGATATCTTCACCAGTATAACTTCCCTTCATACTCAGTAGGTGAGACAAAACCTTCTAGAGGACCGGGACGTAGAGAAATCGGACACGGAGCTTTGGCTGAGAGAGCGCTTATCCCAGTACTTCCATCAGCAGAAGATTTCCCATATGCAATCCGTGCCGTATCCGAGACATTCGAATCAAACGGATCTACATCAATGGCTTCTACTTGTGCATCATGTATGTCACTTATGGCTGCAGGTGTTCCTCTTAAGGATATGGTTGCAGGTATTTCTTGTGGTCTTGTAACTGGAGATAGCGATGATGATTATGTTGTACTTACAGATATCCAGGGTATCGAAGATTTCTTCGGTGATATGGACTTCAAGGTAACAGGTACTAAAGAAGGAATCACAGCTATCCAGATGGATATCAAGATTCATGGTCTTACAAAGCCAATCGTTGAAGAGGCTATTAGAAGAACTAGAGAAGCTCGTTTCTTCATCATGGATACTTGTATGTCAAAGGCAATTGCAGAGCCTAGAAAAGAACTTTCTAAATATGCACCTAAGATTGTATCTACAAAGATTGATCCTCAGAAGATCGGTGATGTAGTTGGTCAGAGAGGAAAGACAATCAATGAAATTATCGCTCGTACAGGCGTTAAGATTGATATTACAGATGATGGCCGTGTAGATGTATGCGGTACAGATCAGAAGGGTATCGATGATGCTCTTAAGATGATTGAAATCATCACTACAGATTTCTTTGAAGGACAGATTCTTACAGGTACTGTTGTAAATATCAAAGAATTCGGTGCATTCCTTGAATTTGCTCCTGGCAAAGAGGGAATGGTTCACATTTCAAAAATTGCAAACGAGAGAATCGAACATGTTGAAGATGTTCTTACTCTTGGTGATGTTGTTAAGGTTGTTTGCCTTGGCAAAGATAAGATGGGACGTATTTCATTTTCAATTAAGGATGTAAAATAAGTAAATTTATGGAACTTAAAGTTCATCTTGATGCATTTGAAGGTCCGCTGGACCTTCTTTTGCATTTAATAGACAAAAACAAAATTAATATTTATGACATTCCTATTGCTCAGATTACTGATCAGTACATGGAGTATCTGTCTGAGATGGAGAAGTATAACCTGGAAATTGCTTCGGAATTTTTGGTTATGGCTTCGACTCTTTTAAATATCAAATCCAAGATGCTTCTTCCTAGAGAAGAGGATGAAAATGGAGAAGAGATAGATCCTCGAGAGGAATTGGTACAGCAGTTGGTTGAATATCGTATGGTAAGAACACTTTCAAGTGAACTTTACGATATGCATCAGAACGCTGAGAATCTCTATTTTAGAAATCCAACAATTCCAAAAGAAGTACTTGATTATGAAGAGCCAGTAGATACAAAAGAACTTATGTCAGATATCACTTTACAAAAATTAGGTGATATTTTTGAAAGTGTTCTTCGTAGAAAAGAGGACAGAAAGGATCCGATTCGTGCCAGATTCGGTGATATTCCAAAAGAGGAGATTTCTCTCGAACAGAGAATGTCCGATGTGAAGGGATATGTCCTTTCACACAAAAAATGTTCTTTTAGATCTATGCTGACTTCAAAGTCTACAAAACTAGATGTCATAGTTACTTTTTTAAGTATTTTGGAACTTATGAAAACAGGTGTAATTACTGTTTCTCAGGAAAAAATATTTGACGATATTAATATTACTCTTCGTGAAGACAAGGTGAGTGTGTAATACATGGATAGAAAGAAACAGAAATCTATAGTAGAGGGTATACTTTTTTCCGTAGGAGAAAGCATAAGCGCTGAAAGAATAGGAAAAGCGCTCAGTATTCCTAATGATGAAGTTATCTCTCTAATCGATGAGCTTGCAAAAGATTATGAAGAAATGGATCGCGGTATTCGAATTCAGAAGATTGAAGGAAATTACCAGATGAGTTCTTCTAAGGATATTTATGAATATCTTATTAAACTTGCAAAGCAGCCAAAGAAGCATGAACTTACAGAGGTCCTTCTCGAGACACTTTCAATCATCGCTTACAAGCAGCCTGTCACAAAGGCAGAGATTGAGAAGATTCGAGGAGTGTCATCTGATCATGCTGTAAATAAATTGGTTACTTATAATCTCGTTCAGGAGCTGGGTAGATTGGATGCTCCAGGTCGACCTATGCTTTTCGGTACTACAGAAGAGTTCCTTCGTTCATTTGGGCTTCAGAGTATGGAAGATTTACCAAAACTAGATCCAGTTGAAATTGAAGAATGGAAGATTCAGGCCGAGGAAGAGGCGACTGAAACTCTTATGACAAAAGAGGATGAAGAGATTTAAAAACCGTTTTTGATTGAAATATAATTGATTTTGAAAAGACTGATTTTACTTGATAAAATCGGTCTTTTTTATTTGGATTTTTTTGACAAAAGTATAACGCTGTCTGTTGAAAATGCTTATGCTTTGCCATAAAATATTACACAGGGTGTAAATTATATTTAATGGAGGGAAGATTAGATGAGTAATGTTAAAAGTACTCCCGCCATGAGGAGAATTGAGTCTCTAGTTGACGAGAATAGTTTTGTCGAATTAATGTCACTAGTTACAGCTCGCTCTACGGATTTCAATTTGAATCCGACAGAAGCTCCTTCTGACGGTGTTATTATTGGTCATGGTCTTATCGATGGAAATCTGGTTTTTATTTATAGCCAGGATGAGACAGTTTTAGGTGGAACAATCGGTGAGATGCATGCCAAAAAAGTAAAATATATCTACGATATGGCAGTGAAGATGGGTGCTCCTGTCATTTCTATCATAGATAGTAAGGGTGTCAGATTACAGGAATCTTTTGATTCATTATCTGCACTTGGATCTATTTATTCTTCATGTGCTAAAGCTTCAGGTGTCGTACCTGAAATTTCCTGTGTTGTTGGTGAATGCGGTGGTGGAATCAGTATTCTATCAAGCCTTTCAGATTTTTCATTTATGACAAAGGATGCACATTCTTATTTAAATTCTCCTGATGCAATTAAAGGAAATAATATCGATTTAATGGATAGTTCATCATCGGATTTTCAGTCTGAGGGAACAGGTATTTATGATGTTTTAGAAGACGAGGATGAGATGTTTTCAAAGGTAAGAGAACTTATTTCTCTACTTCCTGGAACATGTGATGAAGGTTATAGAATTTCAGAATCCGAAGATGATTTAAATCGTGCTTCTGATATTGAATCTAAGCTTGATGATCCAATTCTTATGTTGAATGAAATAGCAGATGACAATTCATTCTTTGAAGTAAGAAAGAATTTTGGAAGTTCTATGATTACTGGCCTTATGAGTCTTGGTAATACAACTGTTGGGGTCATTGCGAATAATTCAGAAGAACTCACAGCGTGTGGAGTTAAGAAGGCGTCTATGTTTATTCGATTCTTAGATGCGTTTGATATTCCTCTTCTTTCACTTTGCAATGTAAAGGGCTATGAAAGAAGTCTTTATGCTGAAAAGAATTTACCATTTGAGCTTTCAACTTTTGTTTCAGTATTATCTGAATCAGATATTCCAAAGATTAGTCTTGTTACAAAGAATGCATATGGTTCGGCTTCAATCCTTATGAATTCAAAGGCTTTGGGCTGTGATTTAACATATGCATTTAATAATTCTGATATGGGAATTATAGATAGTGATAAGGCAGCTCTTATTATATGTCCGGACGAAGATGAAGAGGAAAGAGAAAACGTAAGTAGAAAATTCCATGAAAATTGTCAGGGCGTTGAAAATGCGGCAAGACGTGGAGTTATTGATAGAATTATTAATCCTATTGATGCTAGAAAGTATTTAATTGCTGGTTTTGAAATGCTTTATACAAAAAGGGAAAAAGCAGACATAAAGAAGCATAGTTCAAAGTAGAAAGGGCAGTTAATGAAGAAAAGATTATTAGCGCTTTGCCTTTCTTTGTTCTTTATTTTTTCCTTAACTTCCTGTGGCAGTGATCTAAACAAACAAAAAGAAATATATGGTCAGAACCGCCTTGAAGTTAAAGAAAACATGCAGAAACTTGGCTTGGCAATTAACTCAATGAAAGATGAGGATTTACTGACCATAAAGGATAAGTTCGACGAACAGGCAAAAGAGGCAAAGACGGATGTAGATAAAGAAAATGCAACATTGTATTCGTCTCTCATGAAGTCTTATAGCGAAGTGAATAATGAACTTGGTGATTTCGAAGGATTTGGAGATTTTTCAGTTACAAAGGCTGGAAAGACAGTTACATTTACTTTGAATGAAAAATTTGATAAGAGAAATGCTGATTTTGTATTCGTATATACAATAATCGGCGATAGCATGAAACTTACAGGAATGAATGTAAATCCGATTTATACAAAGGGTGAGATCTTTAAAAAGGCTGGCCTAAATGTTATTACTGGAATGCTTACAGTTTTTTGTGTTTTGATTCTAATCTCTTTGATTATTTATGCATTCAATATTTTCCCTTATTTAGAGGAAAAAAAGAAAGCCAAGGTAAATTTAGAAGAACTAATTTCAGCTGAAGATAAAGAGGCAGATTTAGATTTGAGTTCTGATTTAGAACTTGTTGCAGTTATTACTGCAGCTATTTGTGCTGCAGGCGAAATGACAACAGATGATTTTGTAGTTAGACATATAAAGAGGAGATAATCCGTTCTTGGAGGAAATATTATGAAGAATTATACAATTACAGTAAATGGAAATGTTTATGATGTTACTGTTGAAGAAAAAGGGGAGAGTACATCAAGTACTTCAAGTGTTAAGACTCCGGTGAAGAAGGTAAAGAAGACTTCTTCAAAGAAGGGTTCAAAAGAAATAAAGACTGAAGCTACTGGAAAGGTATTTAAGGTTAATGTAAATCCTGGAGCTGAAGTAAAGAAAGGTCAGACACTTCTTATCCTTGAAATTATGAAGATGGAAACACCTATCACAGCACCTTGCGATGGTGTGGTTGCATCTGTAGAGGTAAACGAAGGACAGCAGGTTGAGACAGGAAGCGTTCTTCTTACTTTAGATTAATTTTGGAGGGATTCGATGAGTTATTTTGTTGATACATTCGGCAATCTGATACATCAGACAGCGTTCTTTAATCTAACTGTAGGAAACTATATTATGATTTTAGTCGCTTGTGTTCTCCTGTATTTTGCCATCCGTAAGGAATATGAACCTCTTCTTTTAGTTCCTATCGCTTTCGGTATGCTTTTAGTAAATATCTTTCCGGATATTATGGCATCTCCTCAGGAAACACAGAATGGTGTAGGCGGATTATTACACTATTTTTACATTTTGGATGAGTGGTCTATACTTCCTTCTCTTATTTTTATGGGCGTAGGAGCTATGACTGATTTCAGTCCACTTATTGCAAACCCGATTTCATTTTTGATGGGTGCTGCTGCACAGTTTGGTATATTCACTGCTTACTTACTTGCTATCATGTTTGGCTTTAATGATCAGGCTGCTGCCGCAATTTCAATCATAGGTGGAGCTGACGGACCTACATCAATTTTCCTCGCTGGAAAACTGGGGCAGACCCAGCTTATGGGACCTATAGCAGTAGCGGCATATTCCTATATGTCACTTGTTCCTATGATTCAGCCTCCGATTATGAGACTTTTTACCACAAAAGAAGAACGCTGCATTCATATGAGTCAGCTTCGTCATGTTTCAAAATTAGAGAAGATTCTTTTCCCTATAATTGTAACAATTGTGGTATGTATGATACTTCCGACAACAGCTCCACTTGTTGGTATGCTTATGCTTGGAAATCTATTTAAAGAATCTGGCGTAGTTAGACAGCTTACAGAGACAGCTAGCAATGCTCTTATGTATATCGTAGTTATTCTCCTCGGTACATCAGTTGGAGCATCTACTAGTGCAGAAAACTTCCTGAATATTGGAACTATAGAAATCATTTTCCTTGGTTTAGTTGCTTTTGGAGTCAGCACATTTGCTGGAATTATGTTTGGTAAACTCCTTTGCAAAATCACACATGGAAAGATCAATCCTCTTATCGGTTCGGCTGGAGTATCAGCTGTGCCTATGAGTGCGAGAGTATCACAGAAGGTTGGAGCTGAGGCAGACCCTACAAACTTCCTTTTGATGCATGCTATGGGACCTAATGTTGCAGGTGTAATTGGAACTGCAGTAGCTGCCGGTGTATTTATGGCTATATTTGGGGTTTAATTGAAGGAGAATATAATGGCTGAGGAAAAAAATACTAAAAAACTAAAAATAACAGAAACAGTTTTACGTGATGCTCACCAGTCACTTATTGCAACGCGTATGACAACAGATGAGATGCTGCCTATCATCCCTACTATGGACAAGATAGGGTACAATGCTGTAGAATGCTGGGGCGGAGCAACTTTCGATGCATGTCTTCGTTTCTTGCATGAAGATCCTTGGGAAAGACTTAGAAAACTTAGAGATGGCTTTAAAAATACTAAGCTTCAGATGCTTTTTCGAGGCCAGAATATTTTAGGATATAAACCATATTCAGATGATGTAGTAGAATATTTCGTTCAGAAATCTATTGCAAATGGTATCGATATAATAAGAATCTTCGATTGCTTGAACGATTTAAGAAACCTAGAGACAGCTGTTAAGGCTGCGAAAAAAGAAGGTGGTCACGCACAGGTTGCCCTTTCATATACATTAGGTGAAGCATATACACTTGATTATTGGATGAAGAAGGCTAAGGCTATTGAGGAAATGGGAGCCGATTCTATTTGTATTAAGGATATGTCTGGTTTGTTAGTACCAAGTAGTGCTGACAAATTAATTCGTGCATTGAAGAGTGCAACTGATTTACCAATTGAATTACACAACCATTACACTTCCGGTGTAGCTTCTATGACATGTATGAAGGCTGTAGAAGCAGGATGTGATATAATAGATACCGCTATATCACCTTTTGCTCTTGGAACATCTCAGCCAGCCACTGAGGTAATGGTCGAGGCATTCAAAGGAACTTCATATGATACAGGCTTAGATCAGAAATTACTTTCTGAGGTTAGTGAATACTTCCAGCCTATTAGACAGAAGTATATCGACAGCGGTAGACTTTCTACAAAAGTATTGGGAGTAAACATTAAGACATTGCTTTATCAGGTTCCAGGTGGTATGCTATCTAATCTAATTGGACAGTTGAAAGAACAGGGTAAAGAGGACAAACTCCAGGAAGTATTAGAGGAAGTACCTAGAGTTAGAAAAGATCTAGGAGAACCACCTCTTGTTACTCCTTCTTCACAGATTGTCGGAACCCAGGCTGTACTCAACGTATTAATGGGTGAACGTTATAAAGTGGTTACAGATCAGACTAAGGATTTGCTTCTTGGTAAATATGGAAAAACTGAGAAAACTTTTAATCCTGAAGTTGTAGACAAAGCCTTGGGCGATGAAAAGAAGAATGCAATTTCCTGCAGACCTGCAGACTTATTAGAACCACAGCTTAAAGAGATGGAAAAGGCTGTTTCAAAATGGAAGAAGCAAGATGAGGATACACTTACTTATGCTTTGTTTCCACAGGTCGCAAAGGATTTCTTTGAATATCGTGAAGCTCAGGAATCTGGAGTAGATTTAAAGAAAGCAGATACGGCTACAAAGTCATATCCGGTATAGTAAATGAATAATACAAATGATCTTATTTCAAGAATCAATGCTAATTACAAGAAATTAAGTAAAGGTCAGAAACTTCTTTCTGATTACATCGAGAAAAACTATGATAAAGCGGTTTTTCTTACTGCTCAGAAATTAGGTGAAGAAGTTGGGGTTAGCGAATCTACAGTTGTAAGATTCGCTATGAACCTCGGCTATAAGGGCTATCCTCAGTTCCAGAAGGATCTGGAGGAAATGGTTAAGAATAAACTTAATTCCATCCAGAGAATGGAAGTTACATATGGAAAGGTTTCTGAAACAGGAATTTTAAAATCGGTACTTAGTACAGATTGTGATAAGATCAAAGAGACTAAGGAATCTATTGATGAGGCAGCTTTTGAAAGAGCTGTTGATTTGATATGTAATGCTAAGAATGTCTATGTTTTAGGCATTCGCTCTTGTGAACCCTTGGCAAGCTTCTTAGCTTTTTACCTTAATCTTGTTAGGGAAAACGTAATTTTGCTCCACACTTCAAATCTATCTGAAATTTTTGAACAGATGATTAGAATTGATGAAGACGATGTAATAATCGGAATTTCTTTCCCTAGATATTCTAGACGTACATTAAAAGCCTTGGAATTTGCAGATAATAGAAGAGCAAAGGTTATAACACTTACAGATAGTGTAAATAGTCCTATGAATTTATATTCATCATGTAATCTTATCGCAAAATCAGATATGGCTTCTATTGTAGATTCATTAGTAGCTCCGCTTAGCGTTATTAATGCTCTCATTGTTTCTCTGTGCCTAAAGAAACAGACAGAAGTTACAAAAACTTTAAGCCAGTTAGAAAAGCTCTGGGATGAATACCAGGTCTATGAAAATGATGAAATGACACAGATTGATAATCCAGGTGGAAATATTATATGAAAAAAATAGTTGTAATCGGTGGTGGTGCCGCCGGATTGTGTGCCGCGTCTTTTGCTTCAAGATTAGGCGCGAAAGTTTTTCTTCTTGAAAAGAATGAGAAACTTGGAAAGAAAATTTATATAACAGGAAAAGGTAGATGCAATGTTACAAACGCATCCCCTATGAATGAATATACAGAGAATTATATTTCTAATCCAAAATTCACATACAGTATCTTTAATGCTTTTTCTAATCAGGATTTGATTGATTTTCTTGAAAATAATGGATGTAAGACAAAGATAGAAAGAGGTAACCGTGTATTTCCGGTTACTGATCATGCTTCATCTGTTACAAAAGCTTTTGAAAATGAGTTAAGGAAAAATAACGTAATAGTTAAACTGAAATCTTCTGTTACAAAAATCAATATGACTGATTATAAGAGCGAAGATCCTAAGAGTAAAAAGATTAAAAAAATATTATCAGTGGAACTTTCAACTGGTGAAACAATTTGTGCAGATGCTATTATAGTAGCAACAGGTGGTCTTTCATATCCAACTACCGGTTCAACAGGTGATGGATATGATTTTGCAAAAGAGATGGGACATAAAGTTACATCGCTTAGACCATCTTTAGTTCCTATGATTTTAAAAGAAGATGATTATGGGGAACTAGAAGGTTTATCACTTCGAAATATAGAACTCTATGTAAAATATAGAAAGAACAAATCCTATCTAAATAGAGGAGAACTCGTTTTTACCAAAGATGGAATTTCGGGTCCTCTTGTGCTTTCTTGTAGTGCGATAATTGGTAAGGATTTGGAAAAGAATGAAACTCTTTCTGGTTATATTGATTTAAAACCAGCTCTGGATTTTGAAACACTTGATAAAAGGGTTTTAAGAGAGTTTGAAGATAGAAAAAATGCAGATTTAAAGAATGTTTTGGGTGCATTACTTCCTGCTAAAATGATTCCAGTTTTTATAAAAAGATTAGGTGTTTCATCTGACTTAAAAGTTCATGATGTTACCAAAGAACTTCGAATTAGTATTGTAAAACTTATGAAGGAATTTACAATTACGGTTTGCGGTTTGGGAAAGTACAATCAGGCAGTAGTTACACAGGGTGGAGTTTCTGTAAAGGAAATTAACTCAAAAACTATGGAATCTAAATTTGTTGATGGATTATATTTCGCTGGCGAAGTAATCGATGTAGATGGATTTACCGGCGGATTTAATTTGCAGTTTGCTTTTTCTAGCGGTTATGTCGCTGGAGTTAGTGCTGCTAGTGAATAAAGAATGAGTTATGGAGGATAATATTCTATGAATATTGCAATTGATGGACCAGCAGGTGCAGGTAAAAGTACGATTGCAAGAAGAGCTGCAAGGGAGCTTGGATTCTTGTATGTTGACACAGGAGCTATGTATAGAGCGGTTGCTTTATATATGATTAATAATAACATTGATTTTTCTGATGAAGAAAAAGTGAGTTTAGCTGTTAAAAATGTAAATATAGATTTATGTTACGAAAATGATGAACAACAGATTCTCCTAAATGGAAAGAATGTAAATTCACTTATTAGAACTCCAGAAGTTTCAGCTACAGCTTCAAAGACAAGTTCTTACAAAGCTGTTCGTGAAAGACTTCTTGATTTACAGAAGGATATTGCAGCAAAGAATTCCGTACTCATGGATGGAAGAGATATTGGTACAGTAGTTCTTCCAAATGCAGAATTAAAGATTTTCCTCACAGCATCTTCAAAGGTTCGTGGTGAGAGAAGATATAAAGAACTAATAGAAAGAGGAGAAAAAGCTGATCTTTCATCTATTATAAAAGATATCGAAAAGAGAGATGAGCAGGATAGAAATAGAGCTATTGCTCCTCTTAAGCAGGCTGATGATGCAGTACTTGTAGATACATCAGATATGTCTATAGACGAAGTAGTAAACCGTATTATTGAACTTAAAAATAGTATATCCGAGTAAGTTTTGTAGGAGATTTATTATGAAAGTTTTATTAGCGGAGTCCGCAGGTTTTTGTTTTGGTGTAAAGAGAGCTCTTGAAACAGTTTACGAAGAACTCGATAAGAATCCAGAACATATCTATACGTATGGACCGATTATACATAATGAAATTGTAGTCGGCGAACTTGAAAAAAAGGGCGTAGTTGTTATTGAAGAAGGAGATGATCTTTCTAAATATGAACCAGGTGTTATAATTATTAGATCACATGGTGTGCCGGAAAATACGATTATTGATTTGGAAAAAAGAGGCTTTACAATTATCAACGCTACCTGTCCTTTTGTCCAGAAAATACAGCACTCTGTTAAGAAGTATGACAAAGAAGATTATAAGATTGTAATTACTGGTGATATCAATCATCCTGAGGTTCAGGGAATCATCGGATGGATTGGATCACATGAGTATACAGTCATTAAAGATGTGGAAGATGCAAGGGATTTATCTTTTGAAAAAGGAGAAAAAGTTCTAGTAGTTTCACAGACAACTTTCAATTTTAAGAAATTTGAAGATATAGTTGAAATAATAAAGAAAAAAGGTTATGATTTACTATGTTTGAATACGATCTGTAATGCTACCTGGGAAAGACAGAAAGAAGCCAGTGAAGTTGCAGATAAAGTTGATGTGATGATCGTAATCGGCGGGAAACACAGTTCTAATTCTCGTAAGCTCTATGAGATTTGTAAAGAGAAGAATGTGGATACATATTTTATCCAGACAGTAGATGACCTTGATTTCTCCGTACTTAAGTCCATTGACAGCGTAGGAATAACAGCAGGGGCTTCGACCCCAAACAAAATTATTGAGGAGGTTCAAGGAACATGCCAGAAGAAAGCTTTGAACAGATGCTTGAAGCATCAATGAAAACAATTCATAACGGGGAGATCGTAGAGGGTACAGTAATCTATGTTAAGCCAGACGAGATTGCACTTAACATCGGATATAAATGCGATGGAATTATTACTCGTAACGAGTATACAGAGGATTCTAGCCTAGACCTTACAACAGCTGTAAAGGAAGGCGATACAATGGAAGCTATCGTTACTAAGGTTAACGAGAGCGAAAGCCAGGTTCTTCTTTCATACAGAAGACTTGAGCAGGAAAAAGGCAACGAAAAGCTTAGAGAAGCATTTGAGAACCATGAAGTTCTTAAAGGAAAGGTTGTTAAGGTTCTTAACGGTGGTCTTTCAGTCGTTGTTGATGAAGCTAGAGTATTCGTACCAGCATCTCTTATTGCTGATACTTATGTTAAGGATCTCAGCCAGTACAATGGTAAAGAGATCGAATTCGTAATCACTGAGTTTAACCCTAGAAAGAGAAGGATCATCGGTGATAGAAAGCAGCTTCTTGTTGCTAAGAGAGAAGAAGTTCAGAAGGAATTCTTCGATAAGATCCATGTTGGTGATGCTATCGAAGGTACAGTTAAAAATGTTACTGATTTCGGTGCATTCATCGATCTCGGTGGTGTTGACGGTCTTCTTCACATTTCAGAAATGTCTTGGGGACATGTTGAAAATCCTAAGAAGCTTTACAATGTTGATGATAAGGTTAAAGTCTTCATTAAAAATATCAATGGTAAGAAGATTGCTCTTTCTTGCAAATTTGACAATGAAAACCCATGGAACGGCGCTTCAGAGAAGTACGCTGTTGGTACAATTGTAACTGGTAAGGTTGCACGTATGACTGAGTTCGGTGCTTTTGTTGAGCTTGAGCCAGGAATTGATGCTCTTCTTCATGTATCACAGATTTCACGTGATCATGTTGACAAGCCAGCAGATGTACTTAAGGTTGGTCAGGAAGTTACAGCTAGCGTTGTTGAAGTACGTGATAGCGAGCATAAGATTTCTCTTAGCATCAAGGCTATGGACGGAAAAGACGAAGCTGAAGAAGCTGCAACAGAAGAGTAATTAACACTTTAGATACTAAATACTAAATTCTGGATATCAGGAGGTTAGCTATGGACAATTATGAAGGTTTTAAAGCGAAAGTACTTTCAATGACGAAGATTGACCTTAGTTCTTACAAGGAGAAGCAGATGCGACGCCGTATAGATTCACTGGTGTCCAGGAATAGTTGTAAGTCCTATGATGAGTATGTTGAACTTTTGAAGAAAGATTCAAAGGTTTTCGATGAATTCATCAATTTTCTTACAATCAATGTATCTCAGTTTTATCGTAATCCAGACCAATGGGATTTATTGCATAAAGAATTCTTCCCATATTTGATGGATAAATTTGGAAAGAAGCTTAAGATCTGGTCAGCAGCTTGTTCAACAGGTGATGAACCTTATTCTTTAGTAATGGCACTTTCAAGATTTATGCCGCTCAGTGATATTCATATTATTGCAACAGATATCGATAAACAGGTAATTGCTCAGGCTAAGACTGGATTGTATTCAGAAAAGTCTATTGAGAATGTACCAGATGATTTGAAGAAGAAATACTTTACAAAGGTTGGTTCTTCATTCCAGATTTCTGATGATATTAAGAAATGCGTTGAGTTTAAAACTCATGACTTACTTCGTGATGCTTATCTAAAGGATATGGATATGATTGTTTGCAGAAACGTTCTTATCTATTTTACTGAGGAAGCTAAAGAAGAGATTTATAGAAAATTCTATGGAGCTCTTAAAGATAAAGGTATTTTATTTATCGGAAGTACAGAACAGGTTATGGATTATAAGGAGATTGGTTACGTTAGACGTAATTCTTTCTTCTACCAAAAAGGTGAATAAATAAAATTTAAAGGGTTTGTCCATATGGACAAACCCTTTTTTTAATAACAATTTTGGATTGAAGCCATAATATTTTCAATTAGCATTTTGTCGTTGAATTCTTCAGTTTTTATATTTATATAGCATTCTTCTTTTGTAGCTTTTCTATATTTGTCTTTGTCAGCTTTTGATACTAATACCTTTGGAATAATTTGTTTATCAGCTATATGATAGAGATAGTCTTTGTAATTAGGGAAATATTTTTTTATATATCCATCATATATGTTTAGACTTCCTTTAATATAGTTTGCACCAATTATTAGATACATTTCATCATTTTGAATTCTTATTTCGCGAGGAAGCTCGAGCTTAAATGATGCTTTAAACAGAAGCTTTGTGTTTGTGCTTTCTGTTTTTAAATCTTCTAAATTTATGTCTTTTAAGGCTTCGTAAGAAAGAATCGGCAGTAGCTTTGACATTCCGATTACATCTTCTTTATTATGAATCATTAGTAAAAATTCGCTTTCATCTGAAGGCCGAATCTGATATTCTTTATAAACTTCTATTAATTTTCCACCATCATATTTGTCTTCTCGTTTAATTCCAAGAAAATGCTCAATATCTTTTTGCTTGAGACCTGGGAGTAGAAGAAGATGTTTTAATTTTTTAGCTCTAGCGTAGATATCTAAACTATCAAATGAGTTCATATCGAAATTAATACATAGATCTTTGATTCTTTCTTTGAAAAAAGGTATATCGAATCTATTTCCGTTATATGTTATTAGTCTTTCGAAAGATCTGGTGTCTTTTATGAATTCATTTACTATCTGTCTTTCTTCTGTTATGTCTTCTGCAAAGTAGAGGCGTGTATGAAATTCATTTTCTATTATATATCCACAACCAATCATATAAATATGACAAAATCTTCTGGAAAGACCAGTTGTCTCTAAATCAAAGAAAAGATCGTTTTCGCCTATATCATTTAGATATTTTGAGTCCTCTATTTTATATGTATCTTCAAAAATTTTCATTTTATATCCTTTTTGTCTAAAAAAACTTATGTGTTACAAATTATATCATTAATAGTATGTGATTTCGTGCAAAAAATTCATCATTTTGAAGAGGTTTTTTGTACAAAAGTGTTATAATCATAGTGGTTTAAAATTGTATACAGATAAAAGGAGGGGTATAGATGGCTTTACGATCGTTTAAGGGAGGCGTACATCCTTATGAGGGTAAGGAGCTTTCTAAAGATAAGCCTGTAGTCAGGTTAGAGCCATCTTCTGAATTAGTTTTTCCGCTATCTCAGCATATCGGAGCTCCTGCGAAAGCTGTTGTGAATGTGGGTGATACAGTTCTTCGTGGACAGGTTTTAGCTGAAGCTAATGGTTTTGTGTCGGCTCCGGTTATTTCATCAGTTTCTGGGACAGTAAAAGCTATTGAGAAGAGAAGAAGTTGTACGGGTTCAATGGTCGAATCAATTGTTATTTCAAATGATAACATGGATTCTTGCGTTTCATTTAATGAAATCAGTTTCGAAGAAGCGCTTAAGCTTGATAGAGAAACAATTATAAAGAAAATATCTGATGCAGGTATAGTTGGTATGGGCGGAGCTGGCTTTCCTACACATGTCAAATTATCACCGAAAGATCCAGATAAAATTGAATATATTATTGTAAACTGCGCAGAATGTGAACCTTATTTAACCAGTGATTATAGAACTATGCTGGAAAAAACAGATAAGCTTTATTTAGGGCTTAAGCTTTTGGTTTCACTTTTTAAGAATGCTAAAGGTGTATTTGCAATAGAAGATAATAAGAGAGACTGTATATCTTTACTGAGTGAAAAGTGTGTTGATGATAATATAAGTGTTTGCCCACTTTTAACAAAGTATCCTCAGGGAGGAGAAAGACAGCTTATTCATGCTGTTACAGGAAGAGATATCAATTCAAAGATGCTCCCTGCTGATGCAGGCTGTATTGTAGATAATGTTTCTACAGTATGTGCTATTTATGATGCTGTGGTACTGGGAAAACCTTTGATGGATCGATTTTTTACAGTTTCAGGCGATAACGTAGTTAATCCTCAAAACTACGAGATTCGTATAGGGATGAGTTTTAGGGATATCCTGGAAGCTTCAGGTGGGGAGATAGATAAAGCTCAAAAATGGATTTCTGGCGGTCCTATGATGGGATTTTCCATGTTTGATCTCGATGTTCCTACTACTAAAACTACGGGAGCTTTTCTCTCATTCAAAGAGGACGAAGCATCCATATATGATGCAACGGCTTGCATTAATTGTGGCCGTTGCGTCAATGCTTGTCCTGAAAATCTAGTTCCATCTAGATTATCAAAATTTTTTGAAAATAAGGTAAAAGATGAGTTTGAAAAATGGTATGGACTTGAGTGTATTGAATGCGGAAGTTGTACCTATGTCTGTCCTGCAAAAAGACCTCTTGCTCAGGAAATAAAGACTTTTAAACATCAGATTTTAGCAGAAAAGAAGAAACAAAAAGAAATAGGAAGAGGAAACTAATGAATGACTTAATACATGTAACATCATCTCCACATGTCAGGGAGAAAATGGATACTAGAAAAATAATGCTATGTGTAATAATCTCACTTCTTCCAGCTACTTTTTTTGGTATTTATAATTTTGGAGTGAAGGCTTTACTTATAATTTTTCTATCTATTTTTACTTCGGTTCTTTCTGAATGGGTATTCGACAGAATAACATATAGGAAGAATACTATAGGTGATTTATCAGCTGTTGTAACAGGACTTTTATTAGGTCTTAATTTGCCACACACGGTATCCTGGTTTATTCCTGTTTTAGGAAGTATTTTTGCTATCTTTATAGTAAAGATGCTTTTTGGCGGATTAGGACAGAATTTTATGAATCCAGCACTTGGTGCTAGATGTTTTTTGGTGCTTTCATTTGCCAGTCAGATGACAACATTTACCTACGATGGTGTGACAGGTGCGACACCGCTTACACAGATAAAACAGGGAGAAACAGTAAATACAATTGATATGCTTCTTGGAACTTGTGGAGGAACTATAGGTGAGACTTCAGCTCTTTGCCTTTTGATTGGTGGAATTTTCTTGATTCTTATGGGAATTATTTCACTTAGAATTCCTGCTACTTATATTATTACTTTAGTTTTATTTATGGGTGCCTTTGGCCCTAAAGGATTTGACGGAACTTATCTTTTGCAGCAGGTGTTTGGCGGTGGACTTATGATTGGTGCTTTCTTTATGGCAACAGATTATGTTACATGCCCAATTACTCCAAAAGGACAGATAGTGTATGGAATAATTCTGGGAGTTTTGACTGGCGTATTTAGAGTGTTTGGTCAAACTGCTGAAGGCGTTTCTTATGCAATTATATTTACAAACTGTCTGGTTCCACTAATTGAAAAGTTTACAATTCCAAAGGCTTTTGGAATTAATACAGTAAAGGAGGAGCACTGATATGAAGAAAATTGTAAAAGATGCTCTTATCCTTACTTTGATAACTCTTATTGCGGGATTGTCTCTTGGATTTGTACATGAAATCACAAAAAAGCCTATCGAAAAAGCTGAAAAAGCTGCAATTGAAAAGGCATATTCGGTTGTTTTTTCCAATGCAGATTCTTTCGAAGATTTAAAAGGGTTTGATAGTAAAAAGGCAACTTCTTATGTGAAAAATAAAGGCTATTCGGGAGTAACTATCAATAGTGTTGCAAAGGCTCTTGATAAAAACGGGAAAGAGCTTGGATATGTAATTGGTGTATGTGACGGTGATAGTTATGGTGGCGATGTCGTATTTTATATGGGAATAAATATGGATAAAACTATGAATGGTTACTCTATCACTGAGATTTCAGATACTCCGGGTCTGGGTATGAAAGCTAAGGAACCTAAGTTTATGAATGAATTTAAGGGACTTAAATCTGGAAAATATGAGGTTTCAAAGACTGGAGAAAAGGGCAAAATCGAAGCAATCAGTGGTGCAACAATTACATCTAAGGCGGTTACTACAGGTGTTAATGCAGGATTTTCTTATTTTGAATATTTAGTGGGAGGTAATAAATAATGAAAAATATAAAGAATCCTTTATTAGAGCGCCTTCTAAACGGCATTATAAAAGAAAATCCTACGGTAGTACTTATGCTAGGAATGTGTCCGACTCTTGCAGTCACTACATCTATGATAAACGGAATTGGAATGGGACTTTCTACGACAGTTGTTTTGGCGTTTTCAAATGCTTGTATATCTGCTTTAAGAAAATTCATACCTAATTCTGTTCGTATGCCTTCATATATTGTTATAGTTGCATCTTTAGTTACTATAGTTCAGTTTTTGATGCAGGGATATTTTCCGGGGCTATATACATCACTTGGAATTTATATTCCTTTAATTGTTGTTAACTGTATTATTTTAGGACGTGCGGAATCATATGCATCTAAAAATCCTGTTCTCCCTTCATTTTTTGATGGAATAGGAATGGGACTGGGTTTTACGATTTCGATTTCTATTATTGGCTTGTTAAGAGAATTGCTTGGAGCAGGTCAGGCACTTGGTTATCAGGTTTTACCGCTTTCCGAGAATGGACACCTCGGATATTCTCCAATTGCTATATTCGTTTTAGCTCCAGGAGCTTTTTTCATACTATCTTTCTTAATCGCTATTATGAATGTTGTCAGGGATAAAATGGCAAAAGCCGGAAAACCTCTTTCTCCTGCAGTAGGATCTGTATTTACTGGAGATTGTTCAGGTTGTTCTCTTAAATCAACATGTCAGGGACATATTACTACTAAAGAATGCGAAAGGGAGGAGTAAAGTATGAAGACAATTATTCTTTTATTAGTTAGCTCCGCCATTGTAAATAATGTAGTTTTGAGTCAGTTCTTAGGATTATGTCCATTCTTAGGAGTTTCAAAAAAAACGGAAACTGCCGCCGGAATGGGTGCTGCTGTTATATTTGTAATAACATTAGCATCATTTGTGACAGGAATTTTATATAATTTTATTCTAAAACCACTTGATTTAGACTACCTAAATACAATAGTATTTATCATTGTCATTGCTGCCTTGGTACAGTTTGTAGAGATGGTGTTAAAAAAATATGTGAAATCATTATATGAATCACTGGGCGTGTATTTACCACTTATTACAACAAACTGTGCTGTGTTAGGTACGGCACTTAATGTAGTTGCTAAGGATTTAGATATACTTACCGGGACTATCTATGGATTTGGTGTAGGAATCGGATTTTTTATAGCAATTGTTATTATGGCAGGTATTAGGGAAAAAATTGAATATAATGACATACCTAAACCATTTAGGGGAACGGCAATTGTTGTTTTAGCTGCGGGACTTATGGCAATTGCATTTATGGGATTTTCTGGAATTATTAACTAGAGAGGAAATGTTCATGTCAGGAATATTATTAGCGACAATAATAGTCGGTGCAACCGGTTGTTTGATTGGTCTCTTTCTGACTTTTGCAGCAAAGAAATTTTATGTAGAAGTTGATGAAAGGGAAGAAGCAATTTTAGAAGCTTTGCCTGGAAACAACTGTGGTGGTTGTGGTTATGCTGGGTGTGCAAGTTTAGCGCATGCAATTGCAACAGGAGAGGCTCCGGTTTCACAGTGCCCTGTAGGAGGAGAAGTAGTAGCTGAAAGAATAGCTTCTATTATGGGAGTAGAATCTTCTTCACAGGAGAGAAAAGTTGCTTTTGTCCGTTGCAATGGAAGTTGTGAAACGGCAAAAGAAGTTTATAATTACTCTGGTTCATCAGATTGCAGTGCTGTTTCTGAATTGCCAAATAGTGGACCGAAAGCCTGTAATTATGGCTGCCTGGGAAGAGGTAGCTGTGAAAAAGTTTGTGATTTTAATGCTATTCACGTTATCGATGGTGTAGCTAAGGTAAATAGAGAAAACTGTGTCGCTTGTGGTAAATGTGTAAATATATGTCCACAGCATATTATAGATTTGATTCCTTATGATTCACCAACAGAAGTTGGCTGTAGTTCTAAAGAACCTGGAAAAGTTGTCATGAAAGTATGCGCTTCAGGATGTATAGCTTGTCATCTATGTGAAAAGAATTGCCCAAATGGAGCTATAAAGGTTATCGATAATGTAGCTGTTATTGATCATGATAAGTGCAATGGCTGTAAGATTTGCGTTGAAAAATGCCCTAAGAAAGTAATTTTGGAATTTTAATAAAAATTTAATAGCCAAATATTTCACATTTATTTATACTTAAATTAGTTTTTTATTAATTAATTTAGCGGGGTGATTCTTATGCTTTTTACAAAAGAAGAAGAGAAACTTATTTCAGAGGCTGGTTTTGATCTAGATTCTCTTTATGCTGCATTTGAAATTCTAGAATCTGATGGAATGGATAAGAATGAAATTTTGACTTCTGAACTTAATACTGGAGATCATAAATTCAATGATGAATTGAAAGAAAAGATTCGCACACCACATGATGCGAAAATCTTTTTAAGACCATTTGTACAGTGGGTACGTGATGGAAATTTAGAGTAAGCTACTATAAAAACCACCTCTTCGGAGGTGGTTTTTTTCGTATAATGCTGATTTTATAGTAAAAATGTGTTAAATTATACGTTGGACTTTTATGTAATGTATAATTTGATAGAGGAAATATAAATTGAGTAATTATGAATTAGCACCAAAGACTGAACCACAGAGACAGGAATTCTTTATTGCTAGAGGTAAAGAATTACTTTCTAATATAGAAAAG
Source organism: Lachnospiraceae bacterium (assembly GCA_024682375.1). GTDB lineage: Bacteria > Bacillota > Clostridia > Lachnospirales > Lachnospiraceae > Lachnocurva. Next base: position 95,633 of record JAIKZI010000039.1, on the reverse strand, counting down.
AAGATAGGTCGTCACCTTACATGTTGTGTAACAACTTTCGGTTGTCAGATGAATGCCAGAGATTCTGAAAAGCTTCTTGGAATTTTGGAAAAAATGGGTTACGTATCTACTGAATCAGAGAAGGCTGATTTGGTTATCTATAATACATGTACAGTCAGAGAAAATGCTGATAATAGAGTATTTGGAAGACTTGGTATTCTAAATAATTATAAGAAGAAAAATCCACATATGCGTATAGGTATCTGCGGATGTATGATGCAGGAAGAGCATATCGTTGAAAAGATAAACAAGAGTTACCCATTCGTAGATATTATGTTTGGAACTCACAATATTCATGTTTTAGCAGAATTAGTTGTAAAGAATCTTGAAGAAGATGTTAAGGCAATTGATATTTGGGATGAGGCTGATGGTATTGTAGAGGATCTCCCTGTAGATAGAAAATACAAGTTCAAATCTGGTATCAATATCACTTTTGGATGTAATAATTTCTGTAGTTATTGTATTGTTCCTTATGTAAGAGGAAGAGAAAGAAGCCGTTCTCCTAAAGCTATTATTCGTGAAATTGAGAAGCTTGTTGCTGATGGAGTTGTTGAAGTTATGCTTCTTGGACAGAATGTAAACTCCTATGGAAAAGGTTTAGAAGATGAAATTACTTTCCCAGAACTTCTTCGTGAAGTGGATAAGATTGAAGGACTTAAAAGAATTAGATTTATGACACCACATCCAAAGGATTTGTCTGATGATCTAATCGATGCAATCGCTGAGTCAAAGCATGTTTGTCATCATATTCATTTACCGCTTCAGTCTGGTTCATCAGAAATTCTTCGCAAGATGAATAGAAGATATGATAAGGAAAAGTATCTCGGTATTGTTAAGAAGATTAGAGAGAGAATCCCTGATTGTTCTATTACAACTGATATTATTGTCGGTTTCCCTGGTGAAACAGAGGAAGATTTCCTTGAGACTATGGATGTAGTAAAGCGTGTTAGATATGATAGTGCTTTTACTTTCCAGTATTCAAAGAGAACTGGAACTCCAGCTGCAAAGATGGAAGAACAGATTCCACAGGAAGTTGTAACCGATAGATTCGATAGACTTCTTAAAGAAGTGCAGACTATTGCTCATGCAAAAACAAAAGAGCTTGAAGGCAAAGTTGTACCTGTCCTCTGTGAAACAGTAAATCATGAATCAGAAGGTCTTATGTCTGGTCGTCTTGAGAATAATGCAGTTGTTCATTTTAAGGGCGATTCTTCAATGATTGGCAAGATTTTTAATGTAAAACTTGATGAGGCAAATGGATTCTATTACATGGGATCTATAGTAGAGTAAAATGAGAAAAAAGTTTGGACGATTTGATTTATTTTTTTTCATATGTGTTTTTGTGATAAGTGCCGCCTTGTATGCAGCTAAATTTTTTCTCACAAAATCTGATGGAACTTTATTGGTTGTGACTGTCGATAATAGCCTTTATGGTAAATATGATTTATCTAAGAACCAAACCATAAAGATAAAGAAAGACGGCCATATAAAAAATGTTGTGAAAATTAAAGATGGTTATGCGTATATGAAAGAAGCAGATTGTCCAGACAAACTCTGTGTACATATGAAGAAAATAAGTCAGGTTAATGAGACTATAGTTTGTTTACCTAACCAAGTTATATTAACTATTGAGAAGAAATAATCTGGGGGCGGATTATGAGCGCAAAGAAGGTTAGTGAAAATGGGTTGCTTCTTGCATTAGCACTTATATTGTCTTATGTTGAGTCGTTGATTCCTGTGCATTTTATGGTACCGGGAATGAAACTCGGGCTTGCAAATCTTTGTATTTTAGTATGTTTATATCGTTATGGTTTTAAAGAAGCCTGTGTTATCAATTTTCTGAGGGTTCTACTTATCGGTCTTATGTTCACAAATATGTTTTCATTTTTCTATAGTCTTTCTGGTGCAGTTTTTAGCCTGTTAGTTATGGGATTAATGAAACATTTTGATGTGTTTAATATTATAACTATTAGTGTAGCCGGAGGGATATTTCATAATGTAGGGCAGCTTTTGGTTTGCGTAACTTTTTTCCAAAACGAAAATATTATGTTTTATGGACCGGTTCTATTTGTGTCAGGAATTGTTACCGGCGCACTTATCGGTATTATCTCAGCTGAAGTTTTAAGAAGAGTTAAAAGGCAGGAATATAAATGATAGCTTTTGTAAGAGGCAGTGTTTTTAAAATTAATTCGGATTCTATTTTTTTAGATCACGATGGTTTGGGATTTAGAATATTTATGAATACCAGAGATCTTATGGCTATTAGCCCAAAAGAAGAGGTATTTGTTTATACGTACATGCAGGTTAAAGAGGATGGGATGGCTCTTTTTGGATTCTTGAAGGAAGAAGAGCTTTCGCTTTTTAAGCTTTTGATAAATGTCTCAGGTGTTGGACCTAAGATTGCGCTTTCATGTCTTTCTAGTTATACAGTTAGTGATATTAATTTTGCAATACTTTCTGATGATGATAAGACTCTTAGCAAGGTGTCAGGTCTTGGGGCAAAAACTGCTAAGAAGATAATCCTTGAACTTAAGGATAAAATCGATGTTCAAGAAACTATTTCTGTATCAGATGATTCTTTAGATGATGGAAATAGTGATTCTAAAAATGATGCAATTTCAGCACTCTGTGCTCTTGGATATAGTGCATCAGATGCTTTAAGGGCTCTTTCGACTATAGAGAATGCAAAAGATTTGGAAGCTGAAGAACTTATAAAGTTGGCTCTTAAAAACCTAGCACTTGGATTGTAATTGAGGGATAGATTTTGGAAAAAAGAATTATTTCTACTGAAATAAAAACAGGTGAAGAGAAAATTGAAAATAGTCTTCGTCCTAAAAAGCTATCTGAGTATGTTGGCCAGGAGAAGGTCAAAAATACTTTGAAGATTTTTATCGATGCGGCAAAGGAAAGAGGAGAAGCTCTGGATCATGTCCTTTTTTATGGACCTCCAGGCCTTGGAAAAACTACACTTTCTGAAATTATAGCTCATGAGATGGGAGTAAATATTAAAATTACATCCGGACCAGCTATTCAAAAACCTGGTGAGATGGCTGCTATTTTAAGTGGACTTTCAGAAGGTGATTTACTTTTTGTCGATGAGATTCATAGACTTAATAAGCAGGTGGAAGAGGTTTTATATCCTGCAATGGAAGACTATGCAATCGATATTATGATTGGTAAAGGTCAGTCAGCCAGATCTATAAGACTTGATCTTCCTAAGTTTACACTTATTGGTGCAACTACTAGAGCGGGACTTCTTTCTGCACCTCTTCGCGATAGATTCGGAGTTTTGTATCAGATGGAGTTTTATACTCCTGAAGAGTTGAAAAAGATTATAATGCAGTCTGCTAAAAAGTTGAATGTAACTATAGATGATGATGCTGCTCTAGAACTTGCCAGAAGATCAAGAGGAACACCTCGTCTTTCTAATAGACTTTTGAAGAGAGTTCGTGATTTTGCTGAGGTAAAATCAGATGGTAATATTACAATAGATTTAGTAAATGAAGCATTAGCACTTTTAGAGGTTGATTCTTTAGGCCTTGATAAAGGTGATAGAAATATGCTTTTATGTATTATAAATAATTTTGGTGGCGGTCCTGTTGGACTTGACACCTTGGCTGCATCTTTAGGTGAAGATGCCGGAACTATTGAAGATGTACATGAACCATTTTTAGTGAAATCTAATTTAGTCCATCGTACTCCAAAAGGCAGAGTAGCTACTGATGAAGCGTATAAACATTTTGGAATTGAACGAGACTAGAAATAAGGATATAATAATTTTTAGAAAAGCTTAAGGAGAAGTTTATCAAAATGTCTGCAAAGAAGGTAACAAACGTAATAATTGGTGGAAAGATGTACACCATGAGTGGTTATGAAGAAGAAGAGTATCTTCAGAAGGTAGCCACTTATATTAATCATAAATTGGAAGAGGTAGAGAAGCTGGAAAGTTATTCACAGCTTTCTTCTGATATGAAGAATATTCTTTTGAACCTAAATCTTGCAGATGATTATTTTAAAGCAAAGGAAAGAGTCCTTTCCAATGAAGCTGAACTTAAGCACAAGGATCAGGAAATCTATAATTTGAAGCATGAATTGGTTTCTCATCAGGTTAATGCAGAAGAATCTGAGAAGGAAATACAGGAACTTAAAGAAGAGATTCAGGAGCTTCGCCTAAATAAGGCTAAACTTGAGGCTACACTCGAGGATGCACTTTTAGGTACAGGAGAATCTGATTCGTAAAAAGAGATTTATATGAGTGAATTGGGATTAGAATTATTAGCGCCAGCCGGCGATTTAGATACGCTTAAAGCGGTTATCGATGCAGGGGCTGACGCTGTTTATTTTGGTGGCGAAATGTTCGGAGCAAGAGCTTACGCCAAAAATTTTTCTTTTGAAGATGCAAAAGAAGGCATCAAATATGCAAAATTACATAATCGTAAAGCATATCTTACAGTAAATACCCTGGTTAAAAATAAAGAATTTGATTATGATCTATACGCTTATCTTAAGTATTATTATGAAGCTGGTATAGATGCTTTTTTAGTACAGGATTTTGGACTGTTTAAATTTATAAAAGAACATTTTCCTCAGGTTGAAGTGCATGCCAGTACACAGGTTTCTACTTCATCTTCTTATGGTGCGAATTTTTTGAAAGAAATGGGTGCTGATAGAGTTGTTTTATCTAGAGAGACCTCTTTAAAAGAGATAAAAGAAATCTATGATAAAACAAAGATGGATATAGAAGTTTTTGTACATGGCGCTATTTGTGTTTGCTATTCTGGCAACTGTCTTATGAGTTCAGTACTTGGCGGAAGAAGCGGAAATAGAGGTCGTTGTGCTCAGCCTTGTAGACTTCCATACCAGACCACGGTAAACGGAAAGAATTCAAAAGAGATAGGAGATTATCTTCTTTCTCCATCAGATATGTGTCTGTTAGAGCATTTACCTGAACTTTCTGAAGCTGGTGCCTTCTCTTTAAAGATTGAAGGCAGAATGAAAAATCCTACCTATGCGGCAGGAGTTACAAGTATTTATAGAAAGTATATTGATTTATATTTATCTGGCAAGGAATACAAGGTTTCAAAGAAGGATATTGAATTCTTGAAAGCACTAGGACAGCGTGGCGGATTTACAGATCTTTATCTAAAGGAGCAGAATGGCAGAAAACTGATGTCATTTATGGATTCATCTTTGCACCTTGATAAGGATGTTTTATATACACCACCTTCTAAGAAGATACCATTGTCTTTTGAAGTTACTTTGAAAAAAGGAAAAGAAGCAATTCTTAAACTTACTTCTGACAAGCATTCTATAACTGTATTAGGAGATATAGTTTCTGAAGCAAATAACAGACCTCTTTCAGAGGAGGATGTTATTAAGCAGATGAAGAAGACTGGAGACAGTGCTTTTTTTCTAAAAGATATATCTGTTAATATGGATGACGGTATATTTATGCCGGTTTCAAAATTGAATGCTTTAAGAAGAGATGGTTTTAGTTTTTTAGAAGATAAAATGATGGGAGAGGATTATAGATATTCTATTGATTTTTCTTATAAATCATCTCCTTCTGTAAAGAATGAAACTGTAGATAAGGCTGGTTTTTCTATCTTTGTTAAAAATACTAATCAGTTAAATGTAGCGCTTTCTTATGTGGACGAGTCTGATAAATTGATATTGGATCATACTTTTTTAGAGATGGATATCGATGATCTAAAAGATAGATGTAAGGCTAAGATTATTCTTTCTATGCCAGCTGTATTTAGGCTAAAAGCTGAAAGGTTCTTTGAAAGAAATAATTTTAAAAATAGGATTGATTCTTTCGATGGATTTTTGGCTGCATCTTATGATTCGCTTGGATATTTGAAGGAAAACAAAATACCTAATTCAAAGATTATTATTGATCATAGATTATATACGTTTAATAATGAGGCTGTGGCTTCTTTCCTGGAGGAAGGATATATGGAGGTTACTTCGCCTTATGAACTAAATCGAAAGGAATTAAAACATAGAGACAATTCTAGAAGTTCTGTAATAACTTATGGAAGAATTCCTCTTATGATTTCAGCAAACTGTACCAGGAAGAATGTAAGTGGCTGTGATAAGACTCCTTCGGTTTTATATTTAAAAGACAGAAAGAATGTATCATTCCCGGTTCGAAATGATTGTTCTATTTGTATGAATACAATATATAATTCTTTGCCATTGGATTTATACAAAGAGATTTCTTACTTTATGGAAATCGGTTTTTCTGATTTTCGTATTGATTTTTCTACGGAAAATGAAAAGGAATGTAAAGCTGTTTTAGAGCAGTACTATAACAATATTCCTTTGAACGTAGAGGCGACGAAAGGGCATTTTAATAGAGGCGTAGAATAATGAATGATTTAGTTACTATGGCAGCGCGCTATATTTTGATTTTCTTGATGGCGTTTTATACATTAAATGGATTTTCTGCTTTAAGACATAATGCATCCAAATCCTATGTTAGATTGCTCTATGTATTTCAGAATATTTGGCTGCTCTTGATAATTGCAATCTGTAATTTGGTTTTATATACCAATTCAGAAGATGAGAATTATCTCATACTTATGATGTATGAATTGTTTTTGATTATTGGTATCCAGATTATCTACAATCTTTTGTACGAAAAGTTTAATAAGGCACTTTTGAATCATCAATGTATGCTTTTGTCTTTGGGACTTATCGTATTATCACGACTTGATCCGGATAGGGCTGTAAAACAGCTATTGATTGCGCTTATGGCAACAGTTTTTACAGCAATTATACCTATATTTATTAGAAAATTTGATTTTTGGCAGAAACTAAAAGTACTATATGCACTTTTAGGTATTACAGGACTTCTTGTTACGAATTTAGGCGGAGTGACAGAATACGGTGCAAAAATCAGTTTATCACTTGGACCGGTTAGCATTCAGCCAAATGAAATTGTAAAGATTCTTTTTGTACTGGGACTTAGCTGTGCCTTAGTAGAATCAGATTCATTTAATAACAAATTAAGACTTACTGTAGTGGCCTTTTTACACATTGGTATTTTGGTGCTTTCAAGAGATTTAGGTGGAGCATCAATCCTACTGGTTATTTATTTACTTTTATTCTTCCTTGCATATAATAGCTATCTTGTGCTTATAGGCGGAGGAGTAGGACTTTTTTCCGCGCTGGTATTTGCCGCATCGCACATGGCTCATGTGGAAAAAAGAATCCAGGCTTGGTCAGATCCAATCTCTGTTATTGACGGAGCGGGATATCAGGTGAGTCAGTCATTATTTGCGATTGGATCTGGAGGATGGTTTGGTACTGGACTTCTTAAAGGTATGCCAAACAAGATTCCTGTAGTTTCTAAGGACTTTATTTTTGCTGCAATCTGTGAAGAGTTTGGAGCAATTTTTGCAATCTGTTTGATTTTTGCTTATGTAAGCTGTTTTATTCTTATTATGAATTTGGCTCTACAGAAAAAAGACAGATTCCAGAGCCTGGTTGCTGCGGGATTTGGACTTTCTTTTGGTTTCCAGATTTTCTTATCAATTGGTGGTGTTATAAAATTCATACCATCTACAGGTGTTACTCTACCTTTTATCAGTGCAGGAGGAAGTTCTTTGGTTTCTTCTTTCCTTTGTTTTGCTGTAATTCAGGGAATGGGTATGAAGAAAAAAGAGAGAAGTGTGGATTATGAGAGATAAGAAAGATAATAAAAGTACAAGATATCTTCTGATTATCTATATATTTCTATTTTTGTTTTTGGCTTTGGCATCTTATCTTTGCTATTTTTTGGTAGTAAAAAGTGATAAGTTTGTAAATAATGCATATAATCCAAGAATCAATGCGATGGAAAAGAATGTAATCAGAGGCGAGATTCGTGCTTCTGATGGTACTGTTTTAGCTGAGAACGCTACAAATTCAAACAATGAGTTATATAGAGTTTATCCTCAGGGAAAACTTTTTTCACATGTTGTCGGATATACGAATAAGGGTATGAGTGGAATTGAATTATATAATAATTCTCTTTTACTTACTTCTCATGAGTTTATCGGAGATAGAGTTAAGAATGATGTAGCTGGTAAAAAGAATTATGGAGATAATCTTATTACTACATTAGATCCTTCTCTTCAAAAGGCATGTTACGATGCAATCACTACTGAAAAGGGTGCTGCAATAGCTATTGAGCCAGAAAGCGGTAAGATTTTAGCAGAGGTTTCAAAACCAAGTTTTGATCCTAATACTATTAGTGAAAACTGGGATTCTATATCTAATAGTTCGGATAGTATTCTTCTAAATCGTGCAACTTCTGGACTATATCCACCTGGATCTACATTTAAGATTGTTACAGCGCTTTCATACCTTAGAGATGGTGGAAGCATGAATGATACTTTTGACTGTCATGGTTCTTATACTGAAGGAAACTATACAGTTCATTGTGCTCATAATGAATCTCATGGCCATCAGACCTTGAAGATGGCATTTGCTAATTCTTGTAATGTAGCTTTCTCAAAGATTGGACTTTCACTTAGTGAAGGTATCTTGAAAGATACTGCAGAGGATTTGATGTTTAATAAGAAAATGAATTTGGATCAGCATGTTTCAAAGAGCTTATTCAGATTAGGTGACGAAGAGTCTAAATCTACGATTATGGCTACTTCTTTTGGACAGGGACAGACCCTTGTCACACCTATGGAAATGTGCATGATTTCTGCTACAATTGCAAATGAAGGTACTATGATGAAGCCTTATTTGGTTGATAGCATTGAGAATTCAAATGGAGAAAATGTAAAGACTACATCTCCAACATCTTTAAAATCAAATGTTTTGACTCTTGAAGAGGTTTCGGAGTTAAAAGAGATGATGAGAAGCGTTGTTACAAATGGTACTGCTAGAAGTTCATTTAGAAATGCTACATTTGAAGCTTATGGAAAGACAGGAACAGCAGAATTTAATGCTGCAAAAGACACACATTCTTGGTTTACAGGCTTTGCTACAGATGGAAATAAAACTATAGCTGTTTGTGTTATTTTGGAAGATACTACATCTTATGCTTCAAATTCAGCTTATAAGATTATGGCGTCATATTTTAACTAAAGGGGATTATGATGATTCTAGTTTTAAAGATACTTGGAATAGTGTTATTAATAATTCTACTTACATTGATTCTTCTTCTTGTTTTGCCGTGGAAGATTAATCTTGTGGGAGACTTTGATGAAAAGAAGGGAAAAGCTTCTTTTCATAGTTTCCTATACTTTGTGAGAGCGAATGCTATTTTTGATGGTGAATTAAAATATAGAGTTTCAATCCTGTTTGGTCTTATAAAGATTATTTCGAGTGATTCTTTGGAAATTAAATCCCAAGAGAAAATACCGAAACAAAAATATTCCGAATCTAAAGTAAATGATCATATAGAAGATGATAAAAAGAATAAGCCTAAGAAAAATATCAAAAAAGAAAGTAAGATCAAGAAAGAGAAAGTTTCATTAAAGGAAAGAATTGATGAGATTTTTTCCGAAGAAAAAAGAAAAGCCTTAAAGAAACTTTTGGAAAGAGTTCTTAAGTTTGTAAATAGTCTTCATCTTAATTTTAAGGGTACGAATATAGTTTATTCTATGTTTGAACCATCACAGACCGGAATATTGACCGGGATAATTTCATTATTCCCTATGTTTATGGGGGATGGTATTTCTATTATGCCTGATTTTTCAGCGAATGATATATCTATTCGTGGACAAATCAAGTTTAATGGTCGTATAATTCTAGTTAGTGCAATTCTGTTTTTATTTAATACATATAAAGACAAAGAGATTAGAAAGCTTTTTTGATAATATGGGAGGATATAATAATGGAGAAGAATAAGGAGTTTAAACCGATTATTGAGTCTTTGTTTGAAGGAATGCAGTCATTCCTTACATCAAATACTGTAGTTGGTGAAGCAAAGACGGTAGGTGATACAACTATTATTCCGCTTGTAGATGTTTCTTTTGGTGTAGGCGCCGGAGCATTTTCTAGTGATAAATCTGGTAATGGTGGTGGCGGATTAGGAGGTAAATTGACTCCTTGTGCACTTATTGTTATTACTGGAGACAATGTAAGACTTCTTCGTATCAATACAGATAAAAGTATAGATCGTATTCTTGAATTGGTACCAGATGTTGTGTCTAAATTCAAGAAAGGAAATAATGATTCTTCAGTAGAAGATATTGATATTTCTGAGTATACAGAATAGGTAAATCATTAATTTTTTGAAAAATATACTTGCTTTTTGTTCAACATTTTGATAATATATTCGATGTTGTGACGAGAATTCAACCGAACACATCGGTTTTTAGGAGGTGTAGCACGATGGCAAAATGTGATGTATGCGGAAAGGGCGCTCATTTCGGTATTAAGGTGAGCCATTCTCATAGAAGATCAAACAAGATTTGGAAATCAAATGTAAAGAATGTTAGATGTATCGTTGAAGGAACACCTAAGAAGCTTCACGTTTGTACTTCATGCCTTCGCTCAAATAGAGTAGAGCGTGCATGATCTCTAATGAGATAATTTCGTAATCGAATGTAGAGTGCGCGGTAGTTTTGCCGTGCACTTTTTTTATTAGTTTGTTTTTTCTAGCGAAAGCCTTATAATAAACTAGTAATCTAATTTGAAATATGGACGGAGGTCAATATGCAGGGAGAGATGGAAACAAAATTAGGCAAGATAATCATCGATGAAGATGTTATCGCTACATATGCAGGATCTGTTGCTGTAGAATGTTTCGGAATAGTCGGAATGGCTGCCGTTAATGTTAAAGATGGTCTTGTTAAACTTTTGAAGAGAGACTATTTAAGCCACGGAATCAGCGTAGTAATGGGAGATGACAATAAGATTTCTCTTGATTTCCACGTTATTGTATCTTTTGGAGTTAATATCAAAACAGTATGTGATAATCTTTGTGAGACAGTAAAGTACAAGGTAAGTGAATATACTGGCCTTAACGTAGATGATATCAATATTTATGTCGAAGGCGTACGTGTCATCGACTAAGGAGGACTAAATTGGAATTAAAATCTATTAATTCAGACCAGCTTGCACAAGGCTTTCTTGCCGGAGCTAAATTTCTTCAGGCTGAAGAAGATAAAATAAATGAACTTAATGTATTTCCTGTTCCTGATGGAGATACTGGTACTAATATGACAATGACAGTTATGTCAGCAGCTAAGGCTGTAATGGAACTTGATGAACGCGATATGAAGAGTGTTTCAAAGGCTATGTCTTCAGGATCACTTCGTGGAGCCAGAGGTAACTCAGGTGTTATTCTTTCTCAGCTTTTCAGAGGTTTTTCTAAGGTTTGTAAGACTGAGACAGAACTTACAGTTCCAATTCTTGCAGCTGCATGTGAGAAGGCTACAGAGACAGCTTATAAAGCTGTTATGAAGCCAAAGGAAGGTACAATCCTTACTGTAGCTAGAGGTATCGCTGATAAGGCTGCTGAAGCAGTTGAGACAACAGATGATATTCTTGAGTTCTTATCACTTATCATTGAAGAGGGTGATAGTGTTCTTCAGAAGACTCCTGACATGCTTCCTGTTCTTAAGCAGGCCGGTGTAGTGGATTCTGGCGGAGCTGGACTTATGCAGGTCCTTAAGGGTGTATATGCTTATCTAAATGGTGATGAAGTTGATTTGTCATTTGACGGAGAAGAACCTCAGAAAAAGGCAGAAAAGGTTTATGCATATAGCATTTCTTTTGTTTTAGTTCCTGAGAAGACTACATCTAAGGAAAGAGTTATTGATTTTGAATCAGTACTTAAGACTTGTGGAGGGGATTTGAAATTCTCTAACCAGAAGGAATTCGTAGAGATTTCAATTGAGACAGATGTCCCTGGTGAGGTAATCCAGAAGGCATGTGCTCTTGGTAGCCTACATGAGATTGACTTTGTAAATGCTATTGATAAAAAAGATGGTTTCAAACGTCCTGCAGCTCTAGTTGAAGAAACTTCCCCTGAGATGAAAGAGATTGGTTTCGTATCTGTATCTGCAGGTGAAGGAATGAACCAGATCTTTACTGATATGGGTGTAGATGTAAATATCACAGGTGGTCAGACTATGAATCCATCTACAGATGATATTTTATCTGCAGTAGAAAAGGTAAATGCTAAGACTGTATTCGTTTTACCAAATAATAAGAATATTATTCTAGCTGCAAACCAGGCTGTTGCACTTTCTGAAAAGAAGAAGGTTGTAGTTATTCCTACAACAACTGTTCCTCAGGGAATTACAGCACTTATTAATTATCTTCCAGATAAGTCAGTTGAAGAAAACAAAGAATTGATGGAAGAGGAAATCAAGAACGTAAAGACTGGACAGATTACATACGCTGTTCGTGATACAGAGATTGATGACAAGACTATTAAGTCTGGCGATTATATGGGTATCGGTGATAAGGGTATTATTTCTGTTGGTACAGATAAAGATAAAGTATTTATCGATATGATTTCTGAAATGGTATCAGATGAATCTTCACTTATTACAGTCTACTATGGTTGTGATGTTACAGAAGGAGAAGCAAATGAGATGAAAGAAATGATTTCTTCTAAGTTTGCGAACCTTGAAATCGAAGTAGAAAATGGCGGACAGCCAGTTTATTATTACGTAGTTAGTGTAGAATAATATGACTGATTTTCTTGATTCACCACTTAAGACGCTTAAGGGTGTTGGAGAAAAAACTGAAAATTTGTTTAATAAAATGGGAGTATATACTGTAAGGGATATACTCTCTTTTTTTCCACGCGAATTTAAAGAATATCCTCATCCTAAGACAATTGATGATTTGAATGTTGGCGAGATGGCGAGTGTACTTGGTATGGTTATACGACCAATTGTCGTACGTCGTTTTAGAAAGTTTTCTATCTCGCTTGGCGTTTTAGAGACCGAAAATGGCGTGATTGAAGTCGTTTGGTACAACATGCCTTATATAAAAAATACAATCAATAGGAATATGCCATATATTTTCTATGGCAAGGTTTCTGAAAAAAATGGTGTATTACGAATTGAGCAGCCAGCTCTTTTTGAACCGGGTGAGTATGAAAATATCAGAAAGAAACCCGTTCCTATTTATCGCCAGACAAAAGGACTTAAAAATAAAGCTATTACGAAGGTGGTAACGCAGGCACTTTCTGGTGTTGATGAAATTTCTGATGACATGCCTTCATATTTGCTTGAAAAAAGGAATCTCCTTTCTCTTTCATCAGCAATAAAACTTATGCATTCACCGGATTCCCTTGAAGATTTGGTAAAAGCCAGAGATAGGTTTGCTTATACTGAACTTTTGGAGTTCTTTTTAGAAGCTAAATCTTTAGAAAATGGCATGGATGTAATACCAAACCATTTTAATCTCGAAAAACATGAGATTACTGATAAAGTAAAGAGTTGCCTGCCTTTTGAATTAACCGAAGGACAAGAAGAAGCTATTTCAGATATTTTTTCAGATTTTTCTTCAGAATATATTACTGAGAGACTTATCCAGGGTGATGTAGGCTGCGGAAAAACTGTAGTTTCCTTTATTGCTATGCTTAGAATGGCTGAAAATGGTTATCAGTCGGCCCTTATGGCTCCGACAGAAGTTCTTGCAACGCAGCATTATGAAGGCTTTCTATCTGATATAGAAAAATATGATCTTGATTTTAAAGTAGCGCTACTTACTGGTTCTACTTCAAAAAAGGATAAGGATTCTATTTATGAGAGACTAGCTTCTGGAGACATAGATTTTGTAATAGGAACACATGCTCTTATTCAGGATAAGGTTTCCTTTAAAAAACTTGGACTTGTTATAACTGATGAGCAGCATAGGTTTGGTGTAAAACAAAGAAAGGTCTTTTCTGACAAAGGAGATACCCCGTTTTCGATTCTTTTATCAGCTACACCTATTCCTAGGACTCTTGCGCTAGTTCTTTACGATGGCATGAATATCACTCAAATTCGTACACTTCCAAAGAATAGGCAGAAGATAAAGACGGCTGTTGTTGATCCGTCTCTTAGAACGAAGTCGTGGCAGATGATTGTGTCCGAAATTCAAAAAGGAAGACAGGCGTATATCGTTTGCCCTCTTGTTTCTGAGAGTGAAAATAGTGAAGGCGAAAATGTCATTGACTATGAAATGAAATTGAAAGAGGTATTACCGGATTCTATCAAGACATCTGTGCTTCATGGAAAGATGAAACCGGACGAAAAGGAAGAGGTAATCTCTAGATTTGCATCGGGTGAAATATCGATTTTAGTTTCAACTACGGTTATTGAAGTTGGAGTGAATGTTCCAAATGCCACTATTATGATGATAGAGGATGCACAGAGATTCGGACTTTCCTCACTTCATCAGCTTAGAGGCCGTGTAGGACGTGGAGCAGATCAGAGCTTTTGTATTCTTGTGAATTCTGCCCCTAAACAAAATGAAAATGCTAAGAAAAGACTTATGTGTTTAAAAGAATCAAATGACGGTTTCTTTATAGCAGAAGAAGATTTAAAACTTCGTGGTCCTGGCGATTTCAGAGGTATCAGACAGTCTGGAGAAATGGGATTTACGATAGTAGATATTTATCAGGATGCAAATCTTCTCAATGAAGCAAAAGAAGATTGCGAGGAAATATTAAAAGAAGACCCCGCGCTTAAAAAACCAGAAAATCAGATATTTTTGGTCTTAAAAGAACGGGGAAAAAATAAGATTTTTACAAATCTTTAAATCTTTTCTACATCTCTTATTTCAGGCTTTACAACCATGGAATAATTCGTGTAGTAAATTACAAAGCCGGGTGCAGCTGCATTCGGCTTTTTTACATTCTTCTTTTTTAGATAGTCGATTTCGATTTTGTTCTGATCTCGACCTGAAGAATAGTAGCCGGCTAGGGATGCTGCAATTTCAAATACATCGTCGGGAAGTTCTTTTCCATTGGTCTGTACTAATACATGGCTTCCTGTTATCTGTTTTGCATGGAACCACCAATCCTCCGGTGAAGATAACTTGAATGTAATATAGTCATTCTGATAGTTATTCTTTCCAACATAGATATTAAATCCATCCTTTGTAACAAAGTGGAGAGGTTTTTCTTTTGCGCTTTTCTTTAACTTTGAAGATGAATGTTTATGGATGAAACCGAATTCCTCCATTTCATGTCTTATCAAATCCAAATCTTCTGTATTCTCAGCTAAGTCTAGAGAAGTCTTAATAGATTCGAGATGATTTATGGCTTCTTCAGTAAGTTTTAGCTGTTCAGAAACCTCGACTTCGGTTCTCTTTAATTTTTGATACTTATCGAAGAAAGTATTGGCATTCTCAATTGGACTTTTATCAGGATTTAGTTTTATTTTTACATTTTCATTAGTATCATAATCCAAAAGAGTGACTTCTTCTGAACCATCCTCAATCATATATAGATAAGCACGGATTAGTTCACCTTTTTTCCTAAGTTTATCCTTCTTCTTGGTGTCGTCTAACTGTTTCTTTTGTAAAGAATACTTTTTCTTGTTTCGAGATAGAAGATTAGTGATGATTTTTCTTAAATCTGTTGATCTTTGATGCATATTTGCATAGATATCTCTGGCTTGGAAAAAAGTTTCCAGCATTTTTGATATGCTATCGAATTTTTCTACTTTCTCAGTGCTATAAGAATTCAAATCAAAGCTTGAAAATTCTATAGGCTTATCGCTATCTTTGTCATATACGATATTTGGTGAGTAATTATTCTCTTTTAAATCTACTATTAGACGATTGAATTCTCTATATAGTCTATTTAAATCATCCTCGGAAAGAGATTTTGTAGACTGATCAGAGTCTAAATCAGCTCGGCAGGAAAGCTCGAGTCCGGATAGAGGAGAAAAGCCTGTAAAGGATGTGTATATAGCCTTTGAAAGAGGCATAGCTTTTTTTGAGATTAGATCTTTAAATTCTTCTTCTGTTGTATTTAATGGATCAATCTTATCAACCTGTCTTGGTATGAAATATTCCTTTCCAGGCAATACTTCACGTACAGAGCTTACTGCTGCCGAAATATGTTTAATACTATCTAGAATCATATTATCTGAATTACAGAAGATGATATTAGAATGTTTACTCATAATTTCTACATAGAGATATTTAATTGCAAGATCCCCCATTTCATCTCTGTGTTCAATTGTGATTCTAATTACTCTTTCCAAATCAATCTGATCTATAGCCTTAATGACACCGTTATTTATATGTTTTCTTAGTAGCATACAAAAATTAGGTGCACTAAGCGGACTTTGCTTATTATTATCTGTAAGATAGATAAGTGGAAGAGAGGCATTGGCAGAGATTAGAAGTCTCTTAGTTCCTCTTTTTAGTTTAATAGTTAATATAATTTCATGAGCTTCTGGCTGGGCTATTTTTGAAATATGTGTACCAACGAGCTCCTCTTTTAATTCTTCACATAAGGAATGAATTGTAATACCGTTGAAAGCCATTTTTTCCTTCCTAAGAGGTAAAAACCTCACTATAAAATTTGACGCAAATTATTTCTAATATTATAATATTATAGCTTATGATGATTTTACTGGAAAGAGAAATGATATTATGATATATTCAATGACTGGGTTTGGTCGCGGAGAGGCCGAATCTGACAAAGCGAAATTTATAGTTGAAATCAAAACCGTAAATCACAGATTCTTGGATACAAGTTTTAAATTGCCTCAATATGCATATTCTCTGGAAGAGAGAATGCTTCATGTATTAAAGGAAAAGATAGGCAGAGGAAAAGTTGATATCAATCTTACAATTAAATCCAAGAGAAAATCTCAGAAGACTTATGTCTATGATAATGAGGCTGCTGAGTATTTTGTAAAAGCTAAGAATTGTGCCTGTGAGGAATTTTCTTTAAATGATAACTTTGGTGTAGCTGAATTGTTTAGAATGCCTGGTGTCATAGTTGAGGAAAATGAGGATTATAATCCTGATGAATTATGGGAATTCGTTTCTTTAGCTTTAGATAGTGCCATTAATCAATTATTGGAATCTCGAAGCAATGAAGGTATGAGACTTAGAGATGATTTGATTCTTAAAACAGATCGTCTTAATGAGCTTGCTTCATTACTTGAAGAGAGAGCACCAAAGATTGTGGATGAGTATAGAAGCAGACTTCGTGAAAAGGTTTCTGAACTTATCGATGAAGAAAATATCGATGAAAACAGATTATGCGAAGAGGTAGTTGTATACTCAGATAAAATTTGTATTGATGAAGAAATCGTTCGTCTTAGAAGCCATGCATCTGAGATGAGAGATACGCTAGATTGCGATGAACCTATTGGACGAAAGATGGACTTCATTTCTCAGGAATTGAATCGTGAGTCTAATACAATTCTTTCGAAGAGCACAGATACATACACTGCAGATATTGGAATTGAGCTTAAGACTCTCATCGAGAAAATTCGTGAGCAGGTTCAGAATCTAGAATAGAAAGGAGAATCCATATGAGTAATACTAAAGGAACAGTAATCGTTCTGTCAGGTTTCTCCGGTGCCGGTAAGGGTACGATTATGAAGCATTTGCTGAATACTTATCCTGGACAGTATGCGCTTTCAGTTTCAGCCACTACTAGAGAAAGAAGAGAAGGCGAAGAAGAAGGCAGAGAGTATTTCTTTAGAACGGTTGAAGAATTTGAAAATATGATTCGTGAGCATGAACTTTTGGAATATGCTTCGTTTAATCATAATTATTATGGTACACCAAAGGCTTATGTTGAGAAGCTGGTTAATGAAGGCAAGGATGTAATCCTTGAAATTGAGGTTCAGGGAGCTCTTCAGATAAAGAAGATTTTCCCACAGTCACTTCTTCTTTTTGTTACACCACCTAAAGCTAACATTTTAAAGAGAAGACTAGAAGGAAGAGGAACAGAAGATAGCGAGGTTGTAAACCAGAGACTTGCTATTGCCTCTCGTGAATCTTTGCTTATGGAACAGTACGATTACATAATCGTAAATGATGTTTTGGAAGATGCAGTTAAATCTGTACATAATATAATTCAAAGTGAAAAGAAAAGAGCACTTAGAAACTCGGAGTTTATTCATAGAATTCAGGACGAGTTACAGGCTTTTTCGAAAGGAGAAAATTAATGATACATCCATCTTATGTAGAACTTATGAAGGTTATTAACGAGAACGTTGAAGAAGGTGAAGAGCCAGTAGTAAACAGCCGTTACAGCGTAGTTTGCGCTACAGCTAAGAGAGCACGTCAGATTATCGACGGTGCTGAGACACTCGTTTATGCTCCAGATAAGGAAAAGCCTCTTAGCATCGCTGTAAATGAAATGAACGCAGGTGAGCTTAGAATTCTTACTGATGAAGAAGCATTAGCTCAGAGAGAAGAAATCGATGCTGAAAGAGCACGTGTTGCAGCTTGTGAAGCAGAAAACAAAGAGGAAATTGAAGAATAATGAATGTAGCTTTTATTTCGCTAGGATGCGATAAAAACCTTTCTGATTCAGAACACATGTTGTTCCTTTGCAAGAAGGCAGGTATTAATATCACATCTGAAGATGAGGCTGATGTAATTGTTGTAAATACATGTTGTTTCATCGAGACAGCGCTTGAAGAAAGCATTCAAAACATAATTGAAGCCGGAAAGCTTAAGGAAACAGGTAAGCTTTCTGGCCTCGTTGTTTGTGGATGTATGAGTGAGCGTTATGCTTCTGATATCAGACGTGATCTACCTGAAGTAGATGCGATAGTTGGAACTAATTCTTATGACAAGATTGTTGAAGCTATCATGAAGGCTGCTGGTAAAGAACAGACAGAAATCGTAAATTCTCAGGAAGGTCTTCCAAATGACACAGTAGGTAGAATCACAAGTACTGGTTTGCCATATGATTATTTGAAAATTGCAGAAGGTTGTGACAAGAGATGTACTTACTGCATTATTCCTTATTTAAGAGGAAATTACAGAAGCAGACCTATGGAGGACATCCTTCTTGAGGCAAAACAGCTTGCTGATGCTGGAATTACTGAGATTGATATTATCGCTCAGGAAACAACACTTTATGGTACAGATCTCTATGGAAAAAAGAGATTACCAGAACTTTTAGATGAGATTGCAAAAATCGATGGTATTGAGTGGATTCGTATTTTGTATTGCTATCCAGAATCAATTGATGATGATTTGATTGAATGTATGGCTACAAATCCAAAGGTCCTTCACTATATCGATATGCCAATTCAGCATTGCAACGATTATATCTTAAAGAGAATGAATAGACGTATCAAGAAACAGGAAATTCTTGATTTGATTGAAAAATTGAGAGAAAGAATTCCTGATATTATGCTTAGAACTACTCTTATCACTGGTTTCCCTGGTGAAACTGAAGAGATGCATAAAGAAATGCTTGATTTTATTCGTGAAGTTAAATTTGATAGATTGGGCGCATTTACATATTCTAGAGAAAAGGGAACTCCAGCATATGATTTTGAGGACCAAATAGATGAAAAGGTCAAGAAGAAGAGATTAGATCAGATTATGACTCTTCAGCAGTCTATCAATTTTACAAATAACAAGGAGTTAATCGGTTCTACTATGAAGACTTTTGTAGAGGGATTTATTCCAGAAAAGAATCTTTATGCCGGTAGAACATATGGAGACGCACCTACAATCGATAATTATGTATTCTTCTCATCTGATATCGAGTTGATTTCAGGTAAGATTGTAGATGTAAAGATTACAGATTTTAAAGATTATGATCTTTTAGGAGAGTTAGTAAAATGAATTTACCAAATAAATTAACAGTACTTCGTGTAATTATGATTCCATTCTTTGTATTCTTCATGCTTTACAATCCGGACTCAATTACTTTTAGAGGTATTGCAGAAGCTATCTTTATCGTAGCTTCACTTACAGATATGTTAGATGGAAAGATTGCCAGAAAATACAATCTTGTTACTAATTTTGGAAAGTTTATGGATCCTCTTGCTGATAAACTTCTTGTTTGTTCAGCTATGATTTGTCTTCTTTCACTTGGTGAACTTCCTACAGTAGTTGTACTTATCATCATTGCTAGAGAGTTTATTATCTCAGGATTTAGACTTGTTGCTGCAAATGCAAATATTGTAATCGCTGCAAATATGTGGGGTAAATCAAAGACAGTATCTCAGATGCTTATGGTAATCGTTTTGATTCTAAACTTTGATTTTTGCTGGTATACAGTTCTTGGAAATGTTTTAATCTGCCTTGCAACAGCACTTACAGTTATTTCACTTATAACATATCTTTATCAGAACAAAGATGTACTTAAGGATCAGAATTAATTAAGGTATTAATATGAGAGTAATCGCAGGTTCAAGAGGTCATTTAAAGCTAGAAGCTCCAGAAGGCAATGGCACTAGACCTACAACAGATAGAATTAAAGAAACATTATTTAATATCTTGCAGTATGATGTTATTGATGCGGATTTTTTAGATCTTTTTTCCGGAAGCGGACAGATTGGAATAGAGGCATTGTCTCGCGGATCTAAGCATGCTACTTTTATTGAAAAAGACAGAAAAGCTGCAGCTGTTATAAAGAAAAATCTTCATACTACAAAATTAGAAGATGTGTCTACACTTTTAAACCAGAACGTATTTGATGCACTTCGAGGATTTCCTAGAGGAAAGAGATTCGATATTATCTTTATGGATCCTCCTTATAAGATGGGCCAGGAAGATGAGGTATTGAAACTATTGCTTGAATATGAATTGGCTGATGAGAATACACTAGTTATTATAGAAGCTGATAAGAATATAGATCTTGAATTTATTGAGAATTCAGGTTTTAGACTTGATAGACAGAAGGTTTATAAAACGAATCAGCATCTATTCTTGAGGAAGAGGGAAGAATAGAAATGGTTAAAGCAATATATCCGGGAAGTTTCGATCCATGCACGCTAGGTCATCTAGATATCATAAAGAGATCGAGTGCACTTTTTGATGAAGTAATCGTTGGAGTGCTTAATAATAGTAAGAAAAATCCATTGTTTACTGTATCGGAACGTGTTAATATGATAAAAGAGCTTACAAAGGATATGCCAAATATCAAGGTTATGTCTTTTGATGGGCTTTTGGTCGATTTTGCAAGAGAAGTTGATGTTCATGTAATCATCAGAGGATTACGTGCTATCACTGATTTCGAATATGAATTGCAGATCGCACAGAGTAATAAAGCACAACACTCAGAGATAGAAACGGTATTTTTGACAACGGATATTCATTATTCATACTTGTCATCTACGATCGTTAGAGAGTTTGCTTCTTATGGTGGAGACATTTCTAGTTTCGTACCAAAGGAAATCATTCCTCTAGTCGAGGAGAAATACCGTAATATTAATGTAAAAGGAGATAAAGATGGCCAGTAGCATTGAACAGATCATTGAAGATATGGAGCGATTTATCGACAGTGAAGGTAAACCGGCAGCTTTTTCTAGTACAAAGATTGTAATTAGCAGAGATGAACTAGAAGGTTTCTTAGAAGAGCTTAAGGTTACAACTCCTGATGAAATCAAAAGATATCAGAAGATTGTAAGTCAGCGTGAAGCTATCATTGCAGATGCCAATGCCAAGGCTGAGAAGATTATTTCTCAGGCACAGATAAAGACAGATGAGTTAGTATCCGAGCATGAGATTATGCAGCAGGCATACGCCCAGGCTAATCAGGTAGTTATGATTGCTACTAAAGATGCTCAGGAAATGCTTGATAAAGCTACTCGAGAAGCAAATGAAATCAAGACTGGAGCTATCCAGTATACTGATGATCTTCTTGCTTCAGTTCAGGAAGTATTAGCTAATTCGATTGATGTTACAAGACGAAGAGATGAAGCTTTTATCGGAAAGCTTTCAGGCATTTTGGACCGAGTTTCAGCTAACAGAAGTGAACTTCGACCAGAAGAAGATATAGCTGAACCTGTTACTGAAAATAAAAATGAAGAAGTGAAGAAGGATGAGAAAGCCAAAAATGTAGAAAAGGCTGGCGAACCTAAGAGCACTCCAAAGGAAATTTCCAAAGAGGACGGCGAGGTCGCAACAATCGACGTTCCGGAAGAATTCTTTAAACACGACTAAGTTTAGTTTAGGCATTCGGGTTTACCGAATGCCTTATTTTTTATAAGGAAGTTTTATGTTAGAAAATTTTGATACAGTAATCTTTGATATGGATGGAACACTTGTAGATTCTATGGGACTATGGGCTGATATAGACAAGAAGTTCTTTGAAGAAAGAAATATGGAGTATCCTAAGACTTTAACTCGCGATATTGAAGGACTTAGCATGTCTGAAACAGCAGAGTATTTTATTAAGAATTTCAATCTTTCTGATACAAAAGAAGAACTTATGAAAATCTGGAATGAAATGGCTGCAGTATTCTATCGTACAAAGATAGAAATGAGAGATGGCGCAATAGAATTCTTAAAGTATCTAAAGGAAAATGGTTATAAGACAGCTCTTGCAACATCTAATTCGAGAGAACTTGTGGATGTATGTTTCAAAGCCAATGGATTATCTGACTACATCCCTGTAGTTGTTACTGCAAATGAAGTTGAACATGGAAAACCTGCTCCCGATGTTTATTTAAAAGCTGCCTCAATTCTAAATTCGACTCCAAAGAATTGTCTAGTATTTGAAGATGTTTTAGCTGGAATCAATGGAGGAAAAGCTGCAGGCATGTCTGTTTGCTGTATCGATGATAAGCATTCTAAAGAGGATTATGAATTAAAGAAGGATGCTGCTGACTTTTATATTAAAAATTATTTAGATTTGGATGAGATTTAATTGTGAAAGAATTTGTTATACCTAAAGCTGAAGAAGGACAGAAGGTAATTCGATTTTTGAATCGTATTTTGCCTAATTGTACGAATGGCTTTCTCTATAAGATGTTTCGAAAGAAGAATATCACAATAAACGGTAAGAAGATTTCTGGCAAAGAAGTCTTAAAGGCAGATGATGTCGTGAAGATATTTTTTTCCGATGAAACATTTTTAGCATTTTCAGGAAAAAATGGTACTAATAAGAATCCCTACGAAGGTATTTCTTATAAAAATATCGAGATCGTATATGAAGATGATGATATTTTGGTATGTAATAAACCATCAAATGTTCTTTCACAGAAAAGTAAGAAAGACGATGTATCTATCAATGAGATGCTGATTTCATATCTGCTTGATAAGGGAGAACTTACGCTTGATACTTTAAATATATTTAAGCCATCCGTTATTAATAGACTTGATAGAAATACTTCTGGACTTATCCTTTTCGGAAAGACTAGAGCCGGCTTAAATTATGGAGCTAATCTTATGAAGTCTCATGATGCGAATAAGACTTATCTATGTCTTGTGAAGGGACATTATGATGGGCCAAATATTATAGAAGGCTATTTAACAAAGGATGAAAAGAATAATCTAATGACTTTTCATGAGAATGAGACAGCTGATTCAAAATTTATGTCCCAGGATGTCTTTGTTATCGAATATAGAAATGATGTGACACTGCTTTCTGTAAAAATTAATACAGGTAGAACACATCAGATAAGGTGTGGTTTGTCATATTATGGTTATCCTATTGTTGGTGATGTCAAATATGGCGATAGGGAATTCAATAAGAAAATGAGAGCACTTGGAGTGAATAGAGCTCTTCTTCATAGTTCGTCTATTTTTATTAATGGGAAAAAGATTACCTGTAAAACCCCGGATATTTTTTCAAAGGTGATGTAATGGCTACTTGGAATTCAAGAGGTCTTCGAGGATCGACATTAGAAGATCTAATAAATCAGACAAATGAAATATATAGAAGTAATGGATTGGCTTTGATTCAAAAGGTACCAACTCCTATTACACCAATTAATATCGATAAAAATACAAGACATATCACATTGGCTTATTTTGATCAGAAGAGTACTGTAGATTATATTGGTGCAATTCAGGGAATTCCGGTTTGTTTTGATGCAAAGGAGTGTAAGGTGTCCACTTTTCCTCTTCAAAATATTCATGAACATCAGATGGAATTTATGAAGGATTTTGAAGCACAGGATGGAATTGCTTTTTTTCTGATATATTTTTCTAATCGTGAAGAATATTATTATATGACTTATAGAGAAGCTGCAGCATTTTTTGAAAGAGCTAATAATGGCGGTCGAAAGAGTTTTAAGATTACAGAACTTAATCCAGATATGTTTTTTAAAGAAAAAATGCCAATTTTAGTTCCATACCTAGATATGATTAATAAGGATATGGAATCCAGATAGGATAGTTATGCAATATATAATTACAAATTTTTTATATAACAATAAAGAAAGAATGTTTGAATTTCTATTAGATGATGATAGAAATCCCCTGGAAATTCATACTGCTATAGATGAATCCGGTGTAAAAGTTGGAGATATATATTCTGGAAAAGTAGAAAAGATTTTAAAAGCTAATGATTCTTGCTTTGTGAATATAGGAAATGGTCAAAAAGTCTTTCTAAAATTTAAGCCGAATGATCCTATATTATATAGTCATAAGTTTTCAAAAAAAGATGGCTTACATGAGAATGATGAAGTTGTTCTTCAAATCAAAAACGCAGGAATCAAAACAAAAAATCCTACTGCAACATCACATTTTACGCTTGAGACTAAATCGATGATTCTTTCCTTTGGAGAGAAAGGTATACATGTATCTAAATCAATTAATAATTCTCTACGCGAGGAGATTGTTAACTTTTTAAAGAATATTGATTTGGATATTGAGAGAAAAGATGTTCTTTCACAAGTGTGCATAATTGTAAGAAGCAATGCTTCTGATGCATCATTTGATGAATTGAAAGATGAATTTATTGATTTGTTGGATCGTTTTTTAGATTTCAAAACAAAAGCATCTCATTCGAATCCTTTTGCTCTATTAAAAGAAGCGCCTGCGCATTATATAGAAAGAATAATACATGCCAAGGAAAAGATAGAAAAGGTCATTACAGATGATAGGAAAGTTTATGATGAATTAGTTTCTTATAGTAACGATATTGATGCTGAGATTTTGTTTTATAAGGATGAGTTTGAACTTAAGAAGCTTTTTTCCTTAAACCAGAAACTCGATAATGCAATGAATAGATATGTCTATTTGAAATCTGGAGCGAATGTAACATTCGATTCGTTTGAGGCGATGAATGTTATTGATGTAAATAGTGCGTCATCTTCGAGAATATCTTCTAAATCAAAAGATGAGTATTTCTTTAAGATTAATAAAGAATGTGCCATTGAAATTGCTAAGCAGATACGTCTTAGAAACCTTTCTGGAATTATAATTATTGATTTTATTAATATGAAAAAAAGTTCGCGTTTAGATGATATTATGGATGTTCTTAGAGTTGAATTTAGAAAAGATCCATTGAAGGTTGAGGTGGTCGATAAGACTGCACTTGGACTAATTGAGATTACACGAGAGAAGAAATATCCTTCTTTAAAACAGTTACTTTTTTCCTAAAAAAATATAAATAGTTTTCGTATAAATTAATAGCTTTTTGATATCTTGACTTCAATATAATGTTATGTACAATTGAAGTAGATGACTGAATTCATTGTTGCTTTACTTTAATTTACTGAAAGTACATTATGTAGATTCTGAAAGGGGATTTATATGAACAGTTTTTTTAGAACTAAAAGTAAAGGTGTAATTGCTATTATGTTATCTCTTATACTAATAGTAATTCCAGTGGGAATGTTGGTTGGTGATATGAGGGTTTTCGCTGATTCTCCTAAAGCGTCATTTACAATTCAATTGTCATTAAACGAAAATGATAATTCATCTTATGCTATTGAATGGCAGCTTATGAAGGGTTCTGATGTAGTAACTTCTTCCGATTTACCTAATGAAACAAAATTAAATGGAGTATGTAACTTAAATAAGGATAAATTGTCTGAGACTGTGACTTTTGATGTTCTTACAACTTCTGACGCTAATCAGTATTCTTTAAGATTGCATTCTAATTTAAATGGAGTTAGAGCTACAATGGATAATGCCGATATTACATCTGAGCTTAACTCAAGTACTAGATTCTTTCCGTTAACTAATGTCAATGATTCTAATGTTGTTTCAATTACTATAGAACAAAATAATCAACCTTCGGGTGGACCTGGTCCAAATCAGAATCCAGAACATGATTTTACTCATCATGCAAAAATCTGTTATACATCGCCGTCAGGTAACTGGTCAGTTCATCCAATGGTTAGAGAACAATATAATGCTGATGGTGAAGTTGGTATAGATGAACCTAATTCTGTTTCTTATGAAAGATATGCATTTACAGCTGGAGTTTGTATTAATGACGGTGAAAGAACAGATGCATTAAGTCAATATCGTTATGATGCCGATATTTCTAATTTGAATAATCAGGTTATAGGATATGACCGTGAAAATAGTGAAACTACTGTAGATATAACATTTTTTACTTCATGGGCTAATATGTTTGAAGGAAATATTAATATAAATGGTACGGATTATCCCGTTAGTAATTATATTGATTTTTCAAACCGAAATTCATGTTTAACTCACGTGGATGGACAAGAGATAAAATTTACGATTGAAAATGTACCGGTTTCAAATACTATTGATGGCGAAAATGAAGTATATACCATCGATTTACAGGTACGTCCGATAGAAGAAGATGAGTGCTGTGTAGGTAATTTTCTCTGGTCTTCTGATCCTTCGATGGATCCTGAAGTGACAGGCGTTCCTGATGATATGTATATTGGACATTCCGATCTTACTTTATTATCAGTGACTTATGATGATGGAATTAGTACAAAGACAAAAACTATAGATGAATTAAAAAATGATGATGGAAGTTCTGCGCTCCCGTATATTCAATTCAGTAAAAATACTGATTTTGAAACTGGTGCAGAAGTTAGCTCAATGTTTATTCCTGAAGGTTCATGGGTTACTATGAAAATTGAGCCGGAATATGGTTATCAGGTTAAATCTTTTAATATTAATGGTGAATCGGTTAAAACTGGTGATGAATCCGTATTTAGTTTTAAGATTGGTAAAGGAAATTTCCATATTGGAGCGCATGTAGAAAAACAAGAAGATGAAGCTAGAATTACTGCTTCAAATTCAAAAGTTGAAGAAGCTAAGGTGGAACTTGCAGATGGTACATTGGATAGAGGTTCAGCAAGATTATACTTAGAGGATGCAGATTTTTCTTCCTCAAAACAGGATGATTTTTCTGATTTTGCTAACTCTACAGGAAGTACTATAGATTCATTTGTAAATATCCATATGGACCAAGTGTTATTTAAAGGTACGGGTAATGACGATGATGTTTGGACAAATGAGATGAATGATTTGTCTAATTCTGCAACAGTTTCATTGAAACTGGACGGATATAATGGTGAAGATGTCGTTTTACTTCATAATATTCATAATGGAACAGAGTTTGAAGAAATTCCGTTGAAATATAATTCTGTAAATAAAACATATGAAGGAGCGATTAAGAGTTTTTCAAATTTTGCTATTGCAAAGAAGAACGTTTCTGCAAATACTGAAGTTTTATCTCCTAAGACTTCAGATAATCGCTTGCTTTTCCTTTGGAGTATGTCAATCCTAATGGGCACAGTATTAATGATTTATGGAGTAAAAGAAGTAAGAAAAAAATAGCAAATTAATATTTAGTTAAATATATCTGTTACTAATAAAAACGATTGTTGACTTAGAAGTTCTTCTATGATACTATACTACGGTATGCCGCACGGCCAGGTAGAAGCCTATCGATAGTCGATAGCACCGCAGCCGGCGAGTAATGATAATAGGAGGTGCCATATATGTACGCAGTTATTAAAACTGGTGGCAAACAGTACAAAGTTTCCGAAGGTGATATCATTACCATTGAAAAACTCGAGTCAGAAGCAGGAGATAAGGTTAAATTCGAAGAAGTTCTCGCTGTAAATGATGGTGAGCTCAAGGTAGGAGATCCTACAGTAAACGGAGCATCAGTAGAAGCATCTGTTCTTAGAAACGGACGCGGCAAGAAAGTCATCGTTTACAAGTACAAGAGAAAGTCTGGATACCACAAGAAGAATGGTCATAGACAGTCTTTCACACAGGTACGTATCGAGAAGATTAATGCCTAACAAATTATGATTCAGATAACTCTGTTAAAAGAAAATGGAAAATACAAGGAATTACATACAAAAGGACACGCTTTGTTTGGTGATTATGGAACTGATATAGTATGTGCCTCTGTAAGTATACTTGTAATAAATACTCTAAATTCTATTGAAAAATTTACTAACGATAAATTTGAAGAAAAAGCAGAGCAAGAGAGCGGAAGAATCGATTTCGTATTTAAATCCGTTCCATCTGAACAAAGCAATTTGCTTTTAGATTCGTTGGTTTTCGGTCTAAAGGCAATCAGTAGCCAATATGGTGATAAGTATCTGAAAATTAATATTCAGGAGGTATAGAATATGTTGAATTTAAACCTTCAGTTTTTCGCCCACAAAAAGGGAATGGGCTCTACAAAGAACGGCAGAGATTCTGAGTCAAAGAGACTTGGAGCTAAGAGAGCAGACGGACAGTTTGTTAAAGCCGGAAACATCATCTATCGTCAGCGTGGAACTAAGATTCATCCTGGTGTAAACGTTATGAAGGGTGGAGATGACACTCTTTTCGCTACATCTGACGGAATCCTTCGTTTCGAGCGTAAAGGTAGAGATAAGAAGGTTGCTTCTGTATATCCAGTAGCAGAATAATTTGCAAAGAGTAGGCCCGGCTGTTTTCAAATACAGTCGGGCTTTTAGTTTTAGTAAGAGGTAGTATTTATGTTTTCTGATCAGGCGAAAATCGTAATCCGTTCCGGAAAAGGCGGAGATGGTCATGTAAGTTTTAGAAGAGAAAAATACGTTCCTGATGGTGGCCCTGATGGTGGCGACGGTGGAAAAGGTGGAGACGTCTATTTTGTAGTCGATCAGAGCGTTAATACGCTTGCCGAATACAGACATATTAGAAAGTTCTCCGCACAGGACGGTGAAGAAGGTAAGAAGAGAAACTGCCATGGAAAGAATGGTGAAGATCTCATTCTTAAAGTTCCAGAAGGAACAGTTGTTTATGATAATGAAGGAAAAGTTATCATTGACATGTCTGGCGAGACTAAAAAGTACAAGGTCTTGACAGGTGGTAGAGGTGGACTTGGTAATCAGCATTTTGCAACATCTACAATGCAGGCTCCTAAGTATGCAAAACCAGGTGGAGATTCGAAAGAAATCGAAGTTCGTCTCGAATTAAAAGTTATTGCCGATGTAGGTTTAGTAGGTTTTCCAAATGTAGGTAAGTCTACATTTTTATCAAGAGTATCTAATGCTAATCCAAAGATTGGCAATTATCATTTCACAACACTCGAACCAATGCTCGGTGTTGTAAATTATGAAGATGTTCCGGAATTTGTTATTGCAGATATTCCTGGAATTATTGAAGGTGCATCAGAAGGAATCGGACTAGGTATTCAGTTCCTTCGTCATATCGAAAGAACTAAGGTTTTAGTTCATTTTGTTGATGGTGCGTCTGTAGAAGGAAGAGATCCAATTGCAGACATCAAGGCTATTAATAAGGAACTTCGTGAGTATGATCCGGATCTACTTAGAAGACCTCAGATTATCGTAGCAAATAAGATGGATGCTTGTCAGGGTGACAATATTGATATTGTTTCGAAGATCAAAGATGCATTTAAAGAAGAAGGCTATCCGGTATTTGGTATCTCAGCTGTAACAGGCGAAGGTATTAGAGAACTTCTTTTTGCAATTTACGATGCGAGATCTAAGTTCCCGGATGATATTACTATTTATGATAGTGAAGTAGATCCTGATGTCACTGAAATTATCGATCCTGAAATCAAGGTTTATAGAGGCGATGATAATGTATTCTACATCGAAGGTCAGAGAATTGATAAGATGCTTGGATACACAAATCTTGAATCAGAAAAAGGTTTCCTTTTCTTCCAGAAATTCATAAAAGAGAATGGAATCCAGAAGAAGCTAGACAAACTCGGTATCGAAGATGGAGATACTGTAGATGTCGGCGGATGGCTGTTTGAGTATTATAAATAATTAGAAGGAATGAATATGGAATTAAACAACAAACAGAGAGCATACCTTTCTTCATTGGCTGCAAATGAAAGCCCTATTATGCAGATTGGTAAAGATGATGTAACACCTGAACTCATCAATGCTATTAATGAAACATTTAATAATAGAGAAATCGTTAAGCTCAGTGTTTTGAAAAACTGTTTCTCTGATCCTAGAGATATCGCTGATGTTGTAGCAGGTAGAACTAGATCAACAGTTGTTCGAGTAATTGGACGTAAGATTGTTCTTTACAAACCATTTAAAGAACCTAAAATTATCCTTCCAAAGAAGAAAAAGAAAGCTGATATTTAATTTATGCGAATTGGGATATTAGGAGGAACTTTTAATCCTCCACACCTGGGACATCTAAAGATGGCAGAGAAGGCTCTACATGAGTTCTCTCTCGACGAGATATGGTTCATTCCTGCCGGTATTCCACCTCATAAAGAGGTTTATGGCAATGCGGTAGTGAATGACAGGGTGAATATGGTAAAACTCCTTATTGAGGATAATACACGTTTTAAATTATGTGATATAGAAACACATAAGGCAATAAGGAATTACACTTATCTTACGATGTCTTTTTTTCGGAAAAAATATCCCTCTCATGATTTCTTTTATATTATCGGAGAAGATAGTTTAAATGATTTTGATACCTGGAGCCATCCTGAAGTTATAGCGAAGTGTTGTAGCTTTTTGGTAGCTATCAGAAATGAATCAGATTTTTCTCATTTTGAAGATTTGTGTATAAAAATGGGAGATAAGTATGATACAACTTTTTCCCCGATAAAGATGGAACCTATAGAAGTTTCATCGACAAGTCTTCGTAATGCGCTACTCGATAGAGATAGTTCGTACTATGAAAGATTTTTAAAACCAGAGGTTTTAAATTACATTTTAGATAGAGACTTATATTTGAATCAGAAGGAAAATATGGATATTCATTCAATTTACGATAGTTTAAAAGAGAGTTTGAAGCCATCTCGATATGAACATACTTTAGGTGTTATGTATACAGCTGTTTCATTAGCTATGAGATATAACTATCCTTTGGAAAAGGCAAAACTTGCAGGCTTGCTTCATGATTGTGCGAAGAATCTTTCAGATGATGAATTGATTTTGATTTGTGAAGAAAACGGAATTGAAATTTCTGCATATGAGAGAAAGGCTCCATATCTACTTCATGCAAAGGTTGGCGCTTTTTTTGCCAAGACTAAATACAGCATTTCTGACGAAGATATTCTTCATGCAATCACTGTTCATACGACAGGATGTCCGAATATGAGTCTTTTAGATAAGATTATTTTTACAGCCGATTATATCGAACCGCTTCGCGATAAGGCAGAAAATCTTTCCGAGATTCGCTCTAAGGCTTTTATCGATATAGATGAGGCAATTGTATTTATTCTTAGAGATACGCTTAAATATCTAGAAGAAACAGGAAAATCAATCGATCCTATGACTCAGATGACTTTTGATTTTTATAAA
This sequence comes from Lachnospiraceae bacterium, assembly GCA_024682375.1. Lineage (GTDB taxonomy): Bacteria > Bacillota > Clostridia > Lachnospirales > Lachnospiraceae > Lachnocurva. Next base: position 64,020 of record JAIKZI010000039.1, on the reverse strand, counting down.
GAAACAACAGATTATTTTGATTTTAAATAAAGGAGACTTTAGATGACTGTAGAAACATGCAAGGAATTGGCAAAAGTTTTAGATGCAAAGCTTGCAGATGATATCGTTTGTCTTGATATCACTGAACTTACACCAATTTCAGATTATTTTATGATCGTTTCTGGAAAAAATGAGAGACAGCTCCAGGGTCTCAAAGATGCGATTGAAGAGTTCATGCATAAGGCTGGAATTGAAGAATTGAATGTAGAAGGAAGTCAGAAATCTGATTGGTTACTTCTAGATTTCGGTGAAATCGTATTCCATCTATTCAATGAAGATATGAGAGAATTCTATGATCTCGAACATATCTGGAAAGATGCAAAGAGAATTGAATTATAAAGTTAAAGCCCTTTCAGTTTCAAACTGAAAGGGCCATTTTTAATTAAAGAAACGAAATACACCAAATACTTTTCCGAGGATTTCACAATCTGGAACAATAATAGGATCCATTGTATCGTTTTCAGGCTGGAGTCTGATATGACCATCTTCCTTGTAAAAAGTCTTAACTGTAGCAGAATCATCGATCAAAGCTACAACAATATCACCGTTTTTAGCAGATTTCTGCTGCTTTACAATGATTGTATCCTTATCGAAGATACCGACATTTATCATACTGTCGCCTTTTACCTTGAGCATAAATGACTGTTCATTTGGCATATATTCAACAGGAATAGGAAAGTAGTTTTCTATATTCTGGATAGCGAGAATCGGCTGCCCAGCAGCTACCTGACCTACAATAGGTACATTTACTAACTCGTTTCTCATCATATTGAAATTCTCATCTAGAATTTCGATGGCACGTGTCTTAGATGAATTTCTTTGAATATATCCATTCTTTTCAAGTTTTTCTAAATGAGAAAAAACAGTAGAAGTAGATTTTAGATTTACTGCTTCGCAGATTTCTCTAACTGAAGGCGGATATCCTCTATTTATAATTTCTGTTTTGATATAATCGAGAATTTCCTGTTGTTTAGCAGATATCTTTCCGTAAGCCATATAAGCCTCCTTAATTTTATCAGCAAATGCTGTGATAATTTAATTGATATAAAAATTTTATCATAGTGATTTTCTATATGCAAACATATTTTCGGAATATATGTTCGATATTTCTGTTGACAAACATGCGTTTGGGTATTAATATAATTATCGAACAGTAGTTCGGAACAGGCGTTTGCCTGCGAAAGGAGATAATTATGTTTGGGAAGATTAGAAAATTTATCGGATATAGATTTATTATTGGTGTTATAGCGATTCTTTTGATTGTATTTTTTACAGAGAGACTTCATAAAACAGAAGCGAAACAGCTTCATGATATAAATACATATTATAAATCAGTTGAAATTGAAAAGAATGATTCATTATGTGGAATTGCTAATAAATTTAATTCTACAGAAGTTCAGAGCAATAATAGTTATATTAAAAAAGTTATGGAACTCAATCATCTTACTGATTCAAATATCAGAGCTGGAATGAGTTTAGTAGTTCCTTATTACGTATATTCTGAGTAGAAATTTGCAATTATATAGGGTATTCATTTATACTATATGAGGTAATATTAATCGGGATTTTATGCATTTATTTAGGACTTTATGATTAGATTTTTAGTTATAATTTTTTGGAATTTATCTAGATTACCTTATATGGTTATGCGAATGAGATATATGACGAGACATCGTGATAAATTCAGTGAAGAAACTATTTACAAATTTGCTCAATCAGAAATTGAAGCTATGAATAAGGCTGGAAAGATTATTACCGAATCATATGGATCAGAGAATCTTCCAAAAGAGGGTGGATATGTTCTTTTTCCAAATCATCAGGGTAAATATGATGCAACAGCTATTATTTATTCTCATGAGAAGCCATGTACATTTGTAATGGATAAGGCGAAGTCCTATCAGTTCTTTGTACGTGAAATGGTAAATATGCTTAAAGCTAAAAGATTAGAGCTCAATAATTTACGTCAGGGTCTTCGTATTATTAATGAGATGACTGATGAAGTTAAGAAGGGTCGTATCTTTATAATATTCTCTGAAGGTGGTTATAAGAAGAATCATAATCGTGTTCAGGATTTTAAACCAGGTAGTTTTAAAAGTGCTGTTCGAGCTAAGTGTCCTATAGTACCTGTAACACTTATAGACACTTATAAACCTCTCAATAGTTTAACTATTGGAAAAGTTGTTACAAAGGTTATTTTTAATAAACCACTTTATTATGAAGATTATAAAGATATGAAAACTCCAGAAATCGCAAACATAGTTAAAGATAGAATTATATCTACTATGGAAGAATACGGAGTATTTGAAAACTGAATTTGCAATACTTGGGAACTGTATTTTACAGTTCCTTATTTTTTTGCTGTAAATAGTAGTATAACCCTCTAAATATAATTATCGGAAAAATATCTGTTTTTCCGAATTTAAGTATGGTATAATATGGATATATTGTTATTAGATCTATTTGGGCTTTATTTTGTATTTTATAGGAGAAAAATTATGGGTAAAGATTCAGAGTTTTATAAAGGAAAGAAAGTCGATCAAACTCTTCGTTTACGTGAACTTATTTCTCAGCTTCCAGCACCTGCAGTTGATTTTATTTATTCTAAGGAAGTTACAACTCAAATATCTACACGTATTCAATATGCATACGATTTACTTACATATTTTCGCTTTTTACAGTCTAAAAACCCTATACTTGCACGTAAAGATATTCGAAAATTTAATACAGATGACCTAGGTAATGTTAAATATGAAGATATCATGGAATATCAAAGATTTCTTGAACTTAATATCGATGAAAATGAACATCATGAAAATGGTAAACGTGCAATTGCCCGTAAGATGTCACCTTTACGTGGAATGTATAAATATATGCTTATACATAAACAAATTCATGAAGATCCGACAGCTTTGGTTCCTTTGCCTCGACTTAAAAAAGATAAAAATATTGTTCGTATGAATTCTTATGAAGTAAGAACTATATTGGATGCAATTAAAAATGGTTCTGAACAAATGACTGAACGTCAAAAGAAATTCGCGGAAAAAACTAGATACAGAGATTTATGTATTTTGACTTTGATGTTAAATACAGGCATTCGTGTATCTGAATGTAATGGATTAGATGTTGCAGATATCAATTTAAAGGATGATTCATTCGTTATTGTACGTAAAGGTGGAGCCCAGGATGTCCTTTATTTTGGCTCATATGTGCATGAGGCTATAAATGATTACCTGCAGCTTGAGAGGAAGCATATTATAGCAAAAGAAGGCCACGAAAAGGCACTCTTCCTCTCCTTACAGGGAAAAAGAATGAGCGTAGATGCTATTGAAAACCTGGTTAAAAAATATGCTAAAATTGCTGTTCCAAATAAGAAAATTACACCGCATAAACTTAGATCTACCTATGGGACAGCTCTTTACAGAGAAACTGGTGATATTAGACTTGTTGCCGATGTACTTGGTCACGAAAACATCAACACTACAATAGATTATTATGCAGCTATTGAAGATGAACATAAACGACAGGCCCGAAACGCCGTAGATTTCAACCGCGATAAATAATTGGTCTAATTACTTGTTTTAAAGTATATTTCTCGCACCAAGCTCGAAAAAAAAGTTATTTCATTCCGTTTATAGGAATGAAATAACTTTTTTTGAGTTTCTACCATGCTCCAGCTCCGCCACCGCCGGAACCGCCGCCACTGAATCCACCTCCAGAGAAACCTGAACCGCCTCCAGAAGATCCTCCTTCAGGTGCTGGTGTAGATGCTAGGCTGTTAGAATAAGTTGAATTTAACATATGATTAAAGCTGTTAAATACATATATATCGTATAGACTTCCTGCATACCAATCCTGATCAGCAATATAATCCTGAATAGAATCGAAGTTTGAAATCCATTTTTTCTCTAATCCAAATACATAAGCATATGAAAGTATGTCATAAAAATACTTTGGATTTTCTGTACTTAGTGCTTTTAGTTTGTCTAATTCAGCTGTTTCTATAAATCTCTTAAAGCCAAGGATTTCTCCGTAAAGCTTATTTTCCTCTTCTTTTCTCTTTATATGAAGTTTTGCAAGTTTAACCATTACAAAACAACCTATATAAGCAATGGTTGAGATTATAATTGCTTCTTTACAACCTATAAAAGAATAATATCTTATAACAAAGTAAATAATATAAGCAAAAATCGATACTATAAATAATATTATGCTAGACAGGCTATATACAAAGAGTAAAATCAAAGGAATAAGAATTAGTGTAAAATCAAATGTTCTTGGGCAATATAGAATACCATTTGTTGTAATGAAATTAACAAATAATGATATTGCAGTTGCAAGCCAAATTGCGACCTTTAAATAAATTTTTGAATTTTTATCTATCTGGTCTTTTCCAATTCTTCCATAGAAAGCTTTTATAGCATCTATTGTTTTATAGAATTTGTATTGCAAATCGCTTTTTGTAACGTAATTCTTATTTTTGAAAAGTCCTTTCATAAATAGACTGCCGGCTTTATCCAAGTCGCTATTATCTCTTTCTAATTTTTCAAAAGAAAAAGATGATTTGGAATCATTTATAATTTTAAAGCAACCTTTATTAGCCAAATAAGGAATCATAGATGTGATTCTCTTTGGTTCTCCTGCCCTATATATAGCTTCAAGTTCAACAGGACTCATATTATTAGGCGGATAGAAATTAACTACTTCTACAGGTTTTGGAGCTAATCCCTTCCAAGGAATCATAACTAAAATTCCAATAATTACTATTCCAAAAATTAAATAATAATATTTAGTTGGATTATGATTAATACTAAAATAACCTTCTGGAAGTAATGTTCTTATTGTTATTCCATTTCCAGAATATAGTGGCAAAAGATATTCGCCCTTTATAGTATTTTTGTTTACTGTAAATTTTAAGTTATTTTCGTCATAGCCAGTTGAATATTCGTTTCCAACACTAAATCCGATTTTTTTTGTATCGAATTTTTTTGGCATTTTAACTGTAAATGTAGCATGGTCTACAGGACATTCGTTCTTAGTTCCTATGATATTAAAGTATAATTCATCATATCCCTCTATAGGATCATTTGAATAAATCTTATAATCATAAGAAAATTCATATTTATGTACGCCTGTATATGTTTTTGATTTTGAACCAATATTAACCTTTAAATAATCCTGATATTTATTTGAGGAAGCAATCTTAGAACTCGCATCATCACTTGATACCTTTAAATTCTCTACATTAGCAATGATCGTAGAATTATTTGCGTTCTTATATGCAGGGTTATTTAATAATTCGTCAAATGAATATTTTCGTTTATGATTTAGGATAAAAGTTCTTGTAGGTCCGTGATGTGGCCTTGTAAAATCATATACGTATGTTTCTTTTATATGAAATACATTATTTCTTGAAACAGTAACATTTACATCTAAATCTTTGATGTAATAGTCTTCTTTTTCCCTTAAATATCGGTTTTTTTCATATTGTTTGTCAAGAGCATCACGCATCTGATCTAATTCTTCATCAGTATAATCTTCGCTTTCAGTTCTTGCATATGAGGTAAAAGGAATAGAGGCAACTAGGAAAAAAACAAGAAATAGTGAAAATAGTTTTACTACTCTTCTTTTCATATCTAAAATTCCACCTTTACATTCTCTCTTTCATTCTCATTCTTAACTTCATAGAAATCGAATTTAGTAAAATGTCCAATTCCTGCAATTATGTTTGTAGGGAATAGCTGAATCTTTGTGTTAAAGATTTTTACAGTTCCGTTGTAATACTTTCTGCTGTTTGCGATATCTTCTTCTAGTCTTGAAAGCTGGTGCTGAAGATCGATAAACTGAGAATCAGCTTTTAGGTTAGGATAATTTTCAGCTACAGCAAATAAACTCTTTAATACAGATGAAATCTGGCCTTCTGTAGCAACCTTTTCATCAATATTTCCTGATGCATAAGCACTGTTTCTGGCAGCAATTACCTTTTCAAGTGTCTCAGCCTCGTGTGCCGCATATCCTTTTACTGTAGCAACTAGATTTGGAATCAAATCAAATCTTTTCTTTAGATATACGTCCATAGTTGAAAATCCCTCTTCAACCTGAGTACGTAGTTTAATGAGTGTGTTGTAAGTACCGATTCCCCAAAAAACGATTAAAAGAAGTACAACAATTGCGATAATAATTCCGATCATAATAAATCCTCCATTGTTATCTTAGCTTGTTTAAAAGTTTCTCAAAATATTCTGGAAGTGGAGCCCTAAATTCCATGTATTCGTTTGTTGTTGGATGTATAAATCCTATTTTATATGCATGTAAAGTTTGACCTTGTAAGCCTTTTATAGGACATTTTTTAGGCCCGTATACATCATCTCCTAAAAGGGGATGTTTTATTGAAGCCATATGTACTCTAATCTGATGAGTTCTTCCTGTTTCAAGTTTGAATTCACAGAAGGTATAACCATTTAATCTTTCTATAACTTTGAAATGTGTTATGGCTTCTTTTCCATCTGGAGTTATAGCCATTTTCTTTCTGTCATTTTTACTTCTTCCAATAGGACCTTCTATGGTACCTTCATCTTCTTTTAGATTTCCATGTACTATACCGAGATAGATTCTATTTATAGAATGAACCTTTATTTGTTCTGCAATTTTATTATGCGATAAATCGTTTTTACATACTATAAGAGAACCTGTTGTATTCATGTCAATTCTATGTACGATTCCAGGCCTTAAAATACCGTTTATTCCGCTTAGAGAATTCTTACAATGAAATAGTAAAGCATTTACTAAAGTTCCATTTAGATGTCCTTCTGCTGGATGTACGACCATTCCCTTTGGCTTATTTACGATTATTAAATCATTATCTTCATAAAGAATATCAAGAGGAATATCTTCAGCCAAAACTTCAAGAGGTTTTGGAGCAGGTATTTCGATACAAACTATATCTCCTGAATTTAAAATGGCACTTGGCTTCTTTATTACTTTTGAATTAATAGTAAGGTTGCCATTTTTTACTAATTTCGTATAGAAGCTTCTAGAGTGTTCTTCGTCCATCATAGAAAGAAATGCATCTACTCTCTGTTCTGCTTCATCATCACGCACAGTATATTTTACTAACTTTGAATCTTTTACTAAATTTATATCATCATGTGCTATTTTTTCAGTGTTAGCCATTTAAAATCCTCATCTTTATAGCAAAATAGAATTAACAAAATCAAAATGAAGAAACTACATGTGATATAGATATCAGCTACGTTGAAGACAGGAAAGTCAATTAGGGAAAAATAGATAAAATCTACAACGAATCCTTTTGCCATTCTATCTATGTAGTTTCCTATAGCACCGCTTAGTACAAAAATCATGATTACATATACTGGAGCCATCTTTTTATTCTTAGGAATCTTTACCATAAGATAAATAATTGCTAATAAAAAGATTGGTGTTAATATTCCCATGATGATTCTAAAAACACCTGCATGTGTTCCCATAAACGAAAAGGCTGCACCGGTATTTTTTACAAATGAAAGTTCTAAAACACCAGGTATTAAAATAATATTATCCTTATCCATTAAATGACTTATTGCCATGAATTTTGTATATGAATCTAAAAATACTAAAAGTACAATTAAAAAAATACTTAAAAATAAAATCTTTTTAGATTTGAGTATCTGTTCTTTTGTTAGTTTCTTTTCCATTTTCAATTCCTCTAATTATATATTTTTTGTCCATATTTGAGATTATCTTAGCATGTCCTATATTATCTAGGATAATAAATCTAAGACCATCTTTTCCTTGCTTTTTATCAGATGAAATTGCTTTTATAATATCATCAGTGCTTATTGAATCAGGTATATCTATATCAAATCCATAATCCATAATCAATTGTTGCATTCTTTTAGCTTCATTCTCATTAAGATAACCCATTTCCCTTGAAATATCTATAGCAAAAAAGCTACCAATTGCAACACATTCACCATGCTTTTTTGTAAAATTAGATAGTTTCTCTATAGCATGTCCGATGGTATGACCGAAATTTAAAAATACTCTTATACCCTTTTCTTTTGGATCCTCTTCTACAATCATTTTTTTGAAAATTGCACAGTTGTAAATAATTGTATTTATTGTTTTAGGTTTGTGATTATAAATATTTATTAGATTCTCGTTTAGATATTCGAAGAAATCCTTATCAAGAATGAAGGCATATTTTAATACCTCACCTAATCCTGATTTAAACTCACCTTCGGGGAGTGTCTTTAGAACTATTGTATTTACATATACAAATAATGGTTCGTAAAAAGCACCGACCATATTTTTATAGCCTTCAAAGTCTACTCCGGTTTTGCCACCGATTGAACTATCAACAGATGCTAAGAGTGAGGTAGGCATTTGTATATATCTTATACCTCTTAAATAGGTAGAAGCACAGAAACCGCATAGATCACCTACTACTCCTCCACCAAGGGCGATTAGGATATCATCTCGATTAAAATGATTTTCAATTAAAAAGCCGTACAGAGACTGTACGGTTGAAAGATTCTTGTAAGACTCTCCAGCTTCAAAAGAAAAATCATATAAATCAAAAGATTCATTTAAAACTTTCTTTACTTCGTCTGTATAGAGCTTACTTACATTTGAATCAGAAACAATACAGATTTTGATCCCTTTTATATTCATAGAAGACATAATTTTAGAAAGATCTAAAAAACTATCTCTTATATAATATTTGTAGGATCCAAAATCTATATTATCACTGTGATTTTTAAACATTATTAAAATCCTGTCTGAATTCCACTGAAGTCAAAGTTGTTAACTAATTCCTGTAAATCACCAGAAATTGCAACATTATGTGGTGTGATTACAAACATAAAGTTTGATACCTTCTGCAGGTTACCTTCTAATGCGAAACATGCTCCAGATGCAAAGTCAACGATACGCTGTGCAAGTGCAACATCAACACCTTCCATATTGAGAATTACTGTCTGTCCAGCTAATAAAGTTTCTCCAATTTCTCTTGCATCTTCGAATGATGATGGCTTAAATACACAAACTTCCATAGATTGATCATTACCTCCGGATTTCTTAGAACGAAGTGGTGTTATTTTTGAATTACTGATAAAGCTTTTCTTCTCAATACCAGTTTTATCTTTGGCTGCATCTTGAGAATCATCATCTTTTGATTTACGAGAAAATAGTGATGAACGAAGACCATCCTCTTCTTCATCGTCATCGAAATCATCATCATATTCTTCGTCGTCATAATCCTCGTCGCCAAGATGCATTACGTTTAGAATCTTATCAAAAACTCCCATATTAAATCTCCAAAAACTTTTTATTTAGAATAATCTCGTGCTCCAAAGATACCGGTTCCTACTCGAACCATAGTGGCACCTTCTTCTATGGCTATTTCAAAATCATTTGTCATACCCATAGACAAAACATTCATATTTACATTATCAATGTTTTCATTTTTTATGTCAATGAATAAATCGTACATTTTGCGGAAAAGAGGCCTATTTTCCTCATTTTTTTCTACATATGGGGCAACTGTCATTAATCCCTGTACAGTTACACCGTCCAAAGTTGAAATCTCACTAATTAATGTCTTAGTTTCCTCATATTTCACACCATATTTTGAATCTTCGTTACCTATATTTACTTCGATAAGAATTGGTGTGACGATTCCTTTTTTCTTTGACTGAATGTTTATCTCTTCAGCTAATCTATATGAATCAACTGAATGAATTAGTTTTACGTGATTTATTAGATATTTCACCTTGTTTCTTTGCAGGTGACCTATCATATGCCATTTTGTATCCTCAGGCATTTCAGGCATTTTCTTGGTGAGTTCCTGAACTTTATTTTCTCCAAAATCTCTTTCGCCCAAATCATATATTTCTTTTATATCAGACAAAGGTTTTGTTTTAGAAACGCAAATCAAAGTGACATCATTTACATCTCTATTTGCCTTTTTACATGCGTCTTCAATTCTCTTATGAATTGTCTTTAAATTTTCTTCTAACATAAAAACCTTTCTAGTAAATAATCTTGCCGTTTTCGATATTCTTTCCGTCCAGGGCTATATGGTCATAAAGTGTTACTCCATATGAACTTTCATCTGAAATAATACTGTAATCATCAGTACTATAAAGAACATTTATGATTCGAAAATCAGCAAATCCCTTATTTACGTTATATACTCCTTTACACTTTTTAGTATTATGTGAAAGTGTATAGGTATCGCTTGAATTAGGAATTACAATCTCTTTTACATCTTTTAAATCAGATTTTAAGACATAGTAATTGTCTACTGTCGAATAATAGATTTCAGGAGATACGAAACTATCACCATTTCCACGTGTCATCAAACCTAAATCTTTTGCATTGTTTCCAAGCATAAAGTAGTCTTTAGGAATTACATAGAATTCTTTTTCATCAATTGCAGAATTTGGAATTTTAAGTCCGCTTTCCTGGTTGATTAATAATTCTATAGAAATAAATCTGTTTGAAGCAAATCTTTCCATAGAGTTTGTAAGATTTAAAATCAAATAATATTTGTTTCCGATTTTTTTAGTTTCAGATGCAGCTGTGGTTTTAGATCCATCGTAATCGAATTTTATATTAATAGCCATTTTATCTTTGAGCTCTAAATATACCTTCTTTGAAATATTCATAGTCAAAGACCAATCATCTGAATTTATAATTTTATATACCGGTTGACCGGCTTTTATTTTCTTATTGGTTCTTAAATCAGGTACACTCTTAACATCCTTCTTATCTTTCATCGAAGTGAAATTATCAAGTGTTGTACCTTCATAACCATCGATTGAATAGACAAGAAATCCGGTATTAACAGGTGTATAGACCTGGTAACTACCATTTTGTATAGCTGAATTTATGTCTCCTTCATAGGCGTTTGCAGCTTCATTGTTATATGCCTTTTGAATCTGATCCTCAAGATCGGTTTTAAATATATAGTTCTTTGAAAAGTCAATATTTTTGTAACCATCCATAAAAATGGAAATTGTGTTTTCAAATTCACCTAATTCAGTTTCATCTAGAGCTTTCTTCTGATTCGATGCAGAATTTAGTTTTTTTGTAAGTTTTCCGGAATCATCAATTCCATAGATTTTTGACTGTGCACCAACCCTGGATGAGTTAGCAGCATAGTAAAAAGGATAACCACTTTTTTCCGCATTAACTACTGTCTCATCTCGAATGGCCATCGCATCATAATGGTTATTTCGTGCGATAGAACCCATCTTTACTTCGTATACAGAGATATGACTTCTAGTTAGATAGGAAAAAATATAGTAAAGAATATAAATCATTATGATTAGTACTATGATTAGACTAATATTTATATTTGGTTTATCTGGAAATTTTGAGATATTTCTTCTTTTTTTCTTTGCCATATTTTGCCCATAAAAAAGGTGCCAAAAATAATTTTTGGCACCTTTTAAAATCTATTAACTTAAAGTGCTAGTACTATCTTTGATGATAAAGTATCCGGAATCTCTTCTTTAGATCTAGATACGCTTAAAACAAAGGTTATGTTAAATTTATCTGATAAATCTTCGAGTTCATTTACGGTATCTTCTAAGGTCGCATTTACATCTATCTTTGAAACATTTAGAAAACCGTCTACGAATACATATTCAATATCTGAATTTTGAGAAACTAGACCGGACACGAATCCCAGGAAATTGTCGTTATTCTTTAGATTATAATTTGCTAGATTTACTAATCTAATATTTCGATCGAGATCAAACATTTTGTTATTGTCTCGATCCAAAAATACTACGCTTCCTTCGACATCTTTTACTACTTTGTTAGCTCTGTCGATGAGCTTGGTAGTCTTTCCTCGACCTTTTTCCCCAACGATAAATTCAACCATAAGAACCCTCCTTTGTAAGAATCATTATTGATTAACTAAATTATAATATATGTTAAATTAAATAACAATAATACAAAGTAAGAGTTTATATTCAGAAATCTTTAACTGCATTTAAGATTTCGTTATGTAGTAAATATAAATTGTATTTATTATTGGATCCGTATACTTCTGAAATTATAGTATCGCCTTTTTGATTCTTTGTAATAAGTACAAGACAATACTTAGCTTCAGCTGTAGTTCCAGTCTTTCCGCCTACAAATGTGTAATTTTCATTAATAGCATATTTCTTAGTTGCAAATAGGTTTGAAGAATTCCAAGTCATATTTACAGGATTTCCATTTGCATCTCTATAATATGCATTATAGGTTGTAGTTGAAAGAACCTGAGCAACTGTATCGTTCTTTATAGCCTCATTTGTAATCAAATAAATATCATATGGAGTTGTATAATGATTTTTATCATGCAATCCATTTGGAGTTACAAAATGTGAATGAGTAGCTCCAATTTCTTTTGCAGTTTTATTCATAAGTTTTACAAAATCTTTTATAGATCCTGCTACTCCTTCTGCAATAGCGACTGCTGCATCATTTCCACTTGGAAGAATAAGTCCATACAAAAGTTCTCGAATTGTAATCTGATCGCCAACATTTAAGTGGGCCATACTAGATCCTTCAATTTGTATCATACAGTTTTCAGATACAGTGACTTTCTTATCTAAATCACCATATTTCACAGCTGTAAGTGCTGTAAGAATCTTTGTTGTACTTGCAGGATAAACCTTCTCCAGGCTCTTATATCCATATAGAGTCTTATTGCTTGTAGCATTGTAGCAAGCTGCTCCATAGCAAACATTTATATCCTTTATATCGATATCTTTAGTATCTTTTGGGATACACTTATCCTGGAAAAAAGTCTTCGGCTCAAATGTAGTCTGGCTATCTCTTGTGATTCCATAGACTTTTAAGGAGTTTTTTGCCTCAAACTGCTTCTGATATCCAAAAGAACATGAAGTCATTGATACAAATGAAACCATAAGAAGCAAGATAAATGCAATCTTTTTTCTACCTATACATTTCACGCCAGTCCATATCTCCTCTGTCTAAAGCCTTTATCAAAAGTTCTGCAGTAGCAACATTTGTAGCTAGTGGAATATTGTTTGCATCACAAATCTTAACTATATTGTTTACGTCTGGTTCGTTGTGTTTTACTGTGAGTGCATCTCTTAAAAAGATGACCAAGTCGATGTTATTGTGTTCAATCTGAGCACCCAACTGCTGTGTTCCACCTAAATGTCCAGCTAGAAATTTGTGTATGTTTAGATTAGTAACTTCTTCAATTAAGCGACCTGTGGTACCAGTAGCATATAATTCATTTTTCTGAAGTATACCTTTGTAAGCTATACAAAAATTCTGCATTAGATTTTTCTTCGCGTCGTGTGCAACTAATCCTATATTCATAGTTTTGCCTCCACTATAATCAATCTGAATTCATTATATAATAAATAACAAATTATCGATATCGTTTTTCTTGCAGACTTACATTTAATACAACTCCTATACCAAAGTATAGAGTTAATAACGAGGTCAGACCATAACTTACAAATGGAAGTGTAAGTCCTGTGTTTGGCATTAGACCTGTTACTACGCATATATTTACAAAACTCTGGAAGGAAATGATACAAGCCATTCCTACACAGATTAATGTACCACTTAATGTATTAGCTTTCTTGGCTGTTTTGATACATTCATATGAAATCAAAAGTATCAAAATAATGATAATGGCTGAACCTATAAATCCAAGCTCCTCTCCTGCTACGGCGAAGATAAAATCGGTCTGTGGTTCGGGGATGAAGTTTCCATTCTTTACAGAAGTAGAACTGTCATTATTTAGACCCTTTCCGAACAACATTCCAGAACCGATGGCCATAATAGAGTTATGCTGCTGATAAGCCTTCTGAGGATGATCCTCAGGATGTAACCAGGCAAGAATTCTTTCTCCCTGATATGATCCAAGAAGTGTATTCTTAGTCTGATATACAAATATTATATATAAGAAAAATGCAGGTACTGTAATTGAAAAGAACGGTACAACAATTTTTCTTGTAAGTCCTGCAGCACAGATCAATGTTAAAAGAACCATGAATGTAACAATTGTAGTTGAAAGATCAGGTTCCTTCAAAATCAAAAGAAGCGGGATTCCACATAAAGCTGCATAACTTAGAAGTACTTTTCTCGTATTTAAATCATCCTGGTGTTTCGTTAAAAACCAGGCCATAAATAGTACTAATAAAATCTTAGCTAGCTCAGATGGCTGGAATGTGATACCGATTTTTAACCATCTCTGGGCACCGTGTGAATCGTGTCCAGAAAAAAGTACTGCCACAAGTAGTACTGTATTTACAATGTAATATACCCAGTGGAATTGCAGCAAAAAATCATAATCTACAAGTGCCATTCCAAACATAACGATAATACTAAGTACCAGACCAAGAATCTGCTTTTTCTGTGAATCAGGGTTGGCACTACCAATAATCAAAATTCCGATTATAGTCAATGCTAATGTATAGATTATCAGTCTGATATTCAAACTTTTAAATTGATAATTTCTAAAGAGCATTATCTTCTAGCCTTTCTCTTATTGATATGCTTATATAAATCAATATTTCCAAAATCATTCATAATAAATCTATCTTTTTCAAAGATAATTACGGAGCCATTATTTTTTCCGGAAAAAAGTTTCTTTCTTTTCTTTGGAATATCACATTCATGTGCTCCGATTGAAAGTTTGTCTGCTGTGATATTATTTGCAACTACAAAGCAATGATTTCTCTCAGGATTTCCTGCATTTGCTCTTCCTTCAAGTTCACCGAAGACAACAATATTTCCGGCACAATTTATAGTTGTGTACTCAGGTACATCGCCAAGAATTATAAGACTTATATCGGATTCGATAGTTTTATCTTCGATAGGACCATATACAATCCTGAAATTTGAATCTATATAATCCTGTTTGTCACTACGCATCATTTCGAGATATTTTTTTCCGCGAGTCTTATCATCAATTCTTATAAGAGAAACCTTTAGGTCTGAATTATATTCAACTGACTGTATTACGGCATTTAGTTCATCATCGGAAAGTCTTCTGTCTTCAATTTGAAGTACGATATTTGACTTTCCGAAGAATTTTCTAGATGCAGCAAATTTATGACAAATCTCACGTAGTACATCTTCTATAGGTGCTTTTCTATCAAGTTTTAATATTATGCATGATGCATTACTTTTAATAGTTACATATGAAGCCATTTTAATCTCCAGCAGATGTTGAACTTTCTAATGCTTTTAAGTTATTTGCCTTGTCGATTGCGCTCTGATCGCCAAAGAAGCAACCGATGATATCTTTACTTACAGCTACTGCGTTCGCAGATCCATGTCCATGAGTAATTCGAATTGCAAAGGACATCTGTGGATCGTCGGCTGGAGCATATCCAACGAAGAGTGAATGTGAAGGTCTCTTCTTGTTTTCCTGGGCTGTACCAGTCTTTCCAGCTACTTTTATGTTGTAGCCCGCGTAAGTAGATGTATTTTCTACTACCTGTTCCATACCGGTATGAATTGCATTCCATTCAGTAGATGAAAGGATATTTACCTGGTTTGAAAGCTTAGGTGAGTATGTTTTTAGTTTTTCACCACTCTTGCTCTGAACATGATCTAATAGAGTCAAGTCATATACATTTCCCTTTGTGGCAATTGCACTTACATATCTAGCTAAACCAATAGTTGTCATGTTGTTATCAGACTGTCCGATAGCAGCCATTACAGGATACTGTGTGGCAAGAGTTGAAGGATTTTCATCGATTTCTACTCCAGTCTTTCTATCAAGACCGAACATAGAAGCATATTTATTCAATCTCTTGATACCATAAGCATCATTATAATGCTCTGAACCACCAGCCAAATTGTAGCCTACATTGTAGAAGAAAACGTTACAAGAATCCTTAATTGCGGATACAACGTTTTCACTTCCATGTCCACCTGGATAAATCCAACACTTAGGCTTGTTTGAAATCAGATCAAATTCACCAGTACAATTAAATACTGTAGAGGTATCGATGATATTCTCCTTAAAACCTGCTACTGATGTAGAAAGCTTATAGGTAGATCCTGGGGCTGTTCTCTGCTGTGTAGCATGGTTATAAAGCGGGCTGGACTTGGATGAAAGCAGGTACTGATAATATGTATTATCTACCTGGTTTGCCAGTCTATTGTTATTGTATCCAGGATAAGATACACAAGCTAAAATTTCTCCTGTCTTTGGATTCATAATTACACATGATGCAGAGGAAGGATCAACTCCAAGCTGACCTGGTGTAATCTGCACGTTCTGAATCTTATCCTGAAGGAAGTTATAAGGGTTAATGCTTCCAGAAACAAGTCCGTTTCTTGTTGCATCATCCTTTTCAAGAATACCCTGATCATATAGAAGTGCACATACTTCGCTTCCTGTGATTACATCATTCCTGATAGCGTATTCATAGATAGCATTAATAAACTGTGTATTTGTAGTACAATTGTCTACGATGTATTTTACAAGAGTGTTATAAAGCTCATCTGAGTTTTCGTACTTAGTTGTTGAATTAAGAGCTGAAACTTCAATCCAGTCTTTCTCGATACAATGCTTTAAGTAAGTGTTTAAACTGATTGAGCCTTCTGCCCACTTCTTGTATTCATCATCTGTAGTATCAATCTTATCTTTCAGAAGTACATTGTTATTCTTAAGAAGCGTAAGAATTATAGATTCGTATTCCTGATATTCCTCATTTTCCTTGCTAAAAGGAGTAGAGTCCTTGGATTCAAGTTTCTTTTGAATCTCAGAAATCACATTCTTCTGATAAGATTCATATTTCTTTTCTACACTCATTTCAAGGTCTGTAGCACCATTCTGAGTGAAGTGATTATAGTTTACTAATCTGTTCTGAATAATATTTACATAACAGTCATATACAGGAATTTGAATTTCATCTGCTGTTAAATCAACAGTCTTTGCATTGACAAGATAAGCTGAAATAATACCTGCAAGCTTAGATTCTAGAAGATTATATGTCCTCTCCTGTAAATCCTTATCGATAGAAAGGTAAACATCATTACCTGAAACAGCATCCTTATGTTTTGTTTTCTTAATAACATTTCCGGTATTATCTACGTAAAGAGTATCACTACCCTTTGTACCGGAAAGGTATGAATTCATAACTTTCTCAATACCTGATTTTCCAACGATGTCATTAGAATCAATATTTTTATCTGTTTCTTTTAGTTTATTATATTCTTCAGTTGAGATTGTTCCTGTGTAACCGAGTATTGAAGCGAAATACTGGCTGTCTACATATTTACGCTCTGATTTCTCTTCTATCTTAATTCCAGGTAACTCTGGCTGATTTTCTTTAATATAAGCAACCGTTTTATCACTTACATTGGATGCGATTACAGTGGAAATATACTTCTGATAACTATTAAGTCCTAAAGCATATCTAACTACACAAATTTTGTATCTCATCTCTTCTGGATATTTTTTAGAGATATTATATTTACTCTTATCCATCAGATATTTCATCATATCTTTTGCAGATACATCTGCTAAGTTCAATCCTAGCTTAGCATTGTATGAAAGTTCTGAGATACTCTTTTTTCCAAAGACATCAGCTCTAAAACGCTGCAATTTAGTGCCGTCGATGTTGTATTCATAATTTCCATTACTATCCATAACAACATTGAAATTATTAGTTATAGAATCACCGTTGGCTTCAATATTTTTGATTACCTTATAAATTGTGGAATTGAGTTTTTCGTTTCTCTCGTCCATAGAATAATCGGAGAACTCGTCTTCTATTGTTACAGAAGATGCAACCTCATTGTAGGCAAGAAGATTACCGTTTCTGTCATAGATATTTCCTCGAGTTGCTTCGATTGTATCTTTTCTCTCAACTAGAAGATTGTAGTTACTTAAATATTCACCACCTCTTATAACCTGAAGTACGAATAATTTTACTAGTAATATTGAGGAAAAAAGAACGAAAACGCTCAAGATTATATTTAGATTCGTATTAAAGAATCTTTCTTTTAAATAATTCCAAATCTCGCTCAAAGTATATGCTCCACTTTTCTTTCATCACGGTCTAACTTTTCAAATATCTTCGCATATATAAAATATAGTACGAAGGCCACGATAACTGAATAAACAGCTTCCGGAATCATGACGCTCATAAGGAAGTAGCTAAAATGTGTGCTTCCTCTTGGAACGAAGAAGAAAAGATACATAAATAGTCCGTAAAATAAGTCACTAACTCCTGTAAATAGGATTGGCAGTTTTACATCGTCTCCGTAGAATATTTTTCTGAAAGCTCCATTCATAAATCCTATAAGTAGTAAGGCTAGAATATGAACTCCAAATAATAATCCTGTAGAGAGATCTAGTACCAGACCGCAGAAAAATCCCGCAATCATTCCTTCTCTTGTGTTTCTCATAAAACCATAGAAGGTTGTGAGAATCAAAAGAAGATTTGGTACAATTCCACCTAATTCAAAATAAGGAAAAAGGGCTGTCTGCAGAATATAGAGTAAATATACCGATATTCCGAAGACAAGCACCTTCTTAATAATTGCCTTTGTGTTGTTCATCAGTCTGCAGTCTCCTTCTTTGTCTTGATTACAAGAACATTCTGAAGATGCTTAAAATCAACTGCAGGTGTCAATGTTCCTGAGTGTGTGATTTCGTTATCATCTAACTTCACTTTATCTACATAACCAATCAAAAGACCTGGAACGAATTTGTTACTGATATTACTTGTAACAATAGGTTCTCCGGATTTTATGGCATTATTCTTATCCTCAAGATTAGTAATCTTAATTCTGTTCTTTTCTGTCATTGTCTCAAGTGATCCTGAAATAATACATGTATTTCCAGTGTTTAGAGACATTCCAGAAACATTTGAACTATCGTCTATAATAGCTCGAACTACAGAATAGTGTTTACCAGTCTTTACAACAAGTCCTACAAGACCGCCGTCTGCAATAACGTTCATATCGTTTTCAATACCATCTTTGCTACCTTTATTGATAGTAAAAGTATTGAACCAGTTATCTGAACTTCTAGCGATTATAGTTGCGCCAGTTTTTTTATAATTAGAATACTTCTGATCTAGTTCATATAGTTTCTGTAAATCAGTTAGCTCAGATTTCTGCAACTGAATCTGGTTAAGCTGGTTTGAAAGAGAGTTTACCTTTTTACTTAAGGTGCTATTCTCCTTTTCAAGTTCTTTTATAGTTTTCCTTTCTTTATGTTCAGATGAAATAACAGAACCTACAGTCTCAACACCGCTCTGCATAGGAACGAAAACAGCATTTGAGACTGTTCCGATTACGCCACCGGAAAATTCTGTTACATAACTTACAAGAAGAAATAGAATACTAATTGTAAAAAGTATTAAAAATAATATATTACTAGGTATTTTAGGCCCTTTTTTATGATTCATATTCCTGGTCCTTATTCAAACACTCTAGATTTTAGCGCATATCCAAACTTACGATACTTGGCGTCAGTGAGGACTTTACCAAGACCTAGTGCTACTGTATTTTCACTTTCTTCGCAAACATTCATTTTGATATTTGTAAGCTCATTAAATAGAGTTGAAATACCATGAAGTTTTGATGTTCCACCTGTTAGATAAACTCCTGAATGAACAATATCTTTTGCAAGTTCTGGTGGAACTTTTTCAAGGATTAATTTGATTGAATTACAGATAGAATTCAAATCTTCCTTCATACCTTCGTAAACCATGTTTGAGTTGATTTCCATTGAGATTGGTAGACCAGCTACTACATCTCTTCCAACTACTTCCATAGTTTCTCCTCTATCAGGAAGTGTAGAGCCAATATTCTCTTTAAGTTCCTTTGCTGTCTTCTTACCAATGAGAAGATTATATTTTCTCTTAAGATGAGTTACGATGTCCTCATCCAGTCTGTTTCCTCCAAATGGAAGCAAATTAGAAAGAACCAATCCGCCCAATGAAATAACTGAGATTTCAGTTGTATCTGCACCTAAATCTACAATCATAACACCTGTAGGTTCTGTGATATCGATTCCCATTCCAAGTGCGCATGCAAGAGGCTTCTCACATAGAGATACACTCTTTACCTTAGCCTTAGAATTCTTACGCTTAAAGATATCATTAAAGGCTTTCTTCTCTACTTCAGTAATATCTGTAGGAACAGCTATTACAATATCAGATCCCTTAAGATGTGCTTTTACTTCCTTTTCAAGAACTTCTGTAAGGATAGTCTGCATATTATCAAAATCAGAAATAACTCCGTTTATGATTGGGAATGAGACTGATAGATTTTCTGGTGCCTTTTCATACATTGAATAAGCATCATCACCATAAGCATATACTTTACCCTTGTCATAAAGAGCAATTGTATTTTTTACATTAGTAACATCTGCTGATGCCTTGCTATAGATCTTAAGATTAGTTGTACCGAGATCTATGCCATATCCATTGGACATATGAATTTCCTCCTAAGCTTTTAGAACATTTCGTTCGAAAAAACTGTAATAAACATTGTCTCCAATTATGATGTGATCCTTAAGTGGAATGCCTAATAATTTTGAGCATTCAAAAATTCTCTTTGTAATAGTGTAATCATTTACACTTGGAGTAGGATCACCACTTGGATGATTGTGTATCAAAACGATGTATGAAGCATTTTTTGAAATAGCATTTTTAAATATTGAACTAGGTTCAAATATTACTTCATCCTTCGTTCCAGTTGAAATTATATCATAACCTATCATCCCCAATTTCGTATTGAAATAAGCGCAAATAACTTTTTCCCTTTCGGAATACCTAAGCATTTCCATAAAGAACATAGCTATGCTATAGGAATTGGTAAGTTTTATACATGAAGCTCTAGTCTCCTGAATAAAACGATGTCCCAGTTCACAACAAGCTTTTATTTGTAAAGCTTTTATTTCACCTATTCCATGAAACTTTTGAAGATCATTTATAGACATCTTTCTTAAATTAGATAAATCCTTAGCATTATAACCAAGTATCTTTTCAGCGATATCTAATGCATTAACACCATTAGTTCCCTTTCTTATGATTATTGCTAAAAGTTCTTTGTCACTTAGATTTTCTAAGCCGACCATTTTTGCCTTATCATAAGGTTTGTTACTGATAAATGTTAAAAATTTCTGGTTACAATCTTTCATATATAGCCCCTTTTCTAACAAAAGGGAGCCTAACAAACATCAAATAATTTTAGCATAAAGAATCTACATTAACAAGATTGGCATCTACAAGTTTTTGTAGTGATGAAAGAATACCAAGCTTTGCATGATACCATGTAAGACCACCCTGGAAGTATACTGAGTATGGTTCTCTAAGCGGACCATCGCAAGATAGCTCGATTGAAGATCCCTGGATAAAAGCACCTGCAGCCATAATTACCTGACTATCATAACCAGGCATATCCCATGGAACAGGTGTTACATAAGAATCTACTGGTGAAGCAGCCTGAATTCCTTCAGCAAACTTACAAAGCTTCTCTGCACTATGTAATTCGATACACTGAATAATATCATGTCTTGATTCTGTAGCATTAGGTATACATTTATAGCCTAATCTCTCATAGATATTGGCAGCAAAGATAGCACCCTTTAGAGCCGCTGATGTTACAGTTGGTGCTAAAAAGAATCCCTGCATAAAAGCTCTATTGTTTCCAAGAGAAGCTCCTACTTCTTTTCCTAGACCAGGTGATGTAAGTCTAAATGCAGCATTTTCTACACAGTCTTTTGTACCAGCTATATAGCCTCCAATTGGAGCAAGACCGCCACCTGGATTCTTAATAAGAGAGCCGACAATCATATCTGCACCTACTTCAGATGGTTCAATTCTTTCTACAAATTCGCCATAGCAGTTATCTACCATAACTTTTACAGAAGGCTTTATATCTTTTATAAATTTGATCAATTCACCAATCTGTTTTACAGAGAATGTAGGTCTTGAAGCATAACCCTTTGATCTTTGAATTGTTACTAGTTTAGTTTTTTCATTAATTGCTTTTTTGATATTTTCATAGTCAAAAGTTCCATCACTTAATAGTTCTACTTCTCTATATGAAATACCATATTCTTTTAAAGAACCCTTTGATTCTCTAATTCCGATTACTTCTTCCAGTGTGTCATATGGTCTTCCTACAGGGGAAAGCAATTCATCTCCCGGGCGTAGATTTGACATAAGAGCAAGTGCAAGTGCATGAGTTCCACAGGTTATCTGAGGACGAACTAGTGCATCTTCTGTTCCAAATGTTTTTGCATATACAGTCTCAAGTTTCTCACGTCCTACATCGTCATATCCGTATCCGCTTGAAGAATTGAAACATTCTGCATCAACCTTTGCATCCTGCATAGCCTTTATAACCTTTAGCTGATTATATTCAGTTGTTTCGTCAATAGCTCTAAATCTTTCTTCTAATCCTTTTAAGATTTCTTCACCGAAATTTCTGACCTCTTTACTGATACCGAGGCCTTCGTAAATTGAATTAATTTCCATTTTCTATCTCCGTAACATATTTCTTATATATAAAATCAACGATACTATCGTTGTCTTTAAAATCACATCTATCTATCCAGGTAACATTCTTTTCTCTTCTAAACCAGGTGAGCTGACGCTTTGCATAATGTCTGGAATCCTGCTTGATTTTTGAAACACATTTAAACAGGGAAAAAGCATCCTCAGGAATAGGTATCAATTCATGATATCCAATGCCCTTCATAGATGTATTATCTTTGTTAAGACCGAGATTAACGAGTCTTTCGACCTCTTTTAAAAGGCCATCTTCCATCATCTTATCGACTCTTTTATCGATCCTGTCATAAAGTTTCTCTCTGTCGTCTGTAATAACACAGAAAAGCTCTCTAAATCGACTTTCCTTATTTCTCTCCTTTTCGTTATGAGAAGAAATAGGCTCACCTGTTTCGTGATAATATTCAAGAGCCCTTGTAAGTCTAACATGATTATTAGGATGAATAATTTCAGCTGATTTTGGATCGACTTCTTTTAGTTTTTCAAATAATTCACTAGCCTTACCATCCTTAATCAATTCTTCTAGGTGTTTTCTATACTCACCACTTTTTGCATTATCATTAAAATCGATTCCATAGAGGGCCGCCTGAATATAGAACCCAGTTCCTCCGACCATTATAGGAATATGATTTCTGGACAAAATATCCATAACACATTCATCAAATTTTTCTTTAAAAACTGAAACATCGAAATTTTCAGATGGATCTAAGATATCTATCATATGATGTCTCACTCCATCCATTTCTTCTTCAGTTATCTTTGCAGTTCCTATATCTAGTCCTTTATATACCTGCATGGAGTCTGCAGAAATAATTTCGGCATTCAATTTCTTCGCTAATTTAACTGAAATCGCAGTTTTGCCGACCGCTGTTGGGCCGGCAATTATAATTAGTGGTGGTTTTACCATTAAACTATCCTCTTAAACATTTTATCTAAGTCATCACGGGAAAAAGCAACCATAGTAGGTCTACCGTGAGGACAATGATATGGATTTTCCAGAGTTAGCATTTCAGAAATCAATTCTTCCATCTCTAATCTAGAAATCTTCTGATTACCCTTTATAGAGGCTTTACAAGCCATAGTGGCTATTCTTTCTCTTACTAACTTGGCATCAGATACATTCTTCCATTTACCAGCGTCTGAAAGTATATCATAAAATAGACGCTTTTTATCAATTGATTCCATTTCGTATGGAACTTCTGTAAGCGCAAAATCATTTCCGCCAAAGGAAGAAATACTAAATCCTAGGGCTTCAAAATCAGACATATACTTTTCTAAAACATCCTGCTCTTCGCTATTTAGAGAAACAATTATAGGCGGAGAAACAGTCTGTGAGTAGACTTCATTTGTGGCTACTTTTTTCATAAGTCGCTCGAAGTTTACCTTTTCATGAGCAGCATGCTGATCTACGATATACATTTTTGAATCATATTCTATAATCCAATAAGTTTCAAAAACCTGACCGATTATATTAAAATGTGCTTTTGATTCAGGTGTCAGGAAACTTCTCTGCTCATATGATACCTTTGGTTTCTTTTCATGTTTTATTTCTAATTCTACATCCTTTGGAATTATAGGTGTAAAATCGATAACATCTTCTTTTAAACTTATCTGTTCTGAAACATCTTTATATGCTTCTTCTTTTAATTCTTCCTCTTTTACAAGTTTTGGAACATCTTCCTTTTCTTTTTCAAGAGTTTCTGTATTTACCTTCTTTTCAAAAGGTTCAAATCCAATAGTTTTTGGCTTTTGTGGAATTAGATTTATCTCTTCATCATCTGTAAAATCATTTTTTATAGATGAATTTACTTCTTTAATTTTATTATCTAAAGGAATTACATCGATATCTTCTCTTCGAATTAATCTCTCATGTACTCCGACGGTAAGTTCAGTATAAATTTCATCTTTATTTTCAATTCGAACTTCTTCCTTCTTTGGATGGAAATTTACATCTACTTTTCCTGGTGGGAATGAAAGATTCAGTATGAAGAAAGGATACTGATGCTGCATTAGATAGCCTTTATAGCCTTCTTCTACAGAACGGGATAGCATCTTTCCATGTACATATCTTCCATCTACAAAGAATGATTCATACTTTCTGTTACCACGATTTATAACTGCTTTTCCGATAAAACCAGAAACCTTCATATTATTTGTTTCAAAGTCTATCGGTAGCATGTTATTTGTGATTTCTCTTCCGTAGATTCTATAAATTGTATCCTTAAGAGAACCATTTCCGGGAGTTACCATTTTTTCCTTACCCTGATTGATAAATCTAAAAGAAATACCTGGATTAGAAAGAGCAAGATGCTCCATAAGTTCCTGAATTTTCATACCTTCAGTTTGAGGAGAATTCAAAAACTTCTTTCTAACCGGAGTATTATAGAAAAGATCAGAAATTATAAAAGTTGTTCCCTTTGGTGCACCTATTTCAGAAAAAGACTTTTCCTTTCCGCCTTCAATTATGTATGAAACACCTATCGGATTATCTTCTGTTTTGGTCAAAAGATTTACTTTGCTGACGGCAGCTATACTTGATAATGCCTCTCCTCTAAATCCAAGAGTTCTAACAGTATAGAGATCGTCTGCATCATTAATCTTACTTGTAGAATGACGGAGAAAAGCTTTCTTTATCTGATCAGCTCGAATTCCTGAACCATCATCTGTAATTCTGATATACGAAATTCCACCGTCTTTGATTTCTACCGATACGGCTTTTGAACCGGCATCGATTGCATTTTCAACTAATTCTTTTACTACAGAAGAAGGTCTTTCTATGACCTCTCCTGCAGCAATCTTATCAATTGTACCTTCACTCAGAAGATTGATTACATCATTTACCATCTGTTTTTAACCTTTTTTTGAATTGCATCAAGCTGATTCAAAGCATCGATAGGTGTCATAGAACTTATATCGAGCGTTCTAATCTCATCTAAAATATCTTTATCTGAAAGTGTACTAAAGAATGACATCTGGTTATCGATATCATCTGTTTGGTTTCCATCAGATTTCTTTGATGACTTTTTAGCAGCTTCTCCTTTGGCTTCGATATTTTCCGCAATTTGTGAAAGGTCGTTCTTTAGAATTTCCTGGAGCAATTCCTCTGCTCTATCTATAACGTCCTTTGGCAGTCCGGCTAGTTTTGCTACTTCAATACCATAACTTCTATCAGCTCCACCTCGTACTATCTTACGTAAAAAAACAATTCCGTCTTCGTTTTCTTTTACGGCAGAACAGAAATTATGTACACCGGCCAGTTTTCCCTCAAGTTCAGTAAGTTCATGATAATGTGTGGCAAAAAGAGTTTTTGCTCCAATTATCTTTGGATTACTTACATATTCTACAACAGCCCAAGCGATAGAAAGTCCATCAAAAGTAGAAGTTCCTCTACCAATCTCATCGAGAATTAAAAGTGAATTCTTTGTGGCATGCTTTAGAATATTTGCTACTTCATTCATCTCTACCATGAAGGTACTCTGTCCACTTGCTAAATCATCTGAAGCACCGACACGAGTAAAGATTCTGTCACAGATTCCTACATCTGCACTTTCGGCTGGAACGAATGAACCAATCTGAGCCATAAGTACAATTAGAGCAACCTGTCTCATATATGTAGATTTACCGGCCATATTAGGTCCAGTAATAATTGCTACTCTATTATCTTTTGTATCGAGGAAAGTATCATTATCTACGAATAAAGTATCTTTAAGCATTTTTTCCACTACAGGATGTCTTCCTCTAGTGATTTTAAGCTTTCCTCTTTCATTCATTTTAGGACGGACGAATCTACCCTTTTCTGCTGTTACAGCAAAAGAAATCATTGAATCTAAAAGAGCCAGTGATTTTGCAGTCTTTTGAATTCTAATAATCTCTTTTGAAATAGCATCCAAAATCTGATTATAGATTTCATTTTCAAGATGTGTAAGTCTGTCTTCTGCTCCTAAAATTTTATTTTCCATTTCTTTTAATTCAGGAGTATAGAATCTCTCAGCATTTGTAAGAGTTTGTTTTCTGATAAAGTAATCTGGAACCTTGTCCAAAAATGAATTAGTAACCTCGATATAGTATCCAAAAACCTTATTATATCTTACTCTGAGTTTTGATATACCAGTCTTTTCTTTTTCTTTTGTCTCTAAATCGAGTAACCACTGCTTTCCATCTGTCTGTGCGTGTCTTAGTTCATCTACATCAGGATTGAATCCCATCTTTAGAATTCCACCATCATGTACAGATACAGGTGGATCATCATTGATTGAATTATTTAATAAACTATAGATGTCTTCAAGTGCATCGATATCATTATTTATTTCATTTAAAAGTTCTGAATCAAATCCACTTAGAACTGATTTTATTGCAGGTAAAACTGATAAAGAATTTCTAAGTGCAACTAAATCTCTGGGATTTGCAGTTCTATAAGACACACGTGTTAAAAGTCTTTCAAGATCATATACAGGATTTAAATATTCTCTCAACTCTTCTCTATCAACGATATGCTTAACAAGTTCATCTACTGCATCAAGTCTAGCTTCAATAGCGGATTTATCTTTTAAAGGCTGTTCAATGATACTTCTTAGCATTCTAGCTCCCATAGCAGTTTTAGTGTGATCTAAAACCCAAAGAAGGGAACCTCTTTTTTCCTTATCACGAAGAGTTTCAGTAAGCTCTAAGTTTCGTCTTGTCTGGCTATCTATTTCCATAAAGTTTGAATCTTTATAGACATTGATATCAAGGATTGTTAGAGCATCACTCTTTTGAGTCTCTTTAATATATCGAAGAATAGCTCCGCAAGACAAAACACCTGAAGTCAAATCAAAGATATAACTATCTAAAAGCTGCTGTTTAGAAAACTGGCGCTTTAGGATAGCGTTTGCCTTTCCTTCTTCGAAATATGTAGGATCTAAAATCGATACAGGAATATGGTAGTTTGATCTAATACTTTCGATATCAATTCCTGAAATCGCAAAGGTGTCATTACAGATGATCTCTGAGGGTTTAAATTTCTGAAGTTCATTCATGAAATCTTCCTGAGTCAATAGTTCAGTAACTCTGAAATCACCTGTTGTGATATCGCAAAGTGAAACTCCGTATATGTCACCAAAAGAACATACACACATAAGATAGTTGTTCTTTGTTTCATCCAAAGACTCAGCATCAATATTTGTACCTGGAGTAACTACACGAATTACACCACGCTTAACAATTCCTTTTGCAGCTTTTGGATCTTCTAGCTGCTCACAAATAGCAACTTTATAGCCTCTATTTACAAGTCTTGTAATGTAGTTGTCTGCAGCGTGAAAAGGTACTCCACACATAGGAGCTCTTTCATCTAGTCCACATGACTTTCCCGTCAAAGTGAGTTCGAGTTCCTTTGATACAGTTATTGCATCATCAAAAAACATCTCATAGAAATCACCAAGTCTATAGAAAAGTATGCAACCAGGATATTCATCTTTCTGGCTCAAATAATGCTGCATCATCGGAGATAATTTATCTCTGTCAATTGTTTCCATGTAAAATCTTACTCCTAATTAGTTATAACTTTTTCGGCCATCTTAATTCCGTCCATAGCTGCAGATGTGATACCACCTGCATAGCCAGCTCCTTCACCACAAGGATATAATCCTCTAATCTCTGACTGACCATCTAAATCACGGTTAATTCGAACTGGTGATGAGGTTCTGCTCTCAATACCAGATAAAATACAATCATCCATTGCAAAGCCTTTTATCTTTCTATCAAAAGCAGTCATACCTTCGATAAAAGCGTTATTAATGTCATCTGAAAGAATTTCTCTAAGGTTTGCAAATATAGTTTCACCCTTTGTTGTTGATTCAAATGAACCATATCCTTTAGATATACGGTTTTCTTTAAAATCGGAAAAAAGCTGCTGTGGAATCTTTCCTTTACCAATTTCATAGGCCTTCTTTTCAATTTTTTCTTGAAAATCTAATGAAGAAAGTGTATCTGTAGATCCAAAATCATTTGAATTTACAGATACAATGATTGCAGAATTCGCATTACTTCCATCTCGACCAGAGTAGCTCATTCCATTTACAACAAGGCTATTAGGATCTGAAGACGCATTAACTACATATCCGCCCGGACACATACAAAATGAATAGATTCCTCTGTTATATTTTGAAGAATTATATGCTAGCTTATAAGGCGCAGCAGGTAATTCTCCTCTTTCTCTTCCGTACTGAGATATGTCAATAAAATTCTGAGGATGTTCTACTCGAAAACCAACAGCAAAATCCTTTGACTGCATTGGAACCTTTAAAGCATTGAGACGTCTTATTGTATCTCTGGCACTATGTCCAATAGCAAGAATCACATCATCGCTTTCATACCAGGTATCATTGTTAACCTGTACTGCTTTTATTTTCTCATTTTCAAATTTGAAATCTGTGACACATGAAGAAAAATGGAATTCACCACCATTATCTTCAATAAGTAAACGCAGGTTGGTAATAATTTTCTTTAATTCATCAGTTCCAAGATGTGGTTTTGCATCATAAAGAATCTCTTCTTTTGCACCACATTTTACAAAGGTTTTTAGGACAAAAGTATTCCTGCCGAATTTATCATTTACCTGTGTGTTTAGTTTTCCATCTGAAAAAGTTCCTGCACCGCCTTCTCCAAAAGAGACATTGCTGTTTAGATTTAATTTATTGCTTTCCCAAAAAAGATTTATATCTTTATCTCTTTCAGAAACCTTCTTACCTCTTTCAAAAACTATTGGTGAAAGTCCTGCTTTTGCAAGAACTAAAGCTGCAAAAAGTCCAGCAGGACCTGCTCCTATTACAATAGGTCTTTTCCTGTTAAAATTGATTGGAGAAGGAATCGAAAATACTACAGGTTTGTATTTCTTTATAGTATTCTTCTTTGCATTTTTTATGATTATATCTTCCATTTTAGAATCGCATAAAGAAACGCAAACTGTATAAACGTAGTAAAGAATAGGCTTTTCTCTTGCATCAATCGATCTACGTTTAATTTCAATATTAGAAATCGTATTTTTATTGATTTTTAGTGTTTTACATACTTTCTTTTCAATATCATTATAAGAAGATTTCTCTATATGAAGTTTTAATGAGTTAATCTGAATCATTTATTTAAAATCCTATCTGCAGCAATAATTGCACTTGAAAAGGCTAAATACAAATTGTATCCGCCGCATATTCCATCACAATCTAAAAGTTCACCAGTTATAAAAAGGTTCTTTATTTTCTTAGATTGCATATTATCATCTACTTCTGATAAATCTAGTCCTCCAGTTGTAGTTTGAGAAGTCTTAAATCCATCGATCCCTATTATATCAAATTTGTCATTTTTGATAGTAGTAACTAACAAATTTAATTCTTTATCCGTTATAGAAGAAGATTCTCTTTCTTCATCAATATTACAGGTATTAAGAAGATGATTTATCATCTTGTCAGGAAATAGCGTATTTAATACGTCCTTAGAACTACCTTCTAAATTCTTATATCTATAATAGATTTCTGCCTTTACATCTGATTCATTCATTTCTGGTAAATAATCTAAACAAATTTCTACTTTTTTATTTTTATCAAGAGCCTTTGAAGCTTTAGAAGAAACCTGATATATACAAATTCCAGATAATCCTTCCTTCGTGAATTGAATTTCTCCGTATGAATTATCTACTTCATTTTCGTCTACAAATAATTTGACTTTGCCAACCTGTCTTACTCCAGAAAGACTTCTGTCAAAATCATTTACAAAAAGAGAATTAAGAGCAGGAAGAGGTCTATTTACCTTGAGACCCATTTTTTCCAAAAGCTTATATCCACTTCCATCACTTCCTGTTTTCGGAAAAGATGAACCACCACAGCTAAGAATTACATTTTTGGCTTCACATAAAAGAGGACGATCTTTTTCTTTAGATTCTCTGTCTCCATAAAGTTTGAAGATAGAATCATCTTTTACAATTTCACGTACTTTTGAGGAAAAAAGAATGCTTAGGTTTTTATTTTTTCCAGACAAAGCATTTACTACTGATTTTGCTGAAAGAGACATCGGATAAAAATATCCATTGATTGATTTAGTAGAAACACCAAATTCATGAATAATAGACAGTAACCTTTCATTTGGTACTGCCTCAAATATTTTTGAAACAAAAGAATCATCGCTGCTATTATAGCAGGATGATCTTAAGTCTTTATTTGTAATATTGCATCTTCCGTTTCCCGTAAGACTTAGCTTCTTTCCAAGTTCTTTTGAGCCTTCCAGAAGACAAACACTAAGCCCGCGTTTTGAAAGATACGAAGCGGCCATAAGTCCAGATGCGCCGCCTCCAACTATACAAACATCAATAATCAAAATTAATCTCTTTCTTTAAATAACCTCATTTTATAAGCCAAACGAATTATTAAATCACCCTTTGGTACTCTCTGTAATTCTTTCTCATTTATAGCACCAACTTTTATAATAAGTGCAAAGTAAGTAATCATTCCTACAAAAATTGAAATAATTGTAGCAATTGGATTAGATGCTGTGATTATATGAATTAGCTTATAAGAAATAAATACAAAAACTCCCATAAGTATGGATGCTATTAATGGTAAAAAGTATGTCTTATAAAATTCTGGAATGATTCTTGTATATTTATATAGAGAAACTCTATTAAAGATACACATAAGAACACCGTAGAAAATTACGGCTACCATTCCACCATAAATATTTGAGTTGAATACTTCCAATATAAATAGTAAGAATACAGCATGGCATAAAAGTGCAATTGCAGCATTCTTAACCGGTTCCATCATTTTATTGATACCCTGAAGTAATCCATTTGATAGAGTTGATAGACAATAAAATGGAACACAGAAGCAATTTATCATAAGTATTGTTGCAGCTTCAGCACTATTATCATGGAATAACATGAGAAGGAATGGATGTGCAAGCACAAAGAATCCAACCATACACGGGAATGCTAAAAGTGAGATAAATCTAGTAGACAAAACTATTAGAGATCTTACTTCTGCCTTATCACCTTTCTTAAATGATGCTGAAATAGCTGGCATAAAACTTGCTGAAAGTGCTGATGCAATAGCTATAGGAATATTTGTAAGTACAGAAATTTTACCTGCATAAATTCCCCACCAAAGAGAAATCTGATGTGGATCATATCCCTGTAATCTAGTAACATTCTTAAAAATAAACATTTCAGTAAAACTGAAAAGGTTATAAATTGTAGTACTTAAAAGAATTGGGATGATTGTAAAAATCAAAATTCTAAAAACGGTACTATAAGAATCCACCGGCATTTTTTTTGCCCTACTTCTACGAAGTTTTTTATTAAATACTCCCTTATAGATGGAGAAAATAAACAACATAAAAATTAAGGCAACTCCAGCTCCAGCAGCTGTACCCAAGGTACCACCGGCAGCTCCATATGCAGCAGCATATTTATCTTTATTTCCTATTAGTGCTCCGGCTTTAAGTCCATAGTTAAATAGATAATACGCAGCTACAACGCTGACTATAGCATTAACAATCTGTTCAACAATCTGAGAAATAGCAGATGGAACCATTGTATGTAATCCCTGGAAAAAACCTCGGATAACGCCAACTAGTGCTACTATCAAAATAACAGGAGCTAAAACTCTAAGTGCAGGTGCACTTAAAGGTGTCTTTAGCATGTTTGCAAGTGCATCTGCTCCAAACCAGATTATAAGCATTCCAATCGTTCCAGTGGTTAGAGCAAAAAGAAGTGCTCCAACCAAAGAACGTCTTGCATTTTCAACTTCATTTACAGCCATTTTAGCTGATACTATTTTTGAAACGGCTATAGGCAAACTATAAGAGGAAACAATTAATACGATATTATAAATCGTAAAAGCTGTTCCATAATAATCATTACCCGTATCACCAATAATATTAGTGAGCGGAACTCTATATACTAGTCCAATTACACGGCTCAGCATAGATGCTATAGCCAGTATCATACCTTGGGCTAAGATTTTGTTCCCTAAACCTTTGTTTGAACTCATTAGCTTTAAAAATTATTCTCCTGAAAATGTGTTGCTGTCTGCATAATTCTCTTCAATAAGAGATACCCATGTCTTTCCTGGGTTTAATACGATTTCTTTACCGTTTTTATCATAGTAATGTGTGATATCTTTTTCAGAATCTCTCTTCCATGTGATATCGATAACTTTACCATTTGTAATAAATTTACCTGAACCACTTCCGATTACTCCGAGTTTAAGTGTTCCCTTTTCTGGATTATATTTCTCAGATGTAACATTCTGAAGAATGATATTCTTTACAGTGATTGTATTTCCATCGTTTTTATCGATGTGAGGTGCACCAAATTCATATCTTGTATATAGACCTGTTTGGCTATCATATTCAAAATATGGCTTATTGTTAAAGAAATAAAGATTTACTTTATTTGCAGGTGCTCCATCAGTAAGCTTATTTTCTTTACCTTCTTTTGCAAAAGTAAATTTCTTATGCTCATCGGCATTATATGTTGTTTCAAGACCAAGCTTTTCAGCTCCAGCCTTTAATCCAGCATCAGATGTGTATGCATTGTGTGGAGCTTTTCTATCTGATGTTCTATAGAACACCTTTCCACCTACACTTGAAAGTCCATTGATTTCATCTACAAGACCGCTGTCTAGTGCCTGCTGTCCTTCAGCTGACTGTCCAAAATGAGTATAAATAGCATCGTACTCATTTGCAATATATACATAGTAAGGTCTGCATGAACGTACATTACCAATCTTCTCTAAACCTTCTGTCGTCTCAAAAATTGGCATAAGACGTGTAATTCCACCTTCAACTGGGCATTCATAAATAATTGATGCAGAGTTAAGTCCATACTGAGGAATTGCATCCTTTGTATTCTCTACCATGATTGCGAAAGGACGAGAATCTCTCTGTGCCTTTGTAACCTTAAGTCCTGTAAGAACTGATGTTGTATCCTTAGGTCCCTTTTTTACTGTTTTTGTTGTTTTAGTCTTTGTAGATGTTGTCTTTGTAGTCTTCTTCTTACATCCTGTTAATGAAGTAGAAAAAAACATGCAAAGAACCAAGAAAATAGAAAGACCCTTAAACAATCTACTCTTCTTCATAATTTTCCTCCTTTGTTCTGCTGATGCCTAAATTATCAAGTATCAGAGTTTGTTTATTTTCCATCACTTTTCTTTCATCATCTTCCATATGATCATAACCCATTAAATGTAACATACTATGGGCTACCAGAAAAGAAAATTCACGTAGAAGGCTGTGGCCGTACTCCTTTGCCTGTTCTCTAACTTTTGGGATAGAAATTACAATATCTCCAAGCATCGCTTCACCTGTTTCCGGGGAAAAATTATCCTCATTATTTTCAATTTCAGAAAAATCTCCAGGTTTACTATACTCAATTAAAGGGAACGAAAGAACATCAGTAGGTCTGTCGATTCCACGGAATTCTTTATTTAGTTCATGAATAGACTCATTATCTACTAAAGTGAGTCCTACTTCAGCTTCAAAAGGAAATCCTTCTGAGTCTAACGAAGCATTTATTACTCGATTCGCTATCTCTTCGCAGTCAAATGGAAGAGATAAATCTGTTTCATTTACAAATTGTAAAGTCAAATTAATCCTCCTCAATTTTGATCAGGAGATTCTCATTAACCAGAAAATCTCTAATCTTTAAAAACTGATTCAAGCTAAGGCCTGACTGATCATATATTCCTTTTCCGGAGAGATCATTAAGAATCGAATAAATAACCATATCCTGGTTCCATGAGCTCTTCATTGTATCTTCATCTAGAATTTCTATTCTAGTGATTACCGCATCGACCATATGTACAATAGCGGATTCAGGAGATGATGGTTTTCTAAGTTCTCCTGCATATTCATATATTATATCCAAAACTTCCATCGGGAAGCAGTGATCTTCTAGGATTTTTAAGGCATTTTCATTCACGCCTTTATCGTATAATTTAGGGAATCTGTAATACAGACCACCGGCCTTTGTACATAAAGTATCGCATCCAACTATAAATGCGGCTTTACCTGCAAAATAGGATACTTTTAAGGCGTGATCATACTCAAATTTAGAAAACTCTTTTATCTCACGTCTAAGAGAATAATCTTTTTTCATTATCTCGTTATATACTGCATTTCTTTCAGAGCCTAAATATTTGATAATATATGGATAAATAAAATCAACAAATAATGTAAAAATTATATCTCCAATAAATACTGACAACATAAGTATTAAAGAAAGCTTATGTGTATCTAGGTAAGCTCTTAATAAAAAGAGAATTCCAATATATGAAAAGAATGCCAAAACTAGAGATCTATTCTTCTCTCTTCTTCTAAGCTTCTCTTTAAATAAATATGCAAAAGTAATACCTGAAACTGCCTGAAGCATCAAATATACAGAATATCCGTCTCCGAAATCTCCTAAAGCATAGATTGAAAAGATATCTAAAGTCTCCATTACTACAGCAGCAAGAGGACCGCCGGCGGGTACTAATAAGAATCCATTAATTATAAAGAATGGAATATTGGTTTTGGAAAAAAGGATACCAAGAACTATTGCCCATTGTAAAATTTGAAATAAGGCCCATCTTTTATATGATGTTGAACGATAAATTTCATATCCATTTCTTCTTTCGTACATAAGAATATATACACTGATTCCATACATCATTATATCAACCAGGGCAACAATCATAGTTTCGTCTAGATTGAAATTCAGATATGAACAAAGATAACAAATCGTCACAAACTGAAGTGCGAATATAAGAGTAAAAACAATATTTCTAGTTAAGGAAATATTATTTTCTGTTAGTTTTTGATTCTCTCTTTGGTTTGGTTTGTTTCTTTTCATAATCCTCGTAAGCCTCTACAATTTTTTGTACTAGAGGATGTCTTACAACATCTTTTCCATCTAGTTTGATAAAAGAAATATCCTTTATCTTCTTTAATACTTTCTCTGCTACATCTAGTCCCGATGTAACACCAGGAGCTAAGTCCTTCTGACTTCTATCTCCTGTTACAACAACTTTAGAACCGAAACCAATACGAGTTAAAAACATTTTCATCTGTGCTGGTGTTGTGTTCTGAGCTTCATCTAAGATGATAAAAGCATTTTCTAGTGTTCTACCTCTCATATATGCAAGAGGTGCAACTTCTATTCTTTCTCTTTCCATATTTTTCTGGAAATTTTCAGGTCCCATAATTTGATAAAGAGCATCATATAGAGGACGAAGATATGGATCAATCTTGCTCTGTAAATCTCCAGGTAAGAATCCTAATTTTTCTCCGGCTTCAATAGCTGGTCTGGTTAAAATTATCTTCTCCACTTCTTCTTTCTGAAAAGCAGTCACCGCCATAGCTATTGCAAGATAAGTCTTACCGGTTCCGGCTGGACCGCTACCGAATACAAGCATGTGATTTCTAATAGCATCTACATACTTTTTCTGACCTAAAGTTTTAGGCTTAACTGGTTTTCCGCTGACAGTTCTACAGATTATATCATCATCAATTTTTAAAAGAGAATGATTCTTTAATGCATCTTTATTTATAGAAAGAGCGTATTCTACATTCTGTTCCGTAATATCATTACCTCTCTGGCTTAAAGTCAACAATTCATTAATTATTTTCTCAGCTTCGATTGTAGCATCTTTTTTCCCAGTGATTTTGATACCATCACCTCTCTGGACAATGTCTACATTCAAAACCTTTTCAATTAATCTAACATTTTTATCAAACTGACCAAATACATTTCCGACATGTACAGGAGACATGTCAATCAGGATCTCATTATCCATTAATAAAACCTCTACTATGGTTCAAAAATATAATTCTGTCTTATAACATTAGATGTCATTCCATGGCTGTCTACTGCAATTACTGAAAGTACATTGTTTCCTTCTATTACATTGATTGGTCCAGTATACTCTGGAGAATCAATTGTTGGATCAGTACTATCCCAAGTATAATAAATTCTACAATCTGCATCTGCAGAAATTGTAATCTGTGTTGGTACTACGAATCTTCCACTTTCTGGATTTACAGTTGGATCTGTAGGCTTTTCAAAGTTTATCTCGTATTTCTTTGTATAAATCTTGCCACAAACACCATTATCATTAATACAACAAGCTTTTACGGTTGTCTTACCCTTTTCAAGTTCTATTGGCTTGTCTTCTTCATATTTGATTCCAACATATTTATCAGGTGTTGTACCATCTACTGTGTAATAAATATCGTAATCAGAATCAGTTGTAAGTTTCAAAATCTTGAAATCACTGTACTCTCCAGCCTTTACAGAAAACTTTACATTTCCAATTACAATATTATCAAAAAGCTTTAAAAGCGTTTTAGTTTTAGCAGTAGCCTTTAGATTGGTAAGCGAAGTATAATCTTCAGTTTTATAATAAATATCAATCAAAAGCTTATATGCATCTTCATTACTTGGAGAAAGTTTAAGTGCTTTCTTTAGGGTTTTAATAGCATCCTTTTGATTTCCATTTCCTATATATGCCTTGGATAAAAC
Organism: Lachnospiraceae bacterium; assembly: GCA_024682375.1. GTDB lineage: Bacteria > Bacillota > Clostridia > Lachnospirales > Lachnospiraceae > Lachnocurva. The sequence goes on along the minus strand of JAIKZI010000039.1, from coordinate 26,928 downwards.
TAAATAAGCATCTGTAGTTTTATCCTTTGATAATGCATATTTACTATAATTGATTGAGTCATAGTAATCCCGCATCTGTAGAGAAGAATTCGCTCTGCTATAGTAGTAAGAATAAGAGTTTAAATACATTAATATTCCACTAACAATTGCTATTAGAACTAAAACTATAGGAAGAATAATTCTTAAAGCTTTTTTTCTATTATTTGATTTGTCTTCTTTTTTTTGTTCCCTATTTTCTTTTGTTTCCTCACTAATCATAGAAGATAAATAGTCTTCCTCGAAAACATTGTAATCAGGGACAAAACGAATTTCTGCAGCACAATATGGGCAGAAAAGTTTATCATCTGGAATTTCTTTTTTACATTGAGGACAGATCATACTTTACTTACCCTTCTGATTCTCATAGGAATGTAAAACATTCTTCATTAACATTGCAATTGTCATAGGTCCTACACCTCCAGGTACAGGAGTTATAGCACTACATTTTTCAAATAAATCATCATAGACACAATCTCCGCAAAGATTATTGTTTTCGTCTCTATTCATTCCTACATCGATAACTACAGAACCATCTTTTACCATATCACTAGTTAAAAATTTAGCTTTACCAATAGCCGATACTATAATATCCGCTTCTTTTGTTATTGATGAAAGGTCTTTTGTCCTTGAATGGCAAGTTGTTACAGTACCATTTTCGGATAAAAGTAGAATTGACATAGGTTTTCCAACAATATCACTTCTACCTAAAACGACACATCTTTTACCTTCAATTTCGATATTGTATCTCTTTAAAAGTTCAATAATTCCACTAGGTGTGCATGGAAGGAAGCATTCACTTCCTTCTAGCATTTTACCTTTATTTATTGGATGGAATCCATCGACATCTTTATTTGGATCAATTCTATTGATGACTTTATCAGGATCTATTGATTTAGGAAGTGGCATCTGAACTAAGATACCATTTATATCCTTATCTTCATTCAATTTATCAATAAGAGAAAGAAGTTCTTCTTCTTTTGTATCTTCAGCCAAATCATATTCGATAGAACGAATTCCTGTATATTCGCATGCTCTTTTCTTATTTCTGACATAAACATGACTTGCATTGTCATTTCCAACAATAACAACAGCTAAAGCAAGTTCTACTCCGTCTTCTTTTAGAGCAAGAACTTTTTCTCTAACTTCATCCTTTATTTCTTTTGAAACTTTTTTTCCATCAATAATAATTGCCATATTAACTCCGATTTTTTTAAAAAAGACCTATTATATTACCTTCGTTATCTACGTCAATATCAAATGCTGCCGGTTTCTTTGGTAATCCTGGCATAGTCATAATATTTCCTGTAATTACAACGATAAAGCCAGCTCCTGCAGAAACATATACTTCTCTAATATTTAACGAAAAGCCTTCCGGACGTCCTAGTTTCTTTGGATCGTCTGAAAGAGAATACTGTGTTTTAGCTACACAGATAGGTATATTATCAAATCCAAGTTCTGTAAGATTTTTAATTGTTCTAAGAGCTGGAGCTGAATAAGTCACATCAGATGCTCCATAAATCTCTGTAGCTATTGTTTTAATCTTATCCTGAATTGAAAGAGATAAATCATAAAGTGGCTTGTAATGAGCCTCTTTGTTCTCGATTGTATTGATTACAGCCTTCGCTAATTCAATACCACCTTCTCCACCTTTTTCCCAAACTTCACTAAGTGCAAAATCACAATCTCTATCTTTGCAGAATTTTTCTACAAATTCAATTTCTTTATCTGTATCTGAAGTAAATCTATTAAGAGTTACTACAACAGGAATGTTGTATTTCTGAATATTTTCAATATGCTTTTCAAGATTTACGATTCCTGCTTTAAGTGCCTCTAGATTTTCTTTTGATAATTCATCCTTTGGCACTCCTCCATTATATTTGAAGGAACGAACTGTTGCCACTAGTACAACTGCAGATGGAGCAAGATTTGCTTTTCTACATTTGATGTCTAAGAATTTTTCAGCACCTAAATCAGCTCCGAAACCTGCTTCAGTTACACAGTAATCGCCTACAGCAAGAGCTGTCTTAGTTGCACGAACTGAGTTACATCCATGAGCAATATTTGCAAATGGGCCACCGTGGAAAATAGCAGGGTTTCCTTCAAGTGTTTGTATCAAATTCGGTTTGATTGCATCTTTTAAAAGAGCAGCCATAGCTCCTACAGCATGTAAATCTTTTGCTGTGACTGGCTTTCCATCAAAATCATAAGCAACGATAATCTTTGAAAGTTTATCTTTTAAATCATTTATATCTTCAGCAAGACATAAAATAGCCATGATTTCAGACGCAACTGTGATAATGAAATGATCCTCTCTAACCATACCATCGGCCTTAGCACCTAGACCTACGACGATATTTCTAAGAACTCTATCATTCATATCCTCACATCTCTTCCAGACTACACGTCTAGGATCGATGTTTAATTCATTTCCCTGCTGAATACTATTATCAAGTAATGCAGCAAGTAGATTGTTTGCAGATGTAATAGCATGAAAATCACCTGTGAAATGCAGGTTCAATTCATCCATAGGTACTGCCTGAGCATAACCACCACCTGCAGCTCCACCCTTCATTCCAAAACATGGTCCTAGAGATGGCTCTCTAAGTGCCAGTACTGATTTTTTCCCTAACTTGCATAGGGCATCTGATAATCCAATACTGGTTGTTGTCTTTCCTTCTCCTGCTGGAGTTGGATTAACTGCTGTAACTAGAATTAATTTACCCTGGTCTTTGTCGCCAAGTGTAGACAGAAATTTCTCGGAAAATTTAGCCTTATATTTTCCGTATAATTCTAGGTCGTCAGGATCTACATTAATTTTTGATGCAACATCGCATATAGGTTCCATCACATTTTCGCGAGCAATTTCAATATCCGACTTCATTATCTAGTTTCCTCCCTCATTTTGTAACATGGATTCAAATTCTTCCATTGTTACTAATATCTTTCTTGGTTTAGTTCCAACTTCAGGGCCAACCACACCGAATTCTTCTAGTTGATCTATTATTCTTGCGGCACGATTAAAGCCGATTTTGAAGTTCCTTTGTAGCATACCGATTGAACCTTTGTCCTTCTCTATAAGAAGTCTGGCTGCATCGGTAAAATATTCATCACGGTCATTGCTTTGACCGCCATCTGAACTATCAATGCTTGTGAAAGAGCTTGAGGAAGACGCACTTTCGACAGCTTCCATAATTTTTTGATGAGCTGATTGATCATCTTCATCCGGTTTATTGTTTTCACGAATGAACTGAGTTGCCTTCATTACATCTTTATCTGTGACAAAAGCACCCTGTACTCGGAGTGGCTTCGGAATACCTTGCGGATAATAAAGCATATCACCTTTTCCAAGAAGTCTTTCCGCTCCAACCATATCTAGAATTGTTCTAGAATCAACTCCAGAAGTAACTGCAAAAGCAATTCGTGAAGGCATATTAGCTTTGATAAGACCTGTAATTACATTTACTGAAGGTCTCTGTGTTGCGATTATAAGATGAATACCTGCGGCACGAGCTAACTGAGCTAATCTACAGATTGATTCTTCTACTTCTTTTGAAGCAACCATCATCAAATCTGCAAGCTCGTCTACGATAACTACAATCTGAGGCATTTTCTTTGCATTTATTGTAAGTTTCTGCCCATTATTAATGACTTCCATTTTACCATCTTTGATACGTTCGTTGTATCCGGCCATATCCCTTACATGGCAGTCAGCGAATTTCTTATAACGATCCATCATCTCGTTTACTGCCCACTGTAAAGCTCCAGCAGCTTTCTTAGGATCAGTCACAACTGGAATTAAAAGGTGAGGAATTCCGTTATATACAGAAAGCTCTACAACCTTTGGATCAATCATAATAAATTTAACATCATCAGGATTAGCCTTGTATAAAATACTCATAATAATAGTATTAATACATACTGACTTACCGGATCCTGTTGCACCTGCTATAAGAAGATGAGGCATTTTAGCAATATCTGAAATAATAACTTTACCAGCCAAATCTAGACCAAGTGCAAACGCAATCTTAGATTTAGATTCTTTAAAAGTAGGTGACTCTACTAATTCTCTAAATCCAACCATTGTTTTTTCATTATTTGGAACTTCGATACCAATTGCATTTTTCCCTGGAATAGGTGCTTCGATACGAATATCTGTAGCAGCCAAATTCATTTTGATATCATCTGTAAGGTTTACAATTTTTGATACCTTCGTTCCCATTTCAGGGAGCAACTCATAACGGGTTACACTAGGGCCTCTACTGTAATCTGTAACCTTTACATTTACTCCGAAGTTTTTGAGAATCATCTCAAGTTTATCAGCAGTCTTTTTTAAAGTAAGCTCTACATTTCCTGACATACTATTCTTATTTCTAGTCAGAATATCTGTAGGTGGGAAAATGTATTCTCTAGGAGGTTTAACCTCTTCAATAACTTCCTCTTCTATCTTTTCAACAGGCTTTTCTACAGTAGGTTCTACCTTTGTAACAGTTGGTTTAACATCAGCTGTTGTCTTTAGACGACTCTTTCTATCTGAATACAAATCATATTCACTACTATGTCCATCTTTAAAACTATCTGTAAATGTTTCTTCAGGATCAAATGCAGAAACAGGTGTAACTTCTTTTAAATCCTGAGAAGGAGAAATAACTTCGTTCGAAACCTCTAAAACTTCAGGAGCACTATTTGTAACATCTTCTTTATTATTTGATTCCCACAAATCTTCCCACGACGGACGGGAAAAATTATCATTAAAGGATCTATCATTTGAAGCTGTCTCATTATAATTCTCATGAACTAAAGATGTAGTATTTACCTTAATTTTATCTTCAGTATTTAGTTTTTCAGCAAATGAATTATCTTCTTCATTTGAATTAATATACTGTTCAAGCATTTCTGGATGAATCTCATTCATATCATCTGATTTTATAGAATTACTTGAATATACAGGAGCAATTTCTGTATCAAAAGACATCCCTGTAACAGTACGTTCTCTTCTAGGAAGAGTTTTATCAATCTCTTCTTTTGGATTTTCTTCAGTTTTTGTAGGTCTTCCCGGTCTTATATTCGAATTGGCACGCGAAGTTCTCTTTGGTGCTTCTTCTTTAACACTTAAAGTCTTTTCTCTACGTTTTCTACGTCTATCACGATTAAATTCTTTAGCTTCATTCTCAGCATATTCTTTTTCACGTTCTTCACGTAAAGCTTCTCTATCAGCAAAGAATCCCTTTAAATATTCAGATGGTTTAAAACCAGAAATCCAAATAAGAATTCCAATAATACCCATAAAGGTAAAAATATATGCAGGTACTATTCCAAAAACTGAAATCAAAAACTCAGCTAAAACTCCACCAAAAAATCCACCACCTAACTGGTGATAAAATCCATTTCTAAAACATTCAGCAGGTCCAACTGTATTTGCGCCATTAGTTATAAGCTCCACTAGATTAGCTAAAAGCCAATATAGCACGCCAAAAAGGACAATCCTGGTACGGATGTCCTCTTTATCTCTCTGCATAAAATAATAAATTGTAAGTCCAACTAAAAGAATCGGGAACAAATAATTAATTAAACCAAATAGTCCAAATAGGACTTCTGAAAGATAATTCCCTACAATTCCACCAAAACCAATATTTCCAATAAAGAAAAGAATAGAAAGACAGACTACACCAATCCCAATTAAATTGGAACGAATCTCTGCCCTTCTTGCCATCTCTTTCTTTGTAGTAGACTGGCTGCGGCTCTTCTTTGTATTAGAAGTTGAACTTCTCTTTGTCGAATTTTTTCTCTTTGTATTAGTCGCCATTAATCCAAATCTTTAGCCTATTAAATAGTGATATAGTTCTTCATATGATGCTTTCTGGTGAGTCCAGGAATAATCCTTCTTCATACCACGTTCAACCATTCTATTCCATTCAGCCTTCTTATCGAAGAAAATGTGTTTAGAATAATTAACTGTATTTAGTAATTCGTCACCATTATAATTCATAAAGGAGAAACCATCTCCAGTATGCTCGTATTCATTGTAAGGATTTACGGTGTCTCTAAGACCTCCGGTCTCACGAACGATAGGAACTGTTCCATATCTAAAGCTAATCAGCTGTGTAAGACCACATGGCTCAAAACGTGATGGCATCAAAAATGCATCAGCTGCAGCATACAATTTATGAGCCAAATCCTCTGAATAACATATATTAGCTGAAATTCTACCCGGGTATTTCCAGGCAAAATGTCTAAACATATTTTCATATTTACTTTCACCAGTACCAATAATTACCAGTTGGGTAAACTCATCTGCGATACCTTCAATACAATAATCAATAAGATCGATTCCCTTCTGATCAGTTAGTCTAGAAATCAATCCAATCATATACTTCTTCTTATCTACAGTAAGACCTAAATCTTTTTGCAGGCGTTCTTTGTTTTCTTTTTTCAAACGCCTGAAGTTAGAAACATCGAAGTTTTTGTATATTTTGGCATCTACACTAGGATCATACATAGAGTTATCTATTCCATTTACGATACCTTGCATATCGAAATGTCTAGCTCTAAGAAGTCCATCCAATCCTTCTCCATAATAAGAGTTCTGTATTTCATATGCGTATGATCTAGATACTGTAGTTATATAATCAGCATATACCAGACCACCTTTTAGCATATTACCTGCTTTATTATATTCGAGTTTATCTGCAGTAAATAAATCGCCAGATAAACCGGAGAATCCCTGCAAAGTTTCAACATCCCATATTCCCTGGAACTTAAGATTATGAATTGTCATAATCGTCTTCATACCCCAGAAGAACATGTCACCCTGAAACTCATTTTTTAAGTAAACAGGTATTAAACCTGTCTGCCAATCGTGGCAATGTATCAATTCCGGCTGGAATCCGATGATCGGTAACATCGACAATACAGCCTTATCGAAAAAAGTAAACTTTTCCATATCCCATTTTGTTTCAGAATATGGATAAAAGCATTCGAAATAATGTAAATTATCAATGAAATAATATGTGATTCCCTGGTATACATATTTCATAACACCGACATACGCTCTACCTATAAGTGGACCCATGTCCATCTGGAAATCACATACATATTCAAATTTATCTCTGAATTCAGGAGGAATACATGTGTAATTAGGCAGTACAACCCTAACATCCCAAACATCGGGATTGAATTCTTTTGGTAAAGAACCAACTACGTCTGCTAAACCACCAGTTTTAACAAATGGAACACATTCACTAGCAGCAAAAAGAATCTTTTTCACCTGTTTCCTCCTTTATTTAACCCAAAGCCCTTATAAAAATCCCTTATTATTCGTCGTCTTCTTCCCAGTTGTGATATACGTTCTGTACATCATCATCTTCATCGAGAAGGTCAAGAATTCTACGAAGATTCTTTACATCTTCTTCATCTGTTACACTTACGTAATTCTGAGGAATCAATGAAACAGAAGCCTCAGCCATAGTGATGTTTTCCTTTTCAAGATTTTCTCTTACCTGAGAAAAATCTGCTGGATCTGTAAGGATTTCATATCCATCCTCAGATTCATTGAAGTCTTCTGCACCTGCATCAAGTGCGATCATCATGAGTGAATCAGCATCCATGTCGCAATCCTCTTTGCTTACAAGAATCTGACCCTTCTCATCGAACATAAATGATACACAACCCTGTGTACCAATATTTCCTTTACCCTTTGTAAAAGCTGAACGTACATTAGCAGCTGTACGGTTCTTATTATCTGTAAGAGTCTGAACGATGATGGCTGTACCAGCTGGTCCGTATCCTTCATATGTGTTCTGCTCATAATTTACAGAGTTAGCATCTCCGGCAGCCTTCTTGATACCTCTATCAATAGTATCGTTAGGCATATTTGAAGCCTTAGCCTTTGCAATTACATCACGAAGCTTACTGTTATTGTCTGGGTCTGGACCGCCTTCTTTAACTGCTACTGCGATTTCACGTCCGATGATAGTGAAAATCTTACCCTTAGCAGCATCATTCTTTTCTTTCTTATGCTTAATGTTTGAAAATTTTGAATGTCCTGACATTTCTAAAATAATCCTTTCTTTAATTCTCTAACCATAAAATTTTAGCATTTTTTAATTTAATCATCAATAATTAAGAAGTTTGATTCTCACATCGGAAACAACACGATTCTTGACATCTAATACATGGAATTCATATCCCTGATCAATAACCTTGAAATTAGCGTGTTCCTTTGGAATCTCACCAATCAGATTTATAATATAACCATTCAAAGTCTCAATATCCTGAAATTGAACGGTAATGCCCAATGCTTCTTCTACTTCGTCGATAGGAGTCTTTCCCTGCATACGGTAAACTCCAGGTTTTAGATTAACGATAGAAACCTCCTCGTTATCATGTTCATCCTGAATATTTCCTACAATTTCCTCCAGGATATTTTCCATAGTAACGATACCGCTAGTCTGACCATATTCATCGACAACAATAGCCATATGCGTTTTATCGAGTTTCATTGTGGTAAAAAGTGTATAGACGCCATGAGTTTCTGGAACAGATTCAGCAGTTCTTATTACTCCATTCAAATCCCTGATTTTCTTATTATACTGTTCCTTATCTCTGGCATATTTAAGAATATCCTTAATATGCACGATTCCGATTATATTATCGATAGAACCAATATAAACAGGATATCTAGAATAACTACCATCTATAAAAGTATCAATGACATCTGAAAGAAATGCATTACCGTCTATAGCACATAAATCAGATCTATGAACCATGATATCTTTAACAGTTTTTTCCTCCAGATCAAAGATATTTGAGACCATAGTAGCCTGACTATTTCTAAGTGTACCTGAATCTCTAGCGGAATTGATAATTTCTAAGATAGATTCGGGAGTATACTCATCTTTGATTCCTACATCATCTTTTACTTTTTTCAAAAAACTAAACAAAGATTTCAAATTGATTTAATACCTTTCGTTTACAATAAAGAAACTCTCTCGACTACTTTGCCATTCTTCATATATACGTGTGGAATTCTTCTGTTTCCAAGTCCACAAGCTAATTCATAATTAAATCTATTACTAATCTCACCTAGCTCTTCAAAAGTAATTTCCAAATCACCACAAGATCCAATCAAAGTAACCTCATCTAATTCCTTAGCTTCTGGTATGTCAGTTACATCTACCATCATCTGATCCATGCAGACCCTGCCTAAAATAGGCGCTTTCTTACCGTGAATCAGAACATAACCTTTATTTGAAAGTGATCTAGGATAACCATCTCCATATCCGACAGGAATTGTAGCAACTCGCATCTTCTTATCAGTGACAAAAGTGCCGCCGTAGCTTATAGCTCTTCCTTTTTCCAATTCCTTTATAAATACAATATGTGAGTTAATAGACATAATCGGCTTTAGCGGAAATGATTTATCAATCTCCTCTGAAGGCCACATACCATAAAGTGTTACACCGGCACGAACTAATCTGGAATAAGCTCTTGGAAACTCAAGAATAGCTGCACTATTTGCACTATGATGATATTTAATCTCCACATTTCTATCATCTAACATTTTTAGCATAGTTTCAAACTTATCCTGCTGTGCTTCAGCATATTTTTTATCCTTCTCATCACATCTGGCAAAATGAGTAAAGATTCCCTCTATATGAATTGAAGGAAGTTTAGAAATCTCTTCAATTAAATCAGCGGATTCTTCATTTACCTGAAAACCGATTCTACTCATTCCTGTATCGATTGCAATATGAATAGGTGCATCGATGCCAAGGGATTTAGCATGCTCCGAAAAACATTTCGCAGTTTCAAGGGAAAAAATTGTAGGTCTCACTTCGTTCTTTATCATATCATCGTAAGAATCTTCAAAAGTATATCCTAAAATAAGAATAGGCTTTTTAATTCCATTATCGCGAAGTTCAAATGCCTCATCTGCTGTAGCAAGGCAGTAACCATGAACATAATCTATCTTTTCAAGTTCACGAGCTAGAGGAACAGCTCCAGTTCCATAACCGTTTGTTTTTAAAACAGCTAGAATATTTGCATCATCAGGAATATTTTTCTTCATAGCCTCTAGATTATCTAGCATGTTATCAAGATTTACAGATGCGCATACTCTGTTAAAATCCATTATTTAAATCCTTCTTCCTAGAATTAATTAAGTTGCTTTGTGACTTCAGAAATTCCATCTAAAATATCACGAGCAGTCATAGAATACTGTCCCTTCTTCTCACTTGCAATCCTTCCAGCTTCTGAATGAATTACAACAGATGAAATTACAGCATCTTTAATATCACGTGTAAAGCCAAGTGCGCCGCCGATTATTCCAGCTAAAACATCTCCGCTTCCACCGGTTGCCATACCATTATTTCCAAGAGTACTAAAGAACGTATCCCCATACGGAATAGAAATAATTGTAGTTGAACCCTTTAAAACACAAGTTACATTATAATTTCTTGAAAATTCTTCTACTGTTCTTAGTGCATTTTCATGAATGTAAGGTATTGAAACACCCATAAGCTTAGCCATCTCACCAAAATGAGGCGTTAAAATCAACTCTGAATGTGGTAATTTAAGCCTATCTGTATTCTTTGCAATAATTGAAAGAGCACTTGCGTCAACTACTACAGGAACTGAGGAATTCTTAAGAACACAGTCAACAATCTTTTCAGCAACTCTGTCCTCTCCAAGTCCTGGCCCTAAAATAATTGAATCAGCCCATTTTATTTCTTCAATAAGTCCGTCTTCGTCAAATGACTCGTAAGTACTTATTATCGCTTCAGGTAATGTACTTTGAATAATAGTTCTATTTGCTTCTGGAGCATATACTTTTATAAGTCCAGCTCCAATTCTATATGCTGCCATACCAGCGAAAAAAGCAGCGCCGGACATTCCCTTATTTGAAGCGATGCATAAAACTTTTCCATAAGTTCCCTTATAAGAATCATCGATTCTATCAGGTAATACCTTACAATCAGACTTTTCTAATCTAAAATATCCATATCTTTTTGAATCTTCATAAATACCAACATCACAAACAACAAGATTACCGACGTATTCTCTTCCTGGGTACAAAAGCTCTCCACATTTTGCATAAGCGAATGTAATAGTATGCTTTGCGTGAACTGAAGTGCCCATTACTTTTCCGTCTTCTGAAGAAATTCCACTTGGAATATCAATAGATATTACATCAGCTGATGCCTTTTCCATTGCGATCAACCAATCAGCGCAGACTCCAGATACATCTCTATTAAGCCCAGTTCCAAGAATTGCGTCAACTATGATGTCGTATTCATCAAAACCATGAAAATCCATTGATACAGAAAGTCCATAATTTGATAGAATTCTTTTCTGTCTCTGTGTATTTGGAGATAACTCATTATCATTTGCAATCTGATAAAGGCTTACATCGTATCTAAGAAGCTTCATAATTCTATATAAAGCAAAGCCGTCTGCACCATTACTTCCACTTCCAGCTACAATTGCAATCTTTGAATCTCTTTTATAATTCTTTTCTATAAAAGAAAAAACCTGTAAAGCAGCACGTTCGATAAGTACTTCAACAGGCATTTTTATATCTTCGATTGTAGCCCTATCAATATCTCTCATTCTTTGACCAGTCAGGACTCTTTTCATGATTCTTCCTTTCTTTTTTCTTCGGATTTTTCCTCATTGGAATTCTTTCCATCAGATTTTTTTTCATCGGAAGATTTTTCTTCAGAAGCCTTTTCTTCGAAATCTTCATATCTTACATCAAACAAATCTAGTACATCCCTACCAAAAATGTCGTGCATATAAGAGTACATTTCCTTATTATTAATGATTCTGTTTTGCTTTCTGATAATATTCTTTTTTAGTTTTATACGAATATCTTTGATCCAAGCATCAATCTCTTCTGCTTCTCTTTTATTAGTTCTAAGATGATTGTAGCAATAACCCATCGTCTCAAACATTAAATCCTTGTTTTTATGATCCAAATCGCGTGGAATCTCGAGAAGCTCATCTTCGATGGCTTCCATCTTTGCATTTGTTTCTTCAATAAGTCTTTTATCTTTGGCCATTTCCTTGTCGGTATCTTCGACTTCAACTTCCTCAGAGTCACCCATATTAGAAACTATGTTTTCCATTAATTGATTCTTGATCTTCTTTAAGGATTTTAAATCATTATTAAGCTGTCCCTGATGAGCAAGTAAATCTTTGATTTCCTGCTCTAAGCCTGACACGTTATCAGGCTTTCCATGGACAGCAAAAAGACGGTGCCATTTATTATCCAGCACCAAAAGAGGAATTTTAGATTGATTTATTGCAATATGAAAATTCTCTTCATTCATAATTATTTTAGTTTAGATACCTTATAAGATAACTGCATTAGGGAGTCAGAAAGATGTACATTTTCTACGATAACACCTTCCGGAACTTCCAAGTCAACAAGTGCAAAATTCCAAATTGCCTTGATACCAAGTGACATAACCTTTTCTGCCATAGGACCAGCTACATCCTTAGGAAGTGTAAGCGCACAAATATCAACGTCGTGATCCTTCATAAACTCATCAAGTTCATCTACCATCATGATAGGAACTCCACCGATTTTCTTTCCTTTAAGATTAGGATTTACATCGAAGAATCCAACCATGTTGAAGCCTAAGCCTTTGAAGTTTCTATAGTTAGCAACGGCCTGACCTAAATTACCTACACCGATAACAATTATATTATGTTCTCTATCGAGACCGAGTATCTTTCCGATTTCATCATGTAAATACTTTACATTGTAACCGTATCCCTGCTGACCGAATCCTCCAAAATTATTCAGATCCTGTCTGATCTGTGATGCAGTAACATGCATTCTTTCTGAAAGAGTCTTTGATGAGATTCTTTCAACCCCCGCGTTCATTAATTCACCGAGATATCTATAATATCTAGGCATTCTTCTAATTACCGCTGGTGAAATTGGTTTTTCCATAACTTTAGCCTTTCTATACTAGAATATAACAATTTTAGTGATTTTTAATTTCTCTGTCAATCAATCTAGTCTAATCATTTAATTCTTCTTGAAGTTCTTCCCATTCACTATACCTTTCGGAAAGCTCATCATCCGCTTTTTGTCTCTTCGCAGATAACTCGTTTAACTTCGCCGAATTAACAGCATTATTAGGGTCTGCCATCTCCAAATCTAGTCCGTCAATAATCTCTTCAAGCATAGATATTCGTTCTTCAACTTTATCAATACTTCTTTGTATCTTTTGTTTTCGAGCCTTTTCTTGTTTCTGCAAATTGTAGTCAATCTTATTCTCTGTCTTTTCTACAGATTCAGCTTCGACGATTGTAGAAGTTTCTAATTCTTTCTTCTTTTGAATATAATCGTCATAATTTCCTAAATAAGATTTACATAGATCTTCATTAATCTCTATAATTCTGGTAGCAATACGATTAACAAAATATCTATCATGAGATACGAAAAGCAAAGTGCCTTCGTATTCTAATAATGCATCTTCAAGAATTTCTTTAGCTCTTATATCCAAATGGTTTGTAGGCTCATCTAAAATCAAAAGATTAGCATCTTTTAATGTGAGCTTTGCAAGAGAAACACGTCCTCTTTCACCACCACTTAAATCAGATATTCTTTTATCCACCTCTTCGCCACTAAATCCAAAAGCAGCTAATGTATTTCTGATTCTAGTATCATTAAATGTAGGATACTCATTTCTAAGTTCAGTAAATACTGTATTATCATCACATAGATTCTGCTGTGCCTGATCATAATAACCAATGGTTACATTTGATCCGATTTTCACAGTACCAGTATCTGGTGGAATTAATCCATTTAAAATTCTAAGAAGGGTTGTTTTACCAGTTCCATTATCCCCTAAAATCGCAAGTCTTTCTTTTCGAGTCAGAAGAAATGATAAATTGGAAAAAAGTGTATTTCCATCAAATCCTTTAGACAAATCAGAAACACAAAGAACATCGTTACCACTTCTAGTTCCTGAAACAAAGTTTAGTCTCATAGGATCTTTCAAATCTTCAGGCTTATCCAAAACAGTTATTTTATCGAGGACTTTTTTTCTAGATTCCGCTCTCTTAATAGATTTCTCACGATTGAATCTCTGAAGAGTTTTTATAACCTCTTCCTCATGAGCAATCTTATCTTGCTGCTTTTCAAAAGCCTTGAGTTCAGAATTTACAATAATTCTTTTCTTCTCTACATATTCGGTATAATTTCCTGTATAAAGTCTAGTATCCATACCGGCTATATCAAGTACATGATCAATAATATGATCCAAGAAATATCTATCATGAGAAACCAGAATCAAAGCTCCATTATAGCTTGATAAAAAGCCCTCTAACCATTCCACAGATGAAATATCAAGGTGGTTTGTAGGCTCATCAAGAATTAAAATATCAGGATTAGAAAGAAGAAGTCTACCAAGTGATACTCTTGTCTTCTGTCCTCCTGAAAGGCTATTAAAATCTAAAGAAAACTCTTCTTCAGAAAAGCCAAGACCTTTTAAAACACCGACAGCCTGGCTTCTAAAGACATAACCGCCTTCCTTTTCAAACTGATTCATATCTTCATGATAATGATTAAGATGAATCTTTAATTCTTCACCCGAAAGAGAATTCATCTTCTCTTCCATATCACGAAGTTTTGACTCCATCTTTATAAGTTCAGATTTTGATGAAAGTACAACATCTAAAATATTTCCCTTCAACATATCGCTCTGATACTGAGCTAAATATCCAACATTCAAGTCTCCGGAAATATTTATAGAACCACTATCATAATCTTCTTCACCCATCAAAATTTTAAGTAAAGTTGTCTTTCCACAACCGTTCGGGCCACAAATTCCTAGTCTTTCATTTTTATCTAGGGAAAAAGAAATCCCGTCAAATAAACTTCTGTCTCCAAAAGATTTGCTTAGATTGGAAACGGATAAATACATTTATAACTCCTCAATTCTATTTTCAAGTCTTTTCTTTATAGCAAGAATGAATTCTTCACTATTTAGAAGCTTAGGCTTTTTTATTGATGTAATTCTACACAAATCACCAGTCATCTCGCCCTCTTCAATGGTACTTAAAGTCGCTTCTTCCAAACAGTTTGAAAATCTTATTAATTCTTGATTTTCATCCATTTCACCTCTTTTACGAAGAGCATTGCTCCACGCAAAAATTGTTGCCACTGGATTAGTGGAAGTTTTCTCGCCCTTTAAGTGTTTATAATAATGTCTCTGAACTGTGCCATGAGCTGCTTCATACTCGTAACAGCCGTCCGGTGAAACAAGTACAGATGTCATCATTGCAAGTGAGCCAAAACCTGATGAAACCATGTCACTCATAACATCTCCATCATAATTCTTTAAAGCCCAGATAAATCCGCCTTCGGATTTCATAACACGAGAAACCGCATCATCGATAAGTGTATAAAAATAAGTAAGTCTATTTTCTTCAAAGGCTTTCTTATAATTTATTTCATATTCTTCATTAAATATATCTTTAAATTTATGATCATAAATCTTTGAAATAGTATCTTTAGCACTAAACCATAAATCCATTTTCATATCCAGAGCATATTCAAAACAGCTCTTAGCAAATTTACGAATGGATTCATCGGTATTGTACTGACCTAAAACCACTCCACAATCGTCAAATTCGAAGATCTTTAATGTCTTACATTCATTAGATTCTCTAGGTGCAAAAGTCATTGTAACAGTTCCCGGACCAGATACCCTTATTTCAGAATCCTTATATAAATCTCCATATGCATGTCTAGCTATTGTAATAGGCTTCTTCCAAGAAGTAACTACAGGATCAATTCCTTTTACAATAATAGGTGTCCTAAAAACTGTACCATCTAAAATAGAGCGAATAGTTCCATTTGGACTTTTCCATAATGATTTAAGACCGTATTCGCCCATTCTATCGTTGTTCGGAGTAATAGTTGCACACTTTACAGCTACCTTATATTTCTTTGTAGCAAAAGCGGCATCGATTGTCACCTGATCATTAGTCTTATCTCTATTCTTAAGCCCTAAATCAAAATACTTCGTTTTCAAACTAACGTAAGGCAGAATCAATTCATCCTTTATCATCTTCCAAAGGATTCTTGTCATCTCATCTCCATCCATCTCAACGATAGGTTTGGTCATTTTAATCTTTTTCATAAATTTTCCCCATTGATTTTCAAAACAGCGCTAACACCTAATGTATTGCCATTTTTGTTTATAGAACTCTTCTCACATACACGAGAAAGAACATATAAAACTTCTTTATGAATTACATCAAACTCTTTTACTGGGTCATTTGCAATTTTTATAATATGAGTAATATAAAAACACTCATCATCAGATTTAACATTAATTTCTGATCTAAATTCAGTAAAGGCCTGTTTGCAATACTCAAGTAAAGTCAAAAGTACAAAAACCAATTCATACTTTTCACCTTCTTTTTTATATACATCTTCATCAACTTTTACTGCAGAATATCTAGAACGTTCTCTAGAATATTTCGCATTTATATCTGTCATAATTTCAGAAAAAGAATTAGCATTTCCTGCTGTAAATTTAAGTAAAGAATCACAGATATTCTTTATAAGCATAGTGATTACAAATTTTTCATGACCTTCTTTTGAATCCTCTTGTGCACGTAGTACATCATGAATTCTGTATCCCGTGTATGCTCCGGAAAAAAGTTGCAAAAATCTATAATCTATCATTTTATCATGGTGTTCCCAGAAAGCTCTCTCTTTAGAATCACCAATAAGTCCAAGAATCATATCATCAGATTTAAGGCCAAACTTATTTCTCATTTCAAATGCTTCATCGATATTATCCTTTAAATCCAATACATTTTGAAATGGTTTTACAACCATCTTAAATACTGAAAAATTATTTAAACAAGCAAGTAATCCTGGAATATTTGAAGCATCAGATGTGAGAATACAAAGAGGTCTAGACGGAATCATATTTGCTGTCATAAGAATATCATCTGCCGAGAAAGATTCCATTTCATAAGGACAGACGAATACATCAATATTCCCTACCTGAATTTGCATAAGTGCATCAGAAGGATCATTTGTAAAAACAAATTCATGATCGCTAAACTTTGGTAGAGTCTTCAAGAATTTCATGTCTTGATCATTAGTTTCTAAGATTAAAACATTACCCATACTTTTTACCCCTAAAATGAACGTCGCTTCCTAATAAATATTATATTAGGAAACGACGAAAAAATAAATATTATTTTGCTACTAAATTAACGATCTTACCAGGAACATAAATCTCTTTTACAAGATTCTTTCCTTCCAAAGCTTTCTTAATAGCTTCATTATCATGAGCGATAGATAAAGCTTCGTCCTTATCACAACCATTTGGAATCACAATAGTAGCCTTTAATTTACCATTAACCTGAACAGCAATCTCAATTGTAGAATCTACAACCTTCTCAGGGTCATATTCAGGCCATTTAGAAATAGAAACATAACCTTCATTTCCAAGTTCATGATACATCTCTTCTGCAAGATGAGGGGCAAATGGAGAAAGGATTTTTACAAGAAGAGTCAAATTGTCTTTTGTAATATGTCCTTCACTGATAATATCATTCAAAAGTCCCATCATAGCAGCAATTGCTGTATTGAACTTCATAGCCTCGATATCTTCTGATACCTTCTTGATACATTTATGAATTGCTGTTTCAATCTTATCTGAATCGGCTTCTTCTGAAACGATATCTGTAAGACTAGCAAACCTCTCAAGGAATCTCTTACATCCACGTACTGATGCATCTGACCAAGGAGCAGCCGCACCATATTCACCCATAAAGAGTACGTAAGTACGAAGTGTATCAGCTCCATAGATATCTACGATATCCAACGGATCGATTACATTTCCTCTAGACTTAGACATCTTCTGTCCATCTTCTCCAAGAATCATACCCTGAGCAGAACGCTTCTTGTATGGTTCTTCACAATCAACAACTCCGATATCATATAGGAAATGATGCCAGAATCTAGAATAAATAAGATGTCTTGTAACATGCTCCATACCACCGTTATACCAGTCAACTGGCATCCAGTAGTTTAACTTCTCTTTTGCTGCAAGCTCATTGTCATTATGAGGATCGATATAACGAAGGAAGTACCATGATGATCCAGCCCACTGAGGCATTGTATCAGTCTCTCTCTTCGCATCACATCCACATTTAGGACATTTGCAGTTTACGAATGAATCAATCTTAGCAAGTGGTGATTCTCCATCTGTACCAGGCTCAAAGTTCTCAAGTTCTGGCAACTTAAGTGGAAGTTCATCAAATGGAACAGCCACATCTCCACAATTAGGACAATGTACGATTGGAATTGGTTCACCCCAATAACGCTGTCTATTGAAAGCCCAATCCTTCATCTTGTACTGAACGCCAGCTTCACCGACACCCATTTTTTCCAACTCTTCAATCATACGATTGATGGAATCTTTCTTTTTCTTGTAACCATCAAGGAACAAAGAATTAATCATGTTACCATCACCTGTATAGGCTTCC
Organism: Lachnospiraceae bacterium; assembly: GCA_024682375.1. Classification (GTDB taxonomy): domain Bacteria; phylum Bacillota; class Clostridia; order Lachnospirales; family Lachnospiraceae; genus Lachnocurva. The sequence goes on along the minus strand of JAIKZI010000039.1, from coordinate 8,358 downwards.
TTAGTAACATCTCCTCCTTCGATTACAGGAATTATATCGATATCGAACTTCTTTGCGAAGTCCCAGTCTCTCTGATCATGAGCTGGTACAGCCATAATAGCTCCAGTACCATAACCCATCATTACATAATCTGAAATATATACAGGAATTTCCTTCTTAGTGATTGGGTTTATAGCATTAAATCCAGCCACTCTAACACCAGTTTTATCTTTTGATACAAGCTGTGTTCTTTCGAATTCAGACTTCTTCTGACATTCTTCTCTATAAGAAAGAATCTCATCCATATTAGAAATCTTATCAGCATATTTATCGATAAAAGGATGCTCTGGAGCGATTACCATAAAAGTAACGCCACAAAGTGTATCAGGTCTTGTAGTATAGACTTTTAGCTTTTCATCAATTCCATCGAGAGTGAAATTAACAAACGCACCTCTAGATTTACCAATCCAGTTAACCTGCTGCTGTTTGATGTTTTCTGGATAATCAACATCATCAAGTCCTTTAAGAAGTTTATCAGCATATTCAGTAATTCTAAGGTACCAAACATCCTTTTCTTTCTGAATCACATCGCTATGGCAGATATCGCACTTTCCACCCTGAGAGTCTTCATTAGAAAGCACAACCTTGCAATGTGGACAATAATTAACCAAAGTCTTATCTCTAAATACGAGTCCCTTCTCGAACATTTTCAAGAAGATCCACTGTGTCCACTTATAATAATCTTCCTGTGTTGTATCAATTACACGGCTATAATCAAAAGAGAAACCTACGCTTTTAAGCTGCTTTGTAAATCTCTTAATATTTTCATCCGTAATAACACGAGGATGTTTGTTTGTCTTTACAGCATAGTTCTCTGTAGGAAGACCGAAAGCATCGAATCCGATTGGGAACAAAACATTGTAACCCTGCATACGACGTTTTCTAGATAAAACTTCAATTGAAGAATAAGCCTTTATATGACCTACATGCATTCCTGCTCCTGATGGATAAGGGAACTCAACAAGACCATAAAACTTAGGCTTATCAGTATTATCACTTGCCTTAAAGATTTCATCTTCAGCCCAAGCTGCCTGCCATTTTTTCTCGATTGCCTTAAAATTGTGTTTCATATATATATTCCACCTTAAATTAAAATCAACTAGTAAGAAATTATAATATTTAACAATCTTTTTTTCAATGTATTTAAATGATTTTATAAGACATAAATCACATTTACGAAAAAAAGCAAGCCAGGGCAATTACAGATTAATATTTTATCCTTTTATTCCTTTGCTCTTTTATTCACCTCTCTCTCCTGCACATCATGTGGAACTTGCTCATATCTGGCCAGTTCATATGAGAATGTTCCATAGCCACTTGTCATGGAACGAAGAGATGTATCATATCCAAAGAGTTCAGCCATTGGAACTTCTGCTACAATTTCTGTCTTACCATCATCAGTTGGATTCATTCCAAGGACTCTACCACGACGTTTGTTTAAATCCCCCATTACATCGCCAGTATAATTATCAGTAACTACAACCTTTAATGTCTCTATAGGTTCTAACAAAACAGGATTTGCCTTCATAAATCCTTCTTTAAAAGCACCTCTTGCAGCAACTTTAAATGCCATTTCAGAAGAATCTACTGGATGATAAGAACCATCATATAACTCGCACTTTACACCGCAGACTGGATATGCTGCTAGAGGTCCTTCGAGTACAGCTTCAGCCAATCCTTTTTCAACTGCAGGGAAGAAATTCTTAGGAACAGCTCCTCCTACAACTGATTCTGTAAATTCAAATGCCTCTTCAGTATTTCCTGAAGGTGAGAATCTCATCTTAACATGACCATATTGACCATGACCTCCAGTTTGTTTTTTGTATTTATACTCAACATCTGAAGTTGAACGAATCGTTTCTTTAAAAGCAACCTTAGGTTCAAGAAGATCTACTTCTACTTTATACTTTTCTTTTAATTTAGCGACAACCATATCAATATGCCTATCTCCAATACCATAAATTAGAGACTGAGTATTTTCACTATCATTTACAAACTTTATAGTAAGATCCTCAGCAGCTAATTTTGATAGAGCAGAAGAAATCTTATCCTCATCACCTTTATTCTTCGCCTTATATCTCTTATATGTATAAGGTATAGAAATCGGTGTTCTAATATAAAGAATCGGATTAGCTTTTGTAGAAAGCGAATCTGTAGTAGCTACTTTCGATAATTTTGAAAGCGCTCCTATATCACCTGCATGAAGTTCTGGGACTTCTTCAGCTTTGTTACCACATAAAACATATAGTTTTCCAATCTTTTCCTCATTGTCTTTATGCTTGTTATACATTAAATCATCTGTTTTTAATACACCAGAATTTACTTTTATAAGAGAATACTTACCTACAAAAGGATCAACTATTGTCTTAAAGCAATAAGCACTTTTCGGCTTTTTGAAATCGTAATTTGCTTCATATACTTCATTTGTATTAGCATTAATACCGGTAACAGGTCTATCTAGAGGACTAGGCAGATATTTTACAATATCAACCATCATAGTATACATACCCCGATTTGTAAGATTTGAACCCATCATTACCGGAACTATATCATTCGTCGAAACATTCTCGCGAAGTGCTGCTCTAATCTCATTTTCTGAGAATTCTTCACCATTAAAATATCTATCCATAAATTCTTCAGAGGTTTCAGCAACAGACTCCATTAAAGTTTCACGATATTTATCAAGATATTCTGTAGAATATGAAGGCATTTCGCAATGTGAAACACTTCCATCAGGATTCCACTTTTTGGCTGTTTTCTGAATAACATTTATATATCCTACAAACTCATTATTTTCACGAAGAGGAAAATGGAATGGAGCAATCTTCTTTCCATAAAGAGTCTGCAAATCTTCTACAACCTGTCTATAGGAAACATCATCAATATCCATTTCTGTTACAAAAATCATTCGCGGAAGATTGAATTTGTCACATAATTCCCAGGCTTTTTTCGTGCCTACATTTACGCCATCTTTTCCAGAGATTACAATAATTGCGCTGTCGGCAGCAGAAATTGCTTCTTCGACTTCACCAACGAAATCAAACTGGCCTGGAGTATCTAAGAAATTGATTTTCGTATCGTTCCAAACTATTGGAACTAACGAAGTGTTTATCGAGAATTTGTTACTAATTTCTAGCTTGTCAAAATCACTAATCGTATTACCAGATGATATCGAACCTGGTTTTTTAATCATACCGGCCAAATAAGCCATGGATTCGATAAGACTGGTTTTGCCCGCCCCGCTATTACCGAGCAATACCACATTTCTAATCTTGTCAGTTGTAAAAACGTTCATGGTAAATCCTCCCTTCGTTGTATCAGATTATATGTATAATTTTAATAATTATTCAAACTATTTACAATCTATTTTGTGAAACTTTGCTATGATTTTTTGCAAAATCTGACAAAAAGCATTTTATTGAATATGAATGTTAATCTGATACAATTTTATATATAGAAAGGACATCACATGGAAAAAATAATTTTGCCAATCACAAAAGTAAGAGGAACTTTACAAGTTCCAAGCGACAAATCAATCACACATAGAGCAATTATGCTAGGTTCTATCTGTGACGGTGATGTAGAGGTCATAAATCCTCTTATTTCAGAAGATACACTATCTACAATAAATGCAATGCGTAGTCTTTCTGTTGAAATAGAAATTCTAGAAAACAAATTATTGATACATGGCGTTGGAATGTATGGCCTAAAGCCAAATGGTTCACTTTCAAATGATGGACTTTTAAAAATTAATGCTGGAAATAGCGGAACAACTATTAGACTTTTATCCGGAATACTTGCTGGATGTGATTTCAATACTATGATTTACGGAGATGAATCTTTAAACAAAAGGCCTATGGCAAGAATCACTGTTCCATTGACCGAGCTCGGTGCCAATATAGGTTCAAAAAATGACGATGATTGTGCTCCTCTTATAATTTCAAAGGGTAAATTAGTCGGTGGCGATATCAGAATTTATATTAGCTCAGCTCAGGTAAAATCCTGTCTTATGTTTGCTGGACTATATTCAAATTCTAAGGTAACTATTACAGAACCGCATAAATCCAGAGATCATAGCGAAAGAATGCTTGAATATTTAGGAGCTCTAATTATGAAAAGCAATAATACAGTAAGCGTTTTTCCATGTGATAAACTCGAAGCAAAACCAATTACTGTTCCAGGAGATATTTCCTCTGCTTCATATTTTATGGCAGCAGCTGCTATTGGAAAAAATAGTAAAATCTCACTTCCCGACATTAATATTAATGAAACCAGAAGTGGAATTATTGATGTTTTAAGAAGAATGAACTGTAATATAGAGGTTGAAAATATAAGAGAAATCAACATGGAACCAATTGCTGATATTACAGTAAAATCCAGTGATCTAGTCGGTACAACTATATTGGAAGAAGAAATTCCAAGACTTATAGATGAACTTCCAATCATTGCAGTTCTAGCTGCATTTTCAAAAGGTAAAACTATAGTACATAATGCAAAAGAACTAAGACATAAAGAATCTGATAGAATTCATCTAATCGTAAAAAATCTAGAACGTATGGGCATAAATATAAAAGAATATGATGATGGATTTGAAATCGAAGGTTTGGATGAAAACCAAACCTTAAAAGGTGCTCAAATAGAAACCATGAAAGATCATAGAATAGCAATGGCCTTCTCAATTGCAGCTCTTTTTTCCGAAACAGAATCAAAAATTCTAGATAGCGATTCAATTAAAATATCCTATCCAACATTCTATGAAGATTTAGATAAGATAATAGAATAGCAAAAAGGAGCTGTGAAAAAATGAGATAATCATTTTTTCCAGCTCCCTTTTTATATCATTTTTTGTGAGGTATGCTGTTTTTGGCAAAAATAGAGTATAATACCCCTTTCCCCAAAAACTGCAAACTTTTTTGATTAGGCAGCTTCTTGGAGACGCATCTTTTTATTGTGATATTTATATAAGTTATGACCTATTGAAACCAAAAGGACCTCAAGTTTTACGGATTCTATTCCTTTTCGGACTATTCTTTTATACCAACGATCATTTTTTATGATTCCGAAAGTACCTTCCGCTTGAATGGATCTGTTCATTCTAAGGAGTGCTCCCTGGATGCTTTCAAGATTATTTATAACCTCCTGATGCATAGCGGTCAGTTCTTCGTTTATTCTTACGGTCTTGTTTTTATCTGTTTTCTTACACTTCGATGCATAGGGACAACCACTGCAGTCTTCACACTGATAGACTTCTTCTTGCCGGCCATACTGGTTTCCTTTTACATGATGCCTGTATAGAAAGTTGAAGCTCTTCCCATTAGGACAACGCATTTTCCCATCATCACCGATCTCAAAATTAACAGCTCTGAATGGATCGTTGTGATATTTCTTATCGGTCGTCTCCTTTTTAAACATTGTGAACTTCATGTACTTTTCCATGCCTTTTTGCTCGCAAAAGATATAATTATTGAACGAGCCATATCCAGCATCAGCCACAGGATATATGACGGTGCTGATAGTCTCATCATATTGCTTGTACATAGTTTAGACTTTCCATCACATTTTGTGTATTAGGGATAACACTAATGATTTTAGCTGTAAGTGGTAAAATAAACTCGGTAAAAAAAACCTTGTCATCAATACAAGTCCGGAAAAGGTCGAGGATGCCATCAGGGGCATATAGACCTGATATAGCCTTAATTCTTTATAACCTAAGCGCCCGTGAATTTATACCGAATCCTTGGTATAAATTCACGGGCGCTTAGGATTAATTGCATTGCTTTCGTAACTTCCTGCTCAAACTCAGTTTTATTCTTATTTTGGAGCACAGTCCCCATCAACCCATCTACTATTTCATATAACCAATCCTTATACCATATCCTTGTAAAATATGATAATTCATTTTGGCCATCCATTTTGTAATCTGTCTATACGAGACTGAAAATGAAAGGTCTCACAGTTAACACTATCAATGTTTTCGCCAATGAACATATCTATAAATTCTTGTTCATTTTCAAGCACGATTGAATGCGGAAAGTTATAAATTAGAGCTATTGATTTTCGGAATCTATCACTAATTAATTTGAGACATGGTAATGCTCCAATTGCAAAAAACAAAAATAAATTTTGTACGGAGGAGAGTTTGATAAGCTAGGTTTAATCTTTTCTAAATGCATAGAAACCGCATTATTTTGGTTTTCTTGGTTGAAAAATCTCATACATACTCTTCCTATTATTATCATTGAATAAATCATATTGAATGAAATCCCACGGTGATGCCAGTTTTGCAGTATCAGTAAACAATACAATAGGCGGAAAAGCTTCAAAATCTGGAAATATTTCAACTGTCAGTGCATTATAGTCCAAGTCATAATATTGCTTATATCCTTTATGATTCTCATTAGGAAAATTCTCTTTATACATTTTATTATACGCAGGCTTAAAGTAATTGATTATGGCGGCTTCTGCAATGTTTATTACTTGATTCTCAATAGGAAGATTACAGAAAACTTTTTCAATATGCTCCATATCTTCAGAGTCTGTCATGACAGATTCCTGCCATGGATCCATAGAAGCAAGCACTGAGTAATTGAGTTCCATTAAATATATATACAAAGCATTGTTTGGTTATTTTTCCTGTAAGTCGCCTAGTATTTTTTGGTATGTGGAATGTGCCGATAATCTATCAAATGCTGTTCTATTTCCGTCAAGCCCATATGATTGGCCAACATACAACACCCTTAATTTCATTTTTTTCCAGAATGCACTTATATTTGCCAAAAACAAATCTTGGGCAGGTATTGTTATTCTCGACGCTTCTTTACCATATTCATTTATATAATTCTGATCATTTATAGATATAATTAGTATTTCATTAGGATAAATAATCTGAACCATAACTTTTGAATAATCAAGTTTAAAAGAGGATTCTTTTGTCACATCGATCAAAAAGGGTAACATATAGGTGTTCTTATTATTTTGTTCATCAAAAGAAAAAAACACAACCCTTAAGCCCGTTGCTCCTTCGAATGTAATGATTCTAGTTTCTTTTTCATCAAAATACACTTTATGACCACATACAATTGAATATAAATGATATTTGTAAGGATCTATTTTTTCTTGTATTGATAATCTGTTAGCTGGAACTAGTGTAAAGTGATTTAGACTTATCCCCAACCCCACTTCTGTCATGTATTTTCTCTTTTTATCCATCTGATGTCCTTTCGCCGCTGAATCTAATGAAGTACCACCATATATAAGAAAGCTACAAACTTTTTTAGAGCTTTTGCTAGCTGTAAGCAAAATACAATAGTCATTAGATTTTATATGGATACAGTAAATCATCTGATGTTCGAAATAATTTATCTGTCTTCATTATATTATACAGAGTCACACTTCATTATTAAAATATGATTAAGTGTTAATTGGGGTAGAGGTATTAATGGCAACTTATTTGCAAAATTGGATGCGGTGTGGACAAACCCACATCGCATCCGATTCTGTTGTTTTTATTCCAACTTAATTCTAAAAGCATTATAAGTTATTGCGATAAAACTTTTTTGCTAATAACTTTGCATATTTATGATTTTCATAATAGTATTCTGAGGCCTTTATCTTTCGCACTTTCTGTTATTTCATAATTTAGGCAGATTACTCTTCATCCAATACGTCTTCATCCCCCGGCTTTTCTGTTCCTAGATATTGGAATGGCAAAAATAATTGCCTAAGAGATTCCGAGCTTGACCAATCAATCTTGGAAATGGATGTTACAAATGAACGCATAGCATTTTGTGGGTTCTTGATACTGAAGAAAGTTCCGACGGTTGCCTTATCGGATTTGTTTGTCTGGCTAAGCTCCGGAACTGTTTCTGCTTTTAGCGAATCGATAAAAGTGGTCACTTCCTTGATCAAATCTTCTTCTTCCGGAATATCCTTCAGTGTATTGATGATAACTCTCTCTAACGCACCATTTTCATCGGCAGGAACAACCAATAGATATGTGTTTATGCTTTTGGATTGTCCAAATGAATCAGTAATGTCATTGCTGATCCACTGCCCAACCCTGATAGTCAGGACATTCAGTGCCTTTTTGATTCTTCTTGCTATCTTGCCGTCTGTGTCCGCATCTCTGTCAGTTACAATCATTAAAGATGCAATATCTTTTTCAATGAGCATTGTATTTACACGATGTTTTTCTACAAATGAAGCAAATTTCCCGTTACCACCGACCCCACATAAGATAAGCTGGCTATCTTCTTTAGCAAGACTCTCTATATGTTCATAGGCGTCGTTTGCTGTTATGCCTAGCACATTACTGTTTTC
>JAIKZI010000073.1 GCA_024682375.1 Lachnospiraceae bacterium | reverse complement strand
GGCAGGACCTGATATGGAGGCGCCGCAGGGCACACCGGCTCCCGCACCTAAAGCTCCGGCTAAGATGGACATTTCCGCCCTGCCGGAGGATTTGCAATATGTGGCTTCCCAGTGGAAGACCATATGCAAGAAATTACCCATGCCCTTATCAATGTACGCTTCCGCAGGAGAGATAAGCTGCAAGGAAGATACTTTGGAACTGGTGGGAGCCAATGAAGTGGGAACCAGATTCCTTACTGTCAGTGAGGAACCATTAGAAGAAATCAAGCGCTGTATCGAAAGCCATATCGGCAAGTCAGTAAAACTGACTATCGCAAGAACCAGTTTAGCTGACGGATACAGCGGTCCAATTATAGATTTAACCAATATAGAAGGAATTAACATGCCTATAGAGGAGGAAGATTAGTATGGCAAAAAGAGGTGGATTTCCCGGAGGCGGAATGCCCGGTAACATGGGCAATCTTATGAAGCAGGCTCAGAAGATGCAGAGACAGATGGAAGAGGCTGCAAAAGAGCTTGAATCAAAGGAAATTACAAAGTCAGCAGGTGGCGGAGTTGTAGAAGTTACTGTAACTGGTGCAAAAGAGATTACAAAGATAAAGATTGATCCAGAAGCTGTAGATCCAGAAGATGTTGAAACATTGGAAGATCTCATTATGGCAGCTACAAATGAAGCCCTTCGCGCAGTGGATGAGATGTCACAGTCATCTATGTCTAAGTACACAGGTGGATTCGGATTCTAATTTGGCCCTGAGGTAAAAAGATGGATTATTATAGTAAAGAGATATCGAAGCTAATCGAGAGTTTATCCTCTTTACCAGGAATTGGACCGAAGTCTGCACAGAGACTGGCTTTTCATATTTTAAATATGCCAAAAGAGGATGTGAAATATATCGCGGATTCTTTGGTTAGTGCTCGAGACAATGTGCATTATTGTAAGGTTTGTTGTACGCTTACTGATCAGGATATATGTCCTATTTGTAGTAATCCAAAGCGTAATCATAAGCAGATTATGGTAGTTGAAGATACTAGAGATTTAGCAGCTTATGAAAAGACTGGTAAATATGACGGAACGTATCATGTTTTACATGGGGCTATATCACCGATGCAGGGAATAGGTCCATCGGAGATACGTTTGAAGGAGCTGATGGTCAGGCTTCAAAGTGAAGATGTAGAAGAAGTGATTATTGCCACAAATTCTTCTCTTGAAGGTGAAACCACTGCTATGTATATTTCTAAGATGGTAAAGCCTAGTGGAATTAAAGTGACAAGAATTGCCAGTGGAGTTCCTGTAGGTGGAGATATTGAGAATATTGATGAAGTGACTTTGCTTCGAGCTTTCGAAGGTAGAGTAGATTTATAAAATTATGACTTTCTGTTAAAAGACAGAAAGTCATTTTTTTATGTTATTTCTTACAAAGTTTTAATGAAAATTATGGGTTAAGAAATGAGGTGATGGCTCCGAAATAATATTTGTAAGCAGAAAAGCTTTTAAGACAGGATTATTTAAAATATGAATAATAATTTGCTGAAAGAAATTTCGGACTATGTGTCTCCTGTACACACAGGTAAGCAAGGGATAGCTGATTTGACACAGAATGCAAAAGTTAGCGACACGGAAGTCAGGGATTTGGACAGCGCATATAGAATCACTAAGTCGGTTAAGCTTCCTAAAGAGAAATCAAATCTCTACGGAAAGAATGGCGAGACATTGGTTGAAGAAATAGAGCGTAGAACCAATGGTAACGATGAAACTAGACTTGGTGGTTTTGTTTTGTCTAAAATGACGACAACAGGTAAGGACTTAGAAGAAATGTCCAATAGTGGTTTTTCCCCTATGGATATGGATCCTGAAAGTTTCGTTACAGTTGGAGATAAAATAAAAGTTCAGCTTGCTAAAGCGGGCAAAGACATTTCTATGATGGGAGGCATTTCAAAAAATGCTATCTCAAATATTGCAAATTCAGATGCAGAGATTAGATCAATTGAAGAACATCTAAATCAGGAAAATTTACCTAGTGATAAGGTGACTATCGATAAAGTTAAAGAGGCATACAACAAGTGTGAGGAACTCGGTCAGAATATAGATACAACTATTTCTGAAGATGCCGTAAAAGTGCTTATAAAAAATGGTAGTGAACCAACGATAAAAGATGTTTATTCAGCTTTTTATTCAACAGGAAAAAAGAGTGCGAATACAATTTCAAATGCAATTGAAAATACATCAGTAAATGATGAAATGTCTACTGCAATTGAAAAGGTAATCAAAAATGAAGGCCTTGATGTAAATAATACAAATGTTAAAGCTGCAAATTGGCTTATGAATAATGACTTGTCTATTACAGGAAAGAATATAAGCCAGGTAAATGAGTACCTAAACATGGAAATACCAGATTCTACACAAACAGTGAGAATTGTAGATGATGCGCTAAGAGAAGGTAGAGATGCAGATCAGGCTTATTTGGTACCGGGCTATTCAATGTATGATAAGGCGGCTAAGATTTGTGAAACACAGGTTTCAATGACAAAAGAAGCTGGTGTTATTTTACAGAAGCTTGGAATAGATATTGATACAACTCCAATTGAGGAAATGGCTGATAAGTTACATGAATTGAGCTTGATGGGTCTACCTTCAGATGAAGAATTAGATCTGTATAAAGAAGTAAATGATAAAGTTTCAGAATTAAAGAATTTGCCGGCTGAGACTATAGGTGCATACTTTAAAAATGAGGACGCTTTTTTCCTAAATCAGGTTAAGTTTAGTGATTTTGTGACTAGAGCTGAGAGCCAGAAAGTTTCGATGGCTTCTAAGTCAGAGGTCTTTATGAAGATGGAGATGACTTATGAAGGGGTTGGAACTGAGGTGAGAAAGGATCTCGGAGATTCAATCCAGAAGGCTTTTAGAAATGTTGATGATCTATTAGATGAAATTAATATGGAAAAAAGTGTTGAGAACGAGAGAGCAGTCAGAATTCTGGGCTATAACGGTATAGAGATCAATGAGGAAAATGTTTCGGTTATGAAACTTTCTGATCAGACTGTACAGAGAGTTTTTAATAATATGAAGCCGGGAGTAGTTCTTCAGATGATCAAGGATAATAAGAATCCTCTTGATATGACAATGGAAGAATTAAATGCCAATTGTGAAGATACAAAGCAGAATATGAGTGGCCAGTCTGACGATGAAAATTATGCTGAATTTCTATGGAAGATTGAGCATTCTGAAGGGTTGACCACTGAGGAAAAGGAAAGCTATATTGGCATCTTTAGGCTGATGCATCAGGTTAATAAGTCTGATGGAGCTGTTATTGGACATTTGGTTCATGAGAATGTTCCTATTACGATGAGAAATCTGATGATGGCTGTTAGGACTCGTAAGAATACTGGAAATGATATAAAGATTGATGATGATTTCGGTTTTTCTTCAGAGGTTTATAGAAAATCGTTATCTGTTACTGAACAGGTTGAGATGGCATTTGAGACACAGCATTTAAAGAATGCTGAAAAGAATGCAGATCCGTATAAATTTAAGGAAATTGAAAAGGAAAAGAAGATTTTAGAACTCTCTCCTTATGAATTGGATATGTCGCTTCAGAAGGCTGAGTCCAATGAGGTGATTGAAAAGGAATGGAGAGAAAATCTTCGTTCTGAATTGAAGGCAGCAGTAGAAACTGATGCTAAGGTGCAGAATATTATTGCTAGAATGGATTTAGATGAAACACCTGTAAACATAACGGCTGTACGTAATATGTTATACAACAATAGAAGGGTGTTTAGTCAACTTGCAGGGCGTCATGTAAATGATGATGGATCAGTAGTGGATGTAGAAAATCCCGACATCAGGGCTATGATGCAGCAAGTAATAGAGCGTTTCGGAGAAGATTCAAAAACACCTGAGGAGATGGCTGAGGCACAGGAAAAGTTAGCTAATATTGCAGAACATGCGATGGATGAAGTGCTTTTGGATAGCAGATCTAGATTTATAGATATTAGAACTATCCAGGCAGCCAAGAAGCAGATGGGACTTTTTTCCAAACTTGCGAAGGACGATATTTACCATTTGCCAATCACAGTTGCAACAGAAAGTGGCGTGCTAAGACTTAAAATTGTAAAAGGTGAAAAGAAGGCAGGCCTTGTTGATATCTTCTTAGAAACTGGTAAAAACAATAATAGTAGAGCCAAGCTTAAGGTCAACGGTGATGAAATCAGTGGAGAATTCTTGAGCGATGATGAGAAGATGGAAGAGTTTTTCAAATCAAATGAACAGAGCATAGTTTCACAGCTTGAGGAAGCATCAGGGATGAAGGTTTCCATGAAAACTAAAAAAAGCAATTTAGATGTATATGATTATTTGCTAGATAATGAAACTGCAGATGAAAAGGAAGTCCATGTAGATACTAGTAAGTTATATAAAGTTGCAAAAGCATTTGTAAAAGCGATTACAACAGTTGGTTAGATGAGGAAAGAGTGGACATTTTATGAGAATTAATAATAATATTTCAGCGGTTATAACAAATATGCAGTTACTAAGAACAGAAGATAATCTTACAAATGTTATGGAAAGATTATCCAGTGGTCTTAAAATCAATCATGCTTCAGATGATCCATCAGGCATGGCAATCTCGGGAAAGATGCATACTCAGATCAAAGGCCTTGAAAGAGCTTCTCAGAATGCTGGTGACGGTGTCAATGTAATCCAGACAGCTGATGGTGCTTTATCAGAAGTAACAAATATGCTTCAGCGTATGAGAGAGCTTTCAGTACAGGCTGCCAATGGATTGAACTCCAAAAGTGAAAGAGAAGCTATTCAGACAGAGATAAATTCACTGAGAACTGAGATTGATCGAGTATCTAATGATACAGAATTTAATACAAAATCATTATTGGACGGTTCACTTGATACAAGAGTATATGGCGAGCATTTTGATAGAATGTATGTAAGTGATTCTGTAACAGCTGGAGAGTATAAGATTACAATTAATTCAGCTTCTACACAGCCACAGGTCAACGGTACTTTTTCTGTAGCAACAGCAGGTGCGGTTGAATCATCAATGGCGGGTGTAGTAAAAATTAATGATGTAGGTGTACAGATTACAGAAGGTATGACTGGCCAGGATGTATACCAGGCTTTAAGAATTGGTGCAGAAGAGGCAGGCGTAGTATTGAATGCAGATCAGAACGATCCTCTTTCTTTTACTTCAGAGTTTTATGGAAAAAATGCAAGCCTTCAGATTACTGTAGATAATGACAATTTGAGACAGTATTTAGGTTTGGATGCAGAAATTGACGGAACTACAATTCCAGCAAATGCCTCTGCAATTACACAGGAGCAGATCGGTGTAATTAAGATTAATGATACAGAGGTGGAAATTACAACTGGAATGAGTGGTGAAGATGTATATAATGCAATTTCTACGGCAGCAGCTGCAGAAGGAGTAACAATTTCAGCAAAGAATGAACCACTTGCTCTTAGTTCAGCTAATAAGTTTAGTCTTAGTATTTCAAATGAGAATTTGAAGAATTACTTGGGTATTTCAAGTACAGCTTATTCGGTGGCAAAGACAGTTCGCGGAGAGAATGCTGATGTAGAACTTACAAGAGAAGTTGTAACTGGTACTTCAATTACAGTAGGTTTTGGTAAGCAGGCGACACTTGCTCAGGATGGAAATCATTTTGTAATTTCAGATACTTCAGGTTTTGAAATGAATTTCAGCGTAGAAGCTGGTTATACTGGTGATATCAGCATGGAAGTTACAAGTATTGGACCAATGACACTTCAGATTGGCGCAAATGAGAACCAGAATATGACTGTAAGAATTCCTTCTATAAGTGCTGAAAATTTATATCTTGATACTATAGATGTAATGAAATCAGGTGGAGCTGATAGAGCAATCAAAACTTTAGATGAGGCAATTTCTCGTGTAAGTGAGATTCGTTCAGAGATGGGTGCTGCTCAGAATCGTCTTGAGACAACAGTTTCATCACTTGATCAGACAGATGAAAATATGAACTCAGCCGTATCTAGAATTGAAGATGCAGACATGGCTGAAGAAATGACTGAATATACAAAGAATAATGTACTTCAGCAGGCGGCTACATCAGTTCTATCTCAAGCAAATGAGATTCCTCAGATGGCACTCCAGTTACTTCAGTAAAAAGGAGTAAGTTATGACAAAAGAAAGTAAGCAAATCTTTACAGAGCGTATTACTTCTGCGAATCGAACTGAATTAATTGTTGTTTTATTTGATATTTGGTTTTCATATTTAGGTGATGCATATGAAAATCTAGATAATGATGATACTGAAACATTTAAAGAAAATATTTTAAAGGCAGAAAAAGTTTTGATACATTTGAAATCTGACTTAGATTTTCAGTTTGAAATGTCAAAGAATTTATATGCACTTTATGATTATTGTCAAAGGAAATTGACTGCATCAATTTACAACAAAAGTAAGGAAAATTTAGATGAGATAAAGAAGATTATGACTAGTCTAAAGGATGCTTTTTTCCAGATTTCAGAGAAAGATTCGTCAAAACCTATTATGCAAAATGCTGAGAAAGTGGTTTATGGAATCACTTATGGAAAGACAGATGTAAATACAAACGTAGCAATGACAGATGTTTCAAGAGGTTTCAGAGCATAGGACAAAATAAACAAAACAATAGTTTGTGGCAAAATACACAGAGAAAACTTCCCGAAAAGGAAGTTTTCTCTTTTTTTTCGGGGAAAATTTAGATGGCTCTAAGGGAAAAAGGGTTCAGCGAACAGCATCGAACGATTTGACGTATTTTTTGACATGGTCATTTGAAAAAAGAGGTCATATAATCTAGTTGCATTAAGGGAGGGACACATGTCAACAGTAGTGATTTTAGGTATTTTATTGATAGCGACCATATGTGACATGAGAAAAGGAAAGATTCCTAATGTTTTGATTCTAGTTGCTCTAATTCTTGGTCCTGTAATTAGATATTCAAACGAAGGTTTTTCTGGAGTTTTATGTGGAATGCTAGAGATGATGCTCTTATTGTTTGCCGGCGGATTGATGTATAAAATCCGTGTTATTGGTGCTGGAGATGTGAAACTTTTTTGTGCATTAACTTTAGCAATAGGGATACAGCGTACAGGTATGATAGTATTGTTCTCCGCTACGCTAGGTGCTTTTTTTGCTGTATTCCTATTTGTTAAAGAGGGGATTCTTTGGAGACGGATTTTATATTTTGCAAATTTTGTGATGGATTGTGTCGACTCAAAAGAATTGAAACACTATGGGAAGGATTCACCCAGAATCAATTTTTGTATCTTTATTTTTGCAGGGGCAATTATTGAAGAGATTATGTTTATGATGGGGAGGTTAGGATGGTTTTAAAGGTTTTAATTTGTGACAGCGACGAGAGTTATTTGGATGCATTGGTGAAATTTTTGATTTCGAGTGATGTGAAAATGAACATTGCTTGTTATTCAGATGTAAATGCATTTAAAAAAGGTAGCGGAATATTTGATGTAAAGCTTATGACTGAGGAGTATATAGCTGTAGATAATGATTCGATAGCCGCCAAGGAGAAAATACAGTTGTTAGATTCAAAGGATTTACCATTAGAGGGTATAGAGCATCTGTATAAATTCCAGAGTATGGATACTTTTTTAGATAAGTTAGTTGAGGCGGTTTTGAAGAAGAGTATCAAAGTGAAAAATGATGGAGGCGCAAGACTGGTTGGCGTGATGTCTCCATCGCATCATAATTTGACTTTACCTTTTTCGATGGTATATGCGAAATTATGTCGTCAGTATGGCAGAGTGTTATTTGTAGATTTAGGTGACGATATGAGTTTTTTAAATATTGATACTACAGATAAATATAATTTGATTGATTATATTTATGAGATTCAGGCAGGAAAAAAGGATATCCAGATTGAGAACTATATTGAAAACTATGAGGGGATTTCCTGCATGCTGCCTGTGGTAGATCCAGAGGAACTGTGGGAGATTACCAGTGATGATTGGGAAGAATTAATTGTCAATTTAAGAAAATCGGAATTTGACGTGGTTGTGCTGATGTTTGGAGAATTTAATAGAGATTTCTTCGAAGTAATGCACCTTTTGGATGATTTAATGCTTGTAGGTGGTAAAGATGCATATTCTACGGCGTGTACTAAGAAGTTTAAAGATTATATTTTAGCAAAAGGTCTCATGATTGAACCGCAGGAAGTGGTCCTTACAAAGAAATTATGCGAGCAATTTACCGGTTATGATGTGGAAAAAATATTACAGGGGAATTTGAATGAGTGGATTGGAGGAATCAAACGGGATCAAATCAAGTTTGCAAGAGGATAAATGTATAGAAAAGGAGGTCTGTGACAGAGTAAGAGGTGATATTTCACAAAGTGGAGAGCTGGAAGATGAAAGGCTTAGGGAAGTAATTCGATCGGCTATTTGTGATTTGGCAAAAAAGGGTAGTATTCCTATTTCAAAAAGAAGGGTTATAGAGAATAGAGTATTTAATTCATTTAGGAAACTGGGGGTATTGCAGGAATTTCTAGAAGATGACGATATTAGCGAGATTATGGTAAATAGATACGATGAAATCTTCCTGGAACGAAAAGGAAACTTTGTAAGGGCTAAGAATGTTTTTTCCTCGGAAGAGGTATATGAAGATGTGATTCAAAAGATTGTTGGAAGTCGAAATAAGATTGTTAATGAAACGAATCCGATTGTAGATACACGTCTTTCTGATGGTTCTAGAGCAAATATCGTACTGAAGCCAATTGCTGTAGGAGGTTCGGTTCTTACGATAAGAAAGTTTCCCAAGAAGGCTTTTACGATGGATAGGATGGTAGAACTAAAAAGTATAGATTCTGAGCTTAAAATCTTCTTGAGACAGTTAGTGGAAAGACGCTACAACATATTTGTTTCAGGCGGAACTTCGAGTGGAAAGACGACTTTTCTAAACGCTTTGACAGAGTTTATACCAAAAAGTGAAAGGGTTGTCTGTATCGAGGATTCCTGCGAGTTAAAAATAACTGATGTTCCAAACCTCGTACGGCTTGAAAGCCGAGATAAAAACATTTCTGGCAAAAATGAAATCACGATTAGAGATTTAGTTAGAACATCTTTACGAATGAGACCTGACAGATTGATAGTTGGTGAATGTAGAGGTGCGGAAACACTGGAAATGCTGCAGGCGTTTAATACAGGACACGATGGAGGTATGAGTACAGGACACGCTAATTCAACCAAGGATATGATATCTAGGCTGGAAGGAATGGCACTCATGGCTGAGGATTTGCCGCTTTCGGTTATTAGACAGCAGATTGCTTATGGGATAGATATTATGATTCACCTGGAGAGAAGAAAAGATGGGAGGCGTATTTTAGCAGAAATATCGGAGGTAAGAGGGATTAGAAATGGTGAAATTGTTCTAGAAAAGATAGTAAAACGTGATGAGGAGAAAGACGGTTGGGAGTGGATAGGGGATATAGAGAGAGCGAAATAGTAAAAAAAGCGTTGTTTAGTCAGAAAATAAAAGCGATAATGTATGGTTTTTCAGCTTCAATAATCATATCGTGGACGTTTTATGACAGTGCTTGGGCAATGATTCTTTCTCCAGTAATTATATATCTTACTTATAGAATTCTAATTAAGTATTTCTTTAAGGAAATGTATGAAAAGATACTTATAGAATATCAGGATTTCTTGAATGGAATCGTGACATGGATATCTAGTGGATCATCGATAGAAAAGGCTTTTTTGAGGGAGGAAGGGGAGCTTTTAAATTATTTAGGAGAGGAATCTCTTATACTTACTGAACTAAAAAAGGTTAATAGCAAGGTTAGGATGAATGAACCTATTGAGAGAGCCTTTTATGAATTTGCTAGATATTTTGATATAGATGAAATATGGGAATTTGCGGAGATATTTATTTTTTCCAAAAGATTAGGAGGTGATTATTCAAAAAACATGAGATTATGCGCTGATAGAATCGGAGAGGTGTTAGAAGTGAGGCGGGAAATAGTCAGCCAGACTGTGGAAAAAAGAACCGAAGTAAAGTCTTTAGCGTTAATTTCCATTTTTTTATTGTTATTTATCAAAAAGTCCTCATATGATTTTGTATCACCCTTGTATCACAGTTTGGCAGGGATTCTGGTTATGTCAGCTGCATTAATAATATATTTGGTTGCCATTTGGCTTGCGATTAGAATCATTGAAAGTGGGGAGGAAGATTGTTATTAACTTTTGTCTTTGTATTGATAACTGTTTGTATTATGTACAGACAAAAAACTCAGATAGGATTGACGGAAAAACTGGTTATTTTTTTCCTTTTCTTTGCAATTTTTATTGAAGTATCTAGCTGGCTTAGTGGGAGTTTTCTTTTTAAAAATCGTATAGAAAAACATAGAAATCCCAAGGAAACTTCAAACGTTGAATTAAAAGCTAAAAGTGGATTTTATAAAGGAGAGTTTGAGATTCCTGTCGGAGGCAAAGAGATAAGTTCAAAAGAAGCATATAAATTGATAGAAAAAGCAAAGAAGGAAATAGAGAAAAGTATTTCAGGAAGTAATGAAGATTTGGAACATGTTTCTGGGAAACTTTATTTTAAAGAGAGCTATCAAGATGGAAAGGTAAGTGCTTATTTTGAAGGTGAAAAATTAATACAAAGCAATGGTGAAGTTGATAATGAAAATTTAAAAACACCTAAGATTGAAATATTAAAAGTACATTTAAAATCATTTAAAACCGAAGAATTATACGAAATCCCAGTCAAAGTGATTCCTTTGGATTTAGATACGAAGGAAGGTCTTAGACGTAAGATTAAATATGAATTGATGAAGGAAGTTGAGAGCGGGAACAATTATATAGAATTACCTACAAGGATTGGAAAACATAAAATTCACTGGAGCGTAAAGACTCAAGGGAAAGGAGTTGTAATCGCTTTTGTTGGAATGATAGTAGTAATACTTACCCCCCTCATTAAACAAGAGAAAGATAAAGAAGCAGAAAAGAAAAATCAGGATGAACTTTATGAAAGCTACGTAAGTGTAGTTGAAAAGCTGCTTATGTTTTTACAGTGTGGAATGAGTGTTAGAAAATCTTTTTTCCTAATAAGAGATTTAAGTGATAGAGGAAATAGTAGGAGTAACAAAGGATATCAGGTGATTTTAAAGTGCGTAAATGATTTAGAGAATGGCGTTCCAGAAATCAATGTATATGAGAATTTAGGTGTTTATGCAGGGATTAGGGAATATAAAAAACTTGCAATGATTCTATCGCAAAATTTGCGAAGCGGTAATGAAAGACTGGTCGAGAGTTTAGAAAAAGAAGTATATGAAGCGAGAGCAAAGAAACTTTCGCGTATGAAAATAAAAGGAGAACTGATATCGACAAAATTGATTGTTCCCTTGATGATGCTTCTTTTGATGATAATGCTAGTTCTTATAGTTCCAGGTCTTTGGGGAATAGCAATATAGGAGGAAGTATGATTAAAGAATTCTTAGAAGATGAAAGCGGTGTAGCCGTTTTGGAGGTTGTGCTTATTCTAGTCGTCCTGGTAGGTTTGGTCCTCATTTTCAAGGATCAATTGAATCAATTGGTAAATAGTATTTTCGATAAAGTTAAATCAAAAGCTGGTGAGGTTTGATGCAAAAAGAAGGAAGTGTATCAATCTTTTTGGCGATGGT
>JAIKZI010000055.1 GCA_024682375.1 Lachnospiraceae bacterium | reverse complement strand
GATAAGGGAGAATTTAGTTGGTATCTGAATCCGCAGGTTGGAAACGCAATATTTGAGGTAGATACAACAGACTGGAAGAAGAAAATGTTTAAGGCTAATAAAATGGTGTATCCCAATTTAAGCGGCACAGGCAGCTATCGCCGAGAAGAACAACTAATTCATAACTGAATAAGTTTATTCGTAGAGAGTCGGGAAACCGGCTCTCTATTTTTTTGACTCAGGGGGACGGGGTTAGAGAGTCATTGTATTTCCATGCGTACAATGAATCGCGAACCCCGTCCCCCTGAGTCAATTTACTTGAAAATAGTAAATGAGTATGGTATTTTTAATTTGTAAACAAAAATAGTTTACAAATCAAAAAAGTGGAGAGGTATGCTGTGAGAGAGTATTTAGAAGAACAGTTAAAAATGAATATAACGATTACGGAGGATAGGAATATTTATAAAGGACTTCCGTTAATATATAAATCATTGTATAAGATTTACACGGTTTCTAGCAATGGTGTTGTTTGGTTGGCGTTAGAGCCTAAGGATAAGCTAGGTCTTTCACAGTTAAGAAAGAATAGAGCTTATTTAGAAAAAATGAAGCAAGTAAATTGTGTTTTGTTTTTGGAGGAAGCAACGTTTTATTCTGTGGATAAAATGAAAGAAGAAGGAATTCCGTATGTTTTGAAGGAAAAAGAAATCTTTTTACCTTTTCTAGGTATGTTATTATCCAATAATGGTCAAAGAATAATAAAGCCCGTTCATATCATTTCCTTTCTTACACAAAAAATATTATTAACCGGATTGTATGAGGAGTTTGATAAAGCGACAGTCACGTTGATTGCCCAGAAGATGGATGTTTCCAAAATGGCAGTAAGTAAATGTTTTGATGAGATAGAGTATCTTGGTATTGATGTCATGGATTTAAAGGGTAAGAGTAGAGCAATATCAATGAACATGGGTAAGAAGGCTTGCTGGGAAATCATCAAACCATTTCTGCGCTCCCCAATTATTAAAAGGTTTGTTCTTGAAGAGGATGCTAACCTACAGATAAAAGCGGGAATATCAGCATTGTCCGAGTATTCTATGCTCACTGATAACAGTTATCCAACATATGCTGTTACTAAACAAGACTTATCCAGTTCAGGAATTAAGGAACTGAAGGAAGCAGTTAAAGGTGATACAATTGGCAGTATTGTCCTTGAAGTTGGATATCACATAGATACAATAAAACCACATGTACAGGATCCGTTAAGTGTTTTGTTATCCATTGAAGACGAAATGGATGATGAACGCGTTGAGGGATGCTCATTAGAGATGTTGGAGGAGTATGTATGGTAAAAGGATTAGAGACTTTTAAAAGATATTTTATAGATGATGTAGACAAGTATGTTTTGATTGGTGGTGCGGCTTGTGATATCAATTTTGCAAGCCAAGAAGCGGAGTTTAGAGTAACGAAAGATTTAGACATGGTGCTAATAGTCGAGGCGCTTACACCGGAATATGGTGAAAAATTTTGGCAGTTTATAGAAGATGGAGGCTATGAACATAGGGCTACATCAACTGGCAAGCCACAGTTTTTTAGATTTACGCATCCTAAAGATGATTCTTTTCCTAAAATGATTGAACTTTTTGCCAGAACAGAATTTGAGCTTAGAAGCCCTTCGGTTCTCACGCCAGTGCATATTGATGATGAAGTATCTAGTCTGTCTGGAATACTATTAAATGATGATTATTATAAGGCACTTCTTGATGGTAAACGTGTGATAAATGGCTTATCAGTGCTTAGACCAGAGTATTTGATTCTATTTAAATCAAAAGCGTATCTTGATTTGTGGAGTAGAAGACAGGCAGGAGAAAGCGTTCAATCATCAGAATATAAGAAGCATAAAAAGGATATTTTGAGAATTGCTGTTGAGATGGAACTAGAACGTCCATCTACTTTACCAGCTGCTGTACGAAGTGATATCAGGAGTTTTATTGATTCTTTAGAGACAGAACCATTTGATGTAAATACACTGATTAACTATCAGGTCTCTACGGAAGAGATTGCGGAAATATTGCAAGAATTGTTTTTATAAGAGGATAGATAGTGTCGTTACTTGACGCACCAGCACAGGCAGCTATCGCCGAGAAACATAACTATTTTCAAACGGAATAAGTTTACTAGTAGAGAGTCGGGAAACTGGCTCTCTATTATGATTTCAGAATATGTTTAGAGGTTCTTAAGGTTGGATTAAGGTTACGGATATATCATGAGAAAGTAAACTGAAGAACAGAACTCTTAGAAATTCTGGAAACAGGTTTACTGCGAATGGTAGCTCGCAATATAAAATACTCCAAAACTTTTATGATAAACAGGAACAGATATATGGAGGAATTTTATAATGTTCAAGAGATTAGTAACTATTTTGACAACATGTGCGATAACCGTATCTGCAGTTGCTTGTGGAAGCCAGGCACAGCAAGCAGATAGTACCCAGACCGTATCATCGGAAAGAACTACAGATACTGGTTCTACGTTAGAGCTGGGACTTGTCAGTAACACGCTTGCGGAAGATGAAGAGGGTCTTGTGGAGACATATACAGATCTTTTTGACCAGCTCACTTATACTGATGAGGAGACGGGTCTTTCTATAACTTATAATCTGTAT
>JAIKZI010000018.1 GCA_024682375.1 Lachnospiraceae bacterium | reverse complement strand
TCGTTTATTTCATCTACTTCAGAAAGTTGCTTTGAAAAAATCATGAATCGCTTTCTATAATCACTCCAATTACTAATCGCAGATTCAAGTTTTGAAAGATTATTCTGTGTAGCACTATCTATACTGTCATTCAGCCTGACCAATTTCTTTTCAAACATGTAATCTTTAACATCGTCCTGAAGTTTTGACTCGGATCCTATTCTGATTACATCAATATCTTTTTCCTCAGCTAGTCTTGCAAGTACATTATCTACCGCTTTATTGTTTTGAGAAGAAACCAGTACCCTCTTGCGTTCAACATTAACAAAGTACTTAACCCATTCAAGGATAACCGTAGTTTTTCCAGTTCCAGGCGGCCCCATTACCAGGAAAACATCCTTAGATTTTATACCTTTTTCTATAGCTGTTATCTGGCTCTTATTTGGAGGATAAGGCTTCTGATTCTCTAAGTTGTAAATTAGTTCGCTTAAATCCTTATCTTCAAATCCTGCAGTTTTATTACCACCAAGAACATTTTTCATAAACTTAGCTTTGGACACGCCACTTGCTATTTTCTGATTAGCTGCAAGTTGCACATCTTTATTCACCGTTGAAAAAGACAGTGATATAAAACCAAACGAAGCAAATGAATCTACGCTAACTTGCTTGTTAAAAAGCACAACTATTTTTTTGTTCTCGTTATCACTAAGATCTATTTCAACTATTTCTCCATTGATTCTCTCGCTGTGTTTTCCTTCAAATTCAACCTGCGTACCAATATCGAATACTGATTTATCAATGTCGTCCACTATAAATGCATATGCTACCCTATCTATGCGGTCATAATCAGTTGCATAAAATTCTCTATAGGATATCTGTCCCATCTCATGAGTTTTCTTTTCTTCAAGCTCACTTGAAAGAATTGAGTACTGTTCAGACTGCTTAAGGACTTCTTTCAGAAATAGTTCATCATAATCAATCTCACTTGATTCCGCCTCTATTTCTTCGTCATTTTTATCCTCATTGTGATACTCTGCCCGCTTGATTATCTTTATTATCTGATCCGCTGAAGGCTTTGTATCTCCGCAGTCCACAGAATTGTATTCATGCTTTTGTCCAGAGATATACTTGTATTTAATGTCACTCTCCGGAAGCAAGACCTCTGCATCCACCCCATTCTCAGCACTAAGAATTATGCCTTTCTTCAATGCCTTATTCTGCGAAAACAAATTGCTCTCGTTATAAAAAATTACAGAAAAGCCATCAAATGTTTTGTCATTTAATGCACAGCCAAAACATCCAAATGAGGTCACAAGTTCGAATTTATCATTCTCATGCTCAATCGGTGTAATAATAAGTCTTGTAAGTTTAGAGAGCATAGCAACGCAGTTTTCAGGAGACTCATTACTTTTGCTGATTCCCTGATATGCACTGTTTGTTATTCCAAACTTGATTATG
The DNA here is from genome assembly GCA_024682375.1 of Lachnospiraceae bacterium. GTDB lineage: Bacteria > Bacillota > Clostridia > Lachnospirales > Lachnospiraceae > Lachnocurva. The sequence continues at coordinate 695 of JAIKZI010000018.1, read as the reverse complement.
CAGTTTATCTTTATAGCATCCTTATCGAATTTAATTATCTGCATTTTGTTTCCCTAATAATTATTTTCAGATCATTTATCAGCTCTGAGTAGTTCCTGTATCTATCCTTAGGTGAATATGCCATAAGCTTATTAATTGTTTTATTCATATTTGCACTTGTGTCCGGTTTTTCTGCTATAACCTCTTTAAAAAAATCCCATTTACCTGCAGCCGGATCATAGCAGTCGTAGTCCATCATTCTCGCCGGAATTCTTCCGGTGACAAACTGATACATCATCACTCCTATAGAAAACATGTCTACCTTATCTCTAGCGGTAGTAATTGACCCATAATCCATTTCCGGCGCTTTATAATACAGTGTTCCTTCCATCTGATTAGGAACAGAAACGCTGATATTGAAATCAATAAGATAAAGATCATTATTCTGATTGAACATAATATTCTCTGGCTTAATATCCTTATGCTGGAAATTCTTTTTCGCCATGACATCTAATATCTGACAAAGTTCCTGCATCCACCTAAGAAACATGGAAAGAGAAGTGCTTCGTTTCATTTTATCTGCCAGTGTTTCGCCATTTATCCACTGCATAACAATGAAAAGAGCATTCTCTTTCTCCTCATAGTAAGTCCCATATATATTGGGAATTTTTGCAGTAAGCTCCCCAATCTGAACCATAGTTTTAACTTCCTGTTGA
>JAIKZI010000083.1 GCA_024682375.1 Lachnospiraceae bacterium | reverse complement strand
TAGTCGTCCTGGTAGGTTTGGTCCTCATTTTCAAGGATCAATTGAATCAATTGGTAAATAGTATTTTCGATAAAGTTAAATCAAAAGCTGGTGAGGTTTGATGCAAAAAGAAGGAAGTGTATCAATCTTTTTGGCGATGGTATTTATATCTCTATCTTCTTTGTTTTTATGTATGGCCGAAGGTGTCAGGTATTTGGCGATGGCAAAGAGTTCTAAGATCTATGCGAATGAGACAAAGGGGTATTTGGAGTCTTTATATCATGAGAAACTGTGGGACGAATATGGAATTACAGCTATAGATGAGAGCTTTTCGGGAAAGAAACCTTTTTATGATAGAACGAAGGATTTTGTGTCATCGGAGTTTATATCTGATGATGAAAGAATGAATTACTTTATATGTGATATAAGCTCTTTAACGATATCCGATAAGAAATACCTAATTGACGATGGTGGGGAGGCTTTTTTCCGATTGGCTGTGAAGAAAGAACTAGAGAGGTTGCCGAGAAATGCATTTCAGAAAATCGAGTCTCAGGTAAAAAGCGGAACAGTTGATCTGGATGAAGAGGATGAATTTGATAAAAGAATCTCGGATGGAGAGAAGGCGATAGAAGATTCGAAAGAACAAGAAAATAAAGAAATTGAAGAAAGCAAATATGAGAAGAAGGACTGGTCTGGTGTAGATAATCCGATGGATTTGGCGAAGGAAAAAAGGGGCAGGGAAGATATGTCCTTTTGGATTGGGGATAAGGGTGTTTCAATAAATGAATTAAAGAATGATAGCTTACCCTCAAGTTATCCAATAAGTAAAAGCGGATTTAATAATCCGGTTAGTAAGCTTATTTATAGCCAATATTTGAAAGACTATTTTGGTAATTTTTTAAATGAGTCAAAGAGTGGTTGCCTTTGCTATGGTACAGAATATGTAATTTGCGGGAAGAAAAGTGATAAGGAAAATCTGGAAGCCATAATAAGACGTCTACTGGTTCTTAGAGAGGTTCAAAATACAATCAGCATAAAAACAAATGCTGCGCTTGATATGGAAGCTGGTTCTCTGGCTCTTTCTTTGGCTGGATTTACTGCAAATCCAATGATAATAGAGTCAGTAAAACTGGGAATTATAGCCGGTTGGGCTTATGTAGAAAGTGTTTTGGATGTCAGAACGTTATTAATGGGAGAAAGAGTTCCGGCTTTAAAGACAGTTGACCAGTTTACTTCAAGTCTTCCTACGTTGGCGTCTTGTTTAGATAAGAGTATACGGGCAAAAAGTGTTAAAAATGGCATTTCATATGAGATGTATTTGTCAGCAATTTTGTTGGTCGAAACGCAGGAAAAAGTTAATTTTCGCACTATGGATCTGATTGAAGAAACGATAAAAAAGGATTCTATGTATGAAAAATTCTCAATGAAGAATTTGATTTATAAATGTGAAGTAGGTGCAAAGATTACAGGAAAACCTGTGTTGTTAGGATTTGTCGATTTAAAACATAAGCCAACAAAATATAATTTTATGGAAAAAATCGAGTTAAATTATTTGAACTAGGGTGTAGAAAGGTGTCTCTTGGTAAAATTTTTAAACAAAAGGGGTCGAACAAACAGCATTTTTCCTAAGAAAACTATAGTTAAAAAAGAGGCACCTTTCTGCATCCTGGCAAAAGAAGCAGGCTCGTACACAATTGAAGCAGCAGCTTCTTTTTCGATTTTTATATTTGTAATGATTACTTTTTTGTTCTTGATGAGAGCAATTACCACTGAATATCTAATTAGGTATTACATGTTTGAGGTGGCAAATAAAAGTAGTTGTATAAAAGATATCGATCTTTCGGAGAAGGTAGACGAAAAGGAAGCGCTGAAGGTAGCCTTAAAGCTTTCATGTATCAAAAAAATAAAAGACGACAAATTAGCAGTTAGATTTATAAAGGGTGGGGCCTTAGGATTGGATTTTTCTGATTCAGAGGTTGATGAACAGTATATTGTTTTGGACTGTAAATATAGTGTGGTTCAGATATTCTCGTTTATAGATAAATCTATTTTTAAGTTCCATGATAAAATCACTGTGCGTAGGTATGTTGGATGGAACCCTTCGATGGATGAGGAGGAAGAATTTGTCTATGTGACTAAAAATGGAGAGGCATATCATCATTCGCGTGATTGTCGTTATTTAAAATTATCAATAAAAGAGGTGGATATTTCAAATATCAAGAATATGAGGTCGAAAGATGGTCATAAATATAGAAAATGTACCTGTGTGAAGAAAAAGAAAGGGTCAAAAGTCTATGTTACAGACTATGGTGAGCAGTATCATGGTGACCTGAATTGCGTCGATTTGAGGAGAAATATCCGTGTTATAACACTAGAAGAGGCAAAAAAGAACTATCACGAATGTCCAAAATGTAAAGGAGATTAGATGGAGAGTATTAGCTTATTGGGGATGTTAGGTGTGATAAGTGCAGAAGATATGAAAACTCATAAGATTAGAGATCTTCTGATTTTACTTTTTTCAATAATAGGGATTATGTTTCATCTCATTTATCAAAGACTAGATGTCCTCGATATGATAGGCGGAATGGCAGTCGGCGGAGCGATTTATTTGTATAGCATATGTTCAAATGGAAAAATTGGAAAAGGTGATGCGCTGGTTTTTGTTCTGACCGGGATATATTTGGGATTAAAAAACAATATGCTTCTGGTTTGGGGCTCGGCTTTGATTCTGTCTGTGTTCGGTATGGGAGCATGCTTAGTTGGAAAAAAGAAAATCACAGATAAGATCGCATTTGTTCCATTTATATTTTTGACGTATTTTTTGATTTTGCTGTGGGAAGGGGGATTACCGATTGGATGAGGAAGTTTATCTGGATGGCAGTATGACAATAGAGGCTGCAATGGTTTTTTCCTTAATAATACTTGTAATTGAAGCTGTGATTTTTCTGGGATTTTTAGTTTATAAGGAATCTGTAAGTGCAATTGTCTCACATGACTTAAGTAATGTGAATAACCTTGAGAGGTTTAGGAAAATTGAAGAGGGCGAAGAGGTTTTTAAAGATTTATCTAATTGGATTAGGGGGCGATGATTAGTGAATGCTGCAATATGTTCGGGTGCTGGAAAGAAATATATGGTCCTACAAGGTGGTGCGAAGATAGTTGGCCATGAAAGGGAAATGTTGAAGGAGAATCAGATTGATGCTCTATTGCCGTTTTATACAGTTGAGAGAAATGGTGAATTAGAGTATTGGTATGACGTCACTGGTAAGAAATCTGTAGAAGAAGTTTTTGAAGAAAATGGAGTTAATTTAAATCTGCTTGCAAAGGTATTTGAATATACTTATGAAGCATTATGTGTTATCTCTAAGTATTTGATTGCAGAAAGAAATATTTTATTTAAATGCAACACGATGTACTTCTCTGATAAAAGAATTGAGCTTTGTTTTTTCCCTAGGGAAGAGGAAGAGGAAACACCGTTTTTGGATTTGGGCGAGTATCTGATAACGAAGGTTGATCCTAATTTGGAATTAGTAAGTAGGATGTGTTATGAGATTTACTCTGCGGTCTCAAGTCCAGGATTTGATTGCAATCAGATGGCAAATAGAATTCTTGAAGAAATCGAAAGTGAAAAGGTTAAATTCGAGGAGAAAATTGATGATTATTATAAGGGGATTGATTTCGAGGATAAGATTGTTTCTTCTGTGGAGGAAGACGATGGTGAACAAATGCTTCCTGTACAAAAGAAAAGCGTGATTGAAAGGTTGAAGGGAAAGTTTGATGAGGAGGTTTCTTTGGCAAAAGATGTAGTGAATGATTTTCTTCCAGGAAGGAAAAAAGAGTTTTCATCAGGGGATGAAAGAATGATTGGTAGATTGATTTATGATGGTAGCGAAAAAGAGGAGGACTACTGCGTAGATAAAGAAGTTTTTAAAGTTGGCTGTGACGCAAAGGCTAATGATGCCTGTCTGCACTCTGATTTAATAAGTAAACATCATTCTAAGATTCAAAGAAAGAATGGTAAGTTTTATCTTTCGGATTGGAATTCGAAAAAGGGAACATATTATAATGGAAGAAGATTAAGACGAGGAGAAGTAGTAGAACTTTCTCCTTTAGATAGAATTGCCTTTGCGGATGTGCCTTATAGATGGGCTTAAAATGAGGGGCTTTTGAAGCAAGAGTTTCATTAGCCCTTTTTTTGTGTATTTTTATTAGTTCCATTGACATTTCATGCGTATTTTTATATGATTTAGGAACTGGGCGTATCTAAGATGATACACGCTCGATTAATATTTATATATCTGCCTCCGGATACGGAAATTCTGGTCCTGCGCAATGAGTGCTTTCGAACCGTGTCAGGTCAGGAATGAAGCAGCACTAAGATTGATTTCTCATGTGCCGCAGGGAAACTGGGATGGAAGCCCGGGGGTAGTTATATACGTATTGTCGGGTGACCCAGTTTTTTTCATATGAGGGAGAAATAGATGAATATAGCGGTTTATTGTGGATCTAATTCTGGAAATAAGGATATTTATACCAAAGATGCAAAAGCTTTAGGAGAATGGATTGGAAAAAATGGACATTCTCTAGTGTATGGCGGAGCAAAAAACGGTCTTATGGGTGTAGTTGCAGATGCTGTTATTGAAAATGGCGGAGAGGTTATTGGAATTTTGCCTAATGTGCCATTGATTCAGGAAAGAAAGCAGGCTGGACTTACAAAATATATTGAAACAGATACGATGGCTGAGAGAAAAACTCTTATGATTGAAAATTCGGATGCTTTTGTTGCTTTGCCGGGAGGCTTAGGTACTTTGGATGAGCTATCAGAGGTTATGACGCTTTCGTACTTAAAAGAAGTGAAGGGACCAATTGTGATTTATAACACTGATGGTTACTATGAACCCTTAAAAATAGTGTTTGATAAAATGTGTGAAAGTGGATTTGCTGCTGAGTCATATTTTGAAAATGTGATAATAAGTAATGACTTGGGAGAAATTGAAAAATTTGTAAATAAGAATCAGAAATAGATGTTTAAGCGGAGATGAAAAATCTTCGCTTATTTTTTTCCAAAATTAATAGAAGAAAGCGTTATTTTCTGTGGATTTTTGGAGCCTCGTTTCTTTACTTTGAAACCTAAAACCTTTAGAATTATTTTGAAGTATAATCTTCTTTAATAAAGGAGTTTTTAATATGAGCGCAAGAGATAAAACTGAAGAAGTTCTGAAGAAAATTCACGTGTATTTAGCTACCGCAGAACCTTTTCCTGGAAGCTCAAGAAAGGTTGTAGTTGATAAGAACGATTTCCTTGGAGTTTTAAAGGAATTGAATGTTTGTATAGGTGAGATGATTGAGGAATATGAGGCCTCAGAGGATAGTCGTGATAGAGCGACTAGAGAACATAAGAAGAAAAGTGAAGAAATAAAGAGAGATGCCAAACGCGATGCCGAGGATATATACGCCGCATCGATTATGTATACTGATCAGGCACTTCGTAGAATCCAGGAAGCAATTGATGATGCGAGAGTGAAGATGGGCGAGGTTATGTCAAGAACTGATGATATGCTTCGTGATCAAAGACAGATTGTTAAGTCAAATCAGATGGAGTTGATTTCAAGACTTGAGAGCTTGAAGGATACTGATAAATATATGCGTTTGATAACTGATGAGAATATCAGAATACAGAAGGAGATGGAGAAGGCTGCTTTGGATGCGGCTGAAGCTCCTAAATCTGACCCGGCTACAGCTGATAGGAGTAAGCCTGAAATTAGAATTAATACAGAGTATTTGGATATGCTGGGATTGGACGTTCCTTTGGAGGATGATGACGAGGGAAAATAGGCGATGAATAAATTTGTAGGGGGAGCTTATCTCGTTCGTGGTAATGAGATTGTAGCTAAAGACGCTAGAACACAGAACAAATTAGAACAAATTCTAGGTCGTAGAGTGTCGGAGCAGACGGCTAGACGCTCTACGATTTCGTATGGCATTTTGACAAGTCATAATCTGGGAAAAGATGATGAAAATCTATCTCTTAGATTTGATAAGCTAGTTTCGCATGATATTACTTATGTAGGTATTATTCAGACAGCGAAGGCATCTGGGCTTACAAAGTTCCCAGTTCCATATGTTTTGACAAATTGCCATAACAGTCTTTGTGCTGTTGGCGGAACTATAAATGAAGATGATCATCTGTTTGGATTATCAGCTGCAAAGAAATATGGAGGAGTTTATGTGCCTCCACATATGGCTGTTATTCATCAATATGCGAGAGAAGTATTAGCAAAATGTGGAGATATGATTTTAGGATCGGATTCACATACACGCTATGGAGCCCTTGGAACTATGGCAATAGGTGAGGGTGGACCTGAAATTGTAAAGCAGTTACTAAAAAAGACATATGATTTAGCTTACCCTGAAGTAGTAGCGATTTATTTAAAAAATAGCCCGCTCCCAGGTGTGGGTCCGCAGGATGTGGCTTTATCTATTATAAAAGATGTCTTTAATGAAGGACTTGTTAAAAATAGAATTATTGAATTTGTAGGACCGGGTGTTTCAGAATTGAGCGTTGATTTCAGAATTGGAATCGATGTCATGACAACGGAGACTACGTGTTTGTCATCAATTTGGGTGACAGATGAAAAGGTAAAAGAATTTTACGAAAATCATGGAAGAGAAGATGATTATAAAGCCCTAAATCCGGGTGAGGTGGCATATTATGATAGCCTCTTAGAGGTGGATTTATCCGAGGTAAGACCGATGATTGCTATGCCATTTCATCCAAGCAATGCATATACAATCGAATTTTTGAAGGAAAATTTGAAAGATGTGCTCCATGAAACTGAAGAGAGAGCCAGGGTGAGCTTTGGAGAAGATATTCAATATAACTTGCTGGAAAAGGTTCGTGAAAATGAGTTTTATGTAGATCAGGGAATTATAGCTGGTTGTGCTGGTGGAGGATATGAGAATATAGCTTCGGCAGCAGAAATCCTAAAAGGTGGAAATATTGGAAATGACGCCTTTTCACTTAGCGTCTATCCGGCCAGCATGCCAATATACATGGATATTTTGAAAAAAGGATATGCAGAGTATCTTTTGGGCGCTGGAGCTGTTTTAAAAACTGCTTTTTGTGGTCCTTGTTTTGGAGCGGGAGATACACCTTTTAACAATGGATTTTCAATCAGACATTCAACAAGAAATTTCCCGAATAGGGAGGGAAGTAAGGTCCAGAATGGACAGATTGCATCTGTTGCACTTATGGATGCCAGGTCGATTGCTGCTACAGCATTAAATGGTGGTAAACTAACTGCTGCTACAGATATAGATAAGGATTTCTCGATTCCTAAATATTATTTTGATAGTAGTATTTATGAAAAAAGAGTTTTTGATAGTAAAGGAATTTCAAACGAAAAGGAAGAATTGGTGGTTGGACCGAATATAAAAGATTGGCCGAAGATGAATGCTCTTCCAAATAATCTTTTGCTTAAGGTAACATCAGAAATTCATGATCCGGTTACAACAACTGATGAATTGATTCCTTCCGGAGAGACAAGTTCCTATAGGTCAAATCCAATTGAATTGGCTAAATTTACTCTTTCAAGAAAGGATCCTCTATATGTAGGAGAGGCTACAAAGGTAAAGAAGGCATACGATCTGTGGCAAAAAGGGGAAGAGGCGAAAGAGATTCTTCCTGAATTAGATGAAATATTAAAAAAGATTGAAAATAAATTTGATTTGGTCACAGAATCTTTAGGAATTGGTAGTACAATATTTGCAGTGAAGCCTGGAGATGGTTCGGCTAGAGAACAGGCAGCATCTTGCCAAAAGGTTTTGGGCGGCTGGGCTAATATCGCCAGAGAATATGCAACAAAGAGATATAGATCTAATTTAATAAATTGGGGAATGATACCATTTAGAATAGGTGGTGAAATCCCTTTTTCAAAGGGTGATTATATTTGGATCCCTGATATAAGAAAAGAAATTGAAAGTGGAGATACAGAATTCAATTGTTTCGTAGTTAATAAGGACTTTAAGAGCTTTAAACTTGAGATTGATAAGTTAACTGACACGGAAAAAAGAATTATTCTGGATGGATGCTTGATCAACTATTACAGAATGGAGAATTAGCTTTATGGATGATAAGCTAGAAAAAGAAAATTTAGCGGAAGAGTTAAGAAAGCAGGTAAAACTGGTTCTTGGCGTAATAATTCTAGCTGCAGTAATGATTATCATCTTCTATTTTTGCGTGAAGAGATATAAGGGACTAAAAGAATCTATTGATGAGGTTGCGGCAGTTTTTAGACCGATTGTATTTGGATTTGCAATGGCCTTTTTGATGAGTCCGATTATGACATTCTTTGATACTCATATCGGAAACCTCATTGTTCCGCATGTTAAAAATAAAGATGGAGCGAAAAGAAAGATCCGTCTTTTTTCCTCAATACTTGCAATACTTATTTTGGTTGCAGCTATTGTGGTTTTCTTGAGTTCGGTTATTCCGCAGATGATTCAGACGATTTCATATATCTATAATCATTTAGAAGAACAGCTTATGAATGTTCTCGATTGGGCGGATCATATCACTGGCGGAAGATTTACAACGCAGATTAATCAGGCTAGAAATCCTGAAAAGGTAGATCATTTTTTGACTATTTCAAGAGATTTTATTTCTCAGTATATGAATTGGGGTGGTCAGAATGAAATGTTAAAGCAGATCACTTCAAGTGTAATTGATATAGGAAAGTATCTGGCTGCCTTTTTGATTGGATTATTCGTTGCGGTTTATTTTCTTATTGATAAAGAAAAGTATAAGTCAATTTTTAAGAAGATGCTTTATGGATTATTCCCAGCGAAGATGGCAAATCCGATTATGGATGTCATGATCAAAGCTAAAGAGATTTTTTACGGATTTTTCGTTGGAAAGATTATTGATTCTATTATAATTGGATTTATATGTTACGGATGTATGCTATTATTTGGATGGCCATATCCGGTTTTGGTATCTGTTATTATTGGTGTGACAAATATTATTCCAGTATTTGGACCATATATTGGAGCGGTACCAACTGTTTTGATTATTTTCTTTACAAATCCGATGTCAGGTATTTATTTTTTGATTTATATCCTGGTGTTACAGCAGATAGATGGTAATATTATTGGACCGAAGATTCTTGGCGATTCGACAGGAGTAGATTCATTCTGGGTTCTGTTTGCTATCGTAGTTGGCGGCGGATTGTTTGGATTTATGGGAATGCTATTGGGTGTTCCTGTAGTGGCACTTTTGTATTATGTATTGTCAAAAGTGTTTGTTTATTTGGCTAGAAAACGTGGACTTCCTGTGAAGACAGCGGTTTACGAAAAGGTTAAATTCTATAACGAGGAAACTGAAACTTTTGAATATGAAGAAGATGAGGAAAAGAAGGGCTTTAATATAAAAGGACTTTTTGAGAGATTTTCTTCAAAGAGAAAGTAAGTGTAACAAAAGTAATTTTTAGGCGTATTAAAGGAGCAAGCTTATTTTGAGTGGATTCGGACAGGATTATAGAGATGAGATAAAGAGCGCCATTGAATTAGCTGCTGAAGGCAGAAACAATGATGCGCTAGATATATTGGACAATTTGAATTGGAGAAAGATTCATAATATAAGTGCAATCGTTCAGGCTAGCCAATTATATGAAAGCCTTGGAAAGATTGAAGATGCAAAGGATCTTTTGGTAATGGCACATGATAGATCACCAATTGGCAGGGTGGTTTTGTATAATCTGTGCCTTCTTTGTGCGCGCTCTGGAGAGTTGGAAGAAGCCAGAGAATATTATGATGACTTCGTGGATATTGCTCCCCACGATTTCCAAAAGTACGTGCTTAAGTATTATCTTGCGGAAAAAAGAGGTGCTGATGAATATACTCTTATAGGTATTCTTGAAGAGCTAAAGAATAATGAGTTTATTGATGAATGGGCTTATCAGCTGGCTTTCTTGTATCACAAGACTGGACAGGTAGAAAAATGTATTGAGATGTGCGATGAATTAGCTCTTTATTATGGAGATGGTGTGTTCGTACAGAAGGCGCTTGAACTTAAGATGCTATATCAGCCACTTACAAGTGAGCAGCAGGATCAGTATAGAGCTATTTCTGGAAATGTTCTTGCGAAGGAAGAGGAGGAAGAGAAGAAATCTGCCCCTATAAAGAGAGAAATTCCAGAACCTAAATCTAATCCACATAAATTTGATACGGTAAATCTTCAGGCTGAAATCAAGAAGAATATTGATGAAATTATGCATGCTACAGAGGCTGGCGAAGTAAATGAAACACTTGAAAATATTGAAGGTTTGGTTGAAGAGCTTCCATATGTAACTATGCCTGAAATGGATGCCAAGAAGGAAGATAAAAAAGAAGACAAAAAGGATGATGATGAGAAATCTCTCATGGATCATTATAAGCACTTTTTAGCAGAAGAATATGATGGCCAGTTGAGTCTTGCCATCCCTACAGAATCAGTTCAGGAAACACAGATTGCAGGACAGCTTAGTATTGAGGATGTTCTTTCAAATTGGGAAAAGACATCGAGAGCAGCTCAGGCAGCTCTTGAAGAGTCAGCTCAGGAAAGACTTGAAAAATCTAAAGAAGAGGCTATTAAAAAAGCTACACATATCATCGATAGACTTGAAAAGGCAAAGCCTCTTTTGGATGCAGGTGTAGAACCACAGTTTCTAATGAAAGATGAGATTCTTTCAAAAGAAGAGGAACCTGAAGTTGTTGAAGTTGCAATAAATGAGCCAAAGGTTGAAGAGTCTGAGGTTGAAGAGCTTGAGGTTGAAACAAATATTTTAAATGATGACTGGAAAAAAGGTGCCACTTACAAAATTCCAAAATTTGATGATGATGGAGAAGAAAATGGTGGAGGATTTGAAGTCCCTATTGTAGATAAGGATGGAAAACCTGAGGTTTCAGAAGAAAACAAGTCAATCGAACACAAGGCTGAAAAAGAAATCAAGAACTTCGAGCCTCCTAAGGTTACAAGAGAAGAAGTAGAGAAATCTAAGAAAGGCAACTACCAGGAAGCAACTAATATTATGACTAATGTCAATAATATGCTTCAGGCTGAAATTGAAAAATTATCAGATCATGCAAAGATTGCTGCTGAAGTTGCTTCTGCTGTTAATTCTCCAATCGAGGCTTTTATCGAACCAGTTAAAAAAGAAGTGGACAAGATTGTTTCTGTAAAAGAATCTTCTATTAGTAATGCTATTGAAAAGAATGAACCAATCAAAGTGGAACTGAAGGAGGCAGAGCCTGCAAAAGAAGAGCCTGCAAAAGAAACTGAATCTGTAAAAGAAGCAGAACCTGTAAAAGAAATTGAGCCTGAAAAGAAAGAGGGCGCTGAAGAGGATTTGACTAAACTGCATCTTACAGAAGAGGATGAAGTTATAGAAGAAAAGCATGATGCGTTTGAAGACTTTAAGGTAAAAGATACAGATGACGAATCTTTATTAGCTGAAACTCTTATTAAGAAGAATGAGAAGAAGGTTTTGGAGAAAGAAAACCTGAAGAAGGCTAAGGAAAAGGAAAATGAAAAGCCATCACAGATAAAAGAGGACTTGAATAAGACTGTTGTTCTCGAACCGCTTGATGAACATCTGGCTGATGAGAAGAATGCAGATGCAGTTGTAGAGAGTGTGGATGAAACAGTTCTTACTAATGTCATTGAAGACGAGATGCCAATGCAGTCTCTTACTGAAGATGAGAAGGAGCTTTTTTCCTACTTCTTGCCAATTCCAAATATGGAAAAGACTATTATGGGAGTTCTTACGGGCGCCAGAGAGAGGCTTTTAAAAGAAGGTGTATCTTCTAGAGGTAATATTATTATTACTGGAGGAAGAGGAAGCGGAAAGACTACACTTGCGAAGGCTTTGATTTTAACATTGCAGAATGAAATCGATAAACCTGGAAAGAATATAGGAAAGATTGATGCTGAGAAGTTAAATGGAAAGGATTTGCAGGAATTATATTCAAGAATCAAGGGTGGTTGTCTTGTAATTGAGCAGGCGGGAGATTTACTGCTTGATACAGAGGTTTCTTTGTCTTTACTTATGAATAATGATACTGAAGGAACTTTGGTAATTCTTGAAGACAATAATGCTGGTATTGATCGTGTTCTTTCTACGTGCGCTGAGTTTGGTAAGAAGTTTACGGAGAGAATTTCGATCCCTGTATTTACAATCGATGAGCTTGTTACATTCGGAATTAAATATGCAGATGATGCGGGGTATAATGTCGATGAGATGGGTAGACTCGCAATGTATGATAGAATAAGTAAAGCACAGAGAAGTGATAGACCACTTTATCTCAAGGATGTAATTGAGATTATGGATGAGGCAATTGATAGAACTAATTCAAAGGGCTTCTTCCATAGAAAGAGAGTTGATGAAGATGGCCGTCCAATACTAGTAGAAAAGGATTTTCTATAAATTAATAAGGGGGAGGATTTGGGATGAGTTTTTTTACTGATTATGATATGTACCTGTTTGGACAGGGAACCCATTATGAAATTTACAATAAACTTGGAGTCCATCCAGGTGAAGTGGATGGAAAAAGGGGAATATATTTTGACGTATGGGCTCCGCATGCGTCTTCTGTATCTGTTGTAGGTGACTTCAATGGATGGGATGAAGATGCTGATGTACTTACTAGAATTGATAACAGAGAAATTGGTATATTTGAAACTTTCCTGACGACTCCTAAGCCGGGAGATTTATATAAGTTTTTGATAACCACTCCAGATGGAAAGAAATTGTATAAGGCGGACCCTTATGCAAGAGAGGCTGAACTTAGACCGGGTACGGCATCAAAAATTCCTGAGGTGTGGGATTTTGAGTGGACAGACAAAAAGTGGTTGAAGAAGAGAGAAGATTCATATTCTACTTTTGAAGAGCAGCCACTTGCTATTTACGAGGTTCATCAGGGCTCCTGGAAGCGTCATCCGGGTAGGGATGATGATGGCTTTTATAATTATAGAGAGTTTGCGAAGGTTCTATGCGATTATGTAAAAGAAATGGGATATACTCACGTAGAGCTTATGGGAGTGGAAGAATATCCGTATGACGGTTCATGGGGATACCAGGTTACCGGATATTATGCTCCTACAAGCAGATATGGAAGTAGTGAAGATTTTGCATATCTTGTAAATTATCTTCATAATCATGGAATCGGTGTTATTTTGGATTGGGTTCCTGCTCATTTCCCTAAAGATGATTTCGGCCTAGAGAATTTCGATGGAAAACCATTATATGAATATACAGATCCTAAGAAGTCAGATCATCCTGAGTGGGGCACAAAGATTTTTGATTATGGAAAAAATGAGGTAAAGAACTTTCTAATAGGAAGTGCGCTCAATTGGATTGAAAGATACCATATTGATGGTTTAAGGGTAGACGCAGTCGCATCTATGCTATATCTTGATTACGGAAAGAGACCGGGAGAGTGGACACCAAATCAATTTGGAGGAAATGAGAACCTGGAGGCCGTAGAATTTTTTAAGCACTTAAATACTGTTGTGGCGGGAAGAAATCCTGGTGCAATTATGATTGCTGAAGAGTCTACTGCCTGGCCTAATGTAACTGGTGATAAGAGGGAAGATGGTCTATGCTTCTCTTATAAGTGGAACATGGGCTGGATGCATGATTTTTTGGATTATATGAAACTGGATCCTTTTTTCCGTAAAGATAATCATAATAAGATGACATTTGCTATGTCATATAATGAAGCTGAAAAGTATATTCTTGTTTTGTCACATGATGAGGTTGTTCATCTTAAGTGTTCTATGATAAATAAGATGCCGGGGCTAGAGGATGATAAGTTTAAGAATCTGATCTGCGGTTATTCTTTTATGATGGGACATCCGGGAAAGAAACTTCTATTTATGGGACAGGATTTTGCGCAGTATCATGAATGGGATGAGAAGAAAGAACTGGATTGGTATCTTTTGGAAAATCCTAAGAACAGAAAAATCAATGATACTATGAAGGAACTTTTGCATTTATATAAGAAGTATCCTGCTATGTATGAGCTTGATTGCTCGTGGAAGGGCTTTGAATGGATAAATGCAGATGACTCATATAGAAGTATTTTTTCCTTCGTAAGAAAGAGCAAAGACGGAACAAATAACCTGTTGTTTGTAATTAACTTTACACCGATGGATTATGAAGATTATAGAGTTGGCGTTTGCAGTCCTGAGAAGCATACACTTGTTTTCTCGGCTAATAATAAGAAGGCTTCAAGAAAGAAAACTTTTATACCAGAGGAGAAACCGTGTGATGGTAAGGATATATCTATAGGATATTCTTTGCCTGCATATGGTGTTTGCGTATTTAAGTTTGATTATGAAGGAACTAAAAAATTTAAATTGAAGAAATAATATATAGGAGTTGTTGGTTTGGAAAAGTTTACGTTTAATGTATCTGAAGGAAAGATGACGGTTAATAATGATACAGGAGATTCCAAATCAGCTGCTTCTGTGGCAGAGAATCGCGATGAAGGTCGTGTTCATTATGAGGGAATTGTAGAGAGGCAGAGAAAGGCCTCTTTTAGGAAGAAACTCATAGGTGGACTGGCTCTCATCGCGGTTTTGCTTTTAGGTTTTTTCCTGTTGATTATGTTACGCCATTATGACAACTATGAAGTGCTCGGTACAACAAAGATAAAAGATGCATCAGCATCAAAATACGAAATGTTTAATGGTTCGCTTCTCAAGTATGGAAATGATGGTGCGATTTTAACAGATGCGACAGGCAAGGTTTCATGGAATGTGGGTTATGAGATGACAGCTCCTGAAATTGATATGTGCGATGGTTATCTGATTGTTTATGACAGGGGAGGTTCGCGCATTTATCTGTTAGATGGTGTAGGAGAAGTGTCTGAGATATCTACAACACAGCCTATTTCGAAGGCTGAGGTGTCTGGCGCCGGAACAATAGCTGTTATTATGAAAGGCGAATTAAAGTCTAGAATAGAGCTTTATAACAAAAAAGGAGAGACACTGGCTTCTGGTGAATTACATATAAATAATTCAGGATATCCTACAGATATTGCCCTCAGTAGTGGTGGTCAGCTTCTTATGGTTTCTTCTATTGGATATGAGAAGGGGGAAGTTGTCTCTAAAATTAGCTTTTATAATTTTGGTAACGCTGGAAGAAATCGAATTGATAATATTGTTTCATCATATAAATATAAGGGAACTGTTATACCTGAAGTGGATATAACAGATAAAGGCCGACCTGTTGCAATAGGAACAGATAAGATTATTTGCTATAGCACTGGCAATAAGCCTGCGGAAAAAAGTGTCATAGAGCCGGGCGAGCAGATGAAGTCGGTAATACATAATGATAAGTATATCGGATTTGTGGTCGCAGAAGAGGGAAAAGACGGAGTTCTACAAAATACACTTAAACTCTATACTTATCATGGAATGAAGAGATACTCTAAGAAACTAGATTTTGAATATAGAGATATAAAACTTATGGATGATAACGAGGTTATGCTTACAGATGGCCATAAAGTTAATTTTATAAGTGTGCTCGGAATGAATAGATTCTTTATAAATGATGATGAAGAAATATATGATGTTGTAAATAAGAAAGCTGGCAGGGAATTCTACTTTGTAAGATCGGATTCTGTGCAGCATGTTAAGTTGTGTAATTAATGAGGATTTAAATGAACCTATTGGAAATCTTATTTTTACTTATATTGGCACTTATGGTAATCAGAGGTTATCACGAGGGTATACTTCGTATGTTCTTCGGATTGGTAGGCTGTGCGCTTATTTGCTTGATGATAAACCAGATGAATCCTTTAGTGATGGACTATTTGAATACTAAGCCAAAGGTAAAAAGTGAAATACATGCTATAGCAGATAAATATGTCACTGGTAGAGAAGATAATGCAAAAGAGAATGATTCAAAAAACACTAATAAGAACATTATAGATGAGAGTGCAGAAGAATTGCCTCTTTTTATGAGAAAATATTTAGTGGACGAACTTTCGAAAATAGATTTACAGAAAGATACGGAAAAAATTGTACAGGAGAAGACTCATGATGCAGTTGTTTCAACTGTAGAGAATCTTCTGATGAATGGATTGGCTGTTTTAGTGACTTTAATTGTGGTTTCAATCATAATTGGAATCGTTAGACTTTTGCTTGCAGTTTTGGGCCATCTTCCGATTATTCACGGAACTTCGAAAATTGTCGGTGCTTTATTCGGCTTGTTTGAAGGCGTTTTTATTATATGGATACTAGTTTTTTTTATTCAAAGTTTTTCGGCGACAAACTCCGGAAACGCCCTATTAAAGCAGGTTGAGAGCAGTTCGTGGATAATGGGAATCAATGAATATAACCCATTGATTAAAATTTTTTAAAAAAAATTCAAAAATGTTGTTGACAGTATGGGTTTCGTTTGATAGTATATTACCTGCGCTGCTGATGAGGCACACAACAAACGCCCCACACAAGCAGCAAGAACATTGATAATTGAACAGTGAAACAACCTTGAAAGATTCCAAAGAATCAACAAGCGGATTTATGTTAAAGACATAAATACACGAACCAAAAGCAGTAAAACGCGAAGGATAAAGTTAGCCTTTATCTTGAACAGAGAGAAATCTCAAAGAAGTATTAAACGAGAGTTCGATCCTGGCTCAGGATGAACGCTGGCGGCG
>JAIKZI010000082.1 GCA_024682375.1 Lachnospiraceae bacterium | reverse complement strand
CTCGGAAATGGTAGTGACCTTCTCGTCACTGATGAGGGACTTTCTGGTGTTGTTGTTTCTACAAGAAGCATGAACTCTATAAATGTAAATGAAGAGACTAGAGTTTTGTGCGCGGACGCAGGTTTATCTCTTGGAAAGATTGCAAATGCAGCATTAAACGCCTCACTAAAGGGATTTGAGTTTGCAGCAGGAATTCCAGGAAGTCTGGGCGGCGGTGTATTTATGAATGCCGGCGCATATGGCGGAGAGATGAAGCAGGTGGTAAAATCTGTCACTTATTTTGATCCAGAAAATGGTGTAGTCACTGTATCTGGAGATGAATGTGATTTCGGATATAGACATAGTATTTTTTCCGAAAACCCTTCATTCGTAGTTTTATCAGCTGAAATCCAGCTTGAAAAGGGTGACTACGATGAAATCAAAGCCTACCAGGATGACCTTATGAATAGAAGAAGGGAAAAACAGCCACTTAATTATGCAAGTGCTGGTAGTACTTTCAAGCGTCCTGAAGGTTATTTCGCAGGAAAGTTAATCCAGGATGCGGGACTTATGGGTTATAACGTAGGTGATGCGGAAGTTTCAACTAAGCATGCTGGTTTCTGTGTTAACAAAGGAAATGCTAGTTATTCTGATATGAAAGCATTGATTGATCATGTAATTGAAACCGTTTATGCAAATTCTGGCGTAACACTTACACCAGAGGTTAGAATTATCGGAGAATAATTTTATGAATTTGTTACTTCTCACCGGAATGTCCGGTTCTGGAAAATTAACAGCGTTTAAGTTTTTAGAAGATATGGGGTACAATTGCGTAGATAATCTTCCTGTTCCACTTTTGAAGAATTTTGTCGATCTCATGCAAAAAAGCGACAATCAGAAAGTGGTTGTAGGAATTGATATCAGAAGCGGAAAGAATCTCGATCAGCTTCAGGATACACTTGATGAATTATCTCACGATGGAAAAAAGTGCGACATTCTTTTCTTAGATGCAGAGGATAGTGTACTTGTAAAGAGATATAAGGAAACACGTCGTAATCATCCTTTGTCCAAGAATGAGAGAATTCAGGGAAGCATCCAAAAGGAACGTAAGAGAATCGCCTTTCTAAAGGAAAGAGCGGACTATGTAATAGATACGACACATCTTTTGACGAGGGAACTAAAGGAAGAACTTACAAAAATCTTTGTAGAGAAGGAATCCTACAAGAGTATCAATGTGATGGTTCTTTCATTTGGCTTCAAATATGGAATTCCAGAAGACGCCGATTTGGTATTTGACGTTCGATTCCTGCCAAATCCATATTATGATTTAAAACTTCGCCCTCTTACAGGAAATGATTTACCTATAAAAGAATTTGTTATGAAATATGATGAAGCTCATGAATTCTTGAACAAGGTCACTGACCTTTTGGAATTTTTGATTCCAAATTATATTTCAGAAGGAAAGAATTCTTTGGTAATCGCTGTCGGATGTACAGGCGGAAAACATAGATCAGTTACTCTTGCCAACGAAATCTATTCTAAATTGCTGCCAAACAGCGATGGATATGGACTTAAAATTGAGCATAGAGATATAGACAAAGACAGGAAGATTGGAAAATAAAAACTATGAAGCAATCCTACTCGGCAAAGGTAAAGGACGAACTTCTAAACATATATCCCAATCAAAAACACTGCAAAATAGCTGAAATTGCAGGGCTTTTTTCCATGAACGGAGAAGTTGCAAACAATAGCGGTTTATGGTCTAGTTGCAAATTTTCTGGAGAAGAACGTATTTGCAATAAGTACTTTACTTTACTGAAAAAAACGAATATATTAGGTGAGTATGATTGTGATTCTAAATTGCTAGATGGAAGTCAGGCAGATAAATTCTTATCATCGATAAGTTATAGACCGGAACTACATTTTGCAATAGATGAGAGGCTTTTGAAAAAGCCTTGCTGTAGAAGCGCTTACTTGAGAGGCGTTTTTTTAGCGTCAGGATCTATTACAGATCCTACGAAGGCTTATCATCTTGAAATAATCACAAGATCATATGAACAGGCCAAACAGATTATAAGTGTTATGGCCACATTTTCTATTAATGCTAAGCTCATAAATAGAATGGATAAGAATATTATCTATATAAAAGAGAGCAACATGATTTCCGATATGCTCGCTTGTATGGGAGCTTCTATCGCAATGCTGGATTTTGAAAATGTCAGGGTTGTGAAGGAGATGAAGAACAACGTTAATAGAAAAGTGAATTGCGAAACAGCCAATATCGGGAAAATGGTTGATGCGGCAGTACGCGAGATCAATGACATTAAACTGATAGACGAAACTTTAGGACTCGATCAATTATCTCCGAAACTCAGGGAGACAGCGCTCCTTCGCATGGAGCACCCGGAGGTTCCACTCAAGGAACTAGGAGAAATGCATGATCCACCCGTTGGAAAATCTGGAGTTAATCATAGACTCCGTAGAATAGGAAAGATCGCTTTAGATATCAAAGGTCAGGAGGAATCAAAGCAATCATGAAGAAAGAAATCACAGTACAGATGTCAGGATTTACTGAGGCAACACCTATCGCTCATTTAGTTCAGCTTGCTAATCAGTATGAAAGCAAGGTTTATTTCGAAATGGACGATAAGAAGGTAAATGTAAAGAGCATTATGGGAATGATGAGTTTAGTTCTCACAGAGGGCTCTGTTATTACTGTAATTACTGAAGGACAGGATGAGGATAAGGCTTTAGATGCAGTAGAGAAATTCCTTACAGCATAAGTCTTAAAAGAGGTTTATGAAAAAAGTTTTATTTATATTCAACCCGAAGTCTGGAAAAGGCCAGATTAGAAATAATCTTCCGGAAATATTGGATGCTGGTGTGAAGGCTGGATTTGACGTAACAGTACACACAACACAGTCACAAGGTGACGCCATAGATGTTGTAGAAAAAAGAGCGTGTGAATTCGATAGAGTCGTTTGCAGTGGTGGAGATGGAACTTTGGATGAGGTCGTCACAGGAATGATGAGATCGAAAGTAAAGGTTCCAATCGGATATATTCCAGCCGGGTCTACAAATGATTTTGGCAGTTCTCTAGGTATCGATAAAGATATGATTAGAGCTGCAGAAATTGCTTTTAACGGTAAGGAATATAAAGTAGATATTGGATCATTTAATGATGATTCATTCGTGTATGTAGCTGCGTTTGGTATTTTTACCGAAGTATCATATTCAACAAGTCAGGACTTAAAAAATGTTTTAGGTCATGCAGCTTATATTTTAGAAGGAGCAAAGCAGCTTCGCGATATTCCATCATATAGAATGCAGGTTGAATACGACGGAAATGTGATATATGATGAATTCATATTTGGAATGGTAACAAATTCTAAGTCAGTAGGTGGATTCAAAGGAATCCTACCGGGAAATGTAGAATTGAATGATGGTTTATTTGAGGTAACACTTGTAAAGAATCCAAAGAATCCGATTGAGCTTTCTGAAATCTTAGGTGCACTCGCTTCAGATTCAAATGATTCTGAAATGCTATATAAATTTAGCACTTCACATATCAAATTTACATCATCAGAAAACATCTCTTGGACACTTGATGGTGAATTTGGTGGAAATATTACCGTTGCAGACATCGTAAATCGTAATAATGCACTAGAGATTTTGATTGAATCATAAGCGTAAATAATCTATAATGTTTTTGACATAAATTTAACGTTGGCTTGAAATAAAGCTTTACGTATATAGTTTCAAAGCTTTTATGGTTGAAAGGAGATAACGATGATCGTATCAGCAGCAGAAATGTTAAAGAAGGCAAAAGCAGGACACTATGCAGTTGGACATTTTAATATCAACAACTTAGAGTGGACAAAGGCAATTCTTCTCGCAGCAGAAGAGAAGAAGTCACCAGTAATCCTCGGTGTATCAGAGGGTGCAGGTAAGTACATGACTGGATTCAAGACAATCTCAGCTATGGTTTACGCTATGCATGATGCACTTGGAATTACAGTTCCTATGGCTCTTCACCTTGATCATGGTTCATACGAAGGATGCAAGGCATGTATCGAAGCTGGTTTTACATCAGTTATGTTTGATGGATCAGCTCTTCCACTTGAAGAGAACATCGCAAAGACAAAGGAACTCGTTGAGCTTGCTCATAGCAAGGGAATCTCAATCGAAGCTGAAGTAGGAGCTATCGGTGGAGAAGAAGACGGTGTTGTTGGCGCTGGTGAATGTGCAGATCCTGAAGAATGCAAGATGGTTTGCGACCTTGGCGTAGATATGCTTGCAGCAGGTATCGGTAACATCCATGGTGTATATCCAGAAAACTGGGCTGGTCTTTCATTCGAGACACTTGATGCTATCCAGCAGAAGACTGGCGATATGCCACTAGTTCTTCACGGTGGTACTGGTATCCCAGAAGACATGGTTAAGAAGGCTATCACACTTGGCGTTTCAAAGGTAAACGTAAACACAGAGTGCCAGCTTGTATTTGCTGAAGCAACTAGAAAATATATTGAAGCTGGAAAGGACAAAGAAGGCAAGGGCTTCGACCCAAGAAAACTTCTTGCTCCTGGTACAGAAGCAATCAAGGCAAAGGTTATCGAGAAGATGGAACTCTTCGGTTCTGTTGGACAGGCATAATCTTAATAAATTTGATTTTTATAAAGGAATGCAGAGGGAAACTTCTGCATTCCTTTTTTTATGTGTTTGGAGTGGTGAAGTATCTGTAAATTTTTCACAAAAATACTGTGCCATTTGGCATTAACTTTTGCGAAATTAACTTCTAAAACATCTTTTTTCCAAAACAAAAAAGTCTTATAATATCACTTGTTGTTAACAGAATAAGGGTTTTAATGGAGTATTACAGAAAGGAACCAAAATGAGCGAGAATAATTTATTTAATGCTTCGTCTATTTTTGGCGAGAACGTATTCAATGACAAAGTCATGAAAGAGCGTCTTCCAAAGAAGACATATGCGAAACTTAAAGAGACTATTAGAGAAGGCAAAGATTTAGACCTCGAAACAGCGGATGTAGTTGCTCACGAGATGAAAGAATGGGCTATCGAAAAGGGCGCTACACACTTTACTCATTGGTTCCAACCCCTTACTGGTGTAACAGCAGAGAAACATGATTCATTTATTTCAGCTCCAACTTCTACAGGAGAGACACTTATGTGCTTCTCAGGAAAAGAGCTGATAAAGGGAGAACCTGATGCATCAAGCTTCCCATCTGGTGGACTTCGTGCTACTTTCGAAGCAAGAGGATATACTACTTGGGATTGTTCATCACCAGCTTTTGTCCGTATCGATGAATCAGGTGGAACACTTTTAATTCCGACAGCTTTTTCTGCATACACTGGAGAGGCACTAGATCAGAAGACACCTCTTCTCAGATCTATGGAGGCACTCGATAAGGAGGCTGTTAGACTACTTCATTTACTTGGATATAATGATGTAAACCATGTAGCTCCTTCTGTTGGTGTTGAGCAGGAATATTTCATCATCGATAGAGATAAGTTCAAGGAAAGAAAAGATTTGGTTTACACAGGACGTACACTCTTCGGAGCTATGCCTCCAAAGGGACAGGAGATGGACGATCATTACTTCGGAACTATTCAGGAGAAGATCGCTGTCTTCATGAAGGACGTCGATAAAGAACTTTGGAAGCTCGGTGTGCCTGCTAAGACAGAGCATAATGAGGTTGCTCCAGCTCAGCACGAGTTAGCTCCTATCTTTGAAGAAGCTAACATCGCTGTTGATCATAACCAGATTATGATGGAGACACTTAGAAAAGTTGCTAATAGACATGGTCTTCAGTGCTTGCTTCATGAGAAGCCATTCGCAGGAGTAAATGGTTCTGGTAAGCATAACAACTGGTCACTTGTAACTGATACAGGAATCAACTTGCTAGATCCAGGTGATACACCACATAATAACATCAGATTCCTACTTTTCCTTTGCTGCGTAATTGCTGCAGTAGATAACCATGCAGACCTTCTTCGTGAGTCAGCTGCCGATGTAGGAAATGACCATAGACTTGGTGGATCTGAGGCACCTCCAGCTGTTATCTCAATCTTCTTAGGTGAGCAGCTTGGTGATGTTATGGATCAGCTTGTTTCTACTGGAACTGCTACACATAGCATTCCAGGAAAAAAGGTTAAGACAGGTGTCAGAGCTCTTCCTGATTTCACAAAGGATGCTACTGATAGAAACAGAACTTCACCTTTTGCATTCACTGGAAACAAGTTTGAGTTTAGAATGGTTGGATCAGAGGATTCAGTTGGTGAGCCAAACGTCGTATTGAATACAATCATGGCAGAAGCTATCTGCGATGCATGTGATTATATTGAAAAAGCTGATGATGTAGAAGTAGCTGTTCATGACTATATCAAAGAACTTGCGATGAAGCATCAGAGAATCATTTTTAATGGAAATGGTTATTCAAAGGAATGGGCAGAAGAGGCTGAGAGAAGAGGACTTCCAAACATCGTTTCAATGTTTGAAGCTATTCCAGCACTTACTGCAGATAAAAATGTCGCTACCTTTGAAAAGTTCAAAGTATTTACAAAGGGTGAACTTGAATCACGTGCTGATATCGAATATGAGCAGTATGCTAAGAAGATTAATATTGAAGCTAGAACAATGATTGACATGGTTGAGAAGCAGTTCATTCCAGCTGCTATCAAGTATGAGAAGCATGTGGCTGATTCAATCAATGCTATAAAGAACGCTTCAGGACTTTCTTGCGATACTCAGATCAATATTTTGAAAAAAGTTGATGCAAAGATTTCTGAAATGGCAGAAGCACTTTCTACTTTGTCAGAGCTTATAAAGGATGCTAAATTCGATAATAATAAGGATTTTGCAGAGCATTTCTATAAGAAGGTTGTACCTGCTATGAATGCGTTACGTAAGCCTGTAGATGAACTTGAAATGTTAGTTGCTAAGGAAGATTGGCCAATGCCATCTTACGGAGATTTATTATTTGAGGTATAATAGGTTTTAGAAACATTCATATGAAGAATGGAGATAAAGTCTATGGAAGAACTTCGAGTACTATTCATACATCCGGAAACAGCTGAATGTGACGCTTTTAGAAGAACATGCTTAGATGAAGACTTCAAGGTTGAGACTGTTCCTTCTATTGAAGAGGCGAGAATCCTTTTGAAGGAATATACTTATGAGATGGTATTTTTAAATCGTAAGTATGATCCGGAAGATATTATAAATTTCATTGAAGAACTGAATGAAAGATTCCCGAACACCGTCTGTGTTATGGGAGTTCAGACTTTGACAAAAGGTGATTTGATTCATTATCAGAACTCCAATGTAAGCTATAGGATGTATTTAGAGCCTGTAAATTATAGAGTAGATTTACTTCCTTTGATACAGAACACGATGCTACAGGCACGTGCCCGCATCATTGAAGCTTCAGATGCTGGAGCTAAGAAAAAAGAAAAGGCGTGGAAGACTGGGAGAAATATTATGCTCAGTTTGATTCCTGAAAGTGATAGTGAAGATGGCAGTGATTTCTTAAGAGGTGTTTTAGATAAGTATCATAAGATATCGATGTCTAGTATCACTAGAATTCAAGATTTCTTGAATGAAAATAAGGAACTATTTCGTACCTATTCTAATCTGACTATTAATTTCAATGTAACAGAGAGTGCTAGACGAGTTCTTGAATATACCGATTCACAGCCTAAGCTTAACTTAACAAGAGTTATGACTATGATTCTTTGTGAAGAGAGCAGGGCTCTTGCAAGTGGCTATAAGGTTACTTGTACAGTTACTATAGACATGAGTAGGAACGGCCCTAGAGTGACAGCGCAGTCAATGCTGTCAAATAAGCCAGGAACTACGGGTAATGAATATAGTACAAAAAACAAAATAATTAGAGATGCAGCAGACGGAATTTCAAACGACATGTGCGAATTGTGGGATGTAACCGATGATTTCCCGGCGGGAATGTGGATGCATACACGAGATGTTGTTTTCGATGCATAAAAAATACGCCTCATATCAATTGATATGAGGCGTATTTTTATATTTATGGTTCTTTTTTCTCAGAACTATTAGATCCGCTTGAGGATTCGTTTTGAGGCGGTGAAGATTCAACTGGATGTTCAAGTTGAGTATGAACTTTGCAGGTATCGGACAACTGATCTTGAGTTATTCGATATGCATCTTCTGCAGTTCCGTTTATCTCGCCAATGATTTTTACGCTTGAGGTTATCTGGTCCTGTGGACAGTAGGCATTGGCTACCTTTCCAGAGGCGTTACAGATATTTACCTTTACGTGCTTATCACATGTATCTACTTCGGATGGTTCAGTTCCTTCGGCGAAATATTCATTATATGTCATATCGCCTCTAGGATCGGCATTACATAAGCCGTCAACAGGTCTCTTTCCGGATTCCT
This sequence comes from Lachnospiraceae bacterium, assembly GCA_024682375.1. GTDB lineage: Bacteria > Bacillota > Clostridia > Lachnospirales > Lachnospiraceae > Lachnocurva. The sequence continues at coordinate 23,242 of JAIKZI010000082.1, read as the reverse complement.
TGCAGACATTTACCTGAACTATACCATCAGGCATTGTAAAGTCTTTGTCTTGCTTTCCTTCATGAATTTTCTGCATAACCTGTTTCCAAATCTTCTGAGTATAGGAAAGATTTGACTGAGATGAGTTATCATCATATCCACCCCAGATTCCACAAGTATAATATGGAGAAAATCCTACGAGGATTGAGTCTTTTGAATCATTAGTTGTACCGGTTTTACCAGCTAAGTGCATTCCGTCAAATTTTGCTGCCGTGGCAGTACCTTCATTGAATACATCCTGCATAGCTGATGTAAGAAGCCATGCTGTAGTTTCTTTTACAACTTTTTTCTCCTGCTTTTCAGTAGAAGTGTTATCGAGGATTACATTTCCCTCGTGATCAGTAACCTTTGTATAGAAGATAGGCTTATGGTAGACACCCTTATCAGCTATTGTGGCAAAGGCAGCTGTAAGTTCGATGTTTTTAACACCGTTTGTGATACCACCGATTGCAAGAGCCTGGTTATTGTCTCCGCTTTCAAGAGTAGTGATACCGAAATCCTGTACGTACTGGAAACCGAGACTTGTGCCGATTTCAGTAAGAGTTTTTACAGCAACGATGTTGATAGAGTTTTTGATACCTTCTCGAAGAGTAGTGTATCCGGTGTAACTATCAGGATAGTTGTGAATCTCTTTACCGTTTGTATATGCGTAAGGAGCGTTGTCCTGAACAGTAGCAAGTGTGAGTCCGGCAGAGTCAAGTGCAGGTGCATATGTAGATAGAATCTTAAATGTAGAACCTGGCTGTCTGGTTGTGTTAGTAGCACGGTTAAGTGTCTTGCTAGCAGTTTTATCACCACGTCCGCCGACCAGAGCAACTACATGACCGGTTTTCTGGTCCATAATTGTCATAGCAACCTGAGGCTGGAGAGTGAATGTGACTTTTTCACCCTGTTCTGGAATTGTATCTCCATCTTCCATAACTTCTGATTTGTACTTATCTATAGCGGCTTGAGCCTCTTCCTGTGAATTGAAATTCAAAGAATAGTCAGGATTTGTCTTCCTATAATAAGAAATCATTGTCTGATCGCTATAGTTTTTTGTCGTACCATTCTTTTTCATAAGAGTAAGTCTGTATGAGAAAGAGTATTTTACATTTGCTGAATAGTTGGATGGATCGTTTACAGCTTCATCACAGGCGTTCTGGATATCGGTATTCTGAGTGGAATGAATTTTTAGACCACCTGAATAGATTTTCTGATATGCCTGAGTCTCTGTATAACCCAATCTATCGACCATATCATCAACAAGTTCATCTGTTAGAGCATCGGTAAAGTATGATGTGGCAGAATCAGAAGAAATTTCTGAGTTTGCATTCTGAATTCTAGAATACACATCATCTTTTATGGCTTCGTTGTACTCAGCTTTTGAGATGAATTTCTGATTTAACATATTCTTGAGTACAGTCTCACGACGAACTGAGTTGTATTTCGGGTGAGAAATAGGATTGTACATAGAAGGGTTCTGAGTGATGGCTGCGATTACAGCATCTTCAGAAAGTGTTAAATCCTTTGCATCTTTGTTGAAGTATCTTCTGGCAGCTGACTGAACACCGAGAGTGTTCTGACCAAGGTTAATAGTATTTAGATAATTCTCTAGAATAGTATCTTTGCTGGTAACTTTCTCTAGCTGAATTGCTAAATACTGTTCCTGAATTTTTCTGTCCAGCTTTTGCTTTATAGAAGTTTCGTTTGTCCAGGTTGTAAAGTAATTGTTCTTCAACAACTGCTGGGTGATAGTAGAAGCACCCTGAGACCTCTGTCCCATGGAAACGACTCCTGTTACAAAAGCTCTGAAGATTCCCTTCATATCAATACCGTTGTGGCTGTAGAATCGTGAATCCTCTATCGCTACAAAGGCATGCTGGAGATCTTTTGGCATCTCATCCAGTTTGATATAAACTCTGTTCGCTCCAGACGCTGCAAGAGTTTCGACTTCCTTGCCATTTACGTCATAAACTTTGGATGAGAACCCTGAAGGCGAAATATCGACCTTCGATATGTCAGGCAAGGTCTTAAGAAGACTTCTGACATAAATTGTAATTCCTATCATTGCCGCGGCGAAGATTACCAGGAAAAAAGCAAGAATAGACCGAAGTACGAAAACAGTAGTTTTCTTCTTCTGCCTGTTTTTCTTTATGGTTTTCTTCTTCACAGCGTTTGATACGTTCTTTTTTGTATACTTCATGTTTCCTCCGTATTAACGCTAGGTAAATCTCGTTTATTATAACAGATAAATTTATTATATAAAAGCAAACAGGTTTCGTGTAAAATAAAGTGAGATTTTAAGAAAAAGAAAGGTATCTATGGAAGAATCTAAGTTTTGTATTTTTGATAGGGCAGAGGATGAGTATGATGAAAAGCGTTCTCGTTTTATCGCTGAAATATATCCTGTTCATGATGAAGAGGAGGCAAAAGAATATATTCTAGCTACTAAGAAGAAATACTACGATGCTCGTCATCATTGTTTTGCATATATAATAGGATATAACTCGGATTTTAAGAAGGCATCAGACGATGGCGAACCATCTGGAACTGCTGGAAAACCGATACTTGAGATTTTGGAATCCAGAGGGATATTTAATGCTCTTATAATAGTAACAAGATATTTCGGTGGAATTAAGCTTGGAACAGGTGGACTTACTAGAGCATATAGAGAAGCTTCAAAGATGGTTACTGATAAGGCTAAACTTTCTATGGTAAAAAGAGGCAGTCGATTCGAATTAACTGTTTCATATTCAATGGGCGGAACAATAGAAAACTATTTTAGAAAAGAAGATATTATAATAGAAGATATTGTTTATGGCGAAAAGCAGACCTTCAGGGTTTTAGTCCCAGAAGAGAAGATAGAAAGAACAGAAGCTGATCTAAAGAATATTCTTGGAACAGAAGAACTTCCAAAATTCTCTGATTTACTTTCGTTTTGTGAAGACGGTGGAAGGGTCACATTGGTCTAAAATGGCCCTTTTACGAATCTTTTTTGAAAAAAATTAATTTTTTTCGAAAAAGTGCTTGATTTTTTTCTTGTAACGAGGTATTATACTCTTCGTTGCGAAACGTAATGGCCCATAGCCAAACGGTAAGGCAGCGGACTCTGACTCCGTCATTTCAAGGTTCGAATCCTTGTGGGCCAGCTAATTATAAGGACACTGTGATTTAACACAGTGTCCTTTTTGTTTAGTAGCATTCTATAAAAAGGGAGGGCGTATGTACGAACTGAAGACTAGAATTAGATTTAGCGAAACCGATTCAAGTGGTAAGCTGACTATAAATGGACTTATTAATTATTTTCAGGATGTATCAACCTTCCATTCCGAAGGAACTGATTTTGGAATAGAAAGCTTAAAGGCAGAAAATATCGGATGGATGATTTTTTCCTGGGATATAAAGATAAACAGATTGCCAAAGCTTTGCGATGAAGTAGTTATCCAGACAAAGTCGGTTGGATTTAAGGGCTTATTTGCTTTTAGAGACTTTATTATGAAAGAAAATGATGAAGTTTTGGCGATGGCACATTCTGTATGGTCGATAATCGATTTGGATAGAATGCTTCCTAAGAAGATAACACCAGAGATGATGGAACAGTATGGAAAAGAAGATCCGCTTCCGGGTGAATGGTTCGAGAGAAAACTGAATGAACCGAAGGAAAAAGAACTAGTTGAGAGTGCAAAAATCGAGAGATATCATCTCGATACAAATGGACATATGAATAATCAGTATTATGTCGATTTTGCACTCAGCGCTATTTCAGATAAATTAGATATCAATAGGGTGAGAGTTAGCTATAAACACCAGGTTGTTTTGGGCGAGAATGTTGATATATATTTAGGTAAAGACGACGAAGAAACAAAACGTGTAACTCTCGAGAAAGATGGCACAACTTGTGCTGTTATTTGTTTCAATTAAGAGATTGGAAAGATGTATGGAACGTAAAAACAGAAACACAAAGAACTATGGTAATAAGTCAAAGATGAAAGTTAGAAAGAGTCCATTTGAACTTGGATGTGTATCTAATCTTGTGATTCTTAGATTTACAGATTTTGGAGCATATTTGGGAAGAGATGAATATGATGAAGAATCAGTTCTTCTTCCAAAGAAGAATGTGACTAGTGAAATGCAGGTTGGCGATAGAGTCAATGCTTTTATCTACAGAGATTCTTCGGACAGAGTTATTGCTACTACGGATATTCCAAAGATTTCTATCAACAGACTTTCGGTTCTTACTGTAAAAGAAGTGAGCAGTATTGGTGCATTCTTAGACTGGGGACTTGAAAAAGACTTATTGCTTCCTTATAGAGAGATGGAAGGAAGAGTTGAAGAGGGTGATGAAATCCTCGTAAGACTTTATAGAGATAAGAGTGATAGACTGGCAGCTAGTATGAAAGGTTTGTGGAAATACCTATCAACTAACTCTCCTTACAGAAAAGGCGATGTGGTAAACGGCAGAGTTTATGAACTCGGTCATAATTTTGGAACATTTGTTGCTGTTGATGATAAATACAATGGAATGATTCCAAGACATGAGAAACTTACACCTCTTGCAATCGGTGATAAGGTAACAGTAAGAGTTACCGATGTAAAAGAAGATGGAAAACTTGATCTTTCCATGAGAGAGGATGCCTATAAAGAAATTCAGAATGATGGAGACGTGATTATGGATCTTTTGGATTCATACGCAGGTGTTCTTCCGTTTACAGAGAAGGCAACTCCTGAAGTAATTCTTCGTGAAACTGGAATGAGTAAAGCTGCTTTTAAAAGAGCTATTGGACATTTATATAAAGAAAGAAAAATATCTTTAACAGACGGTAAAATAAAAAGAGTATAAAAAATAAGCATTTTATTTCTAGAAATGAAATAAAATGCTTATTTTTATTTTGGGTTAGAAAAAAGGCCTTGGGTTTTACCCAAAGCCTTTTGATGATTCATTTTAAATATAGAGGTCTATGTTTCCGCCAATTGCGGGATTGACCATGCTCTCGAGAGAAGGTCCTGGTGCTTGCTGGATCTGCTTAGCGAGCTCTTTGCCCATCTCTTCAGAATTATTCAATTCTTTTCCTAGTATTGCTGTGCTAAACTGGTTAGCTGCTGTCGCGTTATTGTAAGCTATAGATAATGAACCTAAAGTCACTAATAATCATCTCCTTTCAAGAGTGTAAAAAGAGTATGCCATAAAGAAGTTATCTGTTCAACACCAAATTCCGAAACTTTTTTAAAAGTTTAGATACAGTTATAACTTATTTAATATTTATAAATTCTTATTAATATATTTGACAAAATATATTTTACACAATATAATTTTGCGTATGGAATAGGAAACGTATTTCGGAGGAACAGATATGGAATTATATGATCTTATAATAATTGGAAATGGACCAGCAGGTCTATCAGCTGCTATTTATGGTAAGAGAGCTGGAATGAAAACGTTAGTAATCTCTGGCAACCCTTCAGGTGGTGGTCAGATTCTTGATACATATGAAATTGATAATTATCCAGGTATGCCTGGACTTACGGGAGCAGAGCTTGGAGAAGCTTTTTTCCAGCATGCTAATAAACTTGGTACAGAGTTTAGTGTTGAAAATGTAAAATCTATTACAGAGGACGGCGCATATAAGATTGTAAAGACTCGTAAGAATGAGTATAAGACAAAAGTGGTTGTAGTTGCCACAGGAGCTGGTCACAGAAAGCTTGGCGCACCAGGTGAAGCTGAGTTTACTGGAATGGGTGTTTCATACTGTGCAACATGTGACGGTGCTTTCTATAAGGATAAAACAGTTGCAGTTGTCGGTGGTGGAGACGTAGCGCTTGAAGATGCTATCTATTTATCAGATATTGCAAACAAGGTTTACTTAATTCATAGAAGAGATGAATTTAGAGGAACTGAAGTGCTTCAGGATGAAGTTTTTTCCAAAGACAATATAGAAGTTGTTTACGATACAGTTTTGGATGAAATCTTAGGTGAGAATGCAATTGAAAAAATAATTGTTTCTAATAAGAAGACAAATGAAAAGAAAGAGCTTTCAGTAGATGGTGTATTTATTGCAGTAGGTATTACACCTAATACTACAAAAATCGAAGGTCTTCCTGAAACAGATGAAGCAGGATATATTAAAGCAGGCGAAGATTGCGTAACAAGTATACCTGGAATTTATGCTGCAGGAGATGTTAGAACTAAAATGTTACGACAGGTTATTACAGCTGCAGCTGATGGTGCAAACGCAATAACTAGTGCTAAAAGGTACATTTCTAGCCTAAAGGCTTGACACTATATGTCCACGTTGCTATAATAAACAAGAAATATTTGTAACAACTTTGTAATATTTCTTATTTATGGAGGTTTTAATAACAATGAATTGGACACACAAAGCGGTGAAAGCAGCTACGCTGACACTCACAGCAGGAATTCTTGCTGGTGCAGGCGCAGTCAGTACTGAAGCGGCTCCTACAGCAGGTGTATCAGGACTCTTTGCATCAAACAAAGTTACTGCTACACAGACCGCAGATAAGTCGTCTTATACAACTAGATCAGGGGTGAGCTTGTTGGTATCAGGAAGTGTTGCTTCTGCAAACACTACAGCTGATAAGACGACAACAACAGCATCATCAAATGCTGAAACAAAATCAGAAGATATTTCTAAGATTGGTATTGCCAATGTAACAGAATATGTTTATATCAGATCTAATCCTGATGCAAACAGTGAATATGTTGGTAAGCTTTATACAAACGGTGCTGCAACAGTTACCGGCGAATCAGGAGATTGGTATCAGGTTACTTCGGGAGATGTTACTGGTTGGATTAATAAGCAGTTCTTGGTCGTAGGTGATCAGAATGCAATTAATGCAGCTACTCGAAAAGTTGCTACAGTTACAACACAGACACTTTATGTTAGAAAAGAAGCTTCAACTGAATCAGGAGTAGTAACAATGGTTCCTGAAACAGATGACCTTACAGTAGTTGATGATTCTATGAAGTCATCAGGTTGGGTTCAGGTTGAGACTGCAGAAGGAAACGGATTCGTTTCAACACAGTTTGTAAACCTTTCAGTTGAATATAAATATGCTGAATCTAAGGCGGCTGAGACAGCTCGTCTTGCAAAAGAACAGGCTGAGAGAGAAGCAGCTCAGAAGGCAGCTCTCGAAGCTGAGAGAAAGGCTAATGCTCAGAAGTCAGCTTCTAAGTATTCAAAATCTTCATCAGCAAAGACTTACAATGCACCTAGTGGAAGCGGTGGTGGATCAGTTGTAGGTTATGCATCACAGTTCGTTGGAAATCCATATGTATACGGTGGTACATCACTTACAAACGGAACAGATTGTTCTGGATTCGTAATGGGAGTTTACAGCAAGTTTGGTGTTTCACTTCCTCATTCATCTGCAGCTATTAGAAGCACAGGCTATTCAGTAGATCCTAGCAACATGCAGCCAGGCGATGTAGTTTGCTACAGTGGTCATGTTGGTATCTATGCAGGAAATGGACAGATTGTACATGCTGCCAGCCCTGGACAGGGTATTACAGTATCTAGTGCATACTATTCAAATATTCTTTCTGTAAGAAGATACTTTTAATTGAATCATGATGCCACCGCAGAGATGCGGTGGCTTTTTTTGTTCGCGTAAATTATTTTTGCTTTATGTAATAATCCTGTAATAGATTTTTACATTAGCTATGTATAAATTGAGTTGTTTGTCAAGGTGGTTTGGGTGTACAAAAGTGAGTACACTGAATATAAAATAAAAATTAACTAAATGATTTTTAGGCGAGTTATCAACAATTTTCAGACGTCTATCCCTCAAAAATCAAGTTATTCACGATTTTATCAACATTATCAACAGGAAAAAATGGGTTTTCCACTCAAAAATGAAACATTTGTTTTGTTATAAGTGTATAAAAATTATTAAATCGTCTCTATGATGTTGACTTTAAAATAGTGATTCAGCAATGACAAAAATTATCGAAACTTAACACAATCGTAATAAATTTTAGAAAATTCTGAACATATGTTACAGATGTAATATTTGTATAAAAGTGACATAAGGGCAAACTTGAAATTTTTTTGGAATTTATATCAAAAAATGAATAATTTACACAAAAAGCATCTTTCATTTTTGGGCAGTTTATATTAAACTTAACTAAATGGTGTGATAAAGTTGTCAAAAAACAGCACACCGAAATTGTACAAAATGTATAGTTTGGAATTTACATTTTAATAAAGTACCATATCGCAAGGGAGGGATTGCAATGGTTTCCAACCAGGTTCTTCAGAAAACTATAGATGGAGTGTCTCAGATTACAAGGGTGGCACTAGCGGTGTATGACCCGGAGGGTGGAGTATTAGCTTCTAATGTTGAGAACTCAAAACTATATGTTGAACCTTCGAGGGAGTTCGCAGAATCTACTGCGGAAAGTCAGATGGCGCAGGGCAGCCATTTCTTTAAAGTATTTGAGGAAGATCATTTGGAATTCGTATGTGTCGCTGAAGGTGATGGCGTGGATTCACAGATGGTAGGCAAGCTTCTCAAGCTTCAGCTTGAGGAACTTCTTATTGCATATCGTGAAAGATTCGATAAAGATAATTTCTTCAAGAACTTACTTCTTGATAACTTGCTTCTAATCGATATTTACAATCGAGCTAAGAAGCTTAGAGTTGAATATGCTAAGAAGAGAATTTGTATGATCGTCGAAACCGGTCCTAGCAAGGACGGAGGAGATATTGAACGTATACATTCTATTATTGGTAAGCGCCCTGAAGATTTCGTTACAGCAGTTGACGAGAACAATGTAATCGTTATTCGTGAGCTTGACGGCGAAGAGGATGAGAGTGCAGTTGTACCACTTGCTAATAAGATTATTAGTATTATGAAATCAGACGAGAACAGAGATGTTCGTGTTTCATACGGTACTGTTGTCGAAGAATTGAAAGATGTATCGAAGTCATATAAAGAGGCTAACCTTGCTCTTGACGTAGGAAGAATTTTCTTCCAGGAACACAAGGTTATTGCATACTCTGTACTTGGAATTGGTCGTTTGATTTATCAGCTTCCACTTCCACTTTGCAAGATGTTTATTCAGGAAATCTTTAAAGGCAAATCACCTAAGGATTTCGATGAAGAGACTCTTACTACTATTAATAAATTCTTTGAGAATAGTTTGAATGTATCAGAGACATCTAGACAACTCTACATTCACAGAAATACTCTTGTATATCGTCTGGATAAACTTCAGAAGAGTACAGGTCTTGATCTAAGAATTTTCGAAGATGCAATCACATTTAAGATTGCGCTTATGGTTGTAGAGTATATGAACTACATGGAGGATCATAGCTTTTAACCAAAGAGTTACTTATTGAGTTTCTTATTTTTTATAATTGGAGTTATTTTTAGCAATGATAAAAATGGAACATGTAAGCAAAACATACCAGACAGGTATGCCTGCTCTAAATGATATTAATATTCATATTAGACCGGGTGAATTTGCTTTTATTACTGGAACTAGTGGATCAGGTAAGTCTACTATTATCAAGCTTTTGCTTGATGAATTGAAACCTACGAAAGGAAAGATTCTTGTAAATGGAAAGAATCTTTCGAAAATCTCTCATAGAAACATCCCTTATTATAGACGTAATATCGGTGTTGTATTCCAGGATTTCAGACTTTTGCAGGACAGAAATGTATATGAAAATGTAGCATTCGCGCTAAAAGTTGTAGAAGCTACTAACCGTAGAATTAAAAAGGCGGTACCTGAGATTTTATCAACAGTAGGACTTGCACCTAAATATCGTTCATTCCCAAAACAGCTTTCTGGTGGTGAGCAGCAGAGAGTTGCTATCGCCAGAGCGCTTGTAAATCAGCCAAAGATTCTTCTCGCTGATGAGCCAACAGGAAATTTGGATGATAGAAATGGTTGGGAAATCATGAGACTTCTTGAGGATATCAATAAGAAGGGAACTACAGTAGTTGTAGTTACTCATAATATGGAATTCGTAAAGAAGATGAATAAGCGTGTAATCACAATCAGAAAAGGTCAGGTAGTAAGCGACGTAGAACCTACTGAGGAGTTTTAAATGAAAATTAGTTCTTTCTTTTATTCATTGAAGCAAGGCTTTAAGAGTATTTGGCGAAACAAGATGTTTTCACTTGCTTCTATAGCAACAATGGCAGCATGTATTTTCCTGTTCGGAGTTTTCTATTCATTGGGTGTGAACTTTTCAAGAATGGTTGACTCAGCTGAGGAGAGCATCGCCATCACAGTTTTTTTCAATGAAGGTATTTCTGATCAGCAGATAAAAGATATTGGAAAAAAGATTGAGAAGAGACCTGAGGTTTCTTCTTATAAATTTGTTTCGGCAGAAGAGGCATGGGAGTCTGCAAAGAAGGACTTCTTCAAGGGAAATGATGAAGTGGCTGCTTCATTCGCAGATGACAACCCAATGGCTAATTCAGCAAACTATCAGATATTTATGAAGGATGTTTCCCGGCAGGAGACACTTGTTAAATATCTTCAGAAGGTAGACGGTGTTCGTCAGGTTAACCAGTCACAGGTTGCGGCGAAGACTTTGACAGATTTGAGTAAATTGCTTTCTATTATTTTCGTAGCAATCATCCTAATCCTTATTGCAGTTGCTGTATTCCTTATCAGTAATACAATCACAGTTGGTATTTCTGTTCGTAAGGAAGAGATTGCTATTATGAAGTTGATTGGTGCAAAAGATAGTTTTGTCCGCGCTCCATTCATTGTAGAAGGTGTCGTTATTGGACTTATTGGATCAGGTATTCCTGTAGTTTTATTATGGTTTATGTATCAGAATATCGTTAGATATATTGCTGCTAAATTCCAGTTCTTGTCCAATATTATAAACTTTGTACCGGAAGGTACAGTTTTCAAAGTACTCGTACCAATTTCACTTGCCCTTGGAGTAGGTATCGGTTATATCGGTAGCCGAGTTACACTTCATAGACATTTGAATGTCTAGCTAGTTAGAGAGGTTCGTTTTGATGCAGTCGGATAATAGAGATGTAAATGAATATACTTTTGAAACAGATTTTTCCAACATAGACGGAAGGAAAAAAGGTTTCAGAAGGGGAGTTTTAGTTGGAATCAGCGGAACTTTGATTGTTTGTCTGCTTCTATCTTTTGCATTTATGGCAGTTTTTAATGTCAGAGTAGCTGGTTCATTTATGACAAAAGGTGATTCTAATAAACTTAATCAGTTGAACAAATTATTAGATGAATACTATTACAAGGATGTGTCAAACAAGAAAAAGGTAGAGGGAATCTACAAGGGACTTTTTTCCAGCACAGGTGATGACTATACTGAGTATTACACTCCGGAAGAATATGAGAAGCTAAATGCCGAATTGACTGGAAACTACGCCGGAATCGGTGCTGTTTTACAGAAAGATCCGGAATCTGGTGATCTTACAATTCTAGATGTTTATAAGGAATCAGCTGCTGAAAAGGCAGGCCTGAAAGAAGGGGATATAATTATCTCTGTAGATAATAACAGGGCTGCAGATACGGATGATTTAGATGATTATGTATCTAAGAATATTCGTGGAAAAGAAGGTCTCGTTCGTCACTTTGAGATTCAAAGAGGCGCAGAGACAAAGAAAATAGACATCAAGCTAAAACAGGTAACTGTTCCTACAGTTGACTATAAGATGCTAGATGGAAATATAGGTTATATCGAAATCTCACAGTTCTCAAGTGGAACTTATGATGATTTTACAAAGGCCGTAGAAGATTTGAAATCACAGGGCATGACTTCTGTCATTTACGATTTACGTAATAATGGCGGTGGAATGGTCGATTCTGTTACAAGTATCCTTGATGAGATTCTTCCAAAGGGAAGGACTGTCTATACTAAGGATAAGGATGGACACGAGGAGAGCTTCTATTCAAGTGGAAAGAAGAAACTCGAGATTCCAACAGTTGTACTTGTAAATGGAAATACTGCCAGCGCGTCGGAAATTTTTACCGGTGCAATCAGAGATTTCAAGTGGGGAACTATTATAGGTGAGAAGACGTTTGGAAAGGGAATTGTACAGGTGACACTTCCTCTTACAGATGGTTCAGCTATAAAGGTCACAAATGCCAGATACTATACACCAAATGGTGAATGTATACATAAAAAGGGAATTAAGCCGGATATCGAACTCAAGTATAAGTTCTTAGGAAACAGCACTGATGAGTACGATATTTCCCTGGACAATCAGGTGCAGAAGGCTATTGAAGTATTGAAGAAATAGGGAGTACACCCTGCATCCATGTAAAAGAGGTGATTTTCTGTGGTAGAGTTGGATGAAATAAAACAGAATCTCGGATCATACTTAGATCCACTGCAGGAGGCGAGGGATTCACTTTGACCTCGCTGGTAAAGGTCAGAGGATAGAAGAACTCGAGCGCGCTATGGAAGCGCCGGACTTTTGGGATGATCCACAGGTTTCTGCGGAGAAAACAAAAGAATTAAAGAGTTTAAAAGATGACGTAAGCATGTTTAATAATCTTACAAACATGTACGATGAAATCATGGATTTCATTGAGATGGCTGTAGAAGCAAATGATTATGATATGATTCCTGAAATACAGGAGGAATTCGATCAGTTTGTGAGTGATTATGACAAGTTGAAGATGAAGACACTTCTATCAGGAGAGTATGATTCTGAAAGTGCTATCGTCACATTGCAGGCCGGCGCAGGCGGTACGGAAGCTTGCGACTGGACATCTATGCTATTTAGAATGTATTCACGCTGGGCTGATAAGAAGGGCTTCTCTGTAGAAGTTTTGGATCAGCATGACGGTGATGAGGCTGGAATCAAATCCATCACATTCCAGATTTCTGGCGAGAATGCATACGGATATTTGAAGTCCGAAAAAGGTGTTCATAGACTTGTTCGTATATCTCCGTTCAATGCGAATGGAAAGAGACAGACTTCGTTCTCTTCTTGCGAAGTTATGCCGGATATCGAAAAGGATTTGAATGTAGAAATTAAAGATGATGATATCAGAATTGATACATTTAGAAGTTCTGGAGCTGGTGGACAGCATATTAATAAGACATCATCTGCCATCAGAATTACACATTTCCCTACTGGAATTGTAGTTTCTTGTCAGAATGAAAGATCACAGCATCAGAACAAAGATAAAGCTATGCAGATGCTAAAAGCAAAACTTTATCTTTTGAAAGAAGAAGAAAACAAGAAGAAAGAAGACGAGATCCGTGGTGAGGTTTCTGAGAACGGATTTGGCAGCCAGATTAGATCATATGTACTTCAACCTTATACAATGGTTAAGGATTTACGTACTGGATGTGAATCGGGTGTTGCCAAAAATGTTTTGGATGGAGATCTCGATCAATTTATCATGGCTTATCTCCGTTGGCTCTCTCTGGGAATGCCAAAATGGAAAGGCGCCGACATAGATTAGTGCGTAACTTAAAAACAAGAAGGGGCTCTGTATGAAAGTTGCAATCTTGGGTTTTGGTACGATAGGACAGGGAGTAGCAAAAGTACTTTCTGATAATAAAGATAGGATAACAGAACTTCTGGGTGAGGAAATCGTCATCCAGAAGATTCTAGACCGACATGATCATAGTGGTAGTGAGTTTAATCATCTTATTACTAGTGATGTAGAGGAAATTTATTCCGAAGATATAGATTTATGTGTGGAAGCTCTGGGTGGAGTTTCTGATCCATATACCTATGTGGAAAAAATGCTTGGTTTAGGAGTTTCTGTTGCCACTTCTAACAAGGCTCTGGTTTGTGCATATGGACCCGAGCTTTTTCAAATTGCAGAAAAATCTAATTCATATCTTCTTTTTGAAGGTGCAGTCGGCGGTGGAATCCCGATTATTCGAACTTTGAATGAAAGTCTGGGCGCTGAAGAAATTATAAAAATAAGCGGCATAATGAATGGAACATCGAATTTCATTTTATCCAAGATGAAAGAAGGTCTCAATTTTTCAGATAGTCTTAAACTGGCAACAGAAAAGGGCTATGCCGAAAAGGATCCGAGTGATGATATCGATGGAATAGATACTGCGAGAAAACTTTCGATTCTGGTATCTATGGCTTCCGGGAAAAAATGTCCCTATGATTCTATAGAAACAATAGGAATCAGAGATTTTAAAGAGAAATCTTTGGATGAACTTTTTTCCGAAGATATGTGTATAAAGCTACTCGGAACGGCCGAGAAGGTTGATAACAAGTGGATCTATAAGGTTTCTCCCGTTAGAATTCCAAATACTCATCCATTTTCGAATGTGAATGGAGTTTTGAATTCTTTTATGGTTGAAACGAATAGCCTGGGCGTAAGTTTTTATACCGGCGAAGGGGCCGGAGGGGAAGCTACTGCAAGTGCAGTGGTTTCAGATCTTATAGAACTTGCAAAGGCAAAGAAGTTTGGGTATAAAATTTCTCAAAGAAAATGGACAGATGACTGATAGGGGGCGCTATGAAGAAGGTCATGAAGTTTGGCGGTTCATCTGTAAAAGATGCAATCAGAATTAAGAGAGTTGCCAAAAGAATACTAAAAGAAAAGAAGAAAGGTGAAGAAATCGTCGTTGTTCTTTCTGCGATGGGAGATACTACAGATGATTTGATAGCACTTGCAAAAGAGATTTCCGACTCTCCTTCAAAGAGGGAGATGGATATGCTTCTTACGACAGGAGAACAGGTCTCTTCGTCACTATTAGCTATGGCACTTTCTGATTTAGGGGTGAATGCGATTTCTTTAAATGCATTTCAGGCTAGGATAAAAACAAATAGCGTGTATGGAAATGCTAAAATAAAGAATATCGATAGCGAGAGAATTCAAAATGAATTGGATGCTGGAAGAGTTGCTGTTGTGACAGGTTTTCAGGGCATCAATAAAAATGAAGATATGTTGACTCTTGGGAGAGGCGGTAGCGACACAACAGCGGTCGCGATTGCTGCAGCTATAGGAGCTGATATATGTGAAATCTATACGGATGTGGATGGAATCTATACCGGAGATCCGAGGATTATAGAAAATGCCAGAAGGCTGGATTATATTTCCTATGATGGAATGCTTGAGATGGCAACTTTGGGCGCGAAAGTTTTGCATAATAGATCAGTTGAGATGGCAAAGAGGTATAATGTAACTCTCGTCGTGAAATCTAGTTTGGAAGAAGGAGACGGAACTAGAGTATTGGAGGGAAAAGCTGTGGAAGGTTTGCTTATAGATGGTGTAACTGTAGATGATGATGTAGCACGTCTGGCTGTAATCGGTTTATTAAATGAACCTGGTATGGCTTTTAAAATCTTTAATGAACTTTCAAAAGCCGATATCAATGTGGATATGATTCTACAGTCTGTCGGACGAGATGGAAAAAAGGATATAACTTTTACGGTGTCTATAGATGATGCCAAGGAAGCTTATAATATTATTAACGGATTGAAGGAAAGATTCGGATTTGAGGATGTGAGCCTGGATGAAAAGGTATCTAAGGTTTCTCTTATTGGAGCTGGAATACAATCTAATTTCAATGTAGCGACAAAAATGTTCGAAGCATTGTATAATGTAGGTGTGAATATTCAAATGATATCCACATCAGAAATAAGAATTACAGTACTAGTTGATGAGGAGGAAAGTGCACGAGGTGCAAAAGCGGTGCACGATGTATTTTTGAATGACTAATGTAGGGACACTACTAAGAGGGGGATTGTAATGGCTAAATATGTAATGGCACTAGATGCGGGGACAACTAGCAACCGTTGTATTCTATTCGATCACGATGGAAATGTGTGTTCGGTAGCTCAGAAAGAGTTTCGACAGATTTTTCCTAATCCTGGCTGGGTAGAACATGACGCAAATGAAATCTGGTCTACACAGCTTGGTGTAGCGGTTGAGGCAATGTCTAAGATTGGAGCTTCTGCTTCAGATATTGCAGCAATCGGAATTACTAACCAGAGAGAAACCGTAATTGTATGGGATAAGAATACTGGAGAACCAATCTATCACGCAATTGTATGGCAATGTCGTAGAACTTCTGATATTGCAGATTCCTTGAAGGCAAAGGGACTGGAGGAAACTTACAGAAAGAAGACAGGTCTTATTATCGATGCGTATTTTTCAGCTACAAAAGTAAAGTGGATACTTGATAATGTAGAGGGAGCCAGGGAAAAAGCTGACAATGGAGAGCTTCTTTTCGGTACAGTTGAAACATGGCTCATCTGGAAACTTACAAAGGGAAAAGCTCATGTAACAGACTATTCTAATGCATCTAGAACTATGCTTTTCAATATAAATACACTTGAATGGGATGATGAGATTCTAGAAGAATTAAATATTCCAAAATCCATGCTTCCAGTACCTAGACCATCAAGTGATATCTATGGATATGCTGATGCATCCTTCTTTGGAGCAGAGATTCCAATCGCAGGAGCTGCAGGAGATCAGCAGGCGGCACTTTTTGGACAGATGTGCTATAACGATGGTGAAGCTAAGAATACATATGGAACAGGTTGCTTTTTGCTTATGAATACTGGAGAGAAACCTGTTTTTTCCAAAAATGGATTGGTAACAACTATTGCATGGGGCCTGGATGGCAAGGTAAACTATGCGCTAGAAGGAAGTGTGTTTGTGGCCGGAGCTGCTATTCAGTGGCTTAGAGATCAGATGAGACTTATTGACTCGGCTGAGGATTCTGAGTATATGGCAAAGAAGGTTCATGGAACACATGGATGCTATGTTGTACCGGCTTTCACTGGACTCGGTGCACCACACTGGGATCAGTATGCAAGAGGAACAATAGTCGGAATTACACGTGGTACTAATAAATATCATATTATTAGAGCTACACTTGAATCTATCGGATATATGGTGACTGAGGTTGCAGATGCTATGAAAGAAGACTCAGGAATCGACCTAAGAATGCTTCAGGTCGATGGCGGTGCTTCAGCAAATGACTTTTTAATGCAGTTCCAATCTGATATGCTTAATAAACCAGTCAACAGACCTAGCTGTGTAGAAACTACAGCTACAGGTGCTGCATACCTTGCAGGACTTGCTGTTGGATTCTGGAAGAACAAAGAAGAACTTTTGAAGAATAAAAAGCTTGATCGAGTTTTTGTACCTAAAATGGAAGATGAGGAACGTAAAACTAAACGTAAGGGCTGGAACAAGGCCGTAAAATACGCGTATGGTTGGGCCAGTGACGGAAAGTCAGAGGAAGAATAGAACAAGAAAAGGAGTACGCGATGAGTCAGGAACAGGTGAATTTAGACGTATTACTTGAAGAAAAAGATATGTTTGACTTTAATTTCTATCATACATATCATTCAAAAAATGGATGGTTTGCAATCATTTTTGGAGTAGCTGCTGTCGTAGCTGCTGTTGTAACTTATGGCAGTGTGACTAGAGCATACACAACTATCTATGTTTTGATCGGTTTTATGATGCTTATCTATGAGCCATATGCCATTTATGCAAATTCAAAGAGACAGATGAAATTATCAGAAGTGCTTCAGAATACTTTGCACTATGCAATTAACTCTGAAGGTGTTATGGTTACTACAGATGTAGAAGTAGAAGGTGGAGAAAACAGCGTCCTTTTACCTTGGAAACAGGTTTATAAGGTAGTTCACACAAAGAAGGATTTATTTATTTTTTCCAACAGAACTAATGCTTACATCATTCCTAACAGATATACAGACGAGAATTGGAAAGTTCTCGAGAAGATAATTGTTAGAAACGTAGATGATTTTAGAAGAAAGCTATAAGGAATTGTTTATGGGAAAAAAAGAAATCGTTGAAACATTTTCTCAGGAAGAAACAAGGGACTTTGCAAAATCACTGGGCGAGAAAGCTTCGCCCGGTGATGTTTTTGCGCTATCGGGAGATCTCGGAGTAGGAAAGACTGTCTTTGCTAAGGGAATGGCTGAAGGGCTTGGTATTACTGAACCTGTCAGCAGTCCGACCTTTACAATTTTACAGGAATACACATCCGGAAGGATTCCTTTTTACCATTTCGATGTATATCGTGTGGAGGAGCCTGAAGAGATGGAAGAGACGGGATTTGACGATGCGATATTTGGGTCTGGAGTTAGCCTGGTAGAGTGGGCGGAGATGATTGAGGAAATCATGCCTGATCACTATACAAAAATTCTGATTGAAAAGGAGCCGGAGAAGGGCTTCGACTATAGAAAGATAACATTGGAGAAACTATGAAAATTTTAGCAATCGATGCTTCTGGATTGGTAGCGTCTGTAAGTATTTTAGAAGATGACAAAATGGTGGGAGAGTACACACTGAATCATACGAGAAATCATTCGGTGACTTTGCTTCCACTTGTGGATGCTTTGATACAGGCTACAGATTCTAAACCGGAAGATTTTGATTACATCGCATTAGCAGGTGGACCTGGTAGTTTTACTGGTCTTAGAATTGGTGCAGCAACTGCAAAGGGACTTGCATTTTCCTGGAAGAAACCTATTATTTCTGTTCCAACTATCGATGCGCTTTGCTATAACGTATTTGGAGTGGAAGGAATAGTATGTCCAATTCTGGATGCCAGACGTAATCAAACTTATACTGGAATCTATCGTTTTGAAGAGAAAGATGGAGAGAGTACACTTTTGACAATTGATGAGCAGAAGGCGTGTGACATCAATTCTCTTATTGAAAGATTAAATGAGCTTGGAGAAAAGGTGACATTTTTAGGTGATGGTGTACCTGTGTTTAAGGATACTATCGATGAGAAACTTAAAGTGGAACATAGATATGCACCTGCTCATCAGTCTAGACAGAGAGCATCATCAGTAGGAATGCTTGCTTTTAGATATGCAAAAGAAGGAAAGATAGAGGATACATTTACACATAGACCTATCTACCTTAGAGAAACTCAGGCTGAAAGAGAAAGAAAGATGAGAGAGGGCAAATAATGGACGATTTAAATTTGTCCATAAGAGAAGCAAAGCCTTCTGATGTTTTGGAAATCCATGAGATAGAAGAATTATCATTTAGTGAACCATGGAGTTGTGATGCGATAAGTGGTGCAATATCTTCTATTGATAATATCGTGCTCGTTTCAGCTGATGAAAATGGAATATATGGTTATCTTGTCTTATATACTTCTTTGGATGAAGGTGAACTAATGACTATAGCGGTTCGACCTGGATATAGAGGACATGGCATAGGAAATATGCTTATCGAATCTATGAAAAAAGAAGGAAAGAATAGAGACCTTAAATATATTTTTTTAGAGGTGAGAAAATCCAATGAAAGCGCAAAAAGTCTATATAAAAAGAATGGCTTTATAGCTGTAGGTGAGAGAAAGAATTTTTATCGTTTTCCTACAGAGGATGCGATTGTTGGAAGATTGGAACTTTAGTTTATTAATTAGAAATGGAAAAGTATATATGTTAGATGTTTGTTTGCTCGGGACAGCGGGAATGATGCCTCTTCCGGACAGATGGCTGACAAGTATGATGGCTAGATATAATGGAACTAGTCTCATAATAGACTGTGGTGAAGGTACACAGATTGCGATGAAAGAGGTCGGATGGTCTCCGAAACCTGTGGATGTTCTTCTTATCACACATTTTCATGCGGATCATATCAGTGGTCTACCTGGACTTCTACTTACTATGGGAAATGCCGAGAAGAAAAGTCCGCTTACTATTGTAGGCCCAAAGGGAATCAAAAGAGTGTGTGAATCACTACGTGTGGTAGCACCGGAGATTCCTTTTGAAATTGAATATATAGAACTTTCGGAGCATGACGTAGAACTAGAACTTAGAGGCTTTATGATTCATGCTTTTAGAGTAAAACACAATGTGCCATGTTACGGATATTCTATTTCTATCCCAAGGGCGGGAAAATTCGATGTTGAAAAGGCAAAGAGTGCAAATATTCCTCTTAAGTGTTGGAACTTACTACAGAAGGGAAATACTGTTTCCGTAGATGGCCTTACATATACGCCTGACATGGTTATGGGACCGCCTAGAAAAGGAATCAAGGTTACATATTGTACAGATTCTAGGCCTGTCGATGCTATATGGCAGGCGGCAAAGGGCTCAGATTTATTCATTTGTGAGGGGATGTACGGCGAGCCGGAAAAGAAGGTTAAAGCAAGACAATTTAAGCATATGACTTTCTATGAGGCGGCAGAATTAGGGAAAAAAGCAGACGTGGATGAAATGTGGCTTACACACTTCAGTCCATCACTTGTTGCACCGAAAAGATATATGAAAGATGTTAATGAAATTTTTTCGAAGGTTTCACTTGGATTCGATGGTAGAATGAAGACTATTGATTTCATTGATGAATAATGAAAGGGGATATTCTTATGAAGAAGGTACTTAGAGTTACAGTCGCTATCGTTATCATGGCAGCGCTCGTCGTTGGGTATTATTTTTTCCTGTCAAGAAATGTAAAGCAGAAGGATAAGACTGATGATACAGTGAGCGAGTATGCGAAGATTGTTAATACGGACCTTGTAAATGATTATCCATCCACACCTCGTTCTGTTGTAAAGATGTATAACAGGGTTATTACTGAGTATTATGCTAAAGATCATGAAGATGAGCAGGTTGAGAAGCTTTGCAATCAGGCTAGAATGCTTTTTGATGATGAACTTTTGGCACAGAATCCAAAGGAAGAGTTCTATAAGAGCGTAAAGGCGGATATTCTTACGTATAAGAATCGTAAGGCTAGAATCGCGCAGTCCAAGGTCTGCAGCTCGAATGATGTGGTATACAATAAATATAATGGCTATGATATAGCTTATGTTTGGGCATATTATTTCTCAAAAGAGGGAAATGATTTTACTAAGACTTATCAGCAGTATTGCTTGAGAAAAGATAAGAATGGAAAATGGAAAATACTTACCTGGCAGCTGGTGGACGGCGATCCAGATATGTTTGATTAAGGAGTATAAATGCTAATTTTAGGAATTGAGAGCTCATGCGACGAGACAGCGGCAGCAGTTGTAGAAGACGGACGAGTTCTAAAGAGTAATGTTATATCTACACAGATTCCAATTCATACTTTGTACGGCGGTGTAGTACCGGAAATCGCATCTAGAAAGCATGTTGAGAGAATCAGTCAGGTTGTAGATAAAGCTTTATCTGATGCTAGTGTAACTTTAGATGATATAGATTGTGTTGGCGTGACTTATGGACCGGGACTAGTGGGACCGCTTTTAGTAGGAACTTCTTTTGCAAAGTCTATGGCTTATGCAGCAAAGAAACCACTTGTAGGAGTGCATCATATCGAAGGACATATAAGTGCAAACTATCTTGAACATCCGGATTTAAAGCCACCATTTTTGTGTCTTATCGTATCTGGCGGACATACACATTTAGTTCGTGTGAAAGATTATGGCGAATATGATATCCTGGGCAGAACGGTTGATGATGCAGCGGGTGAAGCCTTTGACAAGGTAGCGCGTGCTATTGGACTGGGCTATCCGGGTGGACCGAAGGTTGAGAAGATTTCTTATGAGGGTGATTGTGATGCAATTGAATTCCCTCAGGCAAAGGTATCAGACCATCCTTATGATTTCAGTTTCAGTGGACTTAAATCTGCAGTTTTAAATTATTTGAATGCGGAAAAAATGAAGGGCAATGAGATTAATCGTGCCGATGTAGCTGCTTCTTTCCAGAAGAGTGTGGTCGAATCTCTCGTTAAAAGGGCCGAAATGGCGATAGAAGAGTTTGGCACGGACACATTTGCAATAGCGGGAGGAGTATCCTCAAATGGAGTATTTAGAGCCGCTATGGAGGAAATGTGCGCAAAACACAATGTGCGTTTTGTAGCCCCTAGCCCTATTCTCTGTACAGATAATGGCGCTATGATTGCATCAGCAGCCTATTATGATTATCAGAAGGGGTATAGAAGCGGATTGGACTTAAACGCTATCCCTAACCTAAAATTAGGAGAAAGATAATGGAAAAGAAAAAGTATGCAGGTATCATTCTAGCCGCGGGAAGCGGATCTAGAATGAAATCCAGCATTCCAAAACAATATATAGAAATAGATAATAGACCTCTCATCTACTACACTTTAGATACATTTGAAAGAAGCGTGGTGGATGAGATTATTCTTGTAGTCCGTCCTGGAGATGAAGACTATGTAAAAAGAGAGATAGTAGAACGATATAGCTTTTCTAAGGTGAGGGCTATAGTAGCAGGCGGGGATAGTCGTACTATGTCCGTATATAATGGAATTAAGGCTTCAGAAGCAGATTATGTCCTTATACACGATGGGGCAAGAGCATGTGCAAGCGTAGAATTAGTGAATAGAATGGCTGATCAAGTCCTTCTATCACCTTGTATAGCAGCCGTACCATCAAAAGATACAGTAAAGATATCTGATTCTGCTGGTTACGTAGAATCTACACCTAAAAGAGAAAACGTATATATAGTACAAACTCCACAGGCATTTAATAGAAAAGAACTACTTGAAGCATATCTATTATTAGAGGATATGACACCAGAGGATAAGTCTGTTTTGACGGATGATTCTATGATTATGGAAAATGCGGGAAAAAAGGTGCGCTTAGTGGCCGGAGAATACAGTAATATCAAGGTTACAACACCTGAAGATCTGGATTTTATAAAAATTATTAAAAAAAATTAAATTTAGTGTTGACTTAGGTCTAAAAAGGGTGTATATTATCACTCGTGCCGCAGAGAGCACATAAGAAAAAAGGATACGGAGAGGTATCGAAGTGGTCATAACGAGGCGGTCTTGAAAACCGTTTGTCCGAAAGGGCGCGTGGGTTCGAATCCCACCCTCTCCGTTTTGTATCTGATTTGAATATGCCCCGATCACGGGTCAGGTTCAGTAACTTGGAGAAGTACCCAAGAGGCTGAAGGGACACCCCTGGAAAGGGTGCAGGTCGCGAATAACGGCGCGAGGGTTCAAATCCCTCCTTCTCCGCTTCGGACTTGAAAAAAACTTGAAAAAAGTGCTTGACAAAGCAAGCCGCTTTTGATAAGATAGTCAAGTCGCTGCTTGAGAGATAAACAAGCAGAAAGATACAAACGAACATTGATAATTGAACAGTGAAACAACCTTGAAAGATTCCAAAGAATCAACAAGCGAATTTATGTTAAAGACATAAATACACGAACCAAAAGCAGTAAAACGCGAAGGATAAAGTTAGCCTTTATCTTGAACAGAGAGAAATCTCAAAGAAGTATTAAACGAGAGTTCGATCCTGGCTCAGGATGAACGCTGGCGGCG
>JAIKZI010000069.1 GCA_024682375.1 Lachnospiraceae bacterium | reverse complement strand
TGTAATATGATTCTTCTCATCAACTACAACGTAATTATTTTCCTTTAACTGTTTCAAATAAACGGATACGGTTGCCCTTGCATATCCGAAATAACTGCATATATCAGCTGCACGAACATACTCTTTCTCCTGAGATAAAATCAGAATTGCTTCCAAATAGTCCTGTGCGGATTCCTGAATCTTCATATATTTGTGCCTCCTATTCGTTCACTATAAATGTTAGTTTATTATACCATTTCTATAACTAGAAAAAAATAGACTTAAATCAACATGCGATTTTAGAGACACTCTTCCAACTGCATGCGAACTATTTCTTTCCATAGATAACCTCCTCTATACTCTGATACGGCACATCAGTAAACATCGCCCTTATTTCATTTTCAAGCCCTAATGCAATTGCCAATTTCGTAAGAGAAATAAGGGAAATATTTCCCGTACTTTCAAATCGTTTAATCGAGCCATAACTCACACCACTTAGATTGCTTAGTTCTTGTTGTGAAATCTTTCTACGCCTTCGTATTTCACGGAATCTATCTGCTAAAGCTTTATTTATCTCTTCCGGGGTCTCCCATATAAATCTTCTTGGCATATATTTCTCCTTACCATAATAGACAATATATTATCTATTAATGCCATTATTCTACATATTTGGCTAATATATTATCTATATTTTAACTTGTTTTCTTTTATATGAAAACCCTGTTCTACGTACACTTCTAAAATTGAAATGTGCCTATTATGACAACTCCCCAATGCTATAAAAAGGGTTTGCAGATTTCCTAAATCTACAAACCCTTTCTGAAGTGCAGTTATTCCTTTTTTACTAATACAAAGAGTCTAATTTATTCTTATCCATTCCATTAACCTTAAAATAATCAATCACATTTCCATCCAAATCATAAACATTAATCATTCTAGACTCAAACGCTTGATTAGAACACTCAACAGCATCCAATGGTCCTTCTGGAATGACACTCAACTCGTCAGCAAACACATATCCTACTTTGCCATAAATTCCTTCTGCTAAAATATAATCTATTTCCTCGTCAAGTTCTTCCTCACATAAACCTGAAGCATATATCTTGCCATTTATAATTGCACATTCTTCATGCACTATATGCGAATTAATTCCAGCATTCGGAGATTTATTCGTAGAATAGCTATTATATCCATTTCCATTATACAAATAAACTGTACACTGTGCGTAATAAAAGCCGCTCAAACCGACACTTGATGTATATGCATATAAATTAACAGATGGTATTGTATTATAAATTGTTTGTCCCGCAGACTTTAAAACACCATTTGAATTATATAATCTTGCTTGAGCTCCCATATATCCCGTCGGAACATTGCCTCCATTATGAATCACATTTGCAACACCTTCTGCACGATTATTTCGTGTAGAAACTTCAGATCTAAAATGATAAGATTGCCCCCCAACCGATGCATATGTCCAATTTGAACTTGTATCCGCATATACTTCTTTACTTACAGATAACACCAAAACCATACATATTACTACTGTAAAAAAAACGTTTCGCTCTTTTTTTCATGACTATCCCCTTTCCTTACTGCACTTCCTCTGCCGATATTATAAACACACCCAGTACCGTTTCTCCATCCTCTGCATAAGCATTTAACTCTACACTTTCTGGAGAATTTATATGATCCAGATCCTTTGGTGGTGCTGTAGCCTCTTCGAAGTCTGTCCGATAAATATATGCCATTGTTCCATCACTTAATTCAACAAGAATCAAATCTGCACCAAATGCATCCGGCCCATATGTCTGCCCATTTTTATTTACCTTCAATTCATCAAAGCCACTCAAGTCTTCTTCTGTAAAGCCATAATTCGAAAGCTGTCTGCTTAAATCTTCAATTTCATCTTCTGTATATCCAGAATTTTTTACTTTATCATAAACAACTCTAGATAGATTATATGCAGCATACCCTGTAATTGGTATAGCACTAAGTAACACAACAACTACTATACATTGAAAAATAAGAATCCTTTTACCTACCTTTGTCATTCTATGCTGTTCTATAAATTTTGGATTAATTCTATATTCCTTAGCCTTTAACTCATTTAACATTGAAGCATATCTATTAATCCCATCTTCATAATAAACCTTCATTGTTAATCCTCCCATCTTTGCCGCAGATATTTCTTCGCACGTTCCAACCATGTTCCAATTGTCGATTCCTTTTTTTCCAGAATACCGGCAATTTCCCTAATCGTATATCCTTCAATATAATGTAATTGAATAACAATTCTGTATTTATCTGGAAGACTCTGTATCGTATCCCAAACAAATAAATCCTCCTTATCAAGCGAAACAATTTCATTCTCTATTGGATCAATATTCTTACGCCAAAAGGACCGAACATAATTCTTGGATATATTAATAATAACACGTATCAACCAAGCTTTTTCGTGATTTTCATCTTGAAATTCTGGCTTTTTTATCAAATATCTATATATAGTTTCCTGCAAAATATCTTCAGCCTCTTCACGATTGTTACAATATCCATACGCAATACGAAAAAGAATATCTGCATATTTTTCCATAACTTTTTCTGCACCTGAATACATATGTATTACCTCCCTCTATATATAAAACAAATGTAGGTGCTCTTTTTGCTCACTCACTTCCCACTTTTTACTATACTGTTACTCCCCTGTTTTTTACAAGCAAAAACCCCGGAACTATAAAGTTCCGAGGTTTAAATACACCATTTAACGTAGTAATTATTCTACTACAGTAGCCTTGATCAGGTTTGTCATACCAGAAACACCTACAGGTACACCAGCTGTGATTACAACTGTGTCGCCCTTAGCTACGAGGCTTTCTTCTTCTGCACGTTCTACAACGTGATCGATAAGATCCTGTGCTTCATGCTGTTCATCGATGAGGATTGGAATAACACCCCATTCGATTGCCATCTGACGGTAAACCTTTCTAGACATAGAACCAGCAATGATTGGTGCTGTTGGACGATACTTAGCTACATAATGAGCTGTACGGCCAGACTTTGTTACTGTACAG
>JAIKZI010000059.1 GCA_024682375.1 Lachnospiraceae bacterium | reverse complement strand
CAAGTAATGGTGCTCTGACAAGAAGATATGATATTGGAATAATTAGACGGCTTTTATGTATTGTTGCCCAGAGGTTTCGAGTTTATAAATGAGTCGAACAAGCTTCTTTGCAGCATGGGATATGGCAACATAATAATGCTTGCCTTCACTTCGTTTTTTGGCCAAGTAAGCTTTAAATGTCGGATCCCATAGACATACGTAAGCAGTAGCATTATATAGTGCATAACGAAGGTATCTTGAACCGCGTTTTTCCATACGAGAGTGACAGTTATCCAATTGACCAGATTGATATGTTGAGGGAGACATCCCTGCAAAAGCAAGTATTTTATCGGGAGAATCGAATTGACTGAAATCTCCGATTTCTGAAACAATCATAGCTCCCATACGGTAACTGATACCAGGTATACTAAGAATTGGAGAATTGATTTCATCCATAATGGTTTTGATTTCGGTTTCAATTTCGTCAATCTCAGAATCAAGCTCACGGATAAGTTTAATTGTGTGCTTTAACTCGAGAGATTTTGCTGGCATATTCGAGCCTATGGAAGTTCTTGCAGCTTCTCTGAACATAATAGCTGTATCTTTGGTGTAATGGCCTTTGGAAGCTGTTTCTACAAGATTAGATAACCTTGTAAGATGAGCATTAGCTACGTGCTTTGCTCCAGGGAATTCGTAAAGAAGTTCATATACAGAATTCTGATGAAGAGTTGGAACGAGCTTTTCCAGTTCTGGAAATAGGATGCATACAAGGCGAGAAATCGACTGTTTGAGCTGTGCACGTTCCTTAACTTTATCAAAGCGATAACGTGTTAGTGACTTGAGCTCTTCGTTATGGTACGATGTGTCTGAGTAGGACTTTAAGTTCACATCAGACATTAGCATAGAAGCAATTGTACGGGCATCTACCTTATCCGTTTTCGTCTGTCTAAGGCTTAGACTTTTTCTGTATAGATTTGTATGTAACGGATTGATAACATAGGCGGCCAAACCTTTATCAACGAGATATCCTAAAAGATTGTAATTATAGTGTCCAGTGGCTTCTAGCCCTACTTTTACTTTTGTTATATCTTCCATAACGGATTTAATTCTTTGATAAAGATTATTAAAACCATCAAGTGGTAGGAAAGTTGAACCAATCCACAGCATCTCATATATCATAGTCGAATCTACGGAAGAGGTAAAGACAAGACTATGACTTAATAGTTATAAAGACCTTGGAGAGGGTCTCTAAAAACTACTACTATATAATACGAGGAGATTTAAATGAAAAAGTTATTTGTTTTATTTTTTATGCTGATTGTTGCAAATATAACAGTTGGCTGTAGCAAAAACGAGGTTTTATCATCGGATGAAAACAAAAAGCAGGATATTGTTTCAAGAGAGAATTATTCTAAAAGTGAAGAAGTTACTAAGAATAAAACAGTAAAAATAGATACATTGGATACTCATAAAGTAAGTAAAGATAATGTGATAAGTTTGAAAGCGGAGGCTTCTTTCAAAACAAGATGTCAAACATTTGAAGAAATATATGATAACTCAAAATATATAGTACGGGGAACTGTGGACAAGGTAGATTTTACTGTGATTGATGGGATGCCATATACAGTACTGTCTTTTAGAGTTGCGGATAGTTTAAAAGGTGATATGGAAAAAAATACGATTAATACAGTTATGATGTATGGTGGATATATGACTGTGAAACAAGAAGTTGATTATTATAATGATGCAGAACGATTTAAAGAAATAAAGAAGAAGGATTGGGGCAAAACCTTTATTGAAAAAAGACTAATTCAAAAAGAGTATCCTAAATGTGGTGAAGAATATGTAATATCTTTGGTAGACAGTGATATAGTTGAGGGAGCATATGTGCCAGTTAATGAATTTGAGACTGTGTTTAAAAAAGAAAACGAAAGATATGTTAGAACAGTGCCATCAGAAGATTATTTTTCGAGTTCAGTTGATGATTCGGAAAAAAGATTAAAAAATGATAGATCCTTTGAGTACTCTTGGTTTTGTAAAACAATTAAAATGAAAAAGAGTAGAGGTAAAAGTAATTAGTTCTTGAATATTTCTTGCGAAAAAAGAAGAGAGATGTGGGAGCACAGATTCATGAGTGGATATAGAATTATACTCCGTGATACCTGTATGATACAGAAAAAAATGATATTCAAAATACTCAGTATAAAATGGAGATAAAAGAGCGTGTTTATATAATAAAAATAGCTTTGACTTTAACTTCCACGATCTGAGACATACATTTTGCTCCAACCTTGTTCAGTCTGGAATGGATGTAAGCGTTGTAAGAATGATTATGGGGCATGAACATCTCTCTACTACGCAGAAATACACTCATCTTTCCAATCCATATATCGAGGACAGCCTTTCAAGGTATTGGAATCAGAGT
>JAIKZI010000061.1 GCA_024682375.1 Lachnospiraceae bacterium | reverse complement strand
TTACATGGCTGTGTAGCCACCATCGACTGGGAGGTTGACTCCGTTTACGTATGATGATGCCTGTGATGCGAGGAAGATTACTGCTGAATCGAGCTCGCCTTCATTTCCATATCTTTCCTCTGGAATCATTGTCTTGGCATTTGCCTGGAAGAAGTCTGAATCCAGAGTTTCTTTTGTAAGTGGTGTGTAGAAGTAACCAGGGCAGATTGCATTTACTGTAATTCCCTTGCTACCCCATTCAGCTGCAAGAGCACGTGTAAGGTTTACAACGCCACCCTTTGCTGCGTGGTATGGTGCACTTCCGGCAATTTTGTTACCAACAAGACCATACATAGATGCGATATTAATAACTCTTCCATACTTAGCAGGAATCATAGCCTGTTTAGCAACGGCACGAGCTACTCTAAATGATCCAAAGAGATCGACATTCATCTCGCCTTCAAACTGCGCATCAGTGATATCCTCTGCTGGTGCAACTGCACCTGTACCTGCATTATTTACAAGAATATCAATTCTTCCGAAATGATCCATAATAGTCTTTACTGCATTATCAACCATCTCTGTATCTGTGATATCACACTGAACTGCAAGTGTCTCTACCCCAAACTCATCTGCAATTTCCTTAGCAACTGCATCAATCTTTTCCTTACGTCTAGCAAGTGCAACGATTGAAGCGCCCTGGTTTGCAAGAGCCTTTGCCATCTGTACACCAAGTCCAGTTGAGCATCCTGTTACAAGAGCGACCTGTCCTTTGAGATCAAAATAATTCTTCATTTCTTTTCCTCCTTCTCATTAGAAAAAAATCAAATAAACTCCCATAAAGTGATTATATGAGTTTCCATTTCCAACTGCAAGTATCATTATGATATAATCAAGCGCATAGACTTAAACAGGAGAAAGAACATGAAAAAGAATTTTTCCGGATTAACTTTAAAAATAATCGCAATAGTTTCCATGTTAATAGATCATATCGGTGCCGCCGTTATAGAACCTATTCTTTCTGCACCAAACAATCTATCAAATTCACAATTCCAAACTTTACTACATATAGATTACATATGCCGTGACATTGGAAGATTGGCTTTTCCTCTTTTCTGTTTTCTAATAGTAGAGGGCTTTTTACATACACGTAATTGGAAAAAATATCTCCTGCGCCTCTGTATTTTTGCCTTAATATCCGAAATTCCTTTTGATTTGGCATTTCAAAGAAAACTGATAGAGCTAAACGCTCAAAACGTTTTCTTTACTCTGGCAATCGGACTTCTCACAATCGCTATCACTAAAATGATTCGTGAAAAGTTCTGGTACTACAACTCCAATTTTACAATAAACATAACTAACTTGATTCTGTATTTTACATCTGTTATGTCAGTACTTGTTGTTGCCATGGCAACGTCAATACTTTTACATACAGACTATAATGCACCTGGTGTTGTAGCAATCTTTATTATTTATACCTTCTATCCTAGAAGCAGAGAGATTGCTCTTTTAATCGCTGTTCTCTTTCTGACTGTAACCATAGATCAGTCAGAAATGTTTGCAATCTTTGATATAATCTTTATCTACTTCTACAATGGAAGTAAGGGAAAACAGATAAAATATTTCTTCTATTTGTTCTACCCGATACATCTAACTATACTTGCAGGTATAGCAACTTCTCTCATTGGAAAAGTATAATAACTCAAAATTAATATTTTGTAAAATATAATTTTGCTATTGCATAAATTAAAATTAGATGTTATGATGTCATCAGGTTGAAAACATTCGAATGGGTTTAACACTCAACCGTAACTTAAGAATTCAATTTAATTACATATATTGGAGGTATTATTATGGCAGTTGTTAATGTAACTCAGGATACATTTGAAAACGAAGTACTTAATTCAGATAAGCCAGTTCTTATCGATTTCTGGGCAACATGGTGTGGACCTTGTAAAATGCAGGGACCTATCTTTGACGAAGCTTCAGACGAAATCAAAGAAGCTAAGTTCTGCAAGGTAAACGTTGATGAAAACCCAGAACTTGCACAGAAGTACAGAGTTATGTCAATTCCTAACTTAGTTCTTATCGAAAACGGTGAGATGAAGAAACAGGAAGTTGGTGTACACGACGTAGACGGAATCTACGATATGCTTGGTTTATAATTACCTAGTAAAAACTATTTTTAAACTCCCTATAAAAACCATAAAAACCAAAAATAAGAAATAGCAATAACGAAAAAACCAGACTTCCAATCGAAAGTCTGGTTTCTTTTTTCCTAAATATCAACCGAATACATCTAAGTATCCCATGATAATCAATATAGCTACCAAAATCGGTAGAACGAATTTTAAATACCATCCGAGTTTTTTGGACATCTTCATACCTTCACCGGTATTTGCTTCTTCAAGAAAGTTCTTAAGTCCCCAACCATATCTTGTTGTACAGAATATGATGAAAACAATACATCCAATTGGAAGCATATTATTTGAAACGATGAAGTCCTCGAAATCCATAATAGTTGTTCCATTTCCCAAAGGATGGATATTGGATAAAACGCTAAAGCCAAGTGGACAAGGAAGTGAAAGAATGATCATTGCAATCATATTTATAATTACAGATTTAGTTCTAGACATTCCTGTATTATCCATAAGCATAGATACGATATTCTCAAAAACTGCAATTACAGTCGACATCGATGCAAAGCACATGAATACGAAGAAAAGAGTTCCCCAGATTCTTCCGGCTGGCATTCTTTCAAAAACTTCAGGCAGTGTCACAAAAATAAGTGATGGGCCTGCATCAGGTTTTACATTGTAAGCAAAACATGCCGGAAAAATAATAAGGCCAGACATAATAGCGACAAAAGTATCTAAAAGAATGATTGTCATAGATTCCTTTGGAAGAGAATGTTTCTTATCGATATAACTTCCAAAAATTGCAATTGAACCGATACCAACTGATAATGTAAAGAACGCCTGTCCCATCGCAGCAGAAATCACTGACCAGATTCCGTTATCTAAAGCTTTATTGATATCTGGGAGCAAATAAAACTTAAGTCCCTCACTACCGCCTGCTAAAAATAGAGATCTAATCGCAAGCACACTCATAAGCACAAAAAGTGCAATCATCATCGCTTTAGTAATCTTTTCAACACCATTCTCAAGACCACGGCCTACAGCAATGAATCCTAGAACAATTGCAATCAACATCCAGAAAATCATATAGCCAGGTCTATCCATGACTTCGGAAAAAATTTTAGCCGCGCCCTTCATAGACACGCCTTCAAATGTTCCTCTTGCCATTTCAAAAACATATGATAACATCCATCCTGCTACTGTAGTGTAATACATCATCAGAATGAAGTTTCCTATGAAGGAAAAAATACGAAATCCGCTCCATTTTTTTCCATTCTCACCAGCCAGCTTCTGCATTCCTGCACCGGCTGAAAGTTTAGACCCACGGCCAACTGCGAGTTCCATAGTCATAACAGGCCATCCTAGTATAAACAGGAAAAATAAATAGAATAAAACGAAAACCGCTCCACCATATTTTCCAGTGATGTATGGGAAACGCCATACATTACCAATTCCAATTGCACAACCTGCACTGACTAAAAGGAAGCCTAATCGACTTCCAAAACTTTCTCTTTCTTTCATCTTCTTTCTCCCCGGAGTATACACGTAAATGTGATAACTCCTTCTTTCCAAGCAACCCTTATCTGTCCACCATTCTTTCTGCAGATTGACTCCGCAACAGAAAGGCCAATTCCATAACCTCCCGTACCGTTGATGTTATGAGATTTATCCTGTCTAAAGAATCTTTCAAAGAACTTCGTATAATCGACATTCTCACCTTCAGCATAGGAATTTGAAATTGTAAAAGTAATCGGCTTTCCTACCTTCTTTTGAGATAGAGAAATTTCGATTTTCCCATTATCATCACAGTATTTGATCGCATTGTCAACAAGAATCGAAGTAAGCATACGAATCTGATTAGCTTCAAATCTAAATTTGACATTGCTGTTTACATGCATAACGACCTGTTTTTTTTCTCGTTCTGCGAGTCCCATAAATGGTTCTATGATTTCACTCACTACCTTAGAAACATTGACCTCAGCGATTTCCTCCTCTTCGGTCTCATCTCCTCGAGCAATCATAACCAGATTCTGAATCAAACCATTCATTCTATCAGTCTGATTCATAATAGCCTTCGACCATTCATTTTCTCCAGCCAACATTTCCAAGTATTCAGCATCTGCTTTTATTACCGCAAGCGGAGTTTTTAGTTCATGACTGGCATTCGTAATAAATTCCTTCTGTCTTCTAT
Source organism: Lachnospiraceae bacterium (assembly GCA_024682375.1). Lineage (GTDB taxonomy): Bacteria > Bacillota > Clostridia > Lachnospirales > Lachnospiraceae > Lachnocurva. The sequence continues at coordinate 7,128 of JAIKZI010000061.1, read as the reverse complement.
CCGACTCAATCTCCGGTCTTACAGCAATATAAGAAAAATGTCTCACTAAGAAATATAAAATTACTAAAATCAAAATTCCAAATATTACTGTTAAGTACAAAAGTCTACGACAGTTATTCAGTGTTTCCAAATAATTTACTACTGCAATAACTGTAGTACCATTCGCCTTTTCAACTCTCTCATAACTATAAATTCCATCTACACCAAAATTGGATTTCATAGCTTCAATATGTTTTGCAGATTCAATGATTTCCTCATCAGAACTTGAAATCATATTAGAATTATTGATGGTTATATTTTTTCCCCGAATACTAACCTTATAGAACTGCACATTGTCCATAAGCTGTATATGGAAGGGATTATACTCTAAAAAAGAACTATTATTTCCATTGTGATCTTCTTTGGAAAACTGATTTGAAGATTCAGTATTTACGATGTGATCCAGAGTCTTTCTAATCTGGGCGCGATTAAGGCTAACAACCGTCATATTGATTCCAAGTCCAATCACAAGAATTACAATTGCAAATGAAACCATGGCTGCTATAACAAATCGCTGTCTTAACTTGTTAACCTGATGCATTCCCATAATCTACTCCTCGCAAAGTCTAAACTCTCCGCCTTTGTCCCCAGAAATTGAAACGCTTGAAGATATACACTCAAGTTTGCTCTTAAGATATGCGATGTAAAGCCAAACAGTGTCTTCATTGGCACTTTCTTCATCATCCCACACATGCTCAATAATATATTTTGTGCTCAAAGCTCTATCTGTATTCTTCATCAGAAGTTTTAAAAGTAAAAATTCCTTGCTCGATAATCCAACAGAATTTTCCGAAGTAATAGAATAATCTTCAGTAGATAGCTTTAAATCGCCATAAGAAATAACTCTTTCCTTGCCAGCTCCCATAGTTCTTTCAATAACTCTGACTCTGGCTAAAAATTCTTTTATGGAAAAAGGCTTCACCATATAATCGTTTGCTCCGCAGTCTAAGCCCTTTACTCTATCGTCAATCTCACCCTTAGCTGTAAGTAACATGACAGGAGTATCATCATTTCTGTCACGCATATCTTTTAAAATTTCCAGGCCAGACTTTCCCGGCATCATGATATCTAAAATTACAATATCGAATTTCTCGTTTCTAGCTGCCTCGAATGCCGTGTCTCCATCTAAACAAGAAACCACTTCAAATCCTTCTCTCTGAAGAACTGCAGTTTCGACCTGGTTCAAATCTTTCGTATCCTCTGCTAGTAAAACTCTCATTTCAAATATTCCCTCTTTTTTTATTCTTCGATATCATCCATAGAATGGATCAAATCTCTCAGCGTCTGCATTGAAATATCTGTTGACGCTAAACTGTCTGCACATCGTTTTAATTCAGATGAAATCAACTCCTGATTTCCATTTACAGTCTTCTTATACTTCATCTGATGTTCAAGCGCTGCCCATGTATCCATAGATATAGTACGTAACTGGATTTCAATAAAATAGCCTTCAAATCTAGTTATCATATGATAGCTTCGATATCCATTCTCTTTCGAATGTTTGATATAATCCTTCTCCTCGACTATCTCAAAATCTGAAGATTCTTTTATCTTCTTCACCATCAAATACACATCACTTCGAAAAGGACAAACAATTCTGAGTCCAATCGCATCGGTTAAAACATTAAGCGCATTCTCTCTATTTTCAGAGATTCCCCTTCTCCTGCACTTTTCTCTCATACTTTTATCCGACTTAATCCTATAAGCCAGATGTTCTATAGGATCTTCTTTTAAAACCTCTGTCTCTTCTTTTCTAAAATCATCCAATTTAGAAACAGCATCCATCATGACCTTTTCCATTTCATAGATTTTATCACCATAAATACTGTTTATATCTACACTATTATCCACAAATACACCTCTTTAAATTCATATTATTTTAGGTCCACTCTATGATGAACCTAAAACCTAAAATGAACTTTAAATAATCATAGTAAGTGCAATTCTTCCACGTTCTTTATCAACGTCTAAAACCTTTACCTCTACAACATCTCCAACACTTACAACCTCTGTAGGATCTTTTACAAACTTCTTATTTGTAAGTTTTGAAACATGTACGAGTCCGTCTTCATGGACACCTATATCGACAAAAGCTCCAAAATCAACAACATTTCGTACCGTTCCCTTTAGAATCATTCCACTCTTCAAATCTTCCATAGAAAGTACATCTGAACGAAGTACCGGCTTAGGAAGCTCTTCTCTAGGATCACGACCTGGCTTTACGATTTCCTTCAAAATATCCTTCAAAGTAATCTCACCTACACCTAGTTTTTCGGCATTATCCTTTGAGCCTTCTTTTTTCAACTTATTCTTGAAATCGGGCATCATAGTAATAGGTGATCCGATTTCCTTCTCAGTAATTCCGAGATCCTTAAGGATGACCTCTGCTGCCTCATAACTCTCAGGATGAATTCCTGTAGCATCAAGCGCATTCTCACCATCTCTGATACGAAGGAATCCGGCACACTGCTCATAAGCCTTCGGGCCCATCTTAGGAACCTTCAAAAGCTCTTTTCTGTTCTTGAAAGTACCGTTCTCTTCTCGATAACTTACGATATTCTTCGCTGTGGTCTTTGTAATTCCAGACACATATTCAAGCAGGGAAAAAGAAGCCGTATTCAAATCTACACCTACATTGTTAACGCAAGATTCTACGATACCTGAAAGTGCTTCATTGAGTTTCTTCTGATTCATATCATGCTGATACTGACCTACTCCAAGAGACTTAGGATCAATCTTTACAAGTTCAGCCAAAGGATCCTGAACACGTCTGGCCATAGAAGTAGCACTTCTCTGTCCTACATCAAACTCAGGGAACTCTTCAGTAGCAAGTGCAGATGCGGAATAAACAGACGCCCCCGCCTCATTTGTAATAAGATATGAAACCTTATGATCAGCTTCTTTTATCCATTCACAAATAAGCTGTTCAGACTCACGTGATGCAGTTCCATTTCCAAGTGAAACCAAATCAATATTATGCTTCTTTATCAAAGACAAGAATTTTGTCTTAGCGGCCTTTATCTTCTGCTCATTTGTAGGAGCTGTTGGGAAGATAACCGCTGTGTCCAAAACCTTTCCCGTAGGATCTACAACAGACAACTTACATCCTGTTCTAAAGGCAGGATCCCATCCTAACACTGTAAGTCCAGCAATTGGTGGCTGCATAAGAAGTCCAGACAAATTCTTCTTAAATACATCGATAGCCTTATCTTCAGCATTTTCAGTAAGCATATTTCTAACTTCTCTCTCGATTGATGGAGCGATGAGTCTAGAATAACTATCAGAAACAGCCTCTCTTAAAACCTCATTTGTATTCGGATTATCCTTAACAATAACCTTCTTCTCCAGATAGTTTAAAATATCTTCTTCTGGAGCATTAATTTTAACCTGAAGGAACTTCTCCTTCTCACCACGATTCAAAGCCAAAACTCTAAATCCAGCAATCTTCGAAACCGGCTCAGAAAACTCATAATAGTTTTCGTAAACAGACTTAGCTTCCTTATCCTTCGCTACAGATTCAATGTTTCCCTTCTTTATAGTCAACTCTCTAATATGAGTTCTATAATCAGCATCATCTGAAATTCCCTCAGCAATAATATCCTTCGCACCATTAAGTGCATCCATAACTGTAGGAACTTCTTTCTCCTCAGAAACATATTCCATAGCAAGCTCAGCCAGTGACTTATCTGTCATCTGAAGTGTAATGATATTTGCGAGTGGCTCCAAGCCCTTCTCCTTCGCAATCATCGCACGAGTTCTTCTCTTCTTCTTATAAGGTCTATATAAATCATCGATAGCAACCTGTGTCTGTGCTGCCTCAATAGCCTTCTTAAGTTCTGGAGTAAGCTTTCCCTGCTCCTCGATAGAAGAAAGAACCTTCTCCTTCATCTCCTCAAGATTTCTAAGATATGTAAGTCTCTCACCCAAAGTACGAAGAACATCATCATGAAGTTCTCCCGTCTTTTCTTTTCTATAACGTGCAATAAAAGGAATAGTATTTCCTTCATCTATAAGTGTAATAGCGGCCTCTGCCTGCCACTTCTTAATCTCTAATTCATCTGCGATTTTTGCTGCAATATCCATGTAGTTATTCCTTTTCTATATCTTAATATACCTAATATACTATAACACTTTATCGAAACGCACACGATCTCAAATCTTCCTACTTCTCCACAATCTCTCCATGTCTATACGCGCCCAAAAGCTCATAAAGCTCATCTATCTCTTCCTGAATAGCTCGCCCAGTATCCGTATCACGTACTGTAAGCTGCTCCGGGTATTTTTCAATCCACATATCACTCGAATGAATATCAGAATCCTTGCTTATAGCATCCTCCGTCGATGTAAAAGGTTCGTGCGACACCAAACGAAGTCCCCACGAATTATAAGTCAAAGTATAACCCGCGATTCCTGTCTCTCTCTGATAAGCCCTCGAAAATCCCCCATCGATTATCAAGAGCTTTCCATGACAATGAATAGGTTCTTCCTCGCGCTTCACAGGTACGTGACCATTCACGATATGAGCATTCTCATAGAGATCAAACTCATGAAGAATCTGTTCAACTATATGCTCATTATTCAGTAGTGAATAGTAAGGATTCTTCTCCTCCTTATGGCTATTCGTATCCGCCAGAAAGTACCTCTCAAAAGTCGCCATCCTATATTTTCCAAACAGCGGTGAGTCCATATCTGTCCAAATCCACCACAGGATATCTTTTGCGCGTTCTCGATTCTCAGCCTTTCTAGCCAGAAAAGCTCGACGCACATAATAATCCAATTTGTCATATAGCGCACGTCCTGACAAAGACTCACCCCATAGCGTCACCTCACGAAATGAGCCATCTTTATTCAACGGCATACAACCGTGATATAACAAATTCCCATTTATAACCTTGTACAGTGAACCATGACTCAGCAGGAAATTCATATGTTCCTTCAATCGCTTACAACGTGTAAATCCAGCTATCAAGCGATTCATAACATCCTCTTCTTCCGGTGTCAAACGATTAGGATCTGCCGGATCAACTGTCGGGAAATTCCTATCAAGCATCTTGTATTCTTTTCCATCTTCGGAAAAAATACCTTTATCGAAATCTACACGATTAAATACAGCTCTATCCTCAGACGAACTCCAGTCAGGATGCTCAAGCGCAAACTGTCCCTGCAATTTAAACTGAATAACAGAAATAGCCTTATGAATCTTCATATTCATAGTGATATCTGTATCGTAGGAATTCTCCATATCTTTGATAACAAAACAATCACACGGATCATCCCCATAAACCTTTTCCGCAAATGAAGCAAGTGGAAGGAGATTGATTCCATAATTATCTTCTATAGTATCGAGATTTCCATAACGCGCAGAAACTCGGATTACATTTGCTATACATAACGGTTGTCCTATAGACGCTCCCATCCAGACCATATCATGATTTCCCCACTGGATATCTAGATTATGATGCTCCATAAGCTTGTCCATAATATCCGGAGCACCGCTACCTCTATCATAGATATCACCCAGAACATGTAGATGATCCACAGTAAGTCTAGGAATCAAATGTGAAAGTGCGGCTATCAATCTATCAGCCTGACCCGTACGAATGATGGTATTAATAATCTCCTCGTAGTACGCTTCCTTGTTCGAACTATCACTTCTCTCAGTAATCAGCTCATCGATTACATATGCAAAATCAGACGGCATCGCCTTTCTAACCTTTGAACGGGTATATTTGCTGGCTGTATATTTACACACAGTTATCAAGCGGTACAGCATTATGCGATACCACTTCTCCATTTCCTCTTTAGTCTTTGACTTTGCAACTAAATCAATTTTCTCCGTAGGATAATAAATCAACGTACAAAGTTCACGTATTTCATCATCCGAAAGCGTCTTTCCAAAGAGCTCCGTAACCTTAATACGGACTGACCCTGATCCATTCTTTAAAACATGCAGGAAGGCCTCATACTCTCCATGAATATCCGTTATGAAATGCTCTGTACCCTTAGGAAGATTCAAAATAGATGATAAATTAATAATTTCAGTCGACGCTGATGCTATATTGGGAAAAATCTGTGACAATCGATGTAGATATCGAGAGCGCATAGTTTCCATATTTGTCATAATAAACCCCTCTAATCAATCTCTAACTCAACTAAAGTTTTCGATAAAAGTCAGTATAAAACATTAACCGGAAAAATCAACCGCGAAATATTTCCTTAATAACCTCATCAACCTCACGATTTGATTCATTTCCTTCATAATCTTCTAAATCATCCGGACCGCCGCAAACATCAATCCCGAGTATGTTTTTCTCTTTGAAAAAAGACAGTGCAACCCGTAAATCTGCCAGAGTCATAACCCCCTGTGACCAATCCGCTTTACATTCTTCTCGAGCTAATACATCCTTGTCTACCGAAATATATACAGGAAGATTCTCATCCAACTTATTTCCAACATAATCCAGTACATCTGACTTTTCTACACTAATTCCTTCAGAATTCACGAACTTCCCGTTCTGATTCCATCCCAGCCAGGAAACTCTATCGTCAAATTCAGTTTCCTCACATGCTGCTGCCTCAGCACCAATCAAAACAACCTGTTTCAATCTAGGAATAGTATCGACAGCCTCTCTGATCCACGCTCCACATGATGTCAACCCACCAAAAGCTACTTCCTGATAATCTGTGTGATTATCAAACACGACGAGGACAAAATCTTCATCTATCCTACGTAGAAACGGTAATGTCATATAATGATAATTACCTGAATCTATATAGTGAATTCCGCATAGAGGCACATCAATAAGCCTTTCCTCTATTTTTTCCATAGCAACATCATCACAATAACAGTTCGTTCCCGAAATATCTGAACAGTCTACATCAACCTCATCATAATAAATCGACTTTGACATTCTTATATAATTAGTCTTCATATTCTAAACACCTTTATCAATCTGATCTGTCCCATAACAGAAATGAGACCTAACCATTTTACCACAAAAATGCTATAATTAATTAAGACAGCATTAGGGGACTTACAAAGGAGGTTATTATGATTCCTGTAATTACTATCAATCGAGAATTTGGAAG
>JAIKZI010000058.1 GCA_024682375.1 Lachnospiraceae bacterium | reverse complement strand
TCTCTGTTCAAGATAAAGGCTAACTTTATCCTTCGCGTTTTACTGCTTTTGGTTCGTGTATTTATGTCTTTAACATAAATTCGCTTGTTGATTCTTTGGAATCTTTCAAGGTTGTTTCACTGTTCAATTATCAATGTTCTTGCTGCTTGTGTGGGGCGTTTGTTGTGTGCCTCATCAGCAGCGCAGGTAATATATTATCAAACAACCAGAAGGTTGTCAACCATAAATTTAAGATTTTTTTATTTTTTTCTTAAATTTATGTTTTGAAGCTTTTTTCCTATAAATAGAAAGGTATTTCAAGCTTCAAAGTGATAATAAATCACATAAAAAGAACTCCTAATGTGTTTCTAGGAGTTCTAAACGGAGAAGGAGGGATTTGAACCCTCGCGCCGGTTTCCCGACCTATACCCTTAGCAGGGGCACCTCTTCGGCCACTTGAGTACTTCTCCGAATTGCTTTATCGTTTCCTATTAAACAAATGCAAATGATATTGTATCGGAAGTAGGAGTGAATGTCAAACGTTATTTTGGAAAAATATAGATATTTCAACACTTTTTTAATTATGTATACTTTAGGATTCAAAAGGTTCTGTATCAAAGTTTATTTCTGTTCCATATATAAAAACATTTTTCCTACCTAATTAAAAAAAGAAGGACTAAAAGTCCTTCTTTTAAAACTATTCCTCTGAAGTTTTCTCAGATGATTCTACTGTAGTATCTTCATCAGGTTCTGTTTTTTCACCACGAACAATTTCGATACTAGCAACCTCAATATCATCTTTAAGATTTATTAGTTTAACACCACTAGTTACACGGCCAGAAAGGGCAGTTTCATTTACACGAATTCTAATGATTATACCTTCTGTTGTAATAATCATCATTTCATCATCTTTATGAACAGCCTTAACGCCTGCTAGATTACCTGTTTTTTCAAGTATACGATAGCACTTAACACCTTTACCACCTCTACGCTGAGTAGCAAATTCTGATATCTTTGTACACTTTCCAAGACCCTTCTTAGATACAATCATAAGGCTTTCACCTTCGTTTGTATTCTGCATAGCAATAATATTATCCTGGTCAATTAGAGACATACCTATTACACCCATAGAGTCACGGCCTGTGCTTCTAACATCATTTTCATTAAATCTAATACTCTGACCAAACTTAGTGAATAACATGATGTCATCATTTCCAGATGTCTTCTTTACTTCAATAAGTTTATCATCGTCACGTAATCTTATAGCCATAAGACCATTTTTATGAATATTAGCATATGCTGAGAGCTTAGTTCTCTTAACTATACCATTCTTAGTTGCCATAATGAGGAATTCACCATCATCTAAACTCTTCATCTGAATCATAGAAGTTACCTTTTCATCAGGCTGAAGCTGTATTAGATTTACGATATTTGTACCTCTAGCTGTTCTAGATCCTTCTGGAATCTGGTATGTCTTAAGTCTATATACTCTACCTTTATTAGTGAAGAATAGGAGATTATGATGTGTTCTAGTCATCATAAGTTCAACGATATAATCATCGTTGATTGTTTCCATTCCTTTGATTCCCTTACCACCACGATTCTGAGCCTTAAAATTATCTTCAGCCATTCTCTTGATATATCCAAGCTTTGTAAATGTAACTACAGCACTTGTATCTGGAATCAAATCTTCAATTGAAATTTCGTCTTCATCAAATCCAATAGAAGAGCGTCTATCATCTCCATGCTTTTCAGCAATTTCATGAATCTCTTCTTTAATAACACCTAGAAGAAGGTTCTTGTCAGCAAGAATTGCCTTCAATTCTTCAATTTCCTTCTTTAACTGAGCGTATTCTGCCTCAATCTTGCCTCTTTCCAAACCTGTAAGGGCACGGAGACGCATATCTACAATGGCCTGTGACTGAGCCTCAGAAAGACCAAATTCAGCAATTAAAGCAGCCTTTGCAGCCTGAACATTTTCAGATCCTCTGATAATTTCAATAACTCTGTCAATATTATCTAGAGCTATCAATAATCCTTCTAAGATATGAGCACGTTCTTCTTTTTTATTAAGATCATATTTTGTTCTTCTTGTAATAACCTCTTCCTGATGCTTTAGATAAAGTTCAAGAATTTCCTTAAGATTTAAAATCTTAGGCTGATTATCTACAAGAGCTAGCATAATAACACCGAATGTATCCTGTAACTGAGTATGTTTAAACAACTTCTTTAACATAATATTAGGATTTACATCTCTACGAAGTTCGATAACAATTCTCATACCTTCTCTAGATGTTTCATCTCTAAGATCAGTGATACCATCGATTTTTTTATCTCTCTGAAGATCAGCAATATACTTAATAAGTCTAGCCTTATTAACCATATATGGAAGTTCAGTTACGATAATTCTATTTTTTCCATTAGCCATTGGCTCTATTTCAGTTACAGCACGAACCTTTATTTTGCCACGACCAGTTCTATAAGCACTTTCAATTCCTGAATGTCCAAGAATTTCACCGCCAGTTGGGAAATCAGGTCCTTTTACGATTTCCATAAGTTCATCGATATCAGTTTCTCTATTTTCATTCACCTTATTATCGATGATTTTTTCTACAGCATAAATAACTTCTCTTAAGTTATGTGGTGGGATATTAGTAGCCATACCTACGGCAATACCCTGTGTACCGTTAACTAAAAGATTTGGAATTCTAGCTGGTAGAACAGTAGGTTCTTTCTCAGTTTCATCAAAGTTAGGAATGAAATCTACAGTATCCTTTTCAATGTCTTTAAGCATTGTCATAGATACTTTACTGAGTCTAGCCTCTGTATATCGCATAGCAGCAGCACCATCACCATCGACAGATCCGAAGTTTCCGTGTCCGTCTACTAGTGGATAGCGTGTTGACCACTCTTGTGCCATATTAACAAGTGCACCATAGATTGAGCTATCACCATGTGGGTGATATTTACCCATTGTATCACCTACGATACGGGCACATTTACGATGTGGCTTATCTGGTCCATTATTAAGTTCGATCATTGAGTACAGAACTCTTCTCTGAACCGGTTTAAGTCCGTCTCTTACATCTGGAAGCGCACGAGATGCGATTACACTCATTGCGTAATCGATATAAGAGTTTTCCATTGTTTTTTTCAGATCTACTTCATGAATCTGATCAAAAATTTTGTCATCCATTAAAGATTGCCTTCCTAAATATCCAGGTTCTGTACGTATTTAGCGTTTTCCTGTATAAATTCTCTTCTTGGTTCTACCTGATCACCCATAAGAGTTGAGAATGTAATTTCTACATCCTGAGGATTATCATTATCCATATTTACTCTCTTAAGAATTCTCTTTTCAGGATCCATTGTTGTATCCCAAAGCTGATCAGCATCCATCTCACCAAGTCCTTTGTATCGCTGAATCTTATTGTTTCCATCTCTACCGATTTCAACAAGAATTCTATTCAATTCTTCATCTGAATATGCATACCATTCTTTTCTATTCTTCTCAACTTTATAGAGTGGAGGAGTAGCGAGGTATACATGTCCCTGCTTAATAAGCTCTGGCATGAAACGATAGAGGAATGTAAGCATCAAAGTAGCAATATGAGCACCATCGACATCGGCATCAGTCATAATAATAATTTTGTCGTATCTAAGCTTAGATATATCAAAATCTTCTCTAATACCTGTACCAAAGGCTGTAATCATAGCTCTGATTTCTTCGTTGCTATAAATTCTATCTTCTCTAGCCTTTTCTACATTCAAAATCTTACCACGAAGTGGAAGAATAGCCTGTGTAGCACGGCTTCTTGCTGTCTTAGCAGAACCACCGGCAGAATCTCCCTCGACTATGAAAATCTCACAATTCTTAGGATCTTTGTCTGTACAATCAGCCAACTTTCCTGGAAGAGCAGTAGACTCTAAAGCTGTTTTTCTTCTAGTCAAATCTCTAGCTTTTCTCGCAGCTTCACGAGCTCTCATCGAATCAAGAGATTTCTCACAAATTGTCTTAGCAACATTTGGATTCTGCTCAAAGAAATATGTAAGCTGCTCAGTAACAATACTATCTACAGCTCCTCTAGCTACAGAATTTCCAAGCTTCTGCTTTGTCTGTCCTTCAAACTGAGGTTCCTCAATCTTAACACTTATGATTGATGTCAAACCTTCTCTTATATCCTCACCATTTAGAGGTGGATCATTTTCTTTAATAATATTATGTTCTTTAGCATATGAGTTTACAGTCTTTGTAAGCGCATTTCTAAAGCCTGAAAGATGAGTACCTCCTTCAGGTGTAATAATATTATTTACAAAAGAGTAGCAAGTTTCTTCGTAAGAATCATTATGCTGAAGTGAAACTTCAACCATAACATTATCTTTAATACCTTCACAATAAATTACTTCCTGATAAAGTGAAGACTTAGTTCTGTTAAGGTATGAAACGAATTCCTTAATACCACCTTCATAATGGAATACATCTTCTTTTATCTCATCATCTCTTAAATCTCTAAGTGTGATTTTAAGACCTTTTGTAAGGAATGCTGTCTCACGAAGTCTTGTTTTTAAAGTATTGTAATCAAATATTACAGTTTCAAAAATAGTAGCATCAGGTTTAAAAGTTACTTTTGTACCAGTTTCAGATTCATCACATGAACCAACTTCTTTTAATGGATAACATGTATTTCCTCTTTCATATCTCTGATTGTAAACTTTTCCTTCACGCTTTACTTCAACTTCAAGCCAATCTGAAAGGGCATTAACAACTGAAGCACCTACACCATGAAGACCACCAGATACCTTGTATCCTCCACCGCCGAATTTTCCTCCTGCATGAAGTACAGTAAATACAACTTCTACAGCAGGTTTTCCAGCTTTAGAATTAATACCAACTGGAATTCCACGTCCATCATCAGTAACAGTGATAGTCTGGTCTTTATTAATTTCAACCTGAATATGCTTACAATAACCTGCAAGCGCTTCATCTACAGAGTTATCAACTATCTCGTAAACTAGATGATGAAGTCCTCTTGCTGATGTAGATCCAATATACATTCCTGGACGCTTACGAACTGCCTGTAAACCTTCAAGAATTTGAATCTGATCGGCTCCATAATCTCTTTCTTCAGCCATTAATTTACCAATGCCTTTCTAAACTAAATCTGGTAATCGGATATCGTTCCATTTACCACGTGAAAAATTTTGTTAAGTTCAAATCTATTCTCAACGAAATCTTCCAATCCTGTACATGTAATTATAGTCTGTATATCTGAAATACTGTCTAATAAATCATACTGTCTTTCCTTGTCCAACTCGGAAAGTACATCGTCTAATAATAAAACAGGTTTTTCATGAATGTGATTTTCTAAAAGCTTTAACTCTGAAAGTTTTAATGATAGAGCACAAGTTCTCTGTTGTCCTTGAGAACCAAATTTTCTCATATCAACATTTTTAACCTTTATAGAAATATCATCTCTATGAGGTCCAACAGAAGTAGTAGAAAATCTTATATCATGGTCCCTATTTAAGAAAACCCGATTCTCAAAATTTTCATATGTTGAATCACATTCGTAACTGATTTCTAATTCTTCCTTACCTTTAGTAAGTTTTTTATGAATATCAGTTGTTATCTCTTTTAACTCACTTATAAACAAACTACGTCTTTTAATAACATTTTTTCCAAAAGTTACTAACTGTTTATCCCAAATATCAAGTGTTTCCTTGAGTTCTGGGTGATCATATATATCTTTTAGTAATTTGTTTCTTTGGTCTAGAGCCTTGTAGTAGTTCTTTAAGTCGTTTAAGTAAATCTTATCTAGTTGGCAAAGCTCATTGTCCATAAACCTTCTTCTCTCAGAAGGTCCATTCTTAATGATATTCAAGTCTTCAGGGGAAAAAAACACCATATCTAATATTCCAAATAACTCGCTTGTTTTTCGGATTGGAACTTTATTTATTGCAATTCCTTTGGTCTTATTTTTTCTAAGATGAATATCAATTCTATATTCTCTATCACCTTTTTCAACAATAGTCTTTATATGAGCTTCATTTTCATTGAAATTTATCATTTCTCGGTCTTTAGCGCCCTTATATGATTTAGACGTTCCAGACATATATAATGCTTCAAGGAGATTTGTTTTTCCTTGAGCATTATTGCCATATAAAATATTAGTTCCACTGTCAAAAATAAGTGAAAGATCTTTATAATTTCTAAAGTTTAATAAATCAACAGATTTAATTATCATCAGTCTGCTATCTTTACTTCTGTTCCATCAAATTCAAAAATATCTCCAGGATATAATTTCTTTCCACGGCGAGTTTCAACCTCTCCATTTACTTTTACCTGTCCATCTTGAATTAAAAACTTTGCATCTATACCTGATCCTACTAATCCAGCTTTTTTCATAGCCTGACCAAGTCTTATAAATTCTTCATTTTCTCTAATATCAATAGTTTCCATCTTAACTCCTTATACAAAGTTAACTGGAAGGATTAAATACAAATATGATTCCTTATCATTCTTGATATAACAAGGAGCCTTAGGATTAATCATATAAATAGTTACTTCTTCGTCATCTATTACTTTTAATGCATCGATTAGGAATTTAGGATTAAAAGCAATAGTAATATCCTTACCTTCCTTTGCGATGTCAATCTGCTCATTCATAGAACCGATAAATGAAGAAATCTTCATTTCTAGATTCTCATCCTTTACATCGATAATAATAGGCTTCTTATCACCTTCATTTGCCATAAGTGAAGCTCTATCAATACAATCTAATAAGTGAACACGATTGATTTTTACCTTTGTGCTGTAATCCTTCGAAAGCATCTGCTCAATAGAAAGAAAATCTCCATCAAGAAGACGAGATACAACAGTAGTTTTTTCAAATTCGAAAATAATATGATTATTTGTGATATAGATTGAAACTTCATCTTCACTATCACCCTGAATAATCTTAGAAACATCTAAAAGAGTTTTTCCTGGAACAACAATCTTCTTGTTTTCAGGATAACTTTCCTTTAATTCTACAACTCTCATTGATACTCGATGACCATCAAGAGATACTACACGAAGACTATTTCCTTCAATCTCAAATAATTCTCCAGTAAGAATCTTATTATTATCATTAGGAGCTATAGAAAAAATTGTCTGTCTTATAACATCCTTAAGAGTAATCATTGAGATGTTTAATGGTTCATTTCTAGGAATTACAGGAATATATGAAAAATCCTCTCCTGATTTTCCAATAATATCAAAGTTAGCAGTA
>JAIKZI010000057.1 GCA_024682375.1 Lachnospiraceae bacterium | reverse complement strand
TCTCTGTTCAAGATAAAGGCTAACTTTATCCTTCGCGTTTTACTGCTTTTGGTTCGTGTATTTATGTCTTTAACATAAATTCGCTTGTTGATTCTTTGGAATCTTTCAAGGTTGTTTCACTGTTCAATTATCAATGTTCTTTGCACTTCCTGAGGCGTTTTGTTTACCGCTCTCCCTCAGCGCAGGTATTATATTACCACCCGAATACGCCCCCGTCAACAGGAAAATGCGTATTTTTTAGAAGTAGTTCTATTTGTCTGATTTTACCTATTTTTTCAGAATTGTATGTGTTTTATTTACAATTTAGAAATAACTTCTTTAACGTTACGTACGCCTATCAAATTTACACCTTCTACATTCTTAAGCCCCTTTAGATTAGACTGCGGCATAATGATATTAGTGAAGCCAAGTTTCTTTGCCTCTCTGATTCTCTGATCAGCCATAGACACAGCTCTCACTTCTCCTCCTAAGCCTACTTCTCCAAATGCAACTGTATCTTTAGCTATAACCATATCTTTATATGAAGATATAATTGCAATACATGTAGCAAGATCTACAGCAGGCTCTGATACTTTAATACCTCCAGCTATATTTACATAGCAATCGAAGTCTCCTAGTTTTAGTCCTAGTCTTTTTTCCAAAACTGCCATAAGAAGATTAACCCTATTGTAATCCATTCCTGTAGATGTTCGTCGAGGCATTCCAAAATTTGATCGTGTAGCAAGAGCCTGCACTTCCATAAGAATAGGACGGGTTCCCTCCATTTGGCAAGCTACTACAGAACCGTTGCCATCATCTGCTCTTCCTTCCAGCATAAACTCTGATGGGTTCTTTACTTCATTTAAACCTGACGTAACCATCTCAAATACACCTATTTCATCAGTTGATCCAAACCTGTTCTTCACGCTACGAAGGATTCTGTATGACGCATGTCTATCTCCTTCAAAATACAAAACAGTATCAACCATGTGTTCCAGAACACGAGGTCCTGCGACCACGCCTTCTTTTGTCACATGTCCAACTACAAAAATAGTTATATTAAGACCCTTTGCAAGCTGCATAAGCACACCTGTAGATTCTCTTACCTGAGATACTGAGCCAGGTGCACTATTTACCGATTCATTAAACATAGTCTGGATAGAATCGATAATAACCACCTCTGGCTTAGTTCTACGAATAACTCCATCTATAATAGAAAGATTAGTCTCACAGAGAAAAGCTACATCATCACTAAATGAGCCCATTCTATCTGCACGTAATTTTATCTGCTGAAGAGATTCCTCACCCGATATATAAAGTACTTTATGATGAGCATCGCCTAGTGCTCTTGAAGTCTGTAAAAGAAGAGTTGATTTACCTATACCTGGATCTCCTCCAACTAGAATTAAGGATCCTCGGACGATTCCACCTCCGAGGACCCTGTCAAACTCTTCCATCGATGTTCCCACTCGTTCTTCATGAACTGAAACAATTTCTGATAATGTGTGGGTTTCTACGTTTCTAATTTCCTTTTCTGTTTTCTTTGATATAGGATCAATTTTCTCTTCAGTGAATGAGTTCCATGCTCCACACGCCGGGCACTGTCCCATCCACTTAGAAGATTCATTGCCACATTCTTTACAGAAAAAAATTGTCTTTGCTTTTGCCATTCTTATTTTTTAATCTCTACCTTTACTGGTGATCCATCAAGTTTAATTGCAAGAGTTAATTTTCCACCTAAGTTTGTTTTTAAAGAACCATTGTCTTTACCATCTACACTTACAAAATATTCAGTTTCAGGAACTAATTCAAGAGTAACCTCTGCGTCACTTGGTCCTTCGACTGAAAATGTTACCAAATCATCTGTTATAGATAAATGAGAAACACTAGTTCCAGGAACTGATTCGTAAACGAACATATCATTTTTCTCTAATTTAGTGATTTTGTTATATGTTTTAATCTTATAAACATCACCATTATGAGAAAAATCTCCCTTTTTTGATTTCTCATTTAGAGTATAATCTCCAAAGCTGATTGTTCCATCTGTTTCTTTCTGAATTAAATCTTTTACAACAGACATCTTTCCTTCCTCCATTAAATAGCTAATATATATTTCCCAAATTAAGTTATTTCTCTTTAGAACGAGAAGGCTTGAAAACAAACTTCTTATCTTTGACAGATACAGAGACCTTATCTCCACGTTTTATAGAACCGTAAAGAAGCTGGTCTGAAAGTTCATCTTCAATCTGAGTCTGAATAACTCTTCGAAGTGGTCTAGCGCCGTATTTAGGATCGTATCCCATCTCAACTATTCTTTCATTCGCTGCACTTCCAATAGAAAGAGTTATATCAAAATTCTCCTTCAATCTATCTTTAAGAGATTTTGTAAGCAATTTTACAATCTGGCCCAAATCCTTCTTATTCAAAGGTTTAAACACGATTGTTTCATCAATACGGTTTAAAAATTCAGGTCTAAATGTTCTCTTGATTTCATCCATAACGCCGCTCTTCATAGCTTCATAATCAGCTTTTTCTGAGCTATCTGTTGAAAATCCAAGATGTTTTGGTTCAATAATAGCTGATGCTCCAGCATTACTTGTCATAATAATTATAGTATTTTTGAAGTCCACTTTTCGTCCCTGCGAATCAGTGATATGACCATCATCCAAAACCTGTAACAATATATTAAATACATCCGGATGGGCTTTTTCTATTTCATCAAAAAGGACAACCGAATAAGGATGTCTTCTAATTTTCTCCGCAAGCTGTCCGCCCTCTTCATATCCAACATATCCAGGAGCTGAACCAATCATCTTAGAAACACTATATTTTTCCATGTATTCCGACATATCTACACGGATAAGAGCACTTTCATTACCGAATATAGATTCTGCAAGTGCCTTAGTAATTTCTGTTTTTCCTACACCTGTCGGTCCCAAGAAAAGGAATGAACCAATAGGACGTCCTGGTGCTTTAAGTCCAACACGACCACGTCTAACAGCTTTAGCAACAGCTTTAACTGCTTCATCCTGTCCAATAACTCTCTTATGGAGAGTCTTTTCCAAATTCATAAGTCGATTTGTTTCTGACTGTGTAAGTCTCGTAACAGGAATTTTTGTCCACTCTGCAACAACTTCAGCGATATGTTCTGCCTTAAGTGTATCTTTAGCTCCAGGCTTTTTATTAGAAAGTCTCTTCTCAAGCTTCTTTAATTCTTCTCTTTCAGCTTCAGTCTCTTCTCTGAATTTTCTAGCCTTATCAATATCGCCACTAATAATAATATTTTCAAGAGTCTTATCTGACATCTTAAGTTTCTCTCTAAGTTCAACTAATCTTGGAGAAACCTTTGCATTTTTAAGTCTAAGTCTAGATGCAGATTCATCCATCAAATCGATAGCCTTATCAGGTAAAAATCTATCTGCAACATATCTAGATGACAATTCTACTGAAGCTTCAACAGCTTCATCAGAAATAGTTACACCATGATGAGCTTCATAAAGCTTCTTTACTCCTTTAAGAATATCTATACATTCTGCCTCTGAAGGTTCTTCAACCATAACCGGCTGGAATCTACGTTCTAAGGCAGCATCTTTTTCAATATGTTTTCTATATTCATCAATTGTCGTAGCTCCGATTACTCTAATTTCACCACGAGCTAATGCAGGTTTCATAATATTAGATGCATCGAGAGCACCTTCTGCTCCACCGGCGCCAATCATTGTGTGAATCTCATCAATAAATAAAATGATATTTCCACGATTCTTAATCTCGTTTAATACCTTCTTAATTCTCTCTTCGAATTCACCACGATATTTAGTTCCTGCAACCATACCTGATAAATCAAGAGAAAGAAGTCTATAACCTCTGAGAGAATCAGGAACTTCGCCGCTATAAATCTTCTGAGCAATACCTTCTACAATCGCTGTTTTACCTACTCCAGGTTCACCGATAAGGCAAGGATTGTTCTTAGTTCTACGGCTAAGAATCTGAACTACTCTCTGAATTTCAACTGTTCTTCCAATAACTGGATCTAACTCTCCTGCCGCTGCAAGTTCAGTCATATCCCTTGAAAACTGATCCAAAACAGAAGCCTCTGGGCCAGCTGATTTTTCGTGAATAACAGCTGCCAAAGCCTTACTGTACTTCTTACCATTTTCTCCCATGGAATGAATCAGTCCCTGGAAGATTCTACTTTCATTTGCTCCGAATGAATTTAAAATACGAAGTGCAGCACAATCTCTGCACTGGAACATAGCAAGAAGCAAATGCTCTGTTCCAACTTCATCTGAATTACTAATTTTAGCCTGTTCCTCTGCTAGTATCAGAAGTTTTTCCATCTTAGGTGTGTAGCCGTTTCTTTCTTTTACGGCCTGTCCGCCATCCGAATGCATTAATTCTGATATTAGATTCAAAACATCTTTTTCACTTATGGATTCATCTGTTAAAACCTGATATGCAATAGAATCCTCCGCCTTAAGAAGACCATAAAGTAAATGTTCTGTACCGACATTACCATGTCCTAGATCTTTAGAAATCTTCTTAGCTGTCTTTAACGCCTTGTCTGCTTGTGATGAAAACTTCATAAAACCCTTCCTCTAATACAACTATACATTCAGTGCCAATATCCAGTTCAAAATCGGTTTATAGATTATTTAAATCCATGAAATCAATCTTTTCCTTCTCTTTATGAGGAGTCCTTACCTCAGTTTCTTCCTGAGATTCTGCCATTTCATTTTCTTCGATTTCTTTTACACTTTCACGAAGCTGAGAAGAGAAATCATCGAGATCCATTTCTGACAGTTTCTTCCATTCGTTCTCTTCATCTTTAGCTTTTCTATGACGAGCGAAGAATCCTAGCTTAGGTTCCTCACTGTCTTCCTCATCCTCTTCAGCATCATCTTCAGCTAAATCTGCATCTGTATTTATATCTTCAGTATCTGTAGATGAATCATCTGCCTTCTTTTCTCCAGTAATATCTGAAACCTCGATTACATCATCATTTTCTTCATCATCGACAAATTCTTCTTCATCGTCATATTTATCCTTCTTAGAAATAAGAGTTACAACAAATACAATTAAAAGAATAATAAAAATTGGGATCAAAACCATTAGCATGTGCTTAGGATTATCAGGTAAAGTCGTAAAGAAATCTTTAACCTTTGTAAGGAATCCTACCTTAGGTTCAGACTCAGCTTTCTTAGAAACCTTGTCAGAACCATCACTTGGCTTTAATGATTTTAGTTCCTTTGCGGAAATAGATTTATAAGTATCACCTGATACCATAAACCATCCTTCTGATTTAGACTCATCTACACCAAAGAAAAGGTTGTAAACATCTTCACCCGTATCGCAAGAATAGCCTGAAACCTTCTGTGAGCCTACATCAAATGTAGCTTCCTGCATAAGATCATTTGGAATTGAATCAGGAGTTGTGAGGATAACATATTTCTCATTATCTCCAATCATTACCATCTTTTCCGGTTCACCCTTTGATTCGTTGAATAGGAAAAAAGATCCTTTTGTCGAAAGATCCTCTGCTTTTTTCAAATAGCAAAGAGTTACAATTCCATTTGAAGCCATTTTATAATCGTGCTCTAAAACTGTATTTCTCTTCTCCTCAAAACCTTTCGGTGCATCCTTGATATCAAATTTATCAGAAAGGACATAACCTACGCCATCGATTGTAAACTGTGATGTTGCAGATGGTTTTGTTTCTTCTGAAGTTTGATTTGAATTGTCTGTAGTATTTGTAGTTGACTGGCTTCCAGCGATATTTACTTTTACTGAGCTAGCCTGGTTCTGAGAACCAGATGCGATAATATCAGCCTTTCCTTCAGAAACGCATGTGAAAGTAAGAACAGTCTTGCTGCCCTCAACTGTAACAGAATTTCCACTTGTAACATGATTTGCAGTAGCTGACTCTAGCTTAAGGGAGTCAGAAAATTTAATAGTCATCTTATCTCCGGACTGAGTGCCTTCGATATTTACTGTAATTTTCTCTCCTGCATTAGGATTGTTGTTTGAAACTGCAATTTTTGTAATGCCTTCAGCATTTACAAAAGTATGAGAAATCATAGCCAAGGAAAAGACCATGATTATGCTTAAAAATAAATTAAAAATTTTAAAATTAGTTCTTTTAGTCATTTCTATACTCCGTCCAAAATCTATTTTAAGTAATTATAAAACTATCTTACTTTCATTTCTAGATATGAAATCTTCTTTTCAATTCTTCTCTGGCTACTCTTCCACCTAGAATCAATGTTCCAAGAAAAACGATCAAAGAAGCCAAAAATGCAATCTCAGAAACAAGAGGATGTTTTACAACACCTAAATTTATTAATAAAACCGGAATCAGTCCTATTAAAAGCATCAATAACTGAGATGCCATATATCCTTGCCAATTTCTATTATTACATAACATAAGGATGAGTAAAACTAAATCCACCAAAAGAATTGCTCCCGGCAAAACATAATCTACTGACCAACCCTTAAAGCCATAATAAAAATCGACAATAAGAACAAATAGTACTGCACCAATCGTATAAACAAAAATCTGAAACAAATATCCAGTTTCTCTAGTCGCAAAATTCAAAATCAAAGTAGTATACAAAAAGGCAGCTGTTAAAATATATAAGAATCCTGCTCTATAATCCAAAATTTCATCGAAATAAATTGCAAAAATCAAAGAGCAAATTGTTGCAAAGAAGAAAACACTTGTAATCTTTGCTCCTATTTTCTTCTTTCCTAATACATCCGGAAAAGAATCGAATTCTTCTGTTTCAACATCTTTATCTATTTTTAAAACGTTATGACAAAGTGGACAATACTCTGTATCATCTAGAATCTCCACCTGACATTTTTCGCAATATCTCATCTATAAAACACTCCATTAGTTTCAATCGAAACTTTAATACCATCTTTTGACATCTGTCTGAAGAACTCCTTTTCCAAAGAGTTGTCCACATAGCCTGTCGAAAAACCAATAAACATTGTATCGCCATATGATGTAACTGCAGCTTTTAATTCCTGACCTTTTGAAAAAGGCAATAAACAATAAAAGCCCTTAATATATTCATCATATCCCGGCAAAACTTTTACATTTCCTATATTTGTAATTGTAGTTGTATTTGCTAGAGCTGCTCTTGTATAGACAAACTTCATCGCCATATTCTTAAGAGGAAGCGGAACCGCACGAGCTACAAATAGATCCTGATTTGACACATTATAGGAAAAAATAGATTCCAAATTTTCTTTTGTCTTTTGTGAATCTATGCTTTCCTTTGTGATCTCCATGATTTCTTCAAAAGTATAATCATTCTTTTTAGGATAGAATTCAGCCGAAATCATTACGAAAAAATTCTTCGTTGTGTTAGACCCAAAAAACGGTCTCAAATTAACAGGAACTGCCACTCTAATTGGCTTATCCTTTGTAATATTTCCTCTATAGTTTAAATATGCTGCATAGATATAACAACCGACAATATAAGTATTGATTGAAGTTTTATATTTGTGCTTAGAAATATCCTTTATCTCATGAACTGGAAGAATTCCAACCATAGTGCCAAAGCCATTAAAGGGAAGTTTCTCTCCCTTTATAATATAAGCTCTCTTTGTTTTATAGCCTCCGACATTATCTCTTCTGTAATTCTTCAGGAAACTATCTTCCCGATCCAGAGAGGTCTCATCGCTAAGACCATCGCCGTATTTCTCTCTCAAATCAGGATATCGAAGTCTTAAATACTGGTATGTGATTTCTCTTAAGAATCCCACTCCTCCCATGCCATCTGTAAGTGCATGAAAAGCTTCCAAATTAATTCTGTTTTTATAATATGATACGGAAAAAAGATAACTTCTATTCCTGTTTGGCCTAATCAATCTACATGGATAAGAGTATTCTTCATATACTTTTGGAGCCTTTTTTCCATTTTCTTCAAAATAATACCAAAAAACTCCAGTACGAAGTCTTAGATTAAAGCCTGGAAATTTTGGAAGAACTATATCCAAAGCCTCTTGTAAAAGTTCTGGATTAACTTCTTCTTTTAGGATTGTACAAATACGAAATGTATTTGTCATCTTGTCTCCAGCGATTACTGGAAAGATATTAGCTGTATTATCAAGTTTTTCCCAATTAATAAATTCTCGTTTCAAAACTATATGCCCTATAAAAATTAAAATAATACTTGTAACATAAAAAGACTAGGACGATAAATCGTCCTAGTCTTATTGTAACCGACTTTAATTAAAATGTCATTTTAAAGGAAGATATATTTCAAAACAAATAAAATTGCAAGAACATACATAAGTGGTGTAATCTTCTTCTTTTTATCTGTAATGATATTACCAACCAAATTGATTACAACGTATGAGATAACTCCCATTGAGATACCTTCAGCGATGCTATACATAAGTGGCATGCTGATGATTGTAAGGTATGCTGGAACTGCTTCTCTCAAATCATCAAACTTAATATCAAGTACAGCAGAAATCATAAGGAATCCAACATATAAAAGTGCTGGTGCTGTAGCAAAACCAGGTATTGATGTAAAGATTGGTGAGAAGAATACGGCAACTAAGAATAGAAGTCCTGTAACAACAGATGCAAGACCTGTTCTAGCTCCTGCTCCAACGCCTGATGAGCTCTCTACAAAAGTAGTTGTTGTTGATGTACCAAGCATAGCTCCGGCACAAGTAGCAACTGCATCAGAAAGAAGTGCATTCTTTACTCTAGGAAGTTTACCCTCGCTATCAAGCATTCCTGCTCTATCGGAAACACCGATAAGTGTTCCGATTGTATCGAACATATCTACAAAAAGGAATGAGAAAACTACAATGACGAAGTTAATAAAACCAACTCCTGAGAAGTCGAGGTTAAAGCACTGTCCAGCTGTTAGTCTAATCTTTGAAAAATCTGTAATCTCGAATGTAGGATATAATGAATAGAATCCGTTTTCAGGATCAATCTGGTAAACACCAGTTGCCTGCATGATCATTCCAAGAATCCATGTAATGATGATACCAATAAGGATTGCACCGTGTACATGTTTCAACTCAAGAATAACGATTAATAAAAGTCCAATAATTGCTAGTAGTGCACAAATCCCAAGTGTATGCCAATTCTTTGTGAAATTAACATATGTAACAAGTGTAGAATCATCATTAACAACGATGTGTGCATTCTGGAATCCGATAAAAGCAACAAACAAACCGATACCAGCTCCTACACCTTTCTTAAGTGTCATAGGGATAGCGTTAAAAATAGCCTCTCTGACATTTGTAAGTGAAAGAACAATGAACACAAGTCCTTCAACAAATACTGCAAATAATGCAACCTGCCATGAGTATCCCATATTTCCGCAAACAGTATAGGCAAAGTAAGCATTAAGACCAAGTCCTGGAGCAAGTGCAAATGGATAATTTGCAAGAACACCCATAAGACATGTACCAATAAATGCAGCTAGACAAGTAGCAATCAAAATCGCGTCAGTATCCATTCCTGAAGCCGATAGGATATTTGGATTGACTGCGAGGATATAAGCCATTGTCATAAATGTTGTGATACCACCAATCACTTCGCTACGTACGGTAGTACCATTTTCTTTCAAATGAAAAAATCTTTCTAACATAATTCCTCCCGAAAAACAATAGAATAACTAGTAAAAGTTTAAAGTGAATATTTCTTGGTATATTCCTTTACTGCAGCTTTAAATTCTGCTGGCTCTCCGGCTTTAAGAGCATTTACATAAACATGATTCTCAAGTGCATCATCCTCATTCACCTGGATCATAGTAGCTGCCACATTTGAGCAATGATCTGCAATTCTTTCTAAATTGATGTACAGATCTTCAATAACTACAGAATTGGCAATAGCACATTTGCCCTTCTGTAATCTCTTAATATGATGCTTTTTAGCTTTACGATCAATATTGTCGATGGCTTCTTCAAAAGCTTCTATTCTATGAAGAACGACTTTATCTCTCTTTACATATGCATCAACTGTCATAGATACGATATCCTGAACAGCATTTACATACTTCTCAATTTCAGAATTAGCCTTATCTGTAAAAGCTAATTCCTTATCATGCATTACTTCTTTTATCTCAACAATATTTCTAGCATGATCTGAAATACGTTCAAAAGAACCCATGCACTGGAATAACTGAGTCACGGTCTCACTATCTTCCTGAGAAAGTGGTTTACCAGAAAGCTGAACCAAATATGAGCCTAAGCTGTCCTCATATTTATCAATAGATCTTTCAATACCAATAACCTGTTCAATCTTCTCTTTATTATATTTCTTTACCATAACATCGCCTGCAAGAACTAGGCATTCCTTAGAAAGTTCTGCCATTCTATTGCAAACATTTACGGCCTGAGCTACAGCGAAAGAAGGTCTTTCAAAGAAACGTGAATCAAGCATGTTAAGTTCACGTGTGTACTGTGACTCATCGTCTAGATCAGTTCCCTTAACAGAAATAGTTGCCAGCTTAACCAAAAGCTTGTTAAATGGAATCCAAACAATTGTTGTAATTATATTAAAGAATGAATGAGTTAAAGCGATACCGAATGCATTAGCTCTCTGATCAAAGAATGGGAATTGTATAAATGCGTTTACCGTATAGAAAACTATCAAAAATACAATCGTACCCACCAAATTAAAGTAAAGGTGAATGAACGCTGCTCTCTTCGCATTCTTCTTTGCTCCAATAGCTGAAATTAGAGTTGTAACACAAGTACCAATGTTCTGTCCCATGATAATTGGGAAAGCAACACTATATGTTACTGCTCCTGTTGAACACAGAGCCTGCAAAATGCCTACTGATGCAGATGAGCTCTGAATTGCAGCTGTCAGAATCATACCGGCTAACATTCCAAGTAATGGATTTCTGAATTTAATAAGTAGATTAGTAAATTCTGGCACGTCTGAAAGTGGGGCTACAGAAGTAGTCATAGTTGACATTCCAAACATAAGTACAGCGAAGCCAAGGAAAATCTGTCCTACATCATGCTTCTTCTGCTTTTTGGTAAACATAAGTAATATGATACCGATAAATGCCAGAATAGGTGTCCAGCTTGTTGGTTTTAAAAGCTGAATTCCGATAGATGATCCTTCAATACCAGATAATGATAGGATCCAAGATGTAATTGTAGTACCAATATTGGCACCCATAATAATACCAACTGCCTGGTTTAGATTCATAATTCCTGAATTGACAAAACCTACTACCATAACAGTAGTTGCAGCCGATGCTTGAATAATAGCTGTAACGATAGCTCCTAAGAGTACTCCTTTAAACACTGTATTTGTAAGTCTCTCTAGAATACTCTCAAGCTTACCGCCAGCCGTCTTCGCGAGGGCCTCTCCCATTATGTGCATTCCATAAAGGAAGAGTGAAATCCCTCCGATTAGACTTAAGACATTAAAAATGCTCATTTCGATTATTTATTATCCTTCTTTTTATCATCAACATATGCGTCTTCAGCTTTTTCAACAAAAGCAATTGCAGACTTCTGCATTGGAATACGGCAGTTTTTGTTTGAACCGAATTCAACAATAACTGTGTCGTCCTGAATGTCAATAATTGAGCCGTAAAAACCACTTGTTGTGAGGATTGTATCTCCAACCTCAAGTGCATTCATCATTTCATTTTTCTTCTTCTCTTCTTTTTTCTGTGGACGAATAACCATGAAATACATGAACACGAACATCACAACAATCCAGAATAATAGTAATCCTGTCTGTGAAACTGCTGGTGAACTTAATAATAGTGTCATCTTTCAATTTCCTCCTAAAAGTCTTAACACAAAACTGCCTCACCATTTTAAATGAAACAATCTACCTTTTCAAGAATATTATTTACAAAAAATTTCGAATTAAGCATTTAAATATTCGAATTACATAGGATGTGATTCGCCGTATTTTATGTCATCTAGCATCTTATTCTTGAAATCTTTATATCTATGTTCTTCAATAGCTGTTCTGATATTCTCCATAAGTCTGTTATAGAATGAAAGATTATGAAGAACCAAAAGTCTCATACCAAGCATTTCCTTTGCCTTTAGAAGATGATGGATATATGCTCTTGAATAGCTTCTACAAGCTGGACAGTTACATCCTTCTTCAATTGGACGAAGGTCTAGTTCAAATCTCTTATTATGAAGGTTCAACTTACCGTGAGCTGTGTATGCATGGCCGTGTCTACCATTACGTGAAGGATAAACACAATCGAAGAAATCTACACCTCTGTCAACAGCTTCAAGAATATCTCTAGGTGTACCAACACCCATAAGATATGTTGGCTTATCCTGTGGTAGATGAGGAGCTGTGAATGAGATAGCATCATACATCTCTTCAGGTGTCTCACCTACAGCAAGACCACCGATAGCATAACCATCTAAATCCATAGCAGAAATCTCTTCGGCATGGTTTACACGAATATCTTCAAAAAGTGCACCCTGATTAATACCGAAAAGTAACTGATGAGGGTTTACCGTATCCTCTTTCTGATTGAGTTCTGCCATCTTCTTCTGGCATCTCTTCAACCATCTAGTTGTACGAGCTACAGAATCCTCTACATACTTTCTCTCTGCACGAGAAGAAGGACACTCATCAAATGCCATAGCAATTGTAGAACCTAGATTTGACTGAATAGTCATACTCTCTTCAGGTCCCATAAAAATCTTACGACCATCGATATGAGACTTAAATGTAACACCTTCCTCTTTGATTGCACGAAGTCCGGCAAGTGAGAATACCTGGAATCCGCCTGAATCAGTAAGAATTGGCTTATCCCAATTCATAAACTTATGCAAACCTCCGAGCTTCTTTATCATTTCATCACCAGTTCTTACATGAAGGTGATAAGTATTAGATAATGAAACCTGTGTATTAATACTACGTAAATCATCAGTAGAAACCGCACCCTTAATAGCTGCAACAGTTGCAACATTCATAAAAAGAGGTGTCTGAACTGTTCCATGAACTGTTGTAAACTCAGCTCTCTTTGCGTTTCCATCAGTTGTAATAATCTTATATGTAGAATTCTTTGACATAAAACTCCTATCTATAGAAATCTATCACTTCGGATAATTTAGAAGACATATTTCTAAAAAGCATATCCACAGTCACAATCGAAGCCATCGCCTCAACCACAACCACCGCTCTTGGCACAATAACCGGATCATGTCTTCCCTTTATCTCTAAATCAATTTCTTGACCATCTCTATTCACTGTCTTTTGTTTCAAACGAATAGATGGTGTAGGTTTAATCGATGCCGAAAAAGAAACCAAACTACCATCTGTAATACCACCCAAAACTCCACCCGAATGGTTAGTTCGTTTCTCTATTTTATTATCATTCAGGAAAAAAGCATCATTATTTCCAGATCCTCTCATCTTAGAAACTAAAGTACCGTCTCCCATCTCGAAAGCCTTCACAGCTCCAATAGACATAATCGCTTTTGAAAGTTCACAATCAAACTTGTCAAAAACCGGCTCTCCGAGTCCAGCAGGAAGATTATCGATATTGCATCTAATAGAACCTCCCACGCTATCGCCTTCTCGTTTTAGTTCATCTATAAATGATACAGCTTCTTCTGAAACAGCTCTATCCGGCATGTAAAGAGGACTTTTATCCCTAAAAGATAAATCTAAATCCAAAACTTTATAATCGCCAATAGATTCCGTATAAGCAAAGACTGATATACCCATCTGATCTAAAATCATCTTTGCTATAGCCCCGGCTAATACTCTACCAAGTGTTTCCCTGCCAGAGGATCTGCCACCGCCTCTATAGTCACGAAAACCGTATTTTACATCATAGGTAAAATCAGCATGACCTGGTCTATACTTATCTTCTAAATCGCTATAGCTACTAGAATCAGCATCATTATTTTTTACGAAAAAAGTAATCGGAGTACCTGTAGTCTTACCGCAAAAAACGCCCGACACAATTTCGAAGTCATCTGATTCATTTCGACCAGAGACAACCTTTGATTGGCCAGGGCGTCTTCTCGCAATAAATTTTCTCAAGGTATCCATATCTATTAAAAGTCCTGCAGGGCAACCGTCGATCACACAGCCAATTCCTTTGCCGTGTGATTCGCCAAAAGTTGTCACCTTAAACAGTTCTCCATAGACTGAACCACTCATATTAAATCTCCATTAATCCAACTTCATTGTCAAAATACAGTTAGGCTTAGAAATCTTTATAGGAGCTGATTTCTGAAGTAAGAAACCATCCTTGTAATTGATTTCAAAAGATCTAATCTCATCTGTATCATGATTGAGTACAGATACAAACTCATCTCCAGGTAAAATTGCTAGAGACTTAGGGAAGTCACCGCTTGAAAGTGTTTCAAACTTCTGACTAACCATTCCTGTTTCTTTATTTCTTTCCAAGAAACATACACCATTAAGTCCATCAACTGAAACAGCAATATGTGTCTCGTTAGAATCCAAAACAATATTACATGATGCTGAATCACCATGTGCCTTAGGCATAACATCGATTTCCTGAATTCTTTCAAATACAGGTTCATTGTTCTTCAAATCATACTTATAAACTTCAAGTCTATTTGAATATCCACCTAAAACATAAGCGAATTTACCATCTGATGAGAATTTGATGGTTCTACATCCAGCACCAATTTCCGGACGAACGATATCATCAAGTGATAGTTTTCCTGTTTCATAATCAATTCTATAAACTTTAATCTGGTTCAAACCGAGATCAACAGCACAGATAAACTTCTCATCTGGTGTGAAGTTAAGAGTTGTAACCTTTGCAGATGATCTATGCTTCTCACCAAATCCCTGCGAAAGTCCCTGATGGAAAATTGAAAAACATACATCTCCTACAGTTCCATCACTATTTAAACGAAGAACTGTAATCTTTCCATCATGATAACCACCTACAAATAGAAAACGATTCTTAGAATCAACAACAAGAGTATCACCTCTCATACCATTGATGCTTGCAGAATTAAGTTGCTTAAGTGTTCCATCAGGATTGATAGCAAATGATGCTACGCCCTCATCTTCAATTGAATATAAGAACTTCTTATCCTTTGAAATTGTAATATCAGATGCATTACTAATTGGAACTACCTGTTTCTCACTAAGTTTTCCATTTTTTGAATCAATGTCATATACATAGATTCCTATACTCTTTGCCAATGTGTATGTTCCTACATACGCAACGTACTTCTCACCTTTATTCACTTTATCTATTCCTCCACTCGTCTTAAAATATCCCCTATTTCAGGTTTTTCTGAAAGCTTAACCATAATCTCTTCTTTAGCATGTGGTGCGCTTTCAACATCTTCGCCATACTCATTCTTGATACCAAGAACTTTTGCAGCGATGTTTTCACCGCTTGGCTTCATGATTTCGATTGTCTCTCCGACTGAGAATTTATTCTTCTGAGTCAGATGGAAATAATCTCCCTCAAAATCCCTAGTCAAACCGACATAAGTTGCGCCATTTACATATGTGTTATTGTCATAGATCTGATCACCTTCATTAGGTTTTCTATAGAAAAATCCTGTAGTAAACGGACGATATGTGGTCGATTTAATCTCATCCATGTAATGCTCTTTATTGGCTTCATATTTCTCTGGTGATTCGAAATAATCGTCAATAGCATTTCTATAGGCACGAATAACAGTCGCTACATAAAGCGCTGTCTTCATTCTACCCTCTATTTTCAAAGAATCAATACCTGCATCGATCATATCAGGTAAATGTTTGATCATACATAGATCCTTTGAGTTCATAATAAATGTTCCGCGTTCATTTTCAAACACAGGCATATACTCACCAGGTCTATTCTCTTCTACAATTGAATACTTCCATCTGCAAGGATGAGTACATTCACCTCTATTTGCAGATCTACCTGTAAAGCATGCGCTTAAAAGACATCTTCCTGAATAAGAGATACACATAGCTCCATGTACGAAACTTTCGATTTCCTTATCCTCAGGAATGTTCTCTCTCATCTCTTTGATTTCTTTAAGTGAAAGTTCACGTGCTGTAACTACACGTGTTGCTCCCTGACTGTACCAGAAGTTTGCTGTCTGATAGTTTGTATTATTGGCCTGAGTACTGATATGCAAATCAATATCAGGACAATTCTCTTTAGCAAGCATAAACATTCCAGGATCAGCAACCAAAATAGCATCAGGTTTAATCTCAGCTAATTCTCTGAAATACTCTGCAGCTCCTTCTAAGTCATAATTATGAGCAATAATATTCGCTGTAATATAGACTTTAACTCCATATTTATGCGCATATTTTATACCTTCAATCATATCTTCTTTCGAAAAATTATCAGCTTTCGCACGAAGTCCGTAAGCCTCTCCTCCGATGAAGACTGCATCTGCGCCATATCTAACAGCGACTTTTAAAATTTTTAAAGATTTGGCCGGTGCCAAAAGTTCTGGTTTCTTCATTTCAATTACTTTCTTACTGCTACTGTAATACCATCACCAATAGCCATAGTATTTACGACAAAATCACTATCACTACTGATAACCTCTAAAAACTCTCTCATTCTCTTATGAATAGTTCTGTTCCTTCTTTTTATCGCAAAAGTAGATTCGATAATATCGCCTTCCTGCAAAATATTATCGGAGATCAGAACACTACCTTCATGCATGAGGTTTTTAATAATTGGAAGCATATGGATATACTGCCCTTTTGAGGCATCCATAAAGATTAAATCATATTTTTTCCTAAGCGTAGGGAGAATCTCCATAGCATCGCCCTCGATCAGATTAATTCTGTCCCTATAAGAAGATGAGGAAATATTCTCCTTTGCCTTTTCTATCCTTGGAGGATAATTCTCAATAGTGTCAATTCTAGAATCGACGCAGGAATTATCCATCATAAACAGAGATGAGAAACCGACAGCTGTCCCTATCTCAAGGATTTCTCTCGGCTTCATCATACTTAAATACATACGGAAAAAATGCTGCGTAGGCTTTCTTATAATCGGCACATCATTTGAAAGTGCATCTTCTTCAATTTTATAAAGCCAATCCGGAAGTTCCGGCTGCAATAATTCCAAATATGTATCTAATCTATCTCTTTTGTCCATACTATACTTCCATGATAATAGGAAGGATCATAGGTTTTCTCTGTGTTTCCTTCCATACAAAGTCTGAAAGATCAGACTTGATTTCATTTTTGATCTTAGGCCAGTCTGAAACATGCTTTTCTTCCATACGATCCATTGTATCGCGAAGAACAGCTCTAGCTGCTTCCATAAGGTCTCCTGAATCACGTACATATACGAATCCACGTGATACAAGATCAGGGCCGGAAAGAACTCTGCCCTCTGAATCAAGTGTCATCACAACGATGATAATTCCATCTTCAGAAAGCTTCTGTCTGTCACGAAGTACGATGTTACCAACATCTCCAACTCCGAGGCCATCGACCATAACAACTCCTGCGTGTACCTTGCCGTGAACGCGAGCGTTCTCGTTCTCGTCAAACTCAAGTACATCACCAGAAGAAAGAATAAATATACTGTCGCTATCGTATCCAAGAGTCTTTACAACATTTGCCTGAGCAGTCAAATGCTTGTACTCACCATGAACCGGAATAGCATATTTAGGATTTACGAGCGAATAGATAAGTTTGATTTCTTCCTGGCAGGCATGTCCAGAAACATGGACATCCTGGAAGATTACATTTGCGCCCTTCATATAAAGTTCATTGATAACACGGCTAACTGATTTTTCATTTCCAGGAATAGGATGTGATGAAAATACTACCGTATCATTAGGCTGAATCTGAACCTTTCTATGCATGCCGTTTGCCATACGTGAAAGTGCTGCCATCGATTCACCCTGTGAACCTGTTGTGATAAGGACTGTTCTCTCATCAGGATAATTCTTAAGTTCATCAACACTGATAAGAGTATTTTCTGGAATATTAATATATCCTAAATCGATAGCTGTAGAAATAATATTAACCATGCTTCGGCCTTCTACAACTACTTTTCTATCGAACTTCTCAGCTGAATTTATAATCTGCTGAACTCGATCTACATTTGATGCGAAAGTTGCAACAATAATTCTGGAATTCTTATTCTCGGAAAAAATATTATCGAAAGCCTTTCCTACAGTCTTTTCTGACTGAGTGAATCCCGGTCTTTCGGCATTTGTACTATCGCACATAACTGCGAGTACACCCTTTTTTCCAATCTCTGCAAATCTCTGAAGATCGATTGCATCACCAAATACAGGTGTGTAATCAACCTTAAAGTCACCAGTATGAATAATAGTTCCAACTGGTGTATAAATAGCGAGTGCTGCAGCGTCCTGAATTGAATGATTAGTTTTGATAAATTCAACTCTGAAATTTCCAGCATTTACATTTGTACCATACTTTACGACCTTGAGCTTCACGCTTTTCTCAAGGTTATGCTCTTCAAGCTTATGCTGAATGATTCCCATTGTAAGCTTAGTAGCATAGATTGGAGCTTTGATTTTTCTCATAACATATGGAATAGCTCCGATATGGTCCTCATGACCATGAGTGATAAAGAATCCCTTTACCTTAGAAGCGTTCTCTTCTAGAAAAGTGATATCAGGAAGTACTAAATCAATTCCCGGCATATCATCTTCAGGGAAGGCCATACCACAGTCGACAACAATAATGCTGTCTCCATAACAAAAAGCGGTCATATTCATACCAATCTGTTCAAGACCGCCTAGAGGGATAACCCTCAATTTCTCATTTTCAATTTTCTTCAAGTTTTAAATTCCTCCATAGCGAAGAAAGATAATTATTCAAAGTCTGTATCGTCCATCAATTCTTCGAACACGCTCAATACAGCATCGAATTCATTATCATCTTCGACCATACTAAAAACAATATCGTCTCCGTTTCTGCTAGTCTCCTTTAATATATATGCAGTAGAGTCCTCGCTCTCATCCTCAGCCGCAAGTATATAATGAGATTCGCTGATTGTTGTCTCTTCTAAAATGAAAAGCTCAATATTCTCACCATCTTCATTGGCAAAAACAACCTTATCCATAAATTTAATCCTCTTTATTTAGAAAAATGGAATGCAAAAAACTACGAAGAATAACCTCCGCAGCATACGAATCCACTAGTTCTCTCTGTGTTAATTTGTCTATGCCCTTTTCATCCATGATTTCATAGGCTTCTACAGTAGTTAGCCTCTCATCATATAATTTTATAGGAACAGAAATTCTCTGTTCTAAAAGGGACTTAAACTCCAAAGTGTCCTCGCATCTAAAGCCCTCTGTTCCATCATAATTATATGGAAACCCAAGAACTATTAGCGCAGGATCGTATTCTAATACTAATTCTTTAATTCTAGCTAATGTCTGTCTAAGTTTAGTCGGTTTATTTCTTCTAATAACGTCGAGCGGTGTGATAGTAATATGCATTTCATCGCATATTGCTACACCCACCGTCTTCGTTCCATAATCAAGCGCTAAAATACGCCTATTCTTTATTTCTTCCAAGATTCATTCTCTACATAAGCTCGAAGCATCTCTTCTACAAGCTCATCTCTTTCAACTTTCATCACGAGTGAACGTGCGTTTTTATGACTAGTGATAAAAGAAGGATCACCAGACATAATATATCCAACAATCTGATTAATAGGGTTATAACCCTTCTCACTTAATGCCTCATATACCTGATGCAATATTTCGCTAACGCCAACGCTAGAGTTTGTATCTACTTTAAAAAACTGAGTGTTGCCTAAATCTTGCATTATGACCCCCAATATAAAAAACAATTAATAACTACAGGTTCATTTTACTTTCTCAAAAGAAGTTCTGTCAAGAACAACGACATCATCGCCAAGCAATGAATTGACTTTAGCTTTACCGATTACATCAGTTAAATCACCATCATATTCCATCGCAGCTCTAATATATGTCTTTGTAAATCCTGTCCAATACTTCTTTCCATCGATTTCTTCTTCTCTTTCGAAAAGAACCTCGATTTCTTTATCAAGCATGTTCTTTCTATACTCTAAGGAATTCTCTTTTGTAAGTTCTAAGACACGATGACTTCTCTTACTTTTTTCCTCATTAGTAATCTGATTTGGCATTCTATCTGCGCGAGTACCAGCTCTTCTAGAATACTTAAATACATGCATTTCATAGAATTTTACGTCTTCATAGAATTTATATGAAGTCATAAATTCTTCTTCTGTTTCTCCAGGGAAACCTACAATTACATCTGTTGTAAGTGCTGGATTATCAAAATATTTTCTAAGTAAATCACAGCCGGCCTTGAATTCCTCTGCAGTATATTTACGATTCATTCTCTTTAATGTTTCATCACAACCGCTTTGCAATGATAAATGAAAATGAGGGCACATCTCTTTTACCTTTGATGCTCTCTTTGCAAAGTCCTCTGTGATAACTCTTGGTTCGATAGAACCAAGTCTAACTCTTTCGATTCCATCCACTGCTGCAGTCTGCTCGATTAGATCAATCAAACCTTCATCAGTACCTTCACCGAATGCTGAAAGATGAATTCCGGTAAGAACGATTTCTTTATAACCATTCTTTGCAAAATTCTTAACTTCTTCCACAACATCACTAACAGTTCTGGATCTAGCTCTACCTCTTGCATAAGGAATGAGACAGTAAGAGCAGAACTGATTACATCCATCCTGAACCTTTAAAAAGGCTCTTGTATGCTCTTCACTTCTCTTAACACGAAGTGACTCATAAGAAACCACACCATCATTGATATCATAGATGTCTGTTTCTTTCTTACGTTCTTTTAAATACTTATGTAGTTCTGGAAGGAGATTTTCTTTCTTATTATTTCCAAGAAGAATATCGATAGAATTATCTTCTTTAATCTTCTCAGCTGCCGTCTGCACATAACAACCTGCTGCGATTACTACTGCATCTTCATTCATCTTCTTAGCTCGATGCAGCATCTGTCTGGACTTCTGATCTGCGACAGCAGTAACCGTACATGTATTAACTACATATACATCAGCCTTTTCGGAAAAAGGAACTATTTCATAGCCATCTTCCTCAAGAAGTTCTCTCATTGCTTCAGTTTCATATGCATTTACTTTACAACCTAAATTGTGAAGTGCTGCTTTCTTCAATTAAATCTTCCTTTCATCAATTGACTTTCTTTAATTCTTCGACTAATATTTCCTTATGAACTAAATATTAGTACAGGAGGAAATTTCATTATGAAGACAGTAAAAGTTTCACTCAATACCGTTGATAAGGTAAAGGCTTTCGTCAATACAGTAAATACTATGGATTCTGACTTCGATCTCATTTCAGGAAGATATGTAATCGATGCAAAATCAATCATGGGTATCTTCTCTCTTGATCTTTCAAAGCCAATCGACCTTACAATCCACTCAGAAGAGAATGTAGATGCTATTCTTGAGAAGCTATCTCCATTCATCATCTAAGATAATTATTTATGTCCAAAGCGAGACAAACGTCTCACTTTGGACTTATTTTTTTCCGGAAAAAATCTCTTAATCTTCAGGTTCTACTACGATAGTCTCAGTTGTATCGATTGCAGTCTGTACGAGTGCATCGATAGTATCATTTAGATTTTCTTCGTTCTTCTTAATAATATTAAGTCTAGGTTTTGTCTCAGGATGTTTTGCTACGAAAATTGTACAGCAATCTTCGAATGGAAGAATTGATGTTTCGTATGTTCCAATCTCAAGAGACTTTTCAATAATCTCCTGCTTATCAAAACCGATAAGAGGTCTATATACAGGATATTTACATACTTCGTTTGTAACAAACATAGAATGCATAGTCTGAGATGCAACCTGTCCGATAGACTCTCCTGTTACAAGACCGAGAGAACCATCTTTGTCAGCAAATGCTTCTGCAATTTTCATCATATATCTTCTCATGATGATAGTAAGTTGATCGTGTGGACATTTCTCATAAATCTCAAGCTGTGTATCTGTAAAGTTTACGATATGAAGTCTGATTGGGCCTGCATATTCAGATACGATACGACAAAGGTCAATAACCTTCTTCTTAGCTCTCTCCGATGTATATGGTGGAGCATGGAAATATACAGCGTCAATCTTAACACCACGCTTTGCAACCATATATCCAGCGACAGGGCTATCAATACCACCAGAAAGGAGAAGCATAGCTGAACCATTAGTTCCTACTGGCATACCACCGAGACCTTTAATACTTTCTGAATAGTATGAAACAACTTCACGGATTTCTACGTTAAGTTCAATTTCAGGTTTATGAACATCAACCTTCAAATCAGGGAAAGCATCAAGAATTCTTGATCCAAGTTCAACATTAATTTCCATTGAATTCATTGGATACTTCTTATCTGCACGCTTTGCGAAAACTTTGAATGTAAAATCTTTCTTTTCATAAGTTCTATCGATAAATTCGATAATTTCTTTTGCGAGATCCTCGAAGTCACGTGTCTCTGTAAGACATGCAGGGCAGATTTCAACAATACCGAATACCTTACGAAGAGCTTCAACTGTTCTATCGTAATCAAATTCAGATTTAGCCTCTACATATACTCGTCCCTGTTCACGAGTTACTTCGAATTCACCTTCAACACGATCCAAAGCGATTTTAATATTTTTGATGAGTGCATCTTCGAAAAGTCTTCTATTCTTTCCTTTGATTCCGATCTCACCGTATTTGATCAAAAATGCCTTATACATAAATCCTACTTTCTTGTAAAACGTCTGAGCTGTGGTACTAACTCAGAAAGTGTCTTTGCAGCATAATCTATCTGTTCCTCAGTGTTAAAAATACCGAGTGAAAATCTAACTGTAGAATCAAGAGCTTCTCTCTTTACATGAATTGACTGGAGAGTTGAACTCTGTGATGGATGATTTGAAGAGCAGGCAGAACCTGATGATACATAAATCCCCTTATCTTCAAGCGCGTGAAGTAGAACCTCAGCTCTAACTCCATAAACCGATACAGAGATGATCTGTGGCGCACTGTCTCTTCCTGTTTTTCCATTGATATGGATGTCTTCAATACCTGAAATTGCATTGATGAATCTTTCCTTAAGAGAATAGAATTTCTCTCTATGCTCTTCTAAGTGTTCGTCTGCATACTTTGCAGCTACACCAAGTCCAGCGATAGCAGGAACATTTTCAGTACCAGATCTAAGTCCTTTTTCCTGACCACCACCGTAAATACGAGGAGCAAGTCTATCACCGTCTTTTACAAAAAGGAATCCACTTCCCTTAGGTCCATTGATTTTATGTCCACTTACAGAAAGGAAATCAATACCAAGTTCTTTAGGTCTGATTTTAATCTTTCCATAAGACTGAATAGCATCTACATGGAAAAGACACTCAGGGTTCTTCTCCTTGATAATCTTTGAAACCTCTTCGATAGGTTCAATCGCACCGATTTCATTATTTACATGCATAATAGAAACAAGGATTGTATTCTCATCTACTTCGTTTCTAAGCTGTTCTAAATCGATGATTCCATTTTCATCTACATTCAAATAAACTACTTCATAACCATGCTCAGTAAGATATCTCATAGGATTCTTTACAGATGCATGTTCAACTGAGGTAGTAATAATCTTATTTCCGTATCTCTTTCTTACTTCTGCAGTTCCAATAATAGCTGTATTATTAGATTCTGAACCACCTGATGTAAAATAGATTTCTTTATCTGACACGCCGAGAGATTTTGCAATATTGTGACGTGCCTCCTTAAGGTACTCCTCAGCATCTACACCTTTCATATGTAATGATGATGGATTACCGAAATTAACTGTCAAAGCCTCTGTCATCTTCTCTACAGCAGCATCTAAGC
This sequence comes from Lachnospiraceae bacterium, assembly GCA_024682375.1. Classification (GTDB taxonomy): domain Bacteria; phylum Bacillota; class Clostridia; order Lachnospirales; family Lachnospiraceae; genus Lachnocurva. Next base: position 32,592 of record JAIKZI010000057.1, on the reverse strand, counting down.
AACGTGTAGTTGCAGAATTATCGAGGTATGCTTCCATACTTTTTTCCTCCTTAATCACAGATTCTTAATTATAGCACAGGAAGTCAAGCAAAGAAACCATTTTACATTTGACACAATCAAAGTCAAGACTCGCTCGCGAGTCTTGCGCGCCGGATTCGGGTCTGCTTCAGCAGACAAATTCCTGTCCGAATCCGTGCGCATCCTCGCGGAGCGTTTAACTCAGTCGGAGCTTGTACTCCGACTGAGTTAAAGTTTTCTCTCGAGCATATCCGGATTGATTGCATACTTCAATGCAGTCTCTTTTGTAATCAATCCACGTCTGTAAACATCCAGCAGACTGTCATCCATAGAAACCATAGTTTCTCTCTCTGAAGCGATAACAGAATCAATCTGATAAACTTTTCCGCTACGAATCAGATTACCTATAGCCGGTGTATTCATCATGATTTCGAATACAGGAATCATCCCACCATCAGTAGATGGAACGAGCTGCTGTGAAACTACAGCTGTGAGCACCATCGAAAGCATCAGAGATACCTGTTTCTGCTGATCAGATGGGAACACATCAATCACACGATTTATAGAATTTGCAGCTCCTATAGTATGCAATGTTGAAAAAAGAAGATGTCCAGTTTCTGATGCATTTAAAACTATACTAATCGTCTCATAATCACGCATCTCACCCAGCATGATTACATCCGGGCTCTGACGCAGAGTAGTCTTCAGTCCTGTCATATAATCAACAGTATCATCTGGAATCTCTCGCTGCGAAATGAGACTCTGCTTATGCTTATGCAGATACTCAATAGGATCCTCTAAAGTGATGATATTTGCATTTCTGGTATTGTTAATCGCATCGAGAATACAAGCCAGAGTCGTAGACTTTCCACTTCCAGCCGGACCAGTAACGAGTACCAGGCCCTTTTTAATATTTCCAAGCTCGATAATAGACTTAGGTATATTTATCTCATCAGGATTAGGAATCAAATACGGAATCACTCGAATTACTGCAGAGAGTGTTCCTCTCTGTCGATAAGCATTAATTCTAAATCGTGAAACTCCGTTTAATGCAAACGCAAAGTCATCATCTCCTGTCTGATTCAGCTTATCCATACTTCTGTCATTCGCTAGCTTATAAATCATAGAGATGATTTCTCTCGTATCTGCAGGTTTAAGAGGCGCATTTTCAAATCCTACAGCATCCAGATGAACGATTTCTCCGTTCTTTCGAATAGAGATACTACTTCCTGTAACCAGAAAGATATCTGTTCCACCGCTTTCCACTAATTCCTTTAATACTAATTCAATATTGAAATCCATAATTTCTATAGTCCTCTCACAGTCTGTTCCTTTGAGTTCTTTGTTACAACTACTCTCCAATCAGTAACATTTACAGAATTATCCCAAAACTTCACAGCCACCACGAGCTTCTTCGTTTTGTCGATATCAAATTCCTGCTTATAAGTCTGTCCCAAAGCTGTACTGTCTTCCTGTCTCAGAACATCTATCCATTCTTCTGCCTTATTACAAGCCTGATTGTATTCTTTATAGCCTTCGACACTACTGATTTCATTCTGATAACTATGCTTCACAGTCATCAGGCTAATCATGGAAAAAGTAAGAAGTGCCATTACCACATAGAATACCAACATTAACGGAAACCCCATTCCATATCCAAAGGAAGATTTGTCCGCTGAGTATTTTTTTCTCATCGCATATCTCCTATATAATGTTCTACATCAAACTGAACTATTTCCTTCTTACCTTTAAAACAAGCCAGATTGAAATCTACTAATCCATCATCATTCTTTAAATCCACCGAATAAACATAAGAACGATTCTCGTATTCATAGTGAGTATCATCTTTTTTCTTGAAACCGGCTTCTGTAAGTTTCTCTTCCATCTGCTCGGAACTATCATATAGACGAATCTGTTCTGCCAGATTGGTAAGATACGCATTTGCTTCATGTATATCGCGGGTCTTCGTATCATAATCCTTTGCTCTGACGAAGAGCATCACTATGATAGATGCAGTTATCACGAAGATACCTATCGCTACGATAACTTCCAGCATAAATAGATATGCATGACGGTTATCCGCAGTATCTATATACTTCTTTACCATCTGTCACTCCTCACCTTTTATTCCCACGATGACTTGCTGCCACTCGCCTACATCTTTCATCTGAACCAGCAATCTGTCCTGTGATAAATCAACTTTAAAATCATCTATCTCTAATATCTTTGAGCCATCCTTTGAATCAAATCCCCTGGACGCCTCCTGATAAGTCTCATACAGATTTCCATCATGATAGTAGATATAGGTCACGTAATCATTCTCATCAGTAATGCAGATCACATCATTTCCATCATGCTTCATGAGTGTGACCTCACCATCCTCTGAGACATTTCTAACCTTCGTTCTGATATAGTTTATGAATACCGTTTCCTTAAACAGATGATCCGATGTATTACTGAGACGTCTGTAGAAATTCGCACTATAGATGCACAGACCAATCATCAGGAATGCAAAGATTATGAAGACCATCAGCGGAAAAAACATCACTTGTTTGTTCTTATACTTCTCATTCATAGTCATCCCTCAGATTCACTATCGTCACATAAGGTCTGATATTTGTTCCATAGATTTCATAACCTATGTAATATTTGTCTTTGTCATAACTCAGACCATAACGTTCTTCCAGCTCGCTCACATCTTCAGGATAATATCCTTCCATAGCGTAGTAAGCGCTGATATCCCTCTCTACAGCCTTTAACAATGTTTCCTGTTCCCTCTTCTCGTCACGGATAGACATGCTTAATACGGCACCCACAAAAGCGCCTACCAGCAATATATATACGATAAACTTTAGAGATTTTCTCATATCTATCACCTAAATCGAACTCATAACACCGAGAAGTGGCAACATTACGGAGAACAATATCAATACTGAAATCAGTGAAAGTGTTCCTACCAGTACAGGTTCTACGAAAGCCATCCTACGATTTACACTCTGATCTAAATCCACCTGTAACTCATCAGCTATTTCATTCATAACCACATCGAGTTCAGCTGTATTCTGTGCCATCGTAATCCTACGTGCGATTCTACCATGAAAGATTCCAGAATTACGAACTGCATCACAGAATTTAACTCCTAGTTCCTCTTCTTCGATACATTTACGAACCTTTTTCTTGAATTCTTCATTTGCAGTAAATTCAAGAGCCATATTTAAACCTTCTGAAGCCGGAATACCACCGGAAAAATACAAAGCCATGATTCCTGCGAACTTACACTGATCCAGAGTTTCTTTATTCTCTAATATCCTGTAAACTACAGTACCTTTATTCGTCTTAAATGAATACTGTACATAAACCAGTACTCCTAAGAATACGACTATAAGTATGAAAGCAAGCGGAAAACCTATCTTTGAAAGAACTTCTCCGATATCGAACAACAGCTTCGCTACTCCACTCATCTCAATACCGAGCGATGCGTATGAATGTTTAAAAACAGGCATTACAAACACCAGGATTATACCTATCAACAGCAAAGTTACCATGGAGATAGAAAGCGGATAAACTACGATATTTCTTACACTCTTTTTTATGGCATAGCGTCTCTCATACTCATTCTTTAGCGAATAGAGTATCTTCTCGAGATGCCCCGTCTTCTCACCGATAGAAATCATATCGATAATCTGTTTCGGATAGATTCCGGTGTTGTCCATCGCCTTTGATAACTCACCCTGAGAGCGAATATCTATCAGCATGTTTTCGAGAACTGCTTTTTCCTGTAGGCTAAGCTCATCATCTTCAAGCATAAGTTCCAAACCATACTCTACAGTTAGACCTGCCTTTAATATCTCTGCCATCTGTTCACAGAAATCAGCTACATACAAATCATTTGCTTTAAATCCCGTTTCTTTTGTCTTCTGGCTCATATATCTGCCCCTTAATCAATAAACAAATTTCAAAGTATAATTTGATCCATCACCTATATACTTGCGTACACTTTGCTTTGAATTATTCGCACCCAAAGTCGGATCGATAAGCGTCCATTTCTTTCCATCGAATCGGATTACATTGTCTATCCATCCTGTTTCTTTCGTCCAGACACTAATCCATGCGTGATATGCTTCTCCGGAATAACCGACTTCTAACTTTGTCGGTAACCCTTGAGACCTGAGCATAGCCGTGGTCAGAGACGCATAATCCAAACAGATTCCTTTCTTTGTAGAAAGAGTTTCATCTGGATTTGGAATATAATTAACCGGAATATTCTTTGCGAACTCTTCATCATATTTGATTTCTTTGATGATAAAGTTATAAACACGTTTAATGTAATCTAAATCTGAACTGGAAGAATCGGAAATCTCACGACCTTTTTTCACACATGCTGAGTCGGGATTATAGTCGGAATACTGATTCGGATAACAAAAAGCATCATTCTCATCTCTCATCTCCACCTTATAGTTTTGAGATAATCCTATAGAATAGAGGTTGTTCTCCACGTGTTCCAGTAGAGTAACCTTGTAATCGCCATCCCCTTCTGTAAAAGGAATCGCCTCATTAGACCCTATCTTTAACGGATAAGGGGTTCGATTTCCCTTTGAGTCTTCGACTTGAACCTGAACCTTGTCCGCTGTCCCTGTGTATTTAACGATAATATGACCGTGCGCTAAATCGGAGGCATCAAAAGAAATAGTACCAGAGTCATTAGTGAGCACATCGACTCCTAATGACTCTGCTACCTTAATCTGTGTAATCGTTTCTCGATGGGAATCCGTATCCTCATCAACCTCTTTTTTGTCCTTGCACCCAGAGTTCAACAGAATCATAATCATAAGCCCTAAGGCCAGACTTCCCCTGTGCAAAGAAATACATCTCCTTTTAACGAAAGTCATCAACTACCTCATCCTGGCTATTATTTAAAATATGTAATCATGTTTAATACGGCACATACAACCCATAGCACAGTTAATACTAAATTGATGAGTTTAGCCCAGAGTTTCTTTGTGGAAATCGTCATACCGATTCCATAAGCAGCTAAAATCCATTCCAGAAAGATAACTACCAAAAATGCGTCATTTGATTTACCGAACAAAATTCCTTTTAAAACATCCATAATTTAACCTCCTCTATATAAACATATTCCTATATGTTACCGGACTACACAACATTGCTTTCTCTCTCTGAAGCTCAAGTTCCCTGTCCATCTCGTCAGAATCAGCTATCACTTTAGAGAGTGTCTGCATCAAACTCTCAATACTTTCAAAACTATGCTCTTTCGAAATGTAATCTGCATTATGCTTCGTCTCATCGAGCGCCAGAATCAACATATTCTCCAGGAATGCTCTATGAATAGTATTCAACAGTTCATCACCCCGGTTGATATCGAGATAGATATCGCATTTCTGAAAAAGCATCTCCTTCATGTCGTCAGAAATGCATGGATACAATCTGACATTCTGATATTTCGAAAACGAAAGCAACTTTGTCGACATCTCTGTCACGGCAGCTATATGAAAGTTCAGCTCCGGATAGTTTTGAACCAACTCCGTCAATCCTACTATCTGATCCGAGTTTGTAAAGATAAACACTTCTCTTCTATACATATTATTTCGGATAAAACTAAATAAATATCCAAGTCCTTCAAACATTTCCTGCTTATCAGTCAAGGTTTTAAAATGTTCTAAAGCTTTTAAATCCTGAACATAGATTCGTTTCGTATTGCTCTTTCCATCCAATATGAATTTCATATTTCCTGGCAACTCTTCACGAAACCCTTCCTGCCAAATCAGACTAGAATCCGCAGAAACTCGAAGTGTATAGAGTAACGGAGTACCTAAAGAGTTATAATATATCTTCCTAATACTAGTATCCTGTACTTTTGCCATTTTATCAATTAAAAAACTTATAAATTCTACTTTTTCATGAAAAACATGTACCAGATCACCTTCATTTAGGATGATATCCCCTGTTATAAAGTTGCATACTATGATTTCTCTAAACTCCTCGTCATAATAAGTTCGAATCAACATCTTTCCGTTCGAATCATATGAGCTTTTGGAATATAATTCACCGTAGATATCATAATAATCAGTAGCACGTACTATGCGCTTCTCATCCAGCCAATCCACCGACGAAACGATTCTTTTTTCATCTTTATAACGTTTCGTATAATTAATCCGCCCCTTAAGAATACCCATATCTGAAATCTCGCCCGATTGATTATTCGCTGTAATAACCCAATAGTCTTCACTATCTATTTGGTTAAAAAATCTGGGCTGAATCGTCGGATTGCCTTTCTTTATAAAGAACCGATACAATCCAACCACATCATCCGGAACAAATCCATCATCTTCAACTACCAGAGTCACGCCTTCGAATCCAGCCTTCTTAAAAGACTCATACAGAAGCACAGCTTTATCATCCATATGATCCAGCAACAATAACCCTTTATCTAAAGAACCATATTTTTCCATAAAGCACTCACCTCTTCTGTCAAATACTTTCTCGCTTTCTCGTATGATTTCTCTTTAAAAGCCTCTCTGGAGCTTCCCTTAAAATACTTTACGATTGAATCTTTAAGCATTTCTACCTGAACCCATTCGCTATCTTCTTCGTTAAATGGAACGAGATATCCATTCTCCGAGTCAGAAACGAAATTTTTGTTTCCATAAGGAACATCGAAACCTATAATCGCATTACCTGAGCCTAAGGCTTCCATCAAAGACAATCCAAAACCTTCCGAATATGAAGCCGATAAATAGAGTTCATAACGTTCATATATATCTTCTAAGTCTCGCTGCCCTAACAATCTGATATAATCTCCAGCATCATTTTCCTCTATCAGTCTCTTTAGATCTGTCTTTAGAGGGCCTTCGCCGTAAATATCCAGACTGATCTGTGGCACTTCAGCCTTTGCCATAACGCAAGCCTTAATCGCTAAATCTAAATGTTTCTCCTTTGCCAATCTAGAAGCGCTGATAATAGAATACGGCTTCCTGTCTTCACAGTCCCGTAATTTATCCAGATTTCCAACCGGAATCGCATATACTTGAGGTTTCACATGATTATACTTTTCAAATTGTTCTTCCAAAATCTGTTTCTGCAACTCTGTAGCAACTACATAGAAATCTATAAATCTATGATTTGAGAAAGGATACTCATAATAGTTATTCCAAAGGATGTAATCTCCACTTGCGTGATTCAAACTATAATGCTCAGCATGAATCACAACACCAAGCTTAGCATCTCCGACAGATTCCATAACCGCCTGTCCTATTTCCGAAGTTCTATCCAGAATCACTGTATCCTCAGATGTAAGTTCAAGCTCCTGACAAAGTTTACGAACGAGTTCCTGCTTTGACAGAAGTGCACCGCCTTTAAATCTAAACCAGCTTTCCTTTCCATCTACGATCTCTTCAAAACTCACTGTTCCATCCTGATTATAGAACTTTCTCTGACACACTCTGGCAGCACCATTCAGCGGAATATAATACTCACTAAACAGCCGTCCTATCGTAAAGTAATCCTTCCGAATCAGGATTCCATTTTGAACATATTCCACACGGTTAATGCACTCCGATTCATCATCCACAAAGAATACAGAATAATAACCATTATTGGAAAAATTATACCTTCCCTTTGAGCCCTGCCTGGAATATGTAAACTCTCTGTCTATTTTTTTCTCAAAATCTACTCTCGAATAGGATGTCGGAGCTATCGGATAATCCGTAAAATACGAATAGAGCCATATAATCTCTGAATCCAAAAATCCCATATTACGTGTATAATGTTCGATATTTTCTGTCGTAATCAAATCTGTAAAGATAAACTTTGCAGGAAGTCCAGCCTTATGAAAACAGATATTTCTATACTTCTGTGCAAACTCTACTCCACTAGACGCCCATCCTATTCCGAGATTAAAGTTATAAATCATCTTGTATTTCTCACCTCGTCTATTTAACCACTTAATATTTATGGATAGATAATTCTAATCTTTCCTTCTGCATCATAATCATATGTCGAAAGCAATAGATTCCTCATGATGCTCTCTCGAATCATATCTTCCATTCGTCTAAAATGTTTGTACGCTTCCTCACTATACTCAAACACAGGATTTCTCTGTGCCAGAGAGCGTCCGGAGATAGCTGACTGTAGCTGTTGTAAATAGTCAACTTCCTCTATCCACGCGTCATCCAGTGCTTTGAGCACACATAAATTTACGTATTCCTTCTTTCTGTTCGAATTCTCAAAGCCACTCATCTTTCTGTCAAAGACCTCTATGCTGTACTGATAAATATACTTTGCCAGTTTTCGCCCCTTTAATCTGGTATTTCGATCAAAAGAATCACCAATCTCATACGAGAGATTATCTAGCAAAAATCTAGAAAGTTCCTGTTTCGAAATATGTTTCTTTGACTTAACATATTTATATATATTGTATTTCAAAATCTGATACAGCAGTTCTACATCCAGTTCTTTCTGATTGATCAAACGGTTTCTAGCATCATACAGTATATCTCTCTGTCTCTTCAGGATACGGTCATATTTCAGGACAATCTCTCTAGTGTGCTGTGATTTATCCATATGAATACGCTGTGCTCTATCAATAACATGTTTAAGTTTAAACTCTGAATAATCAACCCCAGAAGTTAGAAGTTTCTCTACATATTTCTCTCCCATGAATTTAACTATTTCATCTTCGAGAGATACATAGAACTGGCTCATACCATTATCACCCTGCCTGCCAGCTCGACCTCGAACCTGTCTTTCCAGTCGAGTATTATCCATACGTCCTACACCGAGCACGCATAAGCCACCTAGCTCATTTACTCCCTCTTCCAATTTGATATCAGTTCCTCGTCCAGCCAAACCTGTTGAAACCGTTACAGCGCCTCTGCGCCCTGCTTCCTTAATAATGTCAGATTCCCAAAAGATATTATTGGCATTCAATACACTATGAGGAATTCTTTTTTCTGTAAGGAGACCGGATATAATCTTCGTATCATTAATAGTCGAAGTAACGATCAAAACCGGCTGTGATTTAAAATGTCTGTTTACAGTCTCACGAATAACCGCTTTAAATTGCTGAGCACCACTCGTGTAGTATTTGTCTGCCTTGTCGTCTCGAATACAAGGTTTATGTGTCGGAATCGAAACAACCCGTTTGTTATATACTTTAAAGAGTTCCATCTTAGCATCATACAGAGTTCCACTCATTCCTGACATTTTAGGGAACATCAGAAACAGATTCTGATAAGTAATTGATGCAACAGATCTCTGCTCGCTGGATACCTCGAGTTTCTCCTTTTGCTCTAGAGCCTGATGCATTCCACCTCGAAGTTTCATTCCCGGAAGCGAGCGACCTGTACCATTATCAAGCAGTATGATTTCTCCATCATCTGAGATGATGTAGTCTTTCTGTATCGCAAAGAGGAATCGCGCACGAAGCGCTAATGTAATCTGTCGATTTAACTCAAAGTATTCCTCTTTATAGAAATTATCTATTCCGAAAAAATCTTCCGCGTATTTAATTCCTGCCTTCGTAAGCCACACTGCATGATTCTCTACTTCTACATCTTTCTCTTCATCCAGGATTGATACGAAGAAATCCGAAATCTCAATTACATTTGACTGAACACGTGGAGTTCCAGAAATAACCAACGGCATCTGAGAAGCATCTAGAAGAACCATATCCGCTTCATCTATAATAATAAAGTAAAAATCTCTCAGGAATCGCTCCTCCGGAGTCTTTACCAAATTCTCAAACAAATAGTCAAAGCCCAAAGCAGAGTGCGTCGTGTAAAGCACATCCGAAGCATAGAACTCTCTTTTTTCATCATTCGTTATCTTTGCATTCGCGTTCTCTTTAACGCCCGCCATACATGTAAGTCCCATAAATCTGTACACAGGTCCCATCTCATTTGCATCACGAATAGCCAAATATTCATTTGCTGTAACGAGAATCGTGCTACGCCCCGTTAACGCGTTTAAATACAGGGGCATAGTCGCCATTAAAGTCTTTCCTTCTCCCGTAGCCATCTCCGCCAGATAACCGCGATTTAAGGCAATAGCCCCCATAATCTGTTCATCATACGGCATCATCCCGAGAACTCTCTCATCAGCCACACAAATCGCAGCATATGCCTCTACCATAATGCTATCCAAAGCGACTCCCGACTCCAGGCGCGATTTAAACTGTCGCGTGAGATTCGAAAGTTCTGCATCTGAGAAATTTCGATACTCATCTATGTAGTTATGTATTTGTTTAATCGCTTTTTGACTACGAAGTTTCATCTACTCTATTCCCCTAATTCTTCAATACTGAAACTATGAAAATGAAATTTATGGCTTCCCCCACAAATCAACTGAACCTGGTAATAATAAGTTCTAATCGGACACTTAATCTCAATCTCGCTGCCTCGAAGTATTTCACTTCCTACGACGATACCATTCTTCTGAAAAAATACGAACTTCAGCAATAAGCCTCCCTCTATATCCATATCAGCATCGAGAGTTACACGTATGCGTCTTTCACCATCGATAATCGGTAGTGAAGGCTCTACTCTGTCAAGCTGATAATTCGTCATGGATGACCACTGCTTTATAACTGTCCCAGGAGACATAAGTTCATTCTCGTAATAGACATCATCTTTTCTGAGAAACTTAACTGATGATCCATGCAAAAAAGCATCCTTCATCTCATTATTCCAATAAATATCCCAACGATAATTACTATTCATAAGTCACTACTTTCTCGAATAATCCCGTTCCATCATCTTTCTGTATTCACTAGCGAACCACTCTATTATTCCTGCCGTATTATCATTGTGTCGACCACTTAGACCTCGTCCGTATATCTTTACATGATTACTGTCTACATGCTCCAACATATTCCTGTAAGCATCTATGTCATAGTCGTCATCCAACATATATGAAATTACGAAGGTCGTATCATTCCAGTTCGCCTTATCAAACTTCTGCCACATCCTGTCGTTCAACTCTGTCATGGCATCCGGTACGGTTTTCTCCGTATTTTTTCTCAAAACATCTATCGCTGATGAAAACACACCTGGTCTGTGAATACGTCCAGCTGAAGCAACAGAACCCAGATTAAACACTGGTTTTCCAGCGATGATGCTATGTGGCTCAAAAGAAGCTCCATAATAAATCGCCCCTGTCGATCCCATCTGAATTCCTGACATAACCAAATCAGCTTTTGTAAAGGAAAGTTCCTTCATAACCCGTTTTATCTCGTGCTCTATATTCTCCTCATATTCTTTGGAACCGATATAGTAGCCACCGCCTTCTAATCGCTGATCACTGATCAGAATAAACGGACTGCCAAAGTCTCGAAGCATACCATAACCTTCAAAACCTTCTCTAGTACTATAGCCCGAGAAATAAACATTTAAAGGCGGCTTCAAATCACCTGGTTCAAAGTATATGAAGACTTCTTCTCTATCACTCGTTACCAGTCTCTTCGCTCCCGGTAAAAATGTTCCTACTCCACGTCTGGACCACCTATCATGTAACGATTTGATATTCAAAACTCCACAGCCTCGGGCATTAAGAGAAACAAACACCAATGCTTCTCCGCCATTATTCTCTACTGTACACTCTTCCAGTCCAGAAAGCTTTGCATCATCAAACACAACTCTGTCTCGAATCTGATAAGACTTCGCTCTATCCAGAAACACTATTTCCATCTGTAGTTCCACATCTTCGCTCTTCTCGTATTCCAGGAAGAAATCAAGCGCCTGATTCGAACTAATAGGTATATTTTGCCTAAAGAAACCAACCTGCGAATAATCATCACCAAAACTTCCAGACAGAATCACTCCCCGATGTCCTTCGAAACTGACTCCACCCTCAAATTTATGAGAAATCACAAATCTATTCATATCGAATTTCTCACCATAGAATTTAGTATAGTAATTTCGAATATTATCGTTCAGAAAACCCTGGAGCTCATCTCTCTTTAATAAGGTCCCTACTCTAGACCTCATCAAGAATGCTAGATTCGAATTCTGTTCAATATCATCCAGCACAAACAGGCTATAGGCTCTAACATGTTTCCTAAGATATACCGCTTCATCTGCTGTTATATTCCTATCTACGATACAAACATCATACTGCGTAAAAATAGCTTCATCAGCGTCACTATCAAAGACTTCATAGTTCCAGTCTACATACTCCGGAAGTTCATATTCAGTTTTATAGTTTTCTTCACCTATTTGTAATACTTTAACTTCCCCAAACATATTTAATCCGCCCTGTTTATATCTTCGATTACTTTTACCCACATCTCCTTTAATCTTTCTGCAGAGTATGTGTTTCCAAGTTTATATGATTCAATCTTTGCTTCATTTAGATGCGATAGATCTGTCAAATAGTAATCCAGCCAACTGCCAATCTCATTCAGATTCTTAATAATCTGTCCATTTCGGTCCGCCCTAACAAACCTTGTTTCCTGTGTTAGCAGCTGCGGTATTCCCAAACTAAGTGATGTCATACCGAGAAACATATCCGGTTTATCCGCGAGATCTATCAGCATGATACTCTCTCGTATCGCTCTATTAATTCCCAGAGCATCATTTCGCTGTGTTACCTCGAATCTGGCGATCAGAGGATTACCTTCGCCCAGATTATCAATAAGAATCTGCTTCATCTGAGTTTCAACTTCATTCGACAACCTCCGTGTAAATAGATGTATCTTTACCTTCGGATTCGAAGCCATATACATTCCCAATTCTCTGATCATCTCTTCCAGATAATACTGAGGTAGCTCATCTATAGCCACGAGAATCTTTCGTTCCGAGAATTCCTGACCGATGCTTTCGTCTATTCTAAAATCATAAGGCGTGATATCACAGATATTGTTTCGAGTCTGTAATCCCTTTCTGCGAAGCTTCCCAATATTACTGCGCCTGTCGGTTACGATATACTTTGCCTTTGAAATGATTCCATCTATCTCTGTATCTTCCAGATTACATCTATCTGCGTAAAAAGAAAGTAAGAGCTTACGTTTTGCCAGAACCTGTTCGCAAATCTGGTAGTGATTATTATCCATAGCCAGACTAAAAATATCATTCAAATCGGTGTGTGACAGATAATCTGTAAAAACTTCAAGTAGAATATCTTCCAGGCATCCGTAACGTTCTTTGGAATATTTTTTCTCGCCATCAACACCTAAATAAAAAGCACTCTCTGGATTAACCAGTACCTCACCTGTCTTGATATCGGTCTGAATCTTCCATACCCCGTCAGGATTTAAATATCGTTCAAAACGAGCCACACCGTCTTCATAGAAGATCTTCATAGAAACAAATCCTCTATCATCATAGACATTCTTACCAATCAACTCGCCGTTCTCAAATCTGTCGATATAAATCAGATTTCCATCTTCACCAAACTCCAGCTTTGCATAGCTCTCACTGTGCAGGTTCGCATAAATTGCAAAAGGCGTATAAACGAACTCGATTCCTTTCGGCCAGTTCAAATCCATATACGAAATCAAACCGATTCTTCGACTCGTAATACATTGAATAGCATCAAATACTGACCAGTAATTTGCCCTAAATATACTCTGTCTATGCAGAAATCTACGGAAATTCGGTGCGTGAGCCAGAAGCACAATCTGATAATCATAGAGTTTATTTCTCGAAAAAAGCTGTATCTGCTTTACCGTATCATCTAACTCCGTCTTTTGTGACTGGATATACCACGCAGCTTCTCTTTCTTTCCAATCTGCATCTTTATACCAGGAAGGAATAAAATAAATCATAATCTGTCTCCGAATCATAGAAAGAAACTATACGAATCATACAATCGATAAGACCTAATCTCCTGAAAGATAGAAACCAAAAACGATGTTATCAACATCAGATTCATAGGCATCATAGCAGCCGTTTCTGGAACGCGATTTGAAATAACCAGCCAAAGTGATATACCTACACAGGTTCCTTCTACAAATCCGCTATTCAAACTGAGCAAAAACAAAATCCTGCGTAAATACCTTCGTGTTGGCTTTCCACTTGGGATTCCAATGATAGAATCTCCGCTCTTCATAAGATTCTTCGAAACATCAGTCGGACTTAGAATTACATACGAAAATCCAATCGCCAGAATAACTATGGTGGCAACAAATATGATTGCACCTTCTTTTTTCGTCATGACGAAATTATGCGCAAGCTGATTAATATAAGGGGCATTAGGATGAGTGTCCGAAAGAAAATCCAGTATATTCTTTCCAACTATAAACAAAGCTGTAGCAAACATAACCGGTAACATTCCGATGGGATTTAACTTGAAAGCTAAATAATTCTGATCTGCATGAATATTGTGAATGGATACTCGCTGCAGAGGGATCTTAATAATATAATACTCAAAGAATAAGATTAGGATGACCAGAATTATACAGAAGATGATAACCGGAATGTTTTTGTCTAATTCACCCTTCCTGATCATATCTACTATACTTCTAGAAATATTAAAAAAGATAATCGGAGTAGTTCCTCCGATTCCGTGTTTCTTATTAAACTCAACATCGAGAAACAAGACAGTCGTTCCGAGCAAAAGCTGTAACATTACAAAATGTCTGGCAACAACATGACCATATGTCATAAATGAATAATTAATATCTACCGTATACGCGCCAATCGAAATTAATGCAAAAATGAACGTAAATAATCCAGTATAGCCCTCAATCTGCTTGTGAGTTATACGTTCTTTCTTCTCCTGACTCTTTGAAAGTACTACGAAATTCACTAACAAAGACGCATTGATATACGGCATTAAACCTAATGCCATCCAGGAAAACTGATTGTTAGTTCCGCTAAGCATACTAGTCATAATATTCTCAGCATTCCAACTAACCTTAGACTGGGTTAGTTCCACTCCGAAGAGTGGAACTGTGTTTCCCAGTCTGAATACCAGCATTACCACTGCCAATACAATCAGACGCTTCAATAATTCATTTGTCTTTAATCCCTTAATTTTTAACCCCATTATCTCGTGTCCTTAAATTCTGCTAAACTATTTCATCCGAAGAATTACTCCTCTTCGTCTTCTTTCTTCTGCTGTTCTTCTTTTTCTTTGTCTTTTTCTTCCTTCTTCTGCTGAACTTTGTCAACAACACCTGCTGCAACACCAGCTAATGGTAAGTATGACCACCATACCTTTGTTCCATCAACCTTCTTGTTATCAAGTGGTGTATCGATATCATCTTCTTCTACGAGATCATCCGGAACGACTTCATCTGGAACTACCTGATCAGGATCATCAACGTTTATATTTGCCTGTGGTGTAACAACATCATCAACAGGAACTACTGGAGCTGCAGGTTCTACCGGAGCTGCTGGAGCAGCTGGAACTTCTGGAGCAACAGGAACTTCTGGAGCAACCATAGGTGTTACTACATCTGCAACTTCAGATGTCAAAGGAGTCTCAGAAGTTGATTCGCTCGTGCTGAGGCTTTCACTTGCGCTAATGCTTTCACTAATACTCAAGCTTTCGCTAATACTCAGGCTTTCACTGATACTCAGGCTTTCACTAATACTCAGGCTTTCACTGATACTCAGGCTTTCGCTGATAGATTCTGATGTACTTAGGCTTTCACTAATACTCTGACTCTCAGAAATCGATGCTGAGATACTCTGGCTCTCACTTATACTCTGACTCTCTGAGATAGATGCTGAGATACTCTGACTCTCTGAAATGCTTTCGCTTTCAGAAACAGATGCCGAGATACTCTGGCTCTCGCTTATACTCTGGCTCTCTGAGATAGATGCTGAAATACTCTGGCTCTCGCTTATACTCTGGCTCTCTGAGATAGATGCTGAAATACTCTGGCTCTCACTTATACTCTGACTCTCTGAGATACTCTGACTCTCTGAGATAGATGCTGAGATACTCTGACTCTCTGAAATACTTTCGCTTTCAGAAACTGATGCCGAGATACTCTGGCTTTCCGAGATACTCTCGCTTATACTTTCGCTAATACTCTCGCTTTCAGATTCACTAACCGAAACACTTTCACTATAAACATGATAGTTTTCATCTGTTAATAAATCGAAGCTATCCCCGTGAGGTATTGCATGTGTGTATGTAACCTGTCCGTACGACTGGAATTCAAGCCACTCGTCATCCGAGATTTTAACAACCATAGCATTACCTTTACATTTGTATAATTCTTTTCCGATAAAAGGATCGTCGCTTTCATAATCCCAATACGAGAAGACAAATAGTCTATACTTTTTAACCGCTACAATCTTGCCATCTTCAACTTTGTACGTTTCATCGCCAACTTTGTACTCACCGTCAGCAACCTTTGTTACATGATGGGAATTCTTGATACAACCTTGATTATTAACATCTGAATCATGATCCTCATGTTCAAATCCATCATCTCCGACGTCTCTCAAGTTCGATTCTACCTTAAGCGCTTCATTTCCCTTTGGAGCTTTTAACGCTTTTGATTCATTGAGTTTTGCTTCTTTTAAAGTCTCACTATTAAAATCGTTTAAAGCTTCCGAATTTTTGACCTCACTAGTAACAGTCTCCGATTCAAACGGAATATATTCCGCTTCAGAAGCTTTTAGATCCTGCTCCGAGACCAACTCCTGTGTTGCACTCTCGCTCAATTCCTGCTCCGACATCTCAGACTCTGCTGCATAAACAGTACCGCCTGCATTCATCATATATGCACCACCAAGTGCAAGCCCTGTAGCAGCGGCGCCCTTAAGCAGCTTGTTCTTCGACTCAAGTTCTTTATTTTTTTCTTTCTTCTTACTCATAATTCTCTCCTTTCTATACCAACTTACTCCCATCGAACCCCTTAGAAACACAAAAAGCATCGCCATATAGCGATGCACAAATTCCATATTCTCGCTCAATTGCATCGCAACAAGAGACGATTGCAACTGGCTACCATTTTACAGGCCCTATAGCTTTGCGTAATTACCTTTCGATAATGCTGCCCTATCTCTATTTCTTATATTTATTATACAATATATATCGGACTTTTCAAGTTTTCTGATAATAAACTTATTTTTTTACAAATAGTTCACTTTGTATTTATATTTAGTCAAATCATCAATCCTCAAGTTTATTATTCTACAATAGCACATTTTGACTGCCACTTCTACATATAGTATCTTAAAAAAAAGAAAGACAGACCCATAGGTCTGCCTCTCTAATAAACTAATCAAATTAGTTTTCTTTATTTAATTCATAGATTCCATAAACCAAGAGTAATGATCCGGCTGAAAGAAGCATTACATATGCATACCATATGTTAAATGCATCGAATCCAGTCTTTGGAGATTTCTTTGTTCCCATCTGTGTATCACCATAAACGATTACATAATCAGATGCATGTGAGAACTCAAGGCTGAGTGATCCATCAGCTGCAACCTTGTTTGAATCGATAAATACAAGGCTATGATTTGAATCATACCAGAAGAGGTTACCAAATTTACCAGCTTCCTTCTCTGGTGCTTTCATAGTAAGTGTAGCCTTAAATCCAAAGTCTCCTTCATGACGAAGTGAAATCTGCTGTGTATCTTTACCCTTTGCGAGATCTGCGATAGCTCCACTTGGAACTACATTTGTGTTCATCTCTACCTTAAGGTTGATATCTTTAAGGTTAGAAGCTTTAATGTCATTTCCATTGATAGTCCATGAGTATCCGCCCATATCGAGAACTACATCTACGTTATGACCTTTTGCAGCCTTAAGTACTTCAACAGGAACTATATCTGCTCCGTCCTTCATATCGATAGTAACCTGTGCTGCTTTTGTTTTAGACGCTTTTGCTACTGCATTTGTAACATCCTGAACATCCTTCTGAATAGCTACAGCATTATGCTTAATACCACCATCATTTCCTTCAGTAGCTTTAACTACTGTAGTTGTAGCTGGATTAGCCTTTGCTATTTCAGCTTCTGTAGCGTTTGTTGCTTCATTGATATTTGGTGTGTTCTTGTTATCAGCTGTCTGTCTAGGTTCTTCCTTTGCAACAGGGTTAACTTTTGGTGTAGAAGGTTTAACTTCTGATTTAGATGGCTTATCACTTGAAGCACCTAAATACTGACAATACAAATAATTATATGTACCATTTTCAAGAGTTACTGTATTTTTATCAAATTCCAAATCTCCATGAAGAACTTCTACCTTACCAATTCCTGGCAATTCATTCTTTATAGAATACTTTCCTGGCTTAGATACTACATCAATATATTCACCATCATCATATACTTCCGTATCAGCAGCATCTTTAGATACACAATACTTTACAATTGCTCCATCAAATATAGGATCATAATAAATAGAAATTGGTGTTCCATCCGGATTTTTATAAATTCTTGATTTCCATCCCTTAAATACGATACCCGCTGGAACCTCTGGGGTAAAAGTTGGTTTTTTAAATCCATCAACTACAGTTTTCGCTGGATCTTTAACTAAATAGCTTTTGCTCTTATATACCTGTTCACCCTTTTTATCTAAATAATCATAGCCAACATTTATAATGCTCTTACCATCGATTTCATTAGAAACATTACCTGAAGTAGCCCAAATTGAATTTATACGATTTACCTTGATACTCTTGTCTGAGATTTCATCAGCAATCTTGTCTTTATATTTTTCTGTCAAAGCCTTGCTGATTTCATCAACATCTTTATTCTTAAATAGTTCTGCACCACTTTTTATATTTAAGTCTTTATCTCTATAATTAAATGTAGCCAATGTAAGATTATTCTCATATACAGGAATAACATTAATTGAATAATCATTTGGGGTAATTACATAATCTTCAACTGGAACATCATTATTAACATACTTTCCAGAAGTATTATAGTTATTGCTTGTTACAACATATCCTAATACTTTACAGCCATCTACAGCCTTTACATCATTTGAATAATCTATTTTCAAATCCTTAAGTTTAGTAAACGCTGGTATATTTTCAAAAGACTTCAAAAGTGACATCATATAATAACCATTGCCATCTGTACGCTCTGCAATATAGTTTACGTTAATATGAACATTCACAGTGTCTAGAACAGTTTTCTCAGACTGAACAACAAAGTATCTACGCGCCATATTATCAAGATAATAGCTGTTATAATTAGTATAAACATATCTTAAGCCCCAAGCACTTGGATACATGTTATCTGTTATTTCAAGTGTTCCTTCAAAAGCCTTATCTGCTTTATTATATGTACATGCACATGACTCAGTCTTGTTAACATCTTTTTTTGCTACTTCAAACTCAGCAGTTGCCTTATCTTCATTTGAATCAAGGTCAATATAGATTTTAAAGTTAAGCTTATCTCCAGCCTTAACCTTATCACCATTTGCTAATACTTTGCCATCACGAGTATAAGTAATCTTTGTAACTCTAGCTTTTTCTGTAGGTATCTGTTCCTTACCCTTATTCTCAACATTGTAAGCAGAGATATCCAAATAACCTGCTAACTGATTACTTTCTAAATCAAAAACTAAAATCTTGTCATACTTAAAGCTTCTATATCCATCATTATATGCATAGAATACATTATTTGTTTCTACACTATAATCAGAGTTTAAATAACCATTCCTGTAGTTTTTCGCATCACTATTTGTGAGCTGAAGGGAATACTTAGATGCAACATTCTCTTCATTAAATGCAACTACTAACTGATCATTTTCACAAATATCGTTTGTGTCTTTTCTTTCCCCATTCTGGTCTTTAACATAAACATCTTTGATTGAAATGTCAGATACTGGAGTATTTAGATTCTTTAAAGCACTAAATGAAGCTTTAAAAGGAACATTTTTGAAGACTGTATTTCCATTTTCATCCTGTACCTGAATAGAGAAATTATTCAACTCTCCACCAAAGTAAAAAGTATTTAAATCCATAGAACCCTTAAAAGTATTATCTTCAACATACTTTAAACTTGAGCTCTCTGCATTATCCTTTGAATAATATACACCCGAGCTTTGATTATATCCATTTACTGGAGTAAAAACAGAAATAGAACTAATTCCGCTTCCTGCATCATAAGCTTTAACAGTGACGTCAACTTTATCGTCAGCTGTAAGCGGATCTGCTGAAGGTGTAATGATTACATCTTCAATTACTGGTTTGTCAGTGTCGAAATCCTGTGCTCGTACTGTCATAGGAATGATTGAAGACACAATCATAACGAATGAAAGTACTAACGCAAAAATCCCTTTTTTGCGATAACACAACTTCATAACAAAATCCCTCCTAAAAATAAAAAATTTATTAACGCTGCACCATTATATCACTATAAAATACTAAATTAAACATCAAATTTTGTATACAATTCGCACTATTTATTTTACCTATATTATATATAAAAAAAAGAGACAGACCCGTAGGTCTGCCTCTAACATATCAATATTAGATATTATTTCTTCTTTCTTCCAAAAGGTCCTTTTTTCTTATGATCTTCATGTGATGAATTAAGCGAATCACCTGAAGCTTCATCAAACGCTTTTAGTTTTTCTTTTGCATCTTTAGAAAGGTTAACCGGAACCTGAACTACTAAAGTTACAAAGTGATCACCACGAACCTTGTCGTTACGAAGTGTAGGTACACCCTTACCCTTCAAGCGAATCTTTGTATCTGTCTGAGTTCCTGGCTTAACATCGTAAGCAACCTTTCCATCCAATGTATCAATGATAATTTCACCACCCAAAGCAGCCTGTGCGTATGTCATAGGTGCTGTTGAATAAATATTATAATCACGACGTGTAAAGATTGGATGAGAAGCAACTCTAACTTCAACAAGGAGGTCACCACGTGGACCGCCGTTCACGCCTGGTTCACCTTTTCCTCTATTTCTTATAATCTGACCATCATCGATTCCGGCTGGAATAGATATCTTGATGCGCTTCTTGTTTGTAACATATCCTGATCCATGGCAAGATGTACACTTCTCTTTGATAATCTCACCGGTACCATTACAGTTAGGACATGTTGTCACATTCTGGATTGTGCCGAATAATGACTGCTGAGTCTGGATAACACGACCCTGACCACCACACTTAGGGCACTTTTCCTTCTTAGTTCCAGGTTTTGCGCCAGAGCCATTACATGTAGGACATTCATCCTTCAAGTAAATCTCAAGTTCCTTTTCACAACCAAATGCAGCTTCTTCAAAAGTCACATTTACAACGGCACGTGTGTTGGCACCTTTCATAGGACCATTGTTTCTGCCGCCTCTAGCTCCACCACCGAAGATATCGCCGAAGCCACCGAAGCCGCCACCGCCGAATATGTCGGAAAAAATATCGCTAAAGTCCATACCAGAGAAGTCAAAACCGCCACCTCCAGCGCCTCCATCAAATGCTGAGTGACCATACTGATCATATTTAGCACGTTTGTCAGCATCTGATAAAACTGCATAGGCTTCTGAAGCTTCTTTAAATTTAGCTTCAGCTTCCTTATCACCCGGATTTGCATCCGGATGATATTTCTTAGCAAGCTTTCTATATGCTCTCTTTATGGTTGCATCATCGGCATTTTTATCTACGCCGAGAACCTCATAATAGTCTCTCTTCTGTTCTGCCATTTTAATATCCTAAATTATACTTCTTTAAAATCTGCATCAATGATATCGTCTTCGTTGCTGCTTGATGAAGAGCTATCAGCGTTTGATGATGAGCTTGAATCAGCGCTGTTTGCCTGACCTGCAGCCTGCTGAGCAGCCTGAGCAGCTTCATACATCTTTGTGAATACCTTCTGAGCTGATGTCTGAAGTTTCTCATGAGCTGACTTGATTTCAGCAACCTGATCATCAGTCATATCATTGTTATCTTTATATTTTTCAAGAAGATCCTTAAGTGATTTAATATCAGCTTCTACTTCTGACTTCTCATCTGCAGAAACCTTGTCACCTACTTCTGAAAGAGCTTTCTCTGTCTGCATGCAGAATGCATCAGCTTCATTCTTTGTATCGATAGCTTCTTTTCTCTTCTTATCCTGAGCTTCGTACTCAGCAGCTTCCTTAACAGCCTTATCGATGTCTTCATCAGACATGTTTGAACCAGCTGTGATTGTGATGTGCTGTTCCTTACCTGTTCCAAGATCCTTAGCAGATACATTTACAATACCGTTTGCATCGATATCGAATGTAACTTCGATCTGAGGGATTCCTCTTGGAGCTGGAGCGATACCATCAAGTCTGAAGTGACCAAGTGACTTGTTGTCTTTTGCAAACTGTCTCTCACCCTGTACTACGTTGATATCTACTGCTGTCTGATTATCCTCTGCTGTAGAGAATGTCTGACTCTTCTTTGTAGGAATTGTTGTATTTCTCTCAATAAGCTTTGTAGCAATACCACCCATTGTCTCGATAGAAAGTGAAAGTGGAGTTACATCAAGAAGAAGGATGTCACCGGCACCAGCATCTCCTGCAAGCTTACCACCCTGGATAGAAGCACCGATAGCTACGCACTCATCAGGGTTAAGTGATTTGTTAGGCTCTTTTCCTGTAAGTTCCTGTACCTTTGCCTGTACAGCTGGGATACGTGTAGAACCACCAACAAGAAGTACCTTTGAAATATCGCTTACGCTCAATCCAGCATCCTTAAGAGCGTTCTGTACAGGAACTGCTGTACGCTCAACAAGGCTAGATGTAAGTTCGTCAAACTTAACGCGGCTTAGATCCATATCAAAGTGCTTTGGACCTTCTGCTGTAGCAGTGATGAAAGGAAGGTTGATGTTTGTTGTTGTAGCAGCTGAAAGCTCTTTCTTAGCCTTCTCAGCAGCTTCCTTAAGTCTCTGCATAGCCATCTTATCAGATGAAAGATCTACGCCTTCTTTTGCCTTAAATTCAGAAACCATCCAATCGATGATTGCGTTATCGAAATCATCACCACCGAGGTGTGTATCACCATTTGTTGAAAGAACTTCAATTACACCGTCACCAATTTCAATGATAGAAACATCGAATGTACCACCACCGAGATCGTAAACAAGAATCTTCTGCTCATTTTCATTATCAAGACCATAAGCCAAAGCAGCTGCTGTAGGCTCGTTGATGATTCTCTTAACATCAAGACCAGCAATCTTACCAGCATCCTTTGTAGCCTGTCTCTGAGCATCGTTAAAGTAAGCAGGAACTGTGATAACAGCTTCTGAAACTGATTCACCAAGGTAGTTCTCAGCATCAGCCTTAAGTTTCTGAAGAATCATAGCTGAAATCTGCTGTGGGCTAAACTGCTTTCCATCGATATCTACATGATAATCTTTACCCATCTCTCTCTTGATTGAAGAGATTGTTCTATCTGCATTTGTAACAGCCTGACGCTTAGCAGGATCACCTGCAAGTCTCTCACCATTCTTTGTGAAGGCTACGATTGATGGTGTAGTACGTGCACCTTCCTGGTTTGTGATAACAGTTGGCTTTCCACCTTCCATAACTGCTACACAGCTGTTTGTTGTTCCTAAGTCGATTCCGATAATCTTACTCATATCAATTACCTCCAATAATCATTTCTATTTTGACCACTTTGTGTCGTGAGTATTAGCTTTTTTTCTATACGGAAAAAATTAATTAGCAACCTTTACCATACTATGGCGAAGGATTGTATCTTTGTACATGTAACCCTTCTGAAGTTCTTCAACTACTTCGTTTTCTCCGTAGTTTTCATCTTCAATATGCATTACAGCATTGTGGAATGCAGGGTCGAAAGGCTTTCCTGCAGCATCGAGAGGTTTAACTCCCATCTCTTCAAGATTCTTTATGAACATCTTGTAAATCTTGTCCATACCTTCTTTAAAAGGTGAATCCTCTGTTTCCATTGCAAGTGCTCTTTCAAAATTATCTACAACAGGAAGAATCTTTTCCAAAGTATCTTTTGCACCCATTGCATACATCTGGCTCTTCTCTTTTTCAGTTCTCTTTCTGAAATTCTCGAATTCTGCCATCTGACGAGTAACTCTATCTGTTAACTCTTCAATCTTCTCGTCTTTCTTATCCTTCTTAGGTTTCTTCTTAGAAGACTTCTTCTCTTCCTCGGCCTCTTTCTTCTCGTCTGCTTTGTCACAAGCCTGCTTTTCTACCTTTGAATCCTGTGTTGCTTCTTTTGCATTCGCATCAGCATTCTTAGCAGTTTCATCACAAGTTTCTGTATCACAAACGTTGTCTTTTTCGAGGTCTTTTACATTCTGTTCTGCCAAATCAAATATCCACCTTTCTAAATTGGTTCGTTATCATCCGAGCGCTTCAATGTGTTTTCCAACTGGCTCTTCAGATTAGATAGGTTTGTCATAACATTTTCATAGTCCATTCTCTTAGGACCGATGATACCTATCGTACCCTTAACTCCATTTCCAAGATCATAAGTTGCAGTTACAAGACTGCAGTCTTTCAAATTCTTCGATGGAGCTTCATCTCCTATATAAACCTGGAGACCTGTACCTCTTTTTTCCGAATCAATCTGAACTTCATTGATCAGATCAGCTAGGTCTTCCTTATCTTCAAAATTGTCCAAAAACGCGCTTGCTCTTCTTGAATCAGAAAGCTCTGGATACTTAAAAATGTTTGTCGCTCCACTTGTATAGATTTCCAAATCATCTTCTGAAATTGTATCAGCAATCGTATTCAATACTTCTTCGACGATATTTGTAAACTCGCCTGCAGCATCTTTGATTTTTGAAACAAGTCCTAAATTGATTTCCTGCAAAGTCAAACCATTTAGATGAGTATTAAGAAGCATGTTCAAACGAAGCATCGCTTCATTGTCTAATGCACTTGACTTTGGAACGACGCGATTTCTTACGACGTTTCCTTCCATAACAACTACTAAAAGAACATTCTTATCATCCACATAAGACAACTGGATAAACTTAACTCTATTCTTTGTAATAGAAGGTGCTGAAATCATAGTCGGTAGCTGAGTAGCATTTGCAACGTATGAAACAAGCTGCTTAAACACCTTCTCAACACGCTCAGTCTGATTTAGCATAACCTCTTTTACTTCTGAAACTTCTTTGTCCTTCTCAGCCATAAGCTTGTCGACATAGAATCGATAGCCCTTGTCTGTCGGAACACGTCCAGCTGAAGTATGCGGGGAAACCACATATCCCAAATCTTCTAGATCAGACATCTCATTTCGAATAGTTGCAGATGAAAGATTCAAATCTGTAATCTTCGAAATAGTTCTCGAACCAACCGGCTCACCTGTTTCGAGGTAGTACTTTATAACTGCATATAGAATATTTTGTTTTCTCTCGTTTAATTCATCCATACACTTTTCCTTATATCGCACATCTCTTTTCTCTTGTTAGCACTCATTCATTTGGAGTGCTAATATCTTACGTACACTAATTTAGCACCCATAAAACTATTTGTCAACAAAATAAAGGAAGAAATTCCATGAAAAAAACACACTCCTCAAATTCTTTTTTGAATTCGAGAAGTGTGTTTTTTACTAATCCAGCAGAAAATCAGCCAATATAAAATTAGATACATCCCTGCCTCTTTTTGTTAGGTAGATCTGGCCGGCATTTTCTATAAGAAGATTCTCACTCTTTAGCCTGCGGAGAACTTCGCCGTATACCGCATCCACAGTAAGCTCAAAATAATTTTCAAAATCAAGGCGATTGACACCTTCGTTTTTTCTTAAGCCTAAGAAGAAAAATTCTTCCATAGCTTCGTTCTTAGATAATTCGTGAAGACAAACCTTTGGAAGCTCATTATTCTCAATTGCTTCCATATATTTATAGACATCTCTTACATTGTTCCAACGATGCTCAGCGATAAGAGATGCAGAACCAGCTCCGATTCCGAGGTATGGAACTCTCTCCCAATAGCCTTTGTTGTGACGACACTCTTTATCCGGACGAGCAAAATTTGAAATCTCATATTGATGATATCCATGAGAAATCAAAAAATCCTCTACCTGATTTGAAAGTTTCTCTTCCAATTCTTCATTAGGAAGTAATAGTGTTTCTTCACCGCGATCTCGTCTGATTAAATCACTTGCATACTTATCATAAAATGGGGTTCCCTCTTCTATTATAAGATCATAAGAAGAGATATGTTCCGGGCGAAGCATATATACAGCTCTTAAAGTCTTCTGAAGCTTCTCTTCAGTCTGACCTGGGAGTCCTGTCATAATATCTATATTAATATTCTGAAAGCCTGCTTTTCTCGCGTTCTCAAAAGTACGGAGAAAATCATTGTAATCATGAACGCGGCCGAGAAGTTTTAGTTCATCTGAATTAACAGACTGAAGACCGATGCTGATACGATTGATACCTGCCTCTCGATATTTATAAAGGCTATCAAGAGTTGCAGTTTTAGGATTACACTCAATTGTAATCTCACAGTCTGAAGACAGATTATAATAAGAATGAACGCATTCCATGATGCGAACCATTCGATCTGCTTCTAAAAAAGTCGGCGTACCGCCTCCTATAAAAACACTTGTTACAATTTCATCCTTGAAATCGTCTGCGTAAAGAAAAAGCTCTTTCATAACAGCTTCGCTATATCGAGCTCTTTCTGACTCAGTTGATGTGCCAGAAAGGAAATCGCAATACTCACACTTTTTTATACAAAAAGGTATATGAATATATAGTTCCATATTATTCCTCATCCAATTTAAGTATACTCATGAAGGCTTCCTGAGGAATTTCTACAGAACCAATCTGTCTCATTCTCTTCTTTCCTTCCTTCTGCTTCTCCAGAAGTTTCTTCTTTCGTGAAATATCACCACCGTAACACTTAGCAAGTACATCCTTACGGTAAGCCTTTACAGTTTCACGGGCGATAACCTTTGCGCCGACAGCAGCCTGAATTGGAATATCAAAAAGCTGTCTTGGAATTGTAGTCTTTAACTTTTCGCAGAACTTACGTCCCTTTGAATAAGCTGAATCTGCAAATACAATAAATGAAAGCGCATCGACCACTTCTTTATTAATAAGAATATCCAGCTTCTGAAGTTCTGATCTTCTGTATTCTTTAAACTCATAATCAAGTGATGCATAACCACGAGAACGTGATTTAAGAGCATCAAAGAAATCATAGATGATTTCATTTAGTGGGAGTACATATTTTAGTACAGCTCTATTTTCTTCAATATATTCCATACTGATATATTCACCACGTCTCTCCTGACATAGATCCATGATAGAACCTATGAATTCAGAAGTGACCATAATCTCAGCATCCACAACAGGCTCTTCCATATATTCAATCTCAGCTGG
This sequence comes from Lachnospiraceae bacterium, assembly GCA_024682375.1. Classification (GTDB taxonomy): domain Bacteria; phylum Bacillota; class Clostridia; order Lachnospirales; family Lachnospiraceae; genus Lachnocurva. The sequence continues at coordinate 5,348 of JAIKZI010000057.1, read as the reverse complement.
ATCTGGAAGATTCGATGGGTTTGTAAGTTCAATTACTTCACCATCAGTTTTATGTACCTTATAGATAACACCTGGTGCTGTTGTTACAAGATCTAGATCATACTCTCTTTCTAGTCTTTCCTGAATTACGTCAAGATGAAGAAGTCCTAGGAAACCACAACGGAATCCAAAACCTAGAGCAGCTGATGTCTCCGGCTCAAACTGAAGAGCAGCATCATTAAGCTGAAGCTTTTCTAGAGCATCACGAAGATCTGGATACTTAGCTGAATCTGCAGGATACATACCACAGTAAACCATAGGATTTACCTTCTTATAACCCGGAAGAGCTTCCTTCGCAGGATTTGATTTAAGAGTGACTGTATCACCAACTCTAGCATCACGGATATTTTTAATACCAGCTGCAATATAACCAACCATTCCAGCCGAAAGCTCATCGCAAGGAATCATTCTTCCAGCTCCGAAATATCCAACTTCAATAGCTAAATCTTCTGCACAACTAGCCATAAAGTGAATTGTATCTCCTGCCTTTACTGTACCATCAAAAATACGGACAAAAGCAATAACGCCCTTATATGGATCATAGAATGAATCAAAGATCAATCCTTTAAGCGGAGCTTTAGCATCTCCAGTTGGAGCAGGTAGATCTGTGATAATATGCTCTAATACATCTTCCACATTCAAACCTGTCTTTGCAGAAATACGAGGTGCATCCATCGCTTCAATACCGATGATATTCTCGATTTCCTCAGCAACTCTATCAGGCATAGCACTTGGAAGATCTACCTTATTAATTACAGGAAGAACTTCTAGATTGGAATCGATAGCCAAATACACATTTGCTAGTGTCTGAGCCTCAACACCCTGAGTGGCATCGACAACCAAAACAGCTCCATCGCAAGCAGCAAGACTTCTTGAAACCTCGTAATTGAAATCGACATGACCTGGTGTATCAATCAAGTTAAAAATATACTCTTCACCATTCTTCGCTGTATAAATAAGACGAACAGCCTGAGACTTTATAGTGATACCTCTCTCACGTTCCAGATCCATATTATCCAAAACCTGATTCTGCATCTCACGCTCAGTAAGAGTTCCTGTCTTCTCAATCATTCGATCCGCAAGAGTCGACTTGCCATGATCAATATGTGCTACAATACTAAAATTTCTAATATGAGACTGATCCAAATTAAATCTTCCTCCTAATTTTTATCTTAAAAGCAATGCTTTATCTAACAATTCATTTTGGTATAATTAGTAGAGCAAAAATCTTAAATACACGGAGATATCATGATTAAACAAAAAAGAATAGCTACACTAGTGCTCATTTCCATAATATTATTGAACATCACTAGTTGCTCAAAAGAAAATACAGAGATTTCAAAGAGCGGAACTTTCTTCGATACAGTAATAACCATCACACTATATGATGAATCACAAAACGATGTATTACAAAAGCTTTTTTCTCTAGCCCAAAAATACGACAACTATTTTAGCACAACTAACCCCTCTTCGGATATAGCGAAAATCAATTCAAATGCAGGTTCTTACGTAAAAGTACACCCTGAAACAATTGATATCATAAAAAAGAGTATAAAGTATTCGAAACTTACCGAAGGAAATTTTGACATAACCATCGGCCGACTCTCTATGCTTTGGAAAAAAGCAATCGAGAGTCACTCTCTTCCATCCGAAGATGAAATAAATGAGGCGAAAGAAACTGTCGATTATAGAAAAATCGAAATCACAAATAATGCTGTAAGAATCGCGCCAAATCAAGAATTGGATTTAGGTGGAATCGCAAAAGGCTACATCGCTGATAAAATGAAAGCATATCTTGAAAAAGAGAATGTTCACTCTGCGCTTATTAACTTAGGTGGAAACATACTTTGTCTCGATCCTAAACCAAACGGCGACCAGTATAAAATCGGAATCAAAAAACCTTTTACAAAAACAAATGAGTCTTTAGATTCAATGGAAATTTCAAATAAGTCCGTAGTTACAAGCGGAATATACGAAAGATACTTCAAGAAAGATGGAAAAATCTATCACCATATAATAGATTTAAAAACGGGATACCCGTGTAAGAATGATCTAAATTCTGTTACTATAATAAGCGACAGCAGCACAGATGGTGATGCACTTAGTACTTCATTATTCTTACTCGGTGAAAAGAAAGCCAAGAAAGTCGTAAAGAAACTCGACAATATTGAAGTGCTCTTTGTACATAAAGATTTAAGCGAAACAAAGGTTGGAGGGAAGAATGCATCCAATTGATAATGATATAAAATCAGGTGAATATAAAAGTATCTACCTTCTATATGGAGATGAAGCTTTTTTAAGAAGAACCTATAAAAACAAATTAATAAAAGCCCTCGTAAACGAAGGCGACACTATGAATTATACGGTTTTTAATTCGGAAAAAATAGAAATCAAATCCTTGGTAGAACTCGCAAATACTATGCCACTTTTTGCTGAGCACAGAGTAATCGTTTGCGACAATCTAAAACTTTTTTCCAAATCAAATGAAGATCTTGCAGAATACTTAAAAAACCCTAATGATACTACTGTCCTTATCTTTACCGAGGAATCGATTGATAAGAGAACGAATGTCTATAAAGCTGCTAAATCTAAAGGCCAGCTCATAGAATGTGTCCTTCCTAAAGATAAAGATCAGGCCGAAAAAGAAATAGCAACCTGGATTGGTTCTAGACTAAAGGCTGAAGGAAAGAAGATTCAAAAAGAAGCCTGGCAGGAGTTCTATAACAGGACCTGCGAATCAATGGATATGATGGACACCGAATTCAATAAACTACTAAGTTATGTCGGTGACAATGAAACTGTTACTTTAGAGGATGTAAGAACTATCTGTTCAGGATTTGTTGAAGATAAGATTTTTGACATGATAAATGCTCTATCAGCTAAGAATGTCGAAGGTGTTATGAATTGCTACCACTCTCTTCTCGAAGCCAGAGAGGAACCGATAAAGATTCTTTCAATCACCAGAACCCAGTTTCACAAGATTCTGGTTGCAAAGAATATGGCTAATTTACGTTATTCAAAGAAAGATATCGCAGCGGGATCTGGTATTAATATTTATTTCGTAGATAAAACATTGAATTTGGCCAGAAGCTTCACAGAAGAAGAATTGATGGGATTTATTGAACAGATAAATGAATTAGATCAGAAAATGAAATCGACACTTACAAAAACTGAGCAAAAAACTGCTGCTATCGAAGTGTTCCTTTTAAATCAAATTAAATAATGACATAAAAAAAAGATAACTATCTAAATTAGATAGTTATCTTTTTTATAAGTGAAAAATCACTTTAAATTACATTGCATCTACAAGCTTTGTAAGACGAGATACTTTTCTTGCAGCATTGTTCTTATGGTAAATACCCTTGTTAGAAGCCTTTGCGATAGCTCCGATTGCTACTGTAAGAGCCTTTGAAGCCTCTTCCTTGTTTCCTTCTGAAACTGCAACCTCTACGTTCTTGATGTAAGTCTTTACTGCAGAACGGATGCTCTTATTTCTCTCATACTTCTTCTTGTTAACAAGAACTCTCTTTTTAGCTGACTTAATATTTGCCAAAGCTGTCCACCTCCATGGTTTTTATTACTGAAATATTTCATTCCGTATCGGAATAGGACACGGACAATCCGATGCGGCATACAAATGATATAATAATATTACATATATAGGTTTGTCAAGTATTATATCTTGAAATAGGCCTATTTGAGTTAGTTATTTCACTCTAATACTTATCTGTCCATTTTCTATTGTGCAAATCACCTTTTCACACACTTTATTAAGTCTCTCTAAGGCCTCTTTTCCGGGATGATGATACCTATTATTCTCTCCCGCAGAAATGATACAAATTCTAGGACTGATTTTCTTCAAAAAAGCGTAACTATTTGAATTATTCGACCCATGATGACAAGCCTTCAATAAATCAACTTCGCTAAACCTATCTAAAAGCTCACTCTCTACCTCACCTGAAATATCACCAGTAAAAAGAGCTTTATATTTTTTCCCATTTGATTTTACATGGCTTAGGGAAAAAATCAAGCTATAATCGTTTATATCCTCCGAATGATAATCTATATCCGGAGCCAAAATTTCAATACAATCCTTTCCAATCCTCATAGAATCATAAGATTTAACAAGTCTAATTCTTGTCTTATTTTTCTTTGCTAATTCTTCAATCTTCCGAAAGCCTTTGTCTTCAAATATTTGTGCAGATGTCTGAATCTCGCCTATCGGAAATCCTGCCTCTAATAATTCGATAAGTCCTGAAATATGATCCATATCAGAATGTGTCACATACCATACATCTATATCGCGAATTGCATGATACTTTAGATAAGGCATAATAGTATACTTCCCTAATTCCTTCTCACTTGTACTTCCACCGTCTACAAAGAGATCTACATCATGTCCCATCGAAATGTGTATTCCATCTCCCTGCCCTACATAAAGCATGTTTATAGAAAATCCACGGCGTTTCGGAAATCCAAGTACAATAATAGAAAGAATGATCGCCAATACCCTATATCTTCTCTCAAATCGATAGAACTTAAGAAATACAGAAAGAATAATCCCGTAAAACAAAACCAACTGGATTACACCTAATCGCCCTAAAACAATCCTAGAAAAAGGAAGCCTGGTTGAAAAATCAGAGATTTCTTCAAATTTGTAAATCATAAAATGACAAACAAAAAGAAGTAATCTCGAAATAAATGGCTCTCCAAAAGAAAGTAAAGTCGCACCAATTAATCCTGAAATTAGAAGAACCGGAAATACCGGCAGTAAAAGCATATTTAGGAAAAAAGAATACAAAGGTATCTCATAAAATATATATGCAATTATAGGAACTGAAGTAAGCTGTACCAAAAACGAGACATACATATAGGTAATCAGTTTCTTTTTATAGCTAAACCTATATCTGTCCACGCCAGACATCTTATGCCTCAATCCCCATACTCTCCTATCATTCTTTGCTATCTGAATTGCTACCGGATAAGCAATAAAAATAACGCAAAATACTATTCCAAACGAAAGTTGAAATGATGTATTTAAAACAATATACGGATTTTTCAAACACATAATTAAGGCTATAAAAGAAAGCGCTGTCACACTATCATAAGAATAACCCAGATATTCAGCTATACATAAAACTATAAACATAAAGCAGGCTCTAATTGTTGAGATAGAATTTCCGCATATCCTTCCATAACAAATAGAGATAATACCTGATATAATAAGACAACTTAAGTAACTGAATCTTTTTTTTCGAAGTAGGTTGTACAATCTTTTGGACACCACACTTATATGTGTTCCAGAAACA
>JAIKZI010000085.1 GCA_024682375.1 Lachnospiraceae bacterium | reverse complement strand
GTTTTGTAAGATATTATTTATCTTTTTTAGGAAAAAAGAAAGATCACGCTTCTTATGAAGCATGACCTTTTTATAAAATCTATAAAACCTTTACGATTTTTCTATTCTTTTCTCTGGATAAATCGATGATGTTTCCATGTTCATCTTCTACAATCGGTCTAGAAAGCTTAGACTGATTCAAATAAACAATCCTTACTGCCTGTCCATCGCTCAAGAATACCATTGAGCTGTGATACATTCCTGCCAAATGAGAAAGGAAAGTCAAAAGGTACTTCGTATTGTACTTTTCAAATCCAATCTTCTCAAATTCTTCGATAACTTCGAATGCACAACGTGGTGATCTCTGTGGTCTAGGCGATGTCATAGCATCATATACATCACAAAGAGCAATCAAACTTGCAAAATCATCAATCTGATTTCCGGATAATTTCTTCGGATATCCACTTCCATCAAATCTTTCATGATGTAAAAGAGCAGCATTTCTTATCTTCTCATCAAACCCTGCATCTCTAAGAATTCTCTCACCAAAGATTGTATGATTTTTTATTTCATCGAACTCATCAAAAGTAAGCTTACCCTTCTTATTCAAAACCTCAGGTGTAACCTCAGTCTTACCTATATCATGAAGTAAAGCCGCTCTAAAAAGTTCTTTTATTGTATCTGAATCGAATTTTAACCACTTGCCAAGCACAGCCGCCTCTAATGCAACGTTTAAACAATGTGAATAAATGCTATCCTCCGAAAAACGGACACATCTAATCATATTAAAAAGTTCTAGCGGTGTTCTATATTTAAAAATTCCAGATGTATGTTCAATTATCTTATCGTTTTCTACATCAAATTCACCGAGACGAATTCTCTTAAAACTCCTCTTTAAATCCTCTAAACACAAGGCATAGGACAACTGAAACTCCCTAAATTCTGGAGTTAAACTCAATTTCTGATTAAAAGAAACATGGTCTCTGGCAAATGATGGCTCGACCGAAATCTCTTCCTCTATATTCACTTTCTTATCATCCGTCTTTCCCTCAGTAGCCTTCTCAATATCATTAATTTTTATTGAGTTAATGTGATAAAAAGTAAATCTAGCAATCAACTGCTTAGACAAAGTAGTATTTTTATCGGCCAGAACCTGACCGCTCTTTGTCTTAACAGCTTCTGCAGTGGTCATCCCACTAACGACATCCTTTAGCAGAATCTCCTTCATATCCCCGTATCTCCCCTTATTATGAAACCTTTAGAATAAACTTCTGAATTTCTTTATCTGTAGAAGTCTTTTCAATTGTAGCGCCAAGCTTCTGGAGTTTCTCATGGAATAATTCATATCCTCTCTGGATATAATGAATATCATCCACAATTGTAACTCCCTCAGCTGCAAGTCCAGCGATAACCAACGCCGCACCTGCTCTTAAATCAGGAGCCTGTACTCTAGCACCAGTCAACTTGTCTACACCTTTTATAATTGCAACATTGCCTTCAACCTGCATAGATGCACCCATTCTTGCAAGTTCATCTACATATTTGAAACGGCTTTCAAAAATACTCTCAGTAACTGTACTAACTCCATTTGCAAGAGCAAGAACTACTGCCATCTGTGGCTGCATATCCGTTGGAAAACCAGGATATGGAAGTGTTGTTACAGATGTCTGATTATATGGTTTGGCTGCAATAACTCTTACAGCATCATCAAACTCAATAACCTTGCATCCTGTCTCAAGAAGCTTTGATGTTGTAGCCTCAAGATGCTTAGGAATTACATTTTTAACTGTTACATCTCCGCCAGTAGCTACTCCGGCAAAAAGGAATGTACCAGCTTCAATCTGATCAGGAATAACTGAATAGTCTGTACCATGAAGCTTTGAAACACCGTTGATACGGATTGACTCTGTACCAGCACCACGGATATCAGCTCCCATACTATTCAAAAAGTTTGCAACATCTACTACATGAGGTTCTCTGGCTGCATTATCAATTACAGTTTTGCCTTCAGCAAGTACTGCTGCCATAAGAATATTGATAGTAGCTCCTACAGAAACCTTATCCAAATAAATATGATTTCCTACAAGTCTGTCAGCCTTCGCTGAAATAAGACCATAACTAATATCAACCTCTGCTCCAAGTGCTTTGAAGCCCTTGATATGTAGATCAATAGGTCTAGATCCGATATCACATCCACCAGGAAGTGCAACCTCAGCCTTTTTAAATCTACCAAGCATTGATCCAAGCAAATAATATGATGCTCTAATCTTGTTTACATAATCGTAGTCTACGCTATAAGTATGAATGCCAGCACCATTGATAACAACTGTATTCTTATCTTCTCTTGTAACTGTAGCTCCAATATCCTGAATTGCACCTAATAATACATTTGTATCTCTAACATCAGGTACATTAGAAATTCTAACTGTATCCTCAGTCATAATTGCTGCTGCAAGGATAGCCAAAGCTGCATTCTTCGCTCCACCGATCTCAACTTCACCTTTGAGTGGTGTACCACCTTTAATAACGTACTGTTCCATGTTACTCCTTAAAAAATATTATTCTCTCCAGGAATTATTTTCCCAAAGTTCCTTTAAATGTATCTATAAATCTAACTCTACCCCAAAGGAAGTCATTGAGAGACCATGTGATTTTAGCCTCATACTTATCGACTTTCTTCTGATAGAAATCAGTTTTCTTCTTTTCAACCAAATTAGCCTTAGCACTCTCTGTTGCTTCTTTATCACTAGTAGATACCATCTTGATTACAAAGTAACCCTGGTCCTTTTCGATCACTCCAGTATTCTGTCCATCTGAAAGCTTATCAACTTCCTTCAAAACATCATAAGGAATCTGAGTGCTATTAGAATCAGAGATATTTCCACTCTTCTTAGCAGAAGCCATCTCTGTCTTTCCATAATTAAGTGAGCCGACTGTGATTCCAAGTTCAGTTGCCTTCGCATCGAAGTCACTGGCGCTTGCAAGTGCATTTGCCTGTTCCTTCATAGAATCCATATCCTCTTTTGTAACAGCAACTGATTTACCAGACTTGTCTGTCTTAGTAATAGTATTGAAAAAAGCTACAGAAATCTTCTTCTGGTTTGCCTCTTCATCCGTTACATTTGTATCGGCCTTTTCTTCTATTTTAGTTCGAACTTTCTCGCTAATAGTTTTATCTTCAAGATAACGCTTTGCATACTCTTCTGTAGCGCCCAATTCCTTGATTGCTTTCTTAGAGTTAGCCTTCATAAAAGCCTTTGCAGCTTTATCTATCTTTTTTTCATCATCTTTGGAAAGTTTTACATCATAATCCTTAGCATGTTTTACCAACACATACTGCTCCTTCATATTTGTAAGAATTCCGGATTTGACATTTTCTTCCATAGTTGATCCAGTATTTGATGGATCAGAGCTCCACATATCTTCACCCATATATGACTGATATGTCATATCGTAAAGAGCCTGTGTCATTTTTGCATTAAACTTCCCGTATCCGTAAGTAATCTTATCTTCGCTACCGTTTATTTTAACTAGCGCCATATTATCTGTCACAGCACATCCTGATAAAAGGGGTGCTGATAATGTTAAGCACATAAGTAGGCTGACTACTTTCTTTCTATTCATGATGCCTCCCTAAAACTGTTCACATAGTTCTCAATATTATATCTTCTTTTTCAAGTTTATTCAACTTTATTACAAGCTAATTCGATAATAGTTTCTGCCATTGATCTCATCACATCTAAAACAGGCATTTTCTTGATTCTGGAATCCCTCTTATTATCTATAAAGAACTCCGCCCCTTCTGCCAAAGGAGAGAATGAAACATATGGAGCCAATCTTTCTAATATAAGAGGAATCTTTGAAACATCAATCTTTGCCTCTTTATACATCTTCACTCGAATTCCATTCTCGCGTTCCCTGATTTCAGTAATATAAGCCTGATGGCAAATCGATCTAAGAAGAGAAACCTCACATAGATTCTGCACCGACATATTCGGTTCTCCAAATCTATCCAAAAGTTCATCCAGCATTTCTTCTTTTTCTTCTTCAGTAGAAATATCAGCAATTCTCTTATAAATATTAAGTTTTTCCGCTTCGTCCGGAATATAACTCTGCGGGATAAAAGAATCCAAATTGATTTCTACAACAGTATCGAAATCATCACTTTCTTTTGCCTCTCCTTTTTCAACCAGCACCGCCTCATTTAGCATCTTACAATAGAGATCATATCCCACTGCTGCCATGTGTCCATGCTGTTCCTTACCAAGCATATTTCCAGCGCCTCGAATCTCCAGATCTCGCATCGCAATCTTAAATCCCGATCCCAGATCAGTAAACTCACGAATTGCAGACAATCTTTTTTCCGCATCTTCCTTAAGCATTTTATCTTTTCGATACAGGAAAAAAGCATACGCAGTTCTGCTGCCTCGACCGACTCTACCTCTAAGCTGATATAGCTGTGAAAGTCCCATTCGATCGGCATCGTGAATAATAATAGTATTTACATTCGTAATATCGATACCGGTCTCAATTATAGTCGTTGCAACCAAAACATCAATCTCGTGATTTATAAACTGGTACATAATGTCTTCCAGCTCTTTTTCATTCATTCTTCCATGAGCAAACGCAACATTCGCTTCCGGCACGAGGCTCTGAATATGTGCGGCAACTTCTGCGATTGTTTTTATCTGGTTTATTACATAATAAACCTGGCCTCCTCTAGAAAGTTCTCTCGCTATCGCTTCTCGAATCAATTCATCATTGTACTCAAAAACAAAAGTCTGGATTGGCTGTCTATCTCTAGGCGGCTCATCTAGAACTGACATATCTCTAATTCCGGTAAGGCTCATATGAAGAGTTCTTGGAATCGGAGTCGCTGACATAGAAAGCACATCGACGTTCTTCTTTAGCTGTTTGATTTTTTCCTTATGACCTACGCCGAAACGCTGTTCCTCATCGATAATAAGAAGTCCCAAGTCTTTAAAATGAACATCTTTAGAAAGAAGTCTGTGAGTTCCAATTGCAACATCAGCTTCACCCGTCTCTAACTTTTTAACAGCTTTCTTTATTTCACCAGGAGTTCTAAATCTGCTTAAGAGGACCACATTAACCGGAAAATCTTTTAGTCTCTGGACAAAAGTATTATAGTGCTGCTCCGCAAGAATGGTTGTAGGCACCAAATATGCTACCTGCTTATTTTCCTGCACAGCTTTAAAAGCTGCACGTAGCGCAACCTCTGTCTTTCCAAATCCTACGTCGCCACAGATCAGACGATCCATAATCTTCGGACTTTCCATATCACGTTTTACATCACGGATTGCATCCAGCTGCCCATCTGTTTCCTCATACGGGAAGGCTTCTTCAAACTCTTTCTGCCACTCTGTGTCTTCGTCAAATACATATCCATTATCGTTTTGTCTAAGTGCATAGAGGTTTACAAGTTCCTTCGCAATAATTCCAACTGCAGTCTTTACACGGCTCTTTGTCTTCGACCACTCCAGCGATCCAAGTGAACTAAGACGAGGTTTCTTGTCAGATGCATTTCCATATTTTTGAATAGAAGAAAGCTGAGTAGCTAGGACATAAAGATTACTTCCTCCGGAATACTCCAGTTTCAAATAATCCTTCATGACGCCATCGACTTCTATTTTTTCCATGCCACGATAAATACCGAGACCATGGTTTTCATGGACGACATAGTCTCCAGGTTTTAGGTCTCTAAAGCCCGAGATATGTTCTCCTTCATATTTGATTTTCTTACGTTTCTTCTTCTTTCGTACTCCGAAAATATCACCTTCCGAAATAAAGACAAAATTACTATCCGTAAATTCATAGCCCTTTTGAATCTTACCAAAAGTGACCATGACTTCTCCCGGCTTAGGATCATAATTTGCATCATCCGAGTAAAAGGCCGGTATTCCAATATCAAATAAATCTTTTGTAATTCTCTTTCCAGCTGAATGTGATGGAGAAACAATTACAACTGTATATTTTCTATCTCTATATTTCTTTATATCTGAACAGAGCATTTCAAAGCTTCCATTGAAGCTTGCTCCCTGCTGCATATTAATATGAAAATGGTCCTCTATTTTCAACCACTTTCCTGTCGAATCCAAAAGAGACATAACGACTCCACTAAACTTTTGGAGTCCAACTTTTAGGACACGCTCATCCAAAAGAAGTTCTCTCTGTTTCGGAAGAATATAACCCTGTTCCAAACGTCTCATCATAGACTCTGAAAACTCTGCTGCCGTCTCCTTTGAAACTTCTTCCACATGTCTAGGCTCATCGCAAACAACAATCGTATCTTCAGGAAGATAATCCAAAAGCGATCCATTTTCCTCCAAAAAATACGGAAGATAAACTTCTCCTTCCTGCCTTATCCATCCTTCCTCAAGCTTCTCAACAGCTTCTTCAACAGCACTTTTTAGATGAAAAGCCTCTTCAGTCTTCATTTCCTTACGATATTTCTTATAAATCCTATCGTAGTCTTCTTTCATCTTCTCAATACCGGAAACTACCTGCTTAGAATCAAGCACGAATTCACAAGCCGGATAAATAACAGCCTCTTCAACCTGTTCTGTAGACTTCTGATCTGATGCATTGAATTTTTTTATCAAATCAACTTCATCGCCCCACAGTTCTATTCGATAAGGCTGTGTTTCTATCAGGGAAAAAACATCTATAATTCCACCGCGGATTGCAAATTCACCAGGCTGTTCTACCTGAGTAACTCTCTCATATCCTTCTTCCGAAAGTTCTCTCGCAAAATCTTTTATAAGAAGCTCATCACCAAGCTTTATACTTCTAATGCCTCTCACCCACTCTTCTGGTTTTTGCAAGGTATTCAGAAGAGCACCTATCGTAGTAACAACTACAAAAGATTCTTGCAATGCCATCTTTGAAAGTACAGAAACTCTAGGAATAGTAAGCGCATTTCCTCGTATATCAGACTGAAAAAAGAGCATATCTTTCCCTGGGAAGAAATAAACATCTTCCCTATAAAAAGATAGCTCTTCATATAAATCTTTTGCTTTTAGTTCATCTGATGCAATAACCAAACTATGTTCACTGATATCAGAAAGCGCATAGCACATATGAGCTTTTCCAGATCCTGTAACACCAGATAATTCATAAAATTTTTTCGTTTTTTTCTGCAGTCTATCTCTTAATTCTTTGATATCCTGCAATTCAAAAAACGGCTTTAAGAATGTGTTCATTTAAAAACCTCTAAAAGACATGGTTATTAAATGCATTCATGGCACCATCCACGTCTCTCTTGATCAAATAATCAAAAACTTCAGGAAGTGATGATAAGGTCTTCTCTAGATTCTTACGATCATCTTTTGATAATCTTCCAAGAACATAGCGAATCATATCATCGCCTTCTTCAAAAATACCTACGCCAACTCTTAGACGTATAAACTTGTCTGTACCCACACAATTAATAATACTCTTTAAACCATTGTGTCCACCGGCGCTTCCTTTTTTCCTAATTCTAACACGTCCAGGTGCCAGCATCACGTCATCAGAAATAACAACTAAATCTTTTTCAGGGTCAGCATTATAATAATCTAAAAGCGGTTTTAAACACTCACCGCTATTATTCATAAATGTCTGAGGCTTTACTAAAACTACCTTTTCTCCATTTATGTTGCCTTCACCGAATTTTCCCTTAAAATTCGTCTTTTTAACCGGAATACCATAAATTTTTGATAGTTCATCAATTGCATCGAAGCCTGCATTATGTCTTGTATGTCTATATTTTAATGTTGGATTTCCCAATCCTGCAATAATTAACATTAATTTCTCCTTATTATTCCAATTAAAAAGAGAGTATGGAATACCATACTCTCTTTTAAACTTTGCTATGCTATTATGAACCGCTTTTTCACTTTTTGCAAATGATTACTGCTCTAAAATTTCTTTCTTATACTTATCAAGAATCATATCCTGGAGAAGAGCTCTAGTTTCTGAGCGGATTGGATGAGCGATATCTTTGTATTCGCCATCTGTTGCTTTTCTACTAGGCATAGCGATAAACAATCCCTTCTCGCCTTCAATAACCTTGATGTCATGAACTACAAATTCGTCATCAATTGTAATTGATGCTACTGCCTTCATCTTTCCTTCTTTTTCAATTTTACGCATTCTAATATCTGTAATATTCAACATGTATGCCCCCTTCTTCGTCTTTAGACACTATATCGATTATTCTTTTCAGCAACAACTTTTATCTCTTCTTTGCCTACATAACTAGTGTTACTAAGTAAAGTTTCGTTCTTTTCAACGATGCAATTTTCGACATACACATTGTCGCCAATATATGCGCCATCTAGTATGATGGAATTCTTGATCGTGCATCCATTACCAACAAACACCCCTTTGAAAATAACGGAATTTTCAACCTTACTATTGATAATACTTCCGCTGGTAACCAAGCTATTTACCACTTCACTGCCAGCATTGTATTTTGCAGGTGCCCTATCCTGCTCTTTAGAGTAGATATGCGGTTCATCTCTAAAATATTTACGAACATCCTCTTTTAAGAAATCCATATTGGACTGATAGTATGATTCGATAGATGCTATATTCTTCCAATAACCTTCCATCATATAACCATATACTTTCTTCATTCCCAGATATCTTATAAGAATGTCAGTAACAAAATTATAACGGCCTTCCTTATTGCTCTGTTCAAGAAGTTCAATCAAAACCCTTCGTCTCATGATATAAATTCCTGTTGAGACTATGTTTGATTTAGCCACCATCGGCTTTTCCTCAAACTCAATTATCTGATCATCCTGATCCATCTTGACCACACCGAAGCGGCTTAAATCCTCTCCATCTTCGGCTCTAGCACATACAACTGTTATATTTGCCTGCTTTTCAATGTGATAATCCAAAAGCTTTGAAAAATCTAACTTATATATGCTATCTCCTCCGGAGATAATTACATATGGCTCATGCCTCTTCTTTAAGAAGTCGATATTCTGCCACATCGCATCAGCCGTTCCTCTATACCACCAACTATTATCTGCCGTAACTGTTGGCGTGAATAAGAATAACCCACCTTGTTTACGTCCGAAGTTCCACCACTTCGAAGAATTGAGATGCTCATTTAGAGATCTCGCATTATATTGACTTAGCACAGCCACAGTCTGTATTCCTGAATTTGTCATATTGCTAAGTGCAAAATCAATCGCTCTATAACTCCCCGCCATAGGCATCGCTGCTATTGCGCGATTCTTTGACAATTCGCCCATTCGAGTACTGTTTCCACCTGCTAGTATTATTCCCAATGCTTTCATGTCAAATCACCTGCCTTAATAATGTAATCACCGCCTGTGAGTTCTCCGTTAGGATAATCCTCATTCTTCGTATGCCCCTTGATAGCGGTATTCTTTCCAATAGTTACATTATCAGGTACAACCGAATTCGACCCGATTGTTGCAAGTCCAAAAGAATAAATCTTTGTACTCAATTTGCTATCAGCTTCTTCACCGACACCAATCTTTGTATTCTCCCCTATTACAGTGTTGTCAGCAATGATAGCCTTTTCGATGTAAGCTCCTCTTTTGATATGTACCCTTCCCATAAGGATTGAATCTTTAACCACGGCCCCCTCGTCAATGACGACTTCCGGTCCCAAAACAGAATTTTCAACTGTACCATACACGGAATCCCCTGCTCCAACTATGGCCTTTTGAACTTTCGCATTAGGTCCCACGAAATGCGGTTCAATTGAATTCTGCTGGGTATAAATCTTCCAAAACTCTTCATATAGATTAAATTCTGGAATCAAATCAACTAACTCCATATTTGCTTCCCAGTACGCTCCCAACGTACCTACATCTTTCCAATATCCATTGAACTCGTAAGCAAATATTCTCATCCCCTTGTCATGGCAATACGGTATGACATGCTTTCCAAAATCACAATTGCTCTGATCTTTTAAAGCTGTCAAAGCCTGTTTTAATACAGGCCAACTGAATATATAGATTCCCATCGACGCCAAATTACTTTTTGGCTTCTCAGGTTTCTCTTCAAATTCAATAATTCTCTTTTCTTCATCAGTTACAACGATTCCAAATCTGCTTGCTTCTTCCATCGGAACAGGTAATGCTGCAATAGTGACGTCTGCTTTATTCAGCTTATGGAAATCAAGCATAGCTTCATAATCCATTTTGTATATATGATCTCCAGATAGAATCAATACATACTCAGGATCGTACTGCTCCATATATCTCATATTCTGATATATGGCATTGGCTGTACCACTGTACCAGTCAGCGTTTTCACTTCCTTCATAAGGAGGAAGCACTGTAACACCACCATTATTTCGATCTAAGTCCCAGGGAATTCCGATACCGATATGAGAATTTAAAACCAATGGCTGATATTGCGTCAGCACACCAACGGTATCTATTCCAGAATTGATGCAATTACTCAATGGGAAATCAATTATTCGATATTTCCCTCCGAATGCAACAGCAGGTTTAGCGACATCGGATGTCAATACTCCTAGTCGGCTTCCCTGACCGCCTGCAAGTAGCATGGCAATCATTTCCTTTCTGCCCATTGTCAGTCCCCTCTTTCTGCTTGTCATGTCGATCACTAGTTTTTTAATTTGCCATGAAAACATACGCGTTTTCGTAATCACTTAAAAATCTGATTTGTAAATAAACTATATCACATTCGTCTGAAATTTTCTCATTATAAATGCATCTTTATTGAAATTTTAGGCAAAATTAATTTTTTATTTATAATTTCAAATTTTTGTTTATTTTTTTCAAATAAAAATATTAGGATATAGGACATACTTCATCAGAGAATCTTCCTATATAATATGAAGAATTATTGATTTTCTAAAATCAGAATGTATAATAGTTCTGTTAAACATTTTTATTAAATAAGAGGGCATTATGTACACTATAGATTTTGAAAAGAAATTATCCGCCCATTTTATTGGTATCGGCGGAATTAGTATGAGCGGACTTGCTGAGATTTTACTTGATAAGGGATTTTCTGTAACCGGCTCAGATAGAAGCGAATCAGATTTAACTAAGCACCTAGTTTCTCTAGGGGCTAAAATTTCATATCCACAGAAGGCTGAAAATGTATCAAATGATACTGATTTCTTCGTTTACACAGCCGCTATTCATCCTGATAACGAAGAATACAAGGCTGCAAAGGCTACTAACAAGCCTATGCTTACAAGAGCAGAACTTCTGGGACAGGTTATGGAGCATTTCAAGAAATCTATCGCCGTAGCTGGAACTCATGGAAAGACTACAACTACTTCTATGATTAGCCAGGTACTTCTTGAATGCGATACTGATCCAACTATCTCTGTTGGTGCAATTTTTTCCGCAATCAAATCAAATGTACGTGTAGGTCAGTCTGACTATTTTGTTACAGAAGCTTGCGAATACACAGATAGTTTTCTATCTTTCTATCCAATGCACACAATCATTCTTAATATTGATGCTGAGCATTTGGATTATTTCAAAACACTTGAGAACGAAAGAAAATCTTTCCACAAGTTCGCTTCAAATACAAAGAAGAATGGCTTCCTATATATAAACGGATCTATTCCTAATCTTTCTGAAATTACAGATGAACTTTCCTGCAAGGTAATCACATTCGGTCTTGATGACTCATTTGATTACCACGCAAAGGATATTACATATGATGAATTAGGACATGCATCATTTACACCAGTTGCTTTCGGTGAAGAACTTCCTAGAATCACTCTTCATGTACCTGGTAAGCACAATGTTTCTAATTCTCTTTCTGCAATTGCTACACTTAGAAACCTCGGACTTCCATATGAATTGATTCAGTCTGGCCTTTCTAAGTTTACAGGAGCTGATAGACGTTTCCAGTACAAGGGACGCCTTAAGAACGGAGCAATCGTAGTTGATGATTATGCACATCACCCAACAGAAATCAAAGCATCACTTGATGCTGCTCTACATACACCACACAATAGACTTATTGTTGCATTTCAGCCACATACATATACAAGAACCAAGGCTTTTCTAAACGATTTTGCCGATGCATTATCAATGGCTGATATTGTCGTACTAGCAGACATCTATGCAGCAAGAGAGCAGGACATTTATGGTGTAAGTTCTGAAGATATCAAAAAACTTATCGAAAAGAAAAACAAAGAATGTCATTACTTCCATACTTTCGATGAAATCGAAACATTTTTGGAAAAAAATTCTGTGAACGGAGACTTGTTGATAACTATGGGCGCCGGAAACATACTAGAAGTCGGCGAAAACCTTCTAAAGAGATAGTTATCCACATTATCCACAATTGACTGGGGATAACTTATCCCCAGTTTTTTTATGTCATCTTTTCCTCATTTTATGGGATTTTAACAAAGTTATCCACTTTATCAACAATAGTCAGAATCCCTTTATTTACAGGCTTTTCAGGCTTTTGTTCCCTTGAAGTTATACCTCGTTATGATATAATTTCAATCGAGTTATTGAGGGAGGAATTCTTATGCCAGACGAGATCATTTTACATTCTTCATGCACCTCACAGGTGACATGTGTTAGCAACGACTTTATAGATAATTTTATGCCTGAATCCAGCGGAGAGTTTGTAAAAACATATCTCTATCTGCTACGTTCTTTGAGCGCAAATCAGATGAATTTCTCTATTAAAAGAGCTGCAGATACTTTACATCATACAGAAGCCGACATACGTCGTGCACTTCAGTATTGGGAAGAGAAAGGTCTTCTACGTCTTGAGTACGATTCAAACGGAACTGTTGTAGGTATTTGTATACTAAATAAATCAGATTCAAATCTTACTACTCTTTCAAAAAAAGAAGAGACAAAAGTAGAAATACCTGTTGAACCAGAACCAGCTGAGGAAGTTGAAGAAAATATAGTTCCTCGTGTTCCATTTGACGAGGCTACTTTGGAAGAAGTTTATAACATGGCAGAAATGCTTAACCAGAAACCACTTTCAAGCCGAGACATGCAGTTCATTCTTTCATGGAACACAGATTTAGGACTTTCTCCTGATCTTATTGAATATTTGATTGAAGTTTGTATGAACAATGGTCATAGCAGTTTCTACTATATGAATACTATTGCTATTAAATGGAAAGAACAGGGAATACAGACTGAAGAAGCAGCCAGAGCTGCAGACGACATCCATTCAAAAGCATATTACACAGTAGTTAAAGCTTTCGGTATTAAAGAGAGAAACCTAAACTCTCGCGAAGAAAAATACCTAAGCCAGTGGACTACAAATTATCATTTTTCTAATGACTTATTACAGGAAGCTTGTGAAAGGGCCCTAAATAATACCGGAAAGATCAGTTTTGCATACGCTGATAAGATTTTAAAAGACTGGCACAATAACCAGATTAAAACTATCGGTGACGTAAGAAGAAAAGATTCTTCTCGTCCTGCATCTAAGCCAAAGGCTGTTTCTACAAAAACAACCAAATTCCAGAACTTTACAGAAAGAGACACAAGCGATACAAGTATTATTGAACTTGAAAGGAAATTACTTCAATAAATGGGAATCTCAAATCAAATGTACGATGAAATAATGCGCTCCTATGAAAGACAGCGCCGTATAAATAGAGAACTAGACCTATCCTGTCACGATGAGGTCTATAAAGCTATCCCAGAATTAACTGAAATCGACAATGAGATTTCAAAAATCAGTTTATTATCAGTCACTAATTCACTTGAAGGTGATTATAATTTAGATGAGGCAAACGATAAAATAAAGAAGCTTATTGCGAAGAAGAGATCTTTAATCTCTTCTTCGAGATTTCCTTCTGATTATCTAAAGCCTCATTTTTCATGCCCTGATTGTAAAGATACAGGCTATATAGATAGAAAGCCTTGTCACTGTCTTAAGCAAAAAATGATAGAAGTCGCATTTAACCAATCAGAACTTCAATCCAATATTAGGTATTGCGATTTTTCCAATTTTTCATTAGATTATTATAGTGCCGAAAAAATTGATCCAGTTTCTAGAAAATCAGAATTAGAACTTGCCAAGAACGCTTTAAGCATTTCAAAAGAATTTGTAGAAACTTTTAAATCAGGAAAAGTTCCAAATTCTATCCTGTTTTACGGCAACGTCGGCACAGGTAAAACTTTTTTATCAAATTGTATTGCAAAAGAGTTGCTTTCTTGCGGACATTCTGTTATATACTTTAGCGCAACCCAATTATTTGATACATTACGTAACAGTCGTTTTTCAAATGGAAAGGAAAATAACGACTACGAGAAAATTTTTTCCTCAGACGTATTAATCATCGATGATTTGGGTACAGAAAATAGCACAGAGTTCACGCTTTCACAGCTCTTCTCTTGCATAAATCAGAGAATGATTTTCAATAAACCGATGATCATCTCTACAAACCTAAATATTCTAGATTTAAAAGCTAATTATACAGAAAGGCTTTCATCTAGAATCTATAGTTCTTTTAGCTTAGTTAAATTCTGTGGAGAAGATATTCGCCTTCGCAGAAAAATATAATTAACCAAGATTTAGTTGTTTTAGGAAGGAATCAAAAAAAATGTCAAATGACAACGAACTGACAAGCTACAATCCAATTGCACCTCTTGGATTGGTACCACTAAAAAGCTGTAGCGAACTCAGTCAGAAAGCAAATGATTATCTGCTTAATTGGAGAACAGAAAGAGAACTTGATAAAGCTGTAGATACTGCAAATTCATCATACAAGAACCACTCTTTCATCATCAAATCATCTGCTCCACGTTTCGGTTCAGGCGAGGCAAAGGGTCTTATCGAGCAGTCTGTTAGAGGTATGGACCTTTACTTCATGGTTGATGTTATGAATTACAGCCTGACATATTCACTTTGCGGTCACGAGAACCACTATTCTCCTGACGACCATTTCAACGATCTTAAGAGACTTATTGCTGCTACAAATGGAAAGGCAAAGCGTATCAACGTAATTCTTCCTTTCTTATATGAAAGCAGACAGCATAGAAGAAGTGCCAGAGAATCTCTAGATTGTGCACTAGCACTTCAGGATCTTGAAGCAATGGGCGTTGACAATATCATCACTTTCGATGCTCACGATCCACGCGTACAGAACGCAATTCCTCTTCATGGATTTGAATCTGTTCCAGCTTCATACCAGTTCATCAAGAGCATTTGTAAAAATGTAGATGATCTTATATTTGATAATGATAATCTTATGATTATCTCTCCTGATGAAGGTGCTACAAAGAGAGCTGTATATTTAGCATCTATTCTCGGCGTAGATATGGGTATGTTCTATAAGAGACGCGACTATTCCAGAATCGTAGATGGTCGTAACCCAATCATCGCTCACGAGTTCCTCGGTTCTTCTGTAGAAGGAAAGGATGTATTCATCGTTGATGATATGATTTCTTCTGGAGAATCTATGATTGACGTTGCAACTGAACTTAAGAAGAGAAAAGCAAAACGAATCTTTGTTATTGCTACATTCGGGCTTTTCACAAATGGACTTGCTTCATTTGATAAAGCTGTTGAAGACGGAATCATTTATAAGGTTGTAACTACAAACCTTACATATCAGACTCCTGAGCTTCTTTCAAGAGATTATTACATCAACTGCGATATGAGTAAGTACATCGCTTACATCATCGATACACTTAACCATGACGCATCTATGTCTAAGCTCTTAGATCCATATGACAGAATTGCATCTGTTATTGAAGATTATAAAAGCAAGCAGAAATAATAAAAAAAGAATGGGATCTTAACGATCCCATTCTTTTTTATTTTAAATATGTTTTAAAGAGATTTCCTTTTGCACTTGTCTGTCCTGCAAACGCTGACTGCATAGTCGTCTCATATTCGCCCGTTGCCGGATTATATAGTGTAATTCCAATCGAATCATATCCAATCACAAGATACTCTCCAGAATCAGTAACCGCATATACTGGACAATTAGATGAAACATAATACAAAATATTGCTTAGTTCTACACCATTTAATTTCAAAAGTTTCTTCTTATTAGTCTCATTTTTAAGAGCCTTAAAGTCACTCTCATTTACCTTTAGAGCGTGTACACTATCTCTCTTTACGCATGACCAGATTACTTCTTCACTATTCATAACTGAAGCATTATTTTCTGAAGCCATCTGGATAAGCTTATGTATTTTATCACCCTCGCCAAGAATATGTGCACCCTTCACCACATACATTGTTTCCTTGAAATCTGGTGTCGGAAGTTTTACATCTTCATTGTTTTCTCTCATAGAAATATTAGAAACTGCAATTTTCTTCTTTGGAATATCCATATTCTTAACCATTGAAAGATTATACACAGTTCCTTTTTTCGAATCTAAATGATTTGTAATAGACACAGCTCCATTATCTGCTACAAATGTATTCTTAATAACATCTTCAGAAGTAGAAACATATACGCCATTCTGCAATGTACACTTTTTCAAATACAATGTCGAATCATTCTGCGTTACCTCAGTAACCACACTATCAGTCTGAGGATACTGTTTCTCTATCTTCATTCTGTCACGAGACACATCGGCAATTACAATCTCATGCATTGGATAAACATTGTTTCCTGTCTCATCCACGCCAACCTGATTGTCATAAACCTTACCAAACACAAAATCAGAGCCTATAAATAAAAGCGGAATAACCTTCTCGCCCTTATCAGCCTTAAATTCAAACTGCTTTCCGTTTTCAAGATCAATTGTATGAATTACATCTGATGGCTCATCCTTATCTGTCCATGATATAAATCTACCATTTGAAGATTCCTTATACTGCGATTCAGTAAGTCCAGAAAGCTTAGTATCTATTTCTTTACCCGATGCACTGATTACATACAAAGAACCATCAGATACGATATTATAACTACCATCTCTGCTTCTATACATCGTATCGCTATATTCATTCTTCAAGAACTCAAACTGCATATCAGATCTTGTGAATACCTGCTCAGTTGTTTCATCAGTCGAACTATCATACTTGAAAAAAGAAATTCCGCTTCGGCCTTCATGCGTTCCTGAATTCATATATCCATAAACAGCAAAGTCTAATGATCCGCCTTCACCGATATTTAGAATTCTAATTCCATGTTGCCAATAATCTGTCCTCTTATCAGCTTTACCATCTCCAAAGTCAAATATCTTTACCATCTTTCCAGTAGTCTGATTGTACTCGAAAAGACGACCATTATTTGCAAATGCAACAATTCTTCCTGTCTTATTTGACGCATATGGAATATCTGATGAAACCATTCCCAGGCTAAGTCCATTTGAAAGCTGTTTTGACCTCGTTCCTACAAATATTTCCTCTGCATCTCTCTCATAATCAATTAAATACTGAGTGTCGGCACTTTTTACCTTCATATACTCGCGTACAGCATATGAATTTTCATCATCATTCACAGTGTATCTATATGTAATTTCAGCAGTATTATTATAGAAAGTATTAATGTTAATAACCGGATCTGATACACTTTTTATTTGAATAGAATCCCAAGTAATCTGCTTCATAGATGAATGAATATTCACCTTTGCCAATGAATCCGAATACGCATCAGAAACAGGTTCCATACAGCTAAGCTTAGTCTCGTCCTTCGCTATGATTGCATTTCTAATATCGTTTGCGAAGTTCAAACACTCATTGAACTTCTTCATATCGCCTTCACAGACACGACTATAATAAACAACTTCCTTTGAATCTATTGAAACCTTAAATTTCAAAAGGTAATTCTCGCCTTCTGACATTTTCTTTCCAAGGTTAATAGTAAAGTCCACCTTACCATCCTTCTTGGAAAGAGATGCTTTGCCAGTAGAAATCACTTTCTTTCCCGACTGGTTACAAAGTTCATATTCCACTCCAGAAATACTATTTCCATATGTATCTAATTCAAGAGAAACCTTTCCATTTGAAACAGGAATCAAATTGGAATTTGAAACACCCACATCGATTGAATCTATATAACCATGCATCTCATTAAAGCATGTCGAATTTTCTTTCGCATATAATATAGGAAGAGACGCTTCCTGTTTTACTTTTTTTCCTGATTTTCCATGATAATTTAATGCTACGGAAAAAAACAGAAGAGCTCCCACAAATATAGCTCCAAATGTAATCGCTTTCTTCTTGATTCTTACAACTTTTGAATCATCCCTAAATCTAAGTGCCATAACAATAATCTCGATTTCTTATATACTTACGCAATAATTTGCAACAATAACCAAAACAAGAGCAACAATCTTCATAGTATTTATCTTCTCTCGAAGAGCAGCTACGGAAAAAAGTACCGCAATAGGAAGCATAAGCTTATATAGTGACTGAACCATAGTAACATCACCAGTCGCAAGAGCTACCTTATTTAATACTAATCCAAGAGCCAATAATACTCCTGCTGCGATTAAAAAGAAAGCATGGAAAATCGTTGTACTCTTAAGAGCCTTGCCTTCCTTTTTAACAAAGAAAATAATCCAGGTAATAATAGTTGCAATAAGAGCTGACCAGTTCATAATCATATTCTCATCTATTCCAGTCAAAAGCTTATTCTGATATAACTTGGATGCAGCAAAAACGATAACTGAAACAAAGGCAAAAATTGCCCACGCCCTATCATTTTTTTCCGAAACTATTATCACTACAAAGCCTGCTATTATAAGTAAAATATATACTAGCTGATTTGTATTCGGTTTCATTCTATTCACGACCAGCGAGATTACAAGAACCGCAGCATTCACAAGCTGTGTAGAAATTAATACCTGAATAACGCTTCCTTTATCTAATGCAATGAATAATGTAAAAATTGCTACACATAGTAAAAGCCCCATGCCAAGAAGTTTAAAAAAACTATCACCACTTAAACTCTCTATATCAATTTTTACTCCATTCATTCTTGAGTAAATAAAATTAGTCACCCAAAAAGCTGTGGAAAAAATAGCCGTCGATACAATTACATTCGTCTTCTTCAATCCGCCTTTTAGGAAAACAGGTGTGATACCAACAAAAAGAGCCGCTATAAGCGACATCCAAATCCAATTCAACTGAAACAAATTCATTTATATACCGTTCCTTTATCAATTTGCACTATAAAAATTCTCGTGCTATAATTTCGGTTTGTATTATAACTGATTGAGCACTAATAGGCAATTTGCCGAGGTAATTTATGAAGTTAAGAACTAAACTAAAGAACGTCTTTGGCACTATCTCAAAGCCGTTCAAACAATTAAAACTAAAAATTGATGAAAAGAAGAAACAAAGAGCCGAGAAGGAACCTACCAAGTTCCAAAAGGCATATAAGAAATTTAAAATAATTTTTGAAAAGTATGCTGTCATATCTCATATTTTTGTTTCACTCATAATGGTATTTATAATCGAGTGGATGTCTAGACATTCTTTCATACAGGCATGTATGTTTGTAAAGGATCACACCATTGCTTACCTATATAATTCATTTATCGTTTATGTAGGTTTCTCTCTAGTATTTATTACCAAGAGAAGAGCTGTAATGAGACTTTTCGTCGGAGGAGTATTCATTGTACTTGGACTTATAAATTGTATCCTTCTTTTAAACCGTGTATCTCCTTTCGGATTTACAGATTTTTATATGGTTAGTGATCTTCTAACCATGCAGGGGAGCAAATACTTCTCTACGCTTGAAGAAGTCCTTGTTATAGTTGGTGCTATTGCTTTTACCGCTCTACTTATTATTCTATTTATAAAAGGGCCTAAATATGAATCCAAGAAGCCTTTTATCCTAAGACTTCTATTTGTAGTTATAGTATTTATTTCACTTCCTGCAACTACACTTGGTCTTAGAAAAACAAATAAGCTTGCTTCTTATTTCGGAAATCTTTCAGAGGGCTATGCAAATTACGGATATCTATATGGATTCGGTACATCCGTATTCAGTCGAGGCATGTCAAAGCCTCTAAACTACAGTGAAAATACTGTAAAAAGCATCGTAAAACAGGATAAGGAAGCTGTCGGAAAGACAACTTTATCGAAGTCAGATCAGCCGAACATCGTAGTCGTTCTTCTAGAATCCTTCTTCGATCCTTATGATTGCAAATTCCTTTCATTCTCAGAAGACCCTACACCGTTCTTCCACAAGTTACAGAAGGAATATTCTACGGGGCATTTCGTTTCTCCCGTCGTTGGAGCCGGTACATGTAACCCAGAGTTTGAAGTTTTAACAAGCATGTCAGTTAACTTCTTTGGACCTGGTGAGTACCCTCAAAAAACAGTAATGAAAAAAATTAACTCTTGCGAGAGTTCAGCTGATACACTTAAAGATTTAGGTTATAAATCTCATGTCGTTCATAACAACGGCGCAAACTTCTATAGCAGAAAGAATGCTTTTTCCCTTATGGGCTTCGATACATTCACTGCTAAAGAAAACCTGGATATCACAGATTACACACCACTGGGTTCATGGCCAACAGATGATATCCTGATTGATTCTACAAAGGATTCTATGGATTCCACAAAAGGATCTGATTTTGTATATACAATCACAGTAAGCACTCATGGTAACTATCCTACTTATAAGGTTTTAGATAACCCAGAAATCAAGGTTACTGCAAAGGGTAAATCCGAGAGCGAACAGTATGCTTGGGAGTATTACATCAATCAGATTCATGAGATGGACAAATGGATGGAAAACTATGTAAAGAGCTTTGAAGAACGAGGTGAAAAAACACTTCTTCTTATGTTCGGAGATCATCTTCCATCTCTAAACCTTCTCGATAGTGATATGAAGACAGGATCTATCTTCAATACTAATTACTGTACTTGGAACAATTTTGGAATGGAAAAACAGGACAAAGATTTAACCGCTTACCAGCTCCTTCCAGAATACTTCAACCGCTTAGGAATTCATGGCGGAACAATGCTAGACTACAACCAGAGAATGTTAAAAGAAGGCGAGAAATATAACTCCCTCAAATACCAGAGTGGTCTACAGACACTTCAGTACGATTTGTTGTATGGAAAACATTATGCAACTAATCAAAAAGAATTATATCCAGCAACAAATATTTTGATGGGTATACATGATATAAAGATTAATAACATATACACCTTTGATAAGAAGGTTCACTTATACGGTGACAACTTCACCAAATGGTCATATGCATATGTAAATGAAAAAAAGGTTCCTACACACTATGAAAGCGGTCAGGTTCTTACATTTAATTCGAGTGAGATTGAAGATGGCGATACTATAGAGGTTTGCCAGGTTGCTTCGGGTGAGGATATCCTCAGAAAGTCAAATAAAGTGGTCTACAGCGACCCTGAAGTTTTAAGACAGAAGAATCAAGCTGAAGGATCTGAAGAGGTCAAATTAGACCAGCCAGACGATTCAGAGCCCAATGAGACTACAGTAGAAAATTAAAACATAAAAATAATGCCGAGAACAATTTGTTCTCGGCATTTTGTTATTTAAAATTATTATCTATATTATTTCTTATTCTTTGCTACATAATCTAGTTTACTATGCTTGCTATATAGAAGAACTGATACACCAGCTAAGAATATAGCAAGTACAAGGAAGTATCTTGCATCAATAGGTCCTGCTGTCTTTGGAGTAGCATCCTTTGTATGTCCACCAGAAGCATTTCCTCTGGTTCCACCATTTGATGATGTTCCGCCAGAACCACCAGTCGCACTATTTCCTGTGCCACGGCTTACGCTTCCAGTTGAATTATTTCTATACCATGCTGTAAGAGTCATATTAGATGTAACTGTATTAGAATTGAAATCCCACACAGCCTCACCATTGTACCATCCAATAAATGTATATCCATCTCTTGAAGGATTTCCCGGATTTGTCACCTTACCATTTGCTGATACAGTCTGTTCCTTGTATTTAGGAGAACCACCATTTACATCAAATGCAACTACATAAGAACCTGAACCTTCTGCTGCATTCTTTACCCAAGTAGCTGTAAATGTAACATCTGTATTTATAGCATCATCAACGCCTACTCCATTTACACTACTTGTCCAGCCAGAGAATGTATATCCATCTCTCACTGCTGTAGGAACTGGTGATACATCACCTGCAACAACACTATAACTTGCTACAGCTGTGCTTCCATCAATAGTTCCACCATTTGGATCGAATTTTACTGTATATTTAGTTGAAGAATCATCTCCAAGAACTACAAACTGAATTCCATTATTAAGACAGTACTGCTGAACTGTAGATCCCTGATGACCGTATACAATTGTTGAATTATCAGCCCAGTTAGCCTGATCTCCAAAGTTTACATCATCAGATAAAACTGTAAGTTTCTTTATAGATGAACGGGTAAAAGCATTCTCACCAATTGTTTTAACTGATTCAGGAACTGTAAACTCAGTCATTGTAGAACGCTCTAGTGCATTTGCTCCAATTACTGTTGTTCCTTCTTTTACTGTTAAACTTGAAATACCAATTGGTACGAACTTAAGAGTTCCACCCTTTGTGTATAGAGCACCATTAACTGACTCAAAAGTAGAATTTGCCGATTCTACATTAACAGCTGTCAAATTCTGGTTATCACTAAAGGCATCACTCGCGATTGTTGATACATTTGCAGGGATAGTAATAGTACTGAGATCCGTATTAGCAAATGCCTGTGAACCAATAGTTGTAACATTTGAAGGAATATTAATAGAAGAAAGAGCAGTTTCCTGAAATGTTCTGGCTGGGATTTCTGTTATACCAGTAGAAAGTGTCACTCTTGTCAAAGAAGAAGATCCTGCAAAAACACCTTCACCAAGTGATGTAACAGTATTATTAGCCATAGAAACACTACTAGTATTTTCCATACTAGCAAATGCGCTCTCACCTATAGAAGTAACAGAATCAGGTACTTCTACACTATATGGAGTTGTTCCTGTCATTTTTGATTCATCGTATTTTGTAAGAATATTACCTGAAATTGTAAAAGCCTCATTGTCGGCAGCACTACTACGATTCACCACCAACAACCATATTGCTAATAATGCAGACGCTGCTACCAATATCCAACCGATTTTCGTTCCTTTTTTGATCATTTAATTATCTCCTAGATTTAAATACTAAATCCTTTAGATGTTATGAAGTCCATTTCACCACAGTCTACAATATATAGTAAATTATACAATAAAACTTAAGATAAAACTACTTTTTATCAACTCTCTTCGCAACAATAAACAAACGACCGTCTGTCATATACTTATTACAAGTAGAAAGAGTCAAAATCTGATCCGAATCTTTCAAATCTACAGTAGTTCCATATACATTTCTTCCATTTACATCATTATAGAATTCTTCCCACTCTGCCTTTGTCTTTGCCTGAATAAAATTATAATATCTATACTGATCCTCATCCTGGTATGCGACGTTTGAAAGGCAGACCGCAACTATCTCGTACTGTCTTTTTTCATAAAGCGTATCAAAAGCTATCGTCTTATGCTGCTGGAAAAAAGACTCATCCAAGTAGTTCTTTAACGAACCAAACATCATACCGCTACTCATATTATGTCCATAAATTATTGTATTCGTCGTTGGATTAATTATGTCGGAGCGGTAATCCATAAAAATACTACCATTTTTATCATCGGCTTTTTCGAACGAATGGTTTAGATAATATTCGTTATCTTTATTTTTACATAGCACTGGATAGTCGATATCTGTTCCATCAATTTTTAACCATCCAACTAAATCGCTATTTTTAGAGTATGCATCCTGATATTCCGGAAGGATTACAAGAGGATTGCCATTTGCATCTTTTTTAGAAGTTTTTACACTATCACTCTTATACTTTTCACTCGAAGATGTATTTTTAAGTTCAGAAACTTTTTGGATTCTTCTTGTCTCTACAATATCTGATATTTCTGAATATGCAAAATATGAAAAGGAAAAAACAGCCAATGCCAAAACTGCAATTGCCATGATTTTTTGATTCTTTGCAGCGCCTTCAGCCTCATCTACAACCTTCTTATCTTCAAGAAGACCAACCGACTTATCTGCAACTACATCTGCTATATAATCAAAGAATTTTTCCCCAATTGGACTTTTAAATTCGATACTACCTTCTCTGATAGTGTTATAAAGCTTAACTGCTGCCTCCGGATCCGAAATATCGATATTCTTCTTTATAATCTCGATTCTCTTTATATCCTCTTCAGCATTTCTATATTCGTAATAAGTATTAAAAACATAACCGCCTATTTTATATTCACGTTTCTTCTCATCGTCTTCTTCAGTACGACCTGTTTTTTCCTCAATTGCGCGCGCAATATCAGAGCTGACAATATCTGCTACGTCAGCTGAATCATTGTCAAAAGAGGAAATCAATTCCTCATCTATTTTTTCATTTAGCTCATTATCATTCATGTCATTTATTTTAAACTATACAATTTCCTTCTGCAATTAAAAAGAGTGGTTATCCTGGTCTTAAACCAAAATAACCACTCTAATATTCATTACGGCGCCTTAGCTTCTACAATCTGTGAGTATGAACTATACTCTACAGTTCCATCTGATTCTATCTTATAGGATCTCAATCTGTAGTAATAAGTCTTTCCAGAAGTTACCATAGTATCTGTATAACTTGCATAGGAAAGTGGTACTACTGCAGCTAGTGAATATGTACCATTAATTGTATTGCTTCTATAAACTTCATATCCATCTATATCAAGTGCACTTGTACTCCAGGAAATTGTAACCTTACCAGTTGTTGTCGCATCTGTCGATGGGCTATCTGGTGCTAGAATTCTAGTTCTCTGCTCTACTGATTTAGGAGTTCCATAATAGTACTCTCCTTCTACAGTATCGTAAATATAAGGCTTAACTTCCAGAACATATTTAGTTCCACCTTCGAGATCTTTTATTGTGTAGTTAGTTCCAGATGTCTTGTATGAAACAGAATCATCTTCACCTTTTTTTGTAACAGTAACGACATATCCTGTTACATCGTTGCTAGCTGTCCACTGCAGATAAATCTGATGAGTAGATACACTAGAAACTTTTACAGAATGTGTTCTATCAGGAACAATAGAAACAGCCTCAGGTTCATCGAGTGTCATGTAATTTACTTCTGATCCCTCGTATTCTCCCATACCTGTAATCTTGAGATAATAATTACCACAATTTACTGGATCTATAGCGTTTCCATTTTCATCCATTACTGTTAATGAATAATCTGTTCCCTCTTTAAGTTTGTTGCTTCCTTTGTAGATAGCAACTGTGAATTCCTGAGTGTCTCCGTTATATACATATGTCTTCTTCATATTAATATCTGATGCATTGATCATCGGATTTGTAATATTGAAGTTTACTGACAATGTTCTAGTCTCATCATCTGTCTTAAAGAGAGGAATCTCTGCTTTATAATTTCCTTTTTCTACAAGCTCTGTAGTTGCTACATCGCCAGCAGCTGTAACTTTGTAGTATTTAACATTAGTCTTATCATAGTCAATTTCAGATCCGTCAGGCTGTGTAACTATGAATTTCGGTGTTATTTGTGAACCCGTGTATTCATAGTTCGGGAAGTTAGCATTGTCAGGATCACTTACTGTAAGCTTTGAAAGGTCACTAGTAATTGTATAATCCTTCGTTCCAACCTTTGAAAGGTAAGGTGCCATGCTTCCATCTGTACTTGGTATGATTGAAAGACTTCCTGATGTCTGATAATGATTATCCGAAGATTCAGTTACAACGTAATCTTTTGGATCAAGTGTAACTCCTCCGACCTTTACAGATTTAATCTTATCAGCTCCAGCTGGCGTAGGAACAATTCCATATCCCAGATAATAATATTCTTCAGCCTTAAGTGTAATATCAGCATTCTCAAGTGATGCATAGATGATAAATTCTTTTTCTATCTCACCTGTGTAATTACCTTTACCTTTTAGTACAACTTTAGCTGTTCCAATCTTATCATTATCTTCGTATGAAAGAGTATAATCTGTTCCTTCTACAAGTCCTAAAGTTTCTGATCCTTCATGAACCAAAACCTCAGGTTTGATTGGTTTATTATTCTGCCAATCATATGGATATCTATCTGCATTTACATCCTTTGTGGAATTAGAAGCATCTTTTAGTTCGATGCTAAGTCCATCTATGGATTTCTCTTTGATATAGAATTTCTGATTCAATGTATCAGAACCTGTATCATAGTCACCCTTCATAGTAATCGCTACCATAGCAGGGTTGTCACTTGCAGATACATTTGTATTGTTCTTATATCCGTTTCCGTTTGCATATTCACCCTGAGTATAGAGTTCCCAGCTTGTTGTATCGATTGGATTATCTTTATCGATTTCAATATCGTAAACCTCAATCTCTGATGTAGCCGCGCTTCCATCATAAACAGTAGTATAAACTCCATCACTATCAGTGAAATCTTTTAGAACAATCTTTATCGCCGTAGAGTCCTTACTGATTGTCTTAGCTTTAATATGGTAATCAAATGTAAGTTTTCCATAGTAAGCACCCATACCCTGTAGAGTTACAGTCTTAGTACCAGCATGGATAACATCCTCTTCTTTGTAATGTACATCACTAGATCCTGTGTCCACTACATTTACATAAGAGTAATCCGTATTAAGTGTAAGTGTTGTATTCTTAGCCTTAACTGCATATGAAATACTTCCAATTCCATGTTCCTTACCATTATATGTAAAGTTTGGATCAGTATAATCTACGGTCGCCTTGCTTAAATCAGAACCAATATTAAATGTAAGCTTTCTTGTACCTGTGTAATTTCCCTTACCTGTAAGGATTACTGTAGGTGCATCATCAGCATCCTTTGCCTGTGATGCTGTGTTATTTGCATAGCTTAAATCATAATCAGTTCCATTTACAAGCGCCAGTGGATCTAATGTATTATTATTTTCATCTACAGCTGTTGTGTTATAAACCGCTGTCACTCCAGTAGGAGTTACCTCGCTTCCAGTATAATCATAACTGTCTTTCGAAAGTGAAGCTTCTATCTCGCCTTCACTGATGTCCTTTGGAACAATTGAAACTGTCTTTATAATCTGACCGGTAAAGTGGCTACCACTTACAGCGTTTATTACAAATGAATAATCTCCAACATTTGCACTAAGTCCTGCTGAATCTATCGCAGTTACAGTATATTCTGTTCCCTGTTCCAATGTAGAATAAACTTCTTTTCCATCAGTATCTGTACGCCCTAAATCAACCTTAAGCACTACGTCTTTAGTATTGATTTTTGCACCATCATAGACCTTTTCACTTTCAACGGTGACAGCACCACTCATACTAATATCTCTATCCTGAAGAGTTATAGTATCGTTTATTTCTTTCTCGAAGTTTCCTATACCCTTAATCTTTAGAGTTTCAGTGGCAGTAGTGCTTGGATGACCAACCTCTACTGTATAATCCGTATTTACTACCAAAGTGTAGTTATTGTGTTTAATAGTAATTTCAGGCTCAACAGGTACTCCTCTTCCTGAATAAGTAGCACTTCCTATCGATACATTAAGTGTAGAAATATCAACCTGATTAATCGTAAATGTCTTTTCCAAAGTACCACTGTACTGTCCAATACCTTTGATAGTTACAGTTCCACCTTTATCTCCGGCATTTACATTCTCACCATAAGTAGTTGTGAAATCAACGCCTTCTGTAAGTGTCTTAGTTCCACCATATACCACTGCTATAACCGGTGTAATCTGTGATCCTGTAAAATCACTATTATAAGTACCAGCAGCCACACCGTTCATTGTTACAGCTGTATTGGCGTTTGTAAGTACCTTTCCAATCAAGTTGTAACTTACTGTTTTCTCATTATAAGAAATCTTATCCTTTGGAGTTAACTTAACGCCTACATTTCCAATTGCACTATCATTTGAATAAGTTAAATCGAAATCCACACCGCTCTTCAATGTAACCGTATCACCATCTGAAAGTGTAAGAATCGCTCTTATAAAAGATGGATGATTTGTACTAGTATCGCCTGTGATTTCTTTTGAATAATCATCACTATTCACCCACGGTCCACTAGAAGAATCTGCAAACTGAACTGTGGTGTTCTTAAGGTTGTACTCTACGTAATATTTAAGATGAGCAGTCTGTCCTTCGAAGTTTCCCTTTCCATATAAATAATAATCGTACTCTCCAACCTTATTTGTAACCTGGCTGCTTTCAATATCAGTATCTACATACTTGATTTCGAAATCTCTTCCTGCCTTAAGTTCCTGTCCATAATATGTAACAGTAAGTGATGGTTTTATTGATGCTCCTGTATATGAATAAATATTTCCATTAGCAGCCTGAGCATCTACAACTGTTGCATCTGCCAGATTCCCCTTCATTTCATTCGAAAGAGTTCTCTTTCCAATAAACAGATAATCGTCTGATGCAGTCTCAGCATTACCTGTGACAGTTACAGCACCTGTTCCAACTCCTGTCCAATCTGCTGCCTTAGCAGTGTATTCTGTAGATCCTACCGTAGTTTCAACTCCATCAGGATCATTATAAGTGAACTTGATATCATTCATTACAGAAGCAAGTGCACTCGCAGAATATGTACCAGTTATTGTTTCAGGATCTACGGAAAAAATGCTTTCATTTGAAAGATTTCCTACTACCTTAAATCGTTTTGCAAGAGTTCCAGTGTATTTATTTTTTCCTGTAAATACAACTGTATAGATTCCAATTTCTTTTGGCTTAACACTTGTTAGTGAACTAAAATCTGTTACAGAAGTCTGGTCTCCCTTATAGATTGCTACATCATAACCAGCGTCTGGTGTTAGAGTAGTTGTTCCTTCTTTTATAGTAAAGCCAGTAGAAATATCATTTCCTGTGTAAACATACATTTCAGTTCCAGAAATTGAATATCCAACATCATTAAATTCTCTAGCTGTAACTTTAAATGTAATAGTCTTTTCTCCGTAGTAATTTCCAACTACAGGTGTCTGTGTATTATCACCAGTTCCCTTATAAGTAATTGTGTAATAACCAGGAGCTAAAACGTTTGTATCTGCTACTTCAGTCTGAGTTCCACCCTTTACCTGAGAATATGTAATTTTACTAATTGTGTAATCAGTCTTTGCTTTTAAAGTTGCACCATATTCTTTTAATGTAAAGTTAGAAATATCAACTGCACTTCCTGTGTATCCTGTATAGTACACTCCTTCATCAGTACCAGAAGTGAATTTATCATATCCACTTACTGTTGCATTCTGAATATCACTCTGTGAGATCTTGAAACTCAAACTTGAAAGCGTATCCGCATAGTTACCATTTCCAGTAATACTAACTTTGTATGTTCTAGCTGAATCCACACCATCAACATTAACTGTAGAAGGAGAGATTGTTATATCACTAGATGAAAGAACAATCGGATCTTTTCCTGATCCCAATGCGTAGTAGCTCATCTTTACATTTGGTGTAAGAGCATCATATCCTCCTGTGCTTCCCTGATGAGCATAGAAGTAATTAAACATTGTATTGTAATCAACTCGTGATGAACTAGAACCAGAAGCTGGAGCATTGCCATCAGATACTACGATTACACCCTGGTCTCCGCAGAAATAATTAGAACCTGTAAGGAGAGATGAACCGTAATCGTAACAAGCGTTTGTGAGTCCACTCTGACTTACAGCTACGAAGCTCAATCTTCTAATCGTATATCTAAATTTTGTCTCGCCATAATATGACTCGCTTCCACTCTTAGCTGTAACTGTTACTGTTACTGTAGTGCCAGCTGAATAGTCGTCTGAATCATACTTCACAGAATAATCTGTGCCTGATTCAAGTGTTGTATCATTAACCTTTATAATTTCCTTAGGCCTATTTGATCCAATATATGGAACACTAAAAGCTCCAGAGCTTAATACACTATATGAAATATCATTTAATCCCGGATTAACAAGCGAAATTGTTGCCTTCGCAAGAGATGTACCTCTTTCATACTCAAGTTTTTCTGTTTCACCGGTATAATTTCCTGTACCAGTAACCTTCATATAATGTAATCCGGCTTCTGTAGGCCATGAAGTAAGAGTCTTTCCATCTTCATCTACCGGAACTACTTTATAATCTTTGTCCTCTGTAAGAGTTGTAGACAAACCAGATGTTTTATCGACAACTGTAAACACAGGTTTTTCAGGTTCTGTAGAATCAAATCCATTCTGAGTAATAGTTATATTTTCATCTACGATATTTCTTGGATTAATCTTGAATCCAATTGTTGCATTTGATCCCTGATATGCACCAGTTCCATAAATATAAATTAATGCATTATCGTTAGCTGATCTATTTGGAATTGAAACAGTATAATCAGATCCATTGGAAAGTGTTTTTCCCGTACCATTATCTACTATCACAATTTCTGGAACTGTAGAGGATCCATATGTATAAGTATCTTCGTAAGAAGAATCATATCTATACATTGATGCACTCGATGCGCTCTTATTATAACTTGCTGTCTTTCCAGCTACAGTTATTGTCAAATCATCAAATACACGCTTAGTAATTTTAAATTCACCAGATATACTGCCTGTAAGATTATCAGCTCCAGCAATATTTATTTTTGCTTTATTTCCAACTTTTATATTGTTAGAGGCTGTTACCTTTGCATTTGTATCCAAGCTAGAATCTGTAGAATCATATATCTTTACATTGTTATTATAAATTGTAACATCAGGAACAATTGCACTTCCTGTATACGCATACTGATTCTGATATCTTACAACTACACCTGTTGTCACATCAGTTGTAGGATTTACGGAAGCTGCAGAAATATCAAGTTTTCCAATAGTATATGTTCCACTTAATGTTCCTGTGTAGTTGCCCTGACCAGTTATAGTCGCCTTTGCAGTTCCAGCACTCTTATTATTTGAATACTTAACTGAATAATCCTGATCTTTAACAAGTGCATTTCCTGTAGATGACGCCTTAACTGTTAAATCTGAATCAGCAGGAACTACTTCTTCACCATTATTGTAAGTATAGGTTCCCCCTACATTAACGCTTCCATTTGAAAGATCTATCGGATTGATTTTATAAGTCACAGATACGACTTTTCCATCATAATCACCTAAACCTGTAAGCTTCAATGTAGCTTCCCCAGCATTAACATTGTTTTCGTAAGAAATTGAATACTCATTTCCTTCTGTAATAGCTTCATCGTTCAATGTCACTGTTGGAACAATTTTCTTTTCTGTACCATCATATTGGGTTTCATACTTAGTCGTAATTGTCGAAGACATTCCATCAGATGAAATACTTGAAGTTGCAGGAGCATATGTCTTTCCATTTAC
The DNA here is from genome assembly GCA_024682375.1 of Lachnospiraceae bacterium. Classification (GTDB taxonomy): domain Bacteria; phylum Bacillota; class Clostridia; order Lachnospirales; family Lachnospiraceae; genus Lachnocurva. The sequence continues at coordinate 13,530 of JAIKZI010000085.1, read as the reverse complement.
TGTTACGGCAAGCTGCTTCGCAAAATCGGGAATTATATAGTAGGAAAAAATCAATTTTCCGCTATAATTTCCTGTTCCCTTAATCTCAAGCTTAGCTGTTGGATTATCTATATCAATAGCCGAATTACTATTATATGTAGTTTTATAATCGGATCCTGCAGTAAGTGTTGTCTTTCCACTATCATTGCTATTAGCAATCTTAAGAGTCAAATCTTTGAAAGTGATATCATCACCGGTGTAAACAAATTTCTTATTTAAAACATATCTTCCTGGAGAAGCATTTGTAGCTGTTGTACTTCCAATTCCTTCAACAGAAAGCTGACTATAATCATTTCCACCATCATAAGCATTCTTATAACTTGAAACTAAATCTCTCTTATCGATTGTAAAGTCTACTGTAATAGTTCCAGCATACTTTTCTCCTGTTCCTGTTAAAGTAGCTGTTGCAGTTCCAGCATTCTTATTATTTGTATATTTAACAGAAATATCATCTGTACCAGAGGCATCGATATCCATAACCTTTGTTCCAGATTTATTGTAAAGAGAAATAGTTGGTTCAAGTTCAGAACCTGTATATGTATATGTGCCCTCAATCTTTCCATCATATATAGAAGAAAGCTGAACAGCATTATCTTTACTGTATGTACTTGTCGCAGTATTTCCAGTAACATTTCCAGTGTAATTATTTATACCTGCAACCGTCACATCATATGTTACAGAAGTGTCTGTATAAACAGGATTAGAAGCTGTCGCAGTAAAATCGACATCCTGCTTTAATACTCTTCCATTTACTGTTAAATCAGGAATTGTAAGTGTTCCATCTGCAGCTGCTGTAATAGTTGCCTGACTAACAGCATCAGATGTAATCTCAACCTGAGAAATCGTAAAGTTTACTGTTGTAGAAAGTCCAGCATATATTCCTGTTCCAGTTACTGTCGCACTACCTGTACCTGCATTTTCATTATTTGAAAATGTAACTGTATAACCATCAGTAGCATCTTTTGTGAGGGTTGAATCAGCAATTACACTAAGACCAATATCTGTTGCATCAATTGCTGAACCTTTATAAAGAACTGTTGGATTAGCTAAAGCTGTATCACACACATAAACGATATATGTGTTTGATTTTACTGAACCATAACTTGCTGTGATTTCTGCTTTACCTGCCTTAACAGCATGGAGTTCACCTGTTGAAGAATCAAGTGTTACGCAATCTGAAGAAGAAGCAAAGGTAAGATTTCTCTTTCTGCCCTCTACCTCTGAATTCAAAGTTGCATCTAAAGTCATATCTTCACCGACAGCTATAGCATTTTTAGATCCACTTAATTCTATACTTGTAACATCATCTGGAAGGGATGATGATGGTGTTGCAAGTGACTTCATAACAATACCAGCTGTATTTCCATTTACTCTTCCTCCAGCATTTGCTGGATTTGTAGCCTCTTCTGAAACCAGTCCTATAGTATTTCCCGAAGAATTCATAATTGAAATTGTATAGTATTCACCATAGGCAATATCATATGATGATGGAAATGTAACTGTAGCAGTATCTCCATTTACTGTTGCAGTTGCATCACCACTGATAACAGCTGAAGTTGTATCTGTACTAGCTGTATATAAATTTCCTTCCTCACTTGGTTCTGTATTCATATAAATATCATAATGAACCATAAATTGAGTCTCTTGTGCAGAATTAATCCCAAAAGTCACTCCTGTAAGTGTCGTCTTACCATTTTCTGGAGCATTACTTTCAAAGACCTGGCTAAAGCTTTCACCTCCTCCTAGCGTATAAACAGTTCCCGCAGCAAATACACCTGGATTGATTCCAGATGTTGCCAGGATAGTTGTTATAGCTAGTAATAAAGCTAAGCCTCTCTTCAACCAATTTTTCTTTTTTGAATCACTCATACCGTGGTACCCCTTCCTGTATAGTATATAACGGTATTAAAAACGCATCCTTTGCGAAATTAGCTTTACGCGGACTCATATAAAAAATCACAGAATCCGCCTATTCAAACATTTTATCGGCAGAATTCTGTGATTTATTAAGATTACAAATATAATTTTTTAATGAAAAAACTTAGGCATTTTCTATCTTTCCAGTATATAGCTGATAGTATTTTCCCTTTTCAGCAATCAATTCTTCATGATTGCCTCGTTCAATAATTCTTCCCTGTTCGAGAACCATAATACAATCAGCATTCTTGATAGTTGAAAGTCTATGCGCAATAACAAATGTTGTTCTTCCATGCATAAGCTTATCCATACCTTCCTGAACCAATTTCTCAGTTCTAGTATCGATTGAACTTGTTGCCTCATCAAGAATTAAAACTGGAGGATCGGCGATAGCCGCTCTCGCAATAGAAATCAGCTGCCTCTGTCCCATCGAGAGGTTCTGTCCATCGCCTTCAAGTACAGTATCGTATCCATTTGGAAGTCTTCTAATGAAGCCATCTGCATTTGCAAGTTTTGCAGCGCTTACAACTTCTTCCTCTGTTGCATCCAGCTTACCGTAACGAATATTGTCAGCTACAGTTCCAGTAAACAAATGTGTGTCCTGAAGAACGATTCCAAGAGAACGTCTCAAATCGTCCTTTTTAATTTTGTTAATATTGATTCCATCATAACGAATCTTTCCATCCGCTATATCATAGAATCTATTTATCAAGTTTGTAATTGTTGTCTTTCCGGCACCAGTCGGTCCTACAAAGGCAATCTTCTGACCTGGTGTCGCAAATAATTTAATGTTATGAAGAACTACCTTGTTTTCATTATAACCGAAATCTACGTTATCGAAAACAACATCTCCTTCGAGTTTAGTAAGAGTTGTAGATTTTGTAGACTCATGATAATGCTTCCAAGCCCAAGTCTCTGTTCTTTCTTCAGTCTCTACCAACTTACCATTTTCTTCCTTGGCATTTACCAAAGTTACATAACCTTCATCAACTTCTGGTTCCTGATCTAATAGTGCAAATACACGTTTTGCACCAGCCATAGCCATTACAATAAAGTTTAACTGCTGGCTGACCTGATTGATAGGCATATTAAATGATTTATTAAATGTAAGGAAAGAAGCCAACTTTCCAAGTGTAAATCCACCGATGTTTGAAAGTGCAAGTGCTCCACCAACCATAGCGACCAATACATAACTTACATTACCAATCTGTGCATTTGTTGGCATAAGAATGTTTGCGAACTTATTCGCATTATTAGCACTATCAAAAAGCTGTTCATTTAACTTATCAAATTCTTTTATAGCTTCTTCTTCATGATTGAAGACTTTTACAACCTTCTGTCCATGAATCATTTCCTCAATATTACCATTTACAATACCGATATCCTTCTGCTGCAAATTGAAATACTTTCCAGACTGCGAAGCAATCTTTCCTGTAACAAAAAGCATTACACCTACCATTAAAAGTGTAAGTATTGTCAGTGGGATATTAAGTATAATCATACTAATAAGTACACTTACAAGTGTAACTGTTGAGTTTATAATCTGAGGAAAACTCTGTGCAATTACCTGTCTAAGTGTATCTACATCGTTTGTATATACAGACATCACATCACCAGTTGCATTCTGATCGAAATATCTGATAGGAAGTTTTTCCATCTTTTCAAACAACTGATTTCTGATATTTTTCAAGAATGACTGTGTAATGACAGCCATAATCAAGTTATACAAATATGAAGCTAGAATTCCGAAACCATAAAAAACTGCTACCTTTGTAATAGCCTTTAAAAGAGGTCCGAAATCATGGCTATGATTCTTTAACATAGGCATGATATAAGAATCAATAAGAGTCTGCATAAACATAGTTCCCTGCACATTTGCAAGAACGCTTACAAAAATACAAATAACTACAAAAATAAGCTGAAGTGGATAAGTAGTAAAGAGAAGACCAAACAATCTGCCTAAAGTCTTACTCTCCGCCTTAAGTTCCTTCGCTGAAAGTTTCTTTCGATTAACATTTCTAGGCATTAGTCTTCATCTCCTTTCTCATCAAAGTCACCATAACCGCCTTCGGTCTGTGCTTTGTAAATATCCTGATATATCTGGTTATTCTTCAAGAGGTTTTCAGGAGTGTCAAAACCATTTACTTTTCCGTCATCCAAAATCAAAATTCTATCAGCATCGATTACAGATGTAATTCTCTGAGAAATAATGATTTTTGTTGTATCTGGAATATCTTCTCTAAATGCTTTTCTGATTTTTGCATCAGTAGCTGTATCTACAGCACTTGTACTGTCATCCAAAATCAAAATCTTAGGTTTTTTCAAAAGCGCTCTGGCAATACAAAGTCTCTGTCTCTGTCCACCGGAAACATTTGTACCACCCTGTTCGATATAAGTATCGTATCCGTCTGGGAATCTATCGATGAATTCATCTGCACATGCTGATGCTGCAGCCCTTCTTACTTCTTCATCAGTAGCTTCCATATTACCCCATCTTAGGTTTTCAGCAATTGTTCCGGAAAAAAGCACATTCTGCTGAAGCACAACTGATACTTCATCTCTAAGTGACTTCAAATCGTAGTCCTTAACATTTTTTCCACCAACATCTACTTCACCATCACAGGCATCGTAAAGTCTTGAAATCAAACTTACAAATGTACTCTTTGCACTACCGGTTCCACCCATAATACCTATTGTCTCACCAGACTTGATTGAAACATTGATATCCTTAAGCACGGGCTCTTTAGCATCCTTATTATATCCAAAGTTTACATTCTTAAAATCAATTGAACCATCTTTAATATTGTATTCAGGATTCTCTGGATTCTGAATATCTGGTACTTCTACAAGCACTTCGGTAACTCTTCTAAGAGCTGCTGATGACATCATAATCATTACAAATACAAATGAAAGCATCATAAGGCTCATAAGGATATTCATACAATATGTAAGCAAGCTCATGAGCTGACCAGTTAGAAGTTCTGATCCAACAATCATCTTTGCACCATTCCATGAAATCAGAAGGATACAACCATAAACCATCAACATCATAATTGGCATCATAGCTGACATAAGTGCTTCTACCTGTACACCAATTTTAAAAATATCACCTGAAATATTTTTGAATTTAATATTTTCATATTTCTCTCGAACATAAGCCTTTACAACACGGATACCGTTTATGTTCTCCTGAACTGTATTGTTTAACTTATCGTACTTTTTAAACATACGATTGAAAAACTTTCTTGCAAAAAAAGCAAGGAAAAGAATAAATACGCCCAAAATCAAAACTGCATATAAATAAATAGATGCAAGCCTTGGACTTATGCTAAAGGAAAGAATCATCGCAATAAACATACTCATAGGTGCTCTTACACCCATTCGTAGGATCATCTGATATGCATTCTGAATATTAGTAACATCAGTTGTCATTCGAGTAACCAAACTAGCTGTTGAAAACTTATCGATATTACTAAAAGAGTATGTGTTTACTTTTCTAAACATTGCTGCACGAAGGTTACGAGCAAGTCCTGTTGAAGCCTTAGCACCAAATTTACCACCCATAACACCAGCAAATAAACCTACAAAGGCTACTCCGATCATAGCAAGTCCTACTAGAAAAATATGTCTCATATCTCCTTTATTAACACCATCGTCAATAATAGATGCCATCAAAAGTGGAATCACCATTTCCATTGCTACCTCAAGCAACATAAACAAAGGTGTTAGAAATGATGCAGTTTTAAAATCCTTTACCTGACCTAGAATAGTCTTGATTATAGGAAGTTTCTTATTCTTCGTACTTTCTGTCATTTCTTCATCTCCTTTCATATAGTAACTTTACTATTTTATTGCTTTCCATTAAATATTATCAAGCCTTTTTTATATGAACTTTTTGTGAACATAATTCTATAATCAGAAGGAAAAAATAAAACAATAATATTACTAATCTAGCAATTCCTTTAACGTATTAATCACTACAGGTTCCTTTTTACATGTCTTTTTTATATATTCATTTGAATACTTAAAAGTATTTATAAGTATAGAATCTATCCCAACAGCTTCTGCTATACCTATATCAGAAATTGTATCATTTCCTACCATAACGGTTTCTTCTTTTCTCAGTCCATGCTTTTTAATAAGTTCCTGCAGAAATCTTGGATCCGGCTTTTTTATTTCATAATCAGAGGATAGAAAAATATCATCCAAATAAGGTTCTACACCTGTGATTTCCATCTCAGCCTGTGTAAAACACTTTTGAGCATTTGATAATAAATATATTCTAACGCCTCTTCTTTTCAATTCTTTCAATGTATCAATTGTGTCTTTATAAGGCTTTATATATTCTCTACTTTCTACTCTAAAAAAGGCTGCCATACTTACAGCCCATGAATCTAAATCAGGTATTTTTATTTTTGTGTTATGTTTATTCTTTCCTTCTGTAAACAAACGTATAAACACACGCTCTAGTTCTATTTCTGGATAAGGTGAACCGTTCTTTTCAACCAGTTTTTCCTCTTCTTCTTTTACATATTCCTTATACGTCTTCTCAATCTCACTCTTTGTATAATCAACACCGAAATGAGAATAAAGCTCAGAGATTTTTTCCCAAAAAGTTTTGTCCTTTTCATCTGCTTTTATATCAACTAATGTTCCATACAAATCAAATACATAATTCTTATACTGCTTCATAATTTGCCCCCTTCAAAAAAAGGCACGTCTTTCGACGTGCACTAAACTAAATCGATGCGACAGGATTCGAACCTGCGACTTCTGCGTCCCGAACGCAGCGCTCTACCAAACTGAGCCACGCATCGTTATATATTTATTGAAAAAAGAACCCGCGGTCCCAGTGAATTGAACTAAGTTTAAATTCACCAAAACCGCAACTCAACAGTAATTAACTTTAGCAGAGTGTGGTTCCTTTTTCAAGGTGTCTCTTCACCTTCTGTTGTTTCATTTGATTCCGTTGTTTCTTTTGATTCTGTTGGCTCCTCAGAATTATTCTGAGATGGAACGAAATCAAGCGGAACTAAATCTTTATGAATTTCTGACATAAAATCATGCCAGATATGAAGAGGATACGCATCCCCTCTAAGACCTTTTAACTCTTTAGGCTGATCATAACCTACCCAGACACTTGTTGTGTAGTATCTGGTATAGCCAACAAACCAACCATCTTTATTATCATTTGTCGTTCCTGTCTTTCCTGCACAAGGCATATTCTCAAGTGCATTACCTTTTGCAGTTCCTTCAGTCATAACTCCCTGAAGTATATTCGTCATATTTCTTGCAGCATCTGTATGATATATTTCTGTTTCTTCCTGTTTTGTCTGATACAAAACCTTTCCAGATGCATCTGTTATTTTTAATACACAGGTAGAATCTCTCATTCTTCCATCGTTTACGAGTGTAGCATAACCTCTTGCCATTTCAAGAGGAGATACACCATGTGTAAGACCACCAATTGAGGCCGCTGGAATTTCATCGGCAGATGTTATTTTTTCAAATCCAAGATTATATAAGTATTGCATAGCTACATGTGGACCAATCTGCTCAAAGATTTTCCAGGCTACTGTATTTCTTGAATCCTCTACCGCTTTTCTTAAAGAGATTCTTCCCAGATAAGAATCATCTGCATTTTTAGGCCCATTTGGAATTTCTTCATCAACTACTTCTGTATCAGCTGTCATTCCACGCTCTAAGGCTGGACTATATACAAGCAGCGGTTTTATAGAACTACCCGGCTGACGAAAGCTCTGATAAGCACGGTTTAATGTGTATCCTTCGATATCCTGGCTTCTTCCGCCTACAATTGCTTTTACAGCTCCGGTTGTATTATCTATACAAACCGCAGCTCCCTGAAGGGAATAAACTCCTTCAGCATTAGTTTCTGTATTATTTGAAAGACACGAATCTATGTTTGACTGAAGGGCATTTTGAATATTTATATCATAGGAAGTATAAATTCTATATCCACCTGTATAAAGCTTTTTATTACATTCCTCATACTTTTCTTTATATTCTTCATCATACCTTTCACGTTCATCATCTGATTTAAATGTAGTTTTAAATTTAAACCCATCCACTTCCATCAGCGCTTTTGTGGCGCAAACTCTCATATATGTTTCCATATAGTTGTTATAAACACGAGAGGATTTTTGCAGTTCAATCTTTTCATTTTTTGCAGCGATATACTCGTTTTCTTTTATCACTCCATCCATATACATGTTTTTTAAAATACGATCTCGTCTCGAAATCGTATTTTCAATAAATCTTCTTGGGTTCATGCTTTCCGGTCTGTTGGGAATTGCTATCAAAAAACATATTTTTGAAAGTGACAAATCTTCTACACCACATCCAAAATATCCTACTGAAGCAGCTTCAATTCCATAATAACCATTTGCAAAATTAATATTATTTAAATAGAATTCCAGAATTTGATTCTTAGAATATTTCTTTTCCAATTCGACAGAAATATAAATTTCTTCGATCTTTCTTTCCCATGTTTTATCTTGATTTAAGAAAACATTTCTCGCAAGCTGTTGAGTAATAGTAGACGCACCCTGTGTTATAGATCTATTTCGAATCATCGCCCAGACTGCACGTATAATCGCCTTATAATCCACTCCCTTATGTCTATAAAACTTCTTATCCTCAATACTAACTGCAGCCAGCTTCGCATTTTCAGGGATTTCATCATAAGGTAAATAATATGTATCTCTCTCACCTTTCATAATAGAAAGAGTGTTTCCATTTACATCATAGGCAATACTCGTTTGATTTCGTTTGAAAGTATTCTCATCGGATTCTGCAACGAGTTCTACAGCCTCATCATGGAGAGCTGATATTTTTTTCGCATATCCGCCCGCATAATAATAAACCAATCCTCCTATAACAAGGAGAATCAGCACAATCTGAATCTTTATAAATAGCCATAAAGCTCTATGTTTTTTTCGTTTTCGATTATTCTGTTTCTTAGCCATACTTTCTTTCCTTTTGTCTATGTTATAATGGCATAAAACTTACTAATTTAAAAGCCGAAAGGGGATATTTATGGAAAAAATTTTATGGGGACAGACTCCAGATGGCGTTGATGTATATAAATATAAAATCAAAAATTCAAATGGCATGAATGCAACTCTAATGAATTACGGCGCTGATCTTCTTGAACTTTTCGTTCAGGCAAGAGGCGGAGATTTTGAAGATGTTGTACTCGGTTTCAAAGACCTAGAATCATACTATGACAATGATCCTTGTTTTGGATGCAGCGTTGCCCCTTATGCTAACAGAATTAAAAATGCTTCTTTTACTCTAAACGATGTAACCTATAAACTCGAAGCTAATGCCGGTAATAATTGCCATCACAGCGGTACAAAGGTTATACCTTTTCATCATAGAATCTGGGAAGTCACCGAACATACTGAAAATAGAATCACCTTTCATATCGAAAGCAAGGATTTGGAATTAGGATTTCCAGGAAACTTAAAATGTGATGTAACATATTCTATTGACGATGACAATATGCTAAACATCGAATATAAAGCTATAAGCGACAAGGATACAATTTTCAATCCTACAAACCACAGCTACTTTAACTTGAGTGGATTTAATGCAGGTTCTAGAAGTCTACTACAATCCTCACTTTGGATTGATGCAGATAGCTTCACTTTAACAGATAATAATTCTGTTCCTACCGGCGAAATTGCCTCTGTTTCAGATACACCAATGGATTTTCGTGAACCACAGGCACTTATAAAAAATGTCGATAACTTTGACTATGAGCCAATTAAAATTGGAAAAGGTTATGACCACAATTTTGTAATTAATAACTGGGATGGTTCATTCAAAAAAGTTGCCTCACTTTATGATCCTAGATCTTTTAAGACTATGGAAATATTTACCGATCTTCCAGGTCTTCAGGTTTACACTGGCAACTATTTGTCACCAAATCCAATCGGAAAAGGCAATTATGCTTTCCACCCAAGAGATGGTGTTGCATTTGAAACACAGTATTTTCCAAATGCAATAAATATACCTTCATTCCCACAGCCAATTATAAAGGCAAATGAGGAATACTATTCAAAAACAGGATATAGATTTTCAGTTCTTGATTTCTAATAGTTTATTTTCTAAATTAAAAAGAGAGTTGCTTATGCAACTCTCTTTCTTATTTATTTCTAGCTTCTTTAATCATTGAGTCTAAATCCACCAAAATAATATTTTTTATTGCCGAAGCAACTGTTAATGCGTGTTCACTAAAACCAGAAGCTGAAAACATCATATAGAAATTATCTCCACGTCTTCTAACTTTCTTAGTCAACTCAATCAGTTCTTTTAACTCCTGAATTTCTACCTGTTTTTTTGAATAATAGCAACGACAGAAAACACTAGCATCTTCGTCTTCATTTTTACCTAAACCTACAGCATCAAAACCAACAGTTGTGTGATCTTCGTCATTATTTTCCCACCAATTACCGATTTCATTCAAAATAAAAGGAAGTTCACCCTGACTAGATTTCTCCATAAGATATTCTTTACATACTTCGATAAAGACATCCCTTTCAAATTCTTCAATTTCTTTATCATCAAAAGTTGGCAATTCATTCGTACTTTCAAAAATTGGCAATGAAGGAACCACGAATCTATACCAAAATACATCTGATGTATTTTTTAATGAATATCGTGTTTTTCTACGATTGTTCTTTTCTGTAACCGGAGTTTCTTTTTTAACTAATGAAAGCTTGATTAAAGTTTTTAGATACGGAACAACAATATCTTTCGGTTTATTAACAATTGCTGATATCTCATTTACTCTCTGGACCCTTGAAGATAAAACCTGCATTAGGCGATTATAATAAGCTGGTTCTCTTAAATCCTTTTTCATTGCTTCTTCAACTGATGAATTCTTATTTGTAAAGAAAAGCTTTTTAACCGCTTCTTCTCTAGTCAATTTTTCATTCTCCAGCTGACTCACATAAACAGGAAGTCCGCCCGTGATTCCGTATAAGAAGATGCAATCATCATCACTTTCTTCATTTATATATTTAATTGTCTCTGTGAATGAAAGTTGTTCAAAATTTATTATTGTTGGATTTAACTTCATCCATGGTGATTTTCTATCTAGGCAATATTTCTTCATGTTGATAAATGAATCGCCGCAAAGAATAACCTTCACATTCGTACCACAAAAAATATCTCTGCAGGCGTCAGAAAGCATCGTATCATAATCGGCCTGTGCTTTAACAAAATCAGGATAACTATCTATAACAAATAAATAAGGTCTTTTTTCACCCTGATCTGCTTTATCTTTTATCGCTGCCATAATTTCATCAAATGATACTTCCGAAAAATCCAGACTTCCACTAACAGCACTTGAAAGCATATTTAATTCCATCTCATCAGTTGTACTATAGGCATTAAAATAAATCCCCTGATACTCAGAAACAAGAGACTTTAAGAAATAACTCTTTCCCATACCACAACGACCACCGCAAATACATACGTTTGTCGAAAGGTCATTTAAGAATTCTTCTATGCGATTTTTCTCAACAGATCTAGCTTTCATAATTTAACCTTTTTTAATTTACTTTTTTTAACGTTCGTATATGATTATAATACAAGCAAAAGGAGAAAAAAATGCCCGGATTCAAAACTCATTCAATTTTCGGAAGTATTTCTTCTGAAAAATTAAAAAGCTGTTCTTTAAAACGAGATATTGAACACCATAGTGCATGTTTTCAGATGGGAAACCAGGGACCTGATTTCCTTTTTTACTATGTGCCTGCACATCTTCTAATAAAAAATAACCCTGGAGACATTCTTCATACCACAAAAGTATCTGAAATGTTTAGAACACTTTTAAATCTTCGTGATAACTTTAAAAACGAAGATTTATCAATTGTCGATTCATATATAGCAGGATTCTTTGGCCATTACATTCTTGATTCTAAAATGCATCCCTATATTTATTTTAGAACCAACCATTTAAATCATTTAGGTGAAGCCACTTATGACTTTGGTAATCATAGTTATCTCGAAACAGACATAGACCAGGCCTGCACAAGACATTTTTTCCATCAAACTGCATTAGAGTATAAACCATGGGAGAAAATAGACTTAAGTCGAAAAGAACGGCATGTCATCTCTAACCTTATGTATCAGGCAATTTCTATTTTATTTCCTAAATTTTATTGTACAAAGCACTCCATCGGACGTGCTATGTATTTTATGCGTCTTGAACAGCGGCTTATGTTTGATCCTTCTGGAAAAAAGAAAAGCCTTATGCGTCAGATAGATAATCTAACATTTAAACACGCTTTTATTTCTACTTTAATCCCATTTAATAAAGGTAAATTCTTTGATGATCCATGTAATTTAAGAAAAAAAGAATGGTATAACCCATGGGAAATAAAAATAAAATCAAATGAATCTGTCTATGAAATGATAGAAGGCGCTTCTAACTATTATATTAGTGTTTTAACAGCCTTCAATTTACTAAAATCATCCTCAGAATATTCTACTCAGGAATTACTAAATATACTTGGTAACAAATCATATTTAACAGGACTAGAGCTTTAATTAAATATAGGTATAAAAAAAGAGATTCCAAATTTGGAATCTCTTATCGTTAGCATGCCCAGTTCCGGAATCGAACCAGAGACACGAGGATTTTCAGTCCTCTGCTCTACCAACTGAGCTAACTGGGCATTTAATAGCGGGGACAGGATTTGAACCTGCGACCTCCGGGTTATGAGCCCGACGAGCTTCCGGACTGCTCTACCCCGCGTTATTCAAAAAAATAACCTTTACTTTTGTAAAGGAATGGGTGGTGGTGGATTCGAACCACCGAAGCATAAAGCAGCAGATTTACAGTCTGTCCCCTTTGGCCGCTCGGGAAACCACCCAGGTTTCCTCTATATAATAGAAGAAAGCCGATGATCGGACTCGAACCGATAACCTGCTGATTACAAATCAGCTGCTCTGCCAATTGAGCCACATCGGCTTATATAACTTTCGTTATATAAGTGGAAGATACAGGGCTCGAACCTGTGACCCTCTGCTTGTAAGGCAGATGCTCTCCCAACTGAGCTAATCTTCCATATTTACGACCCGAGCGGGACTCGAACCCGCGACCTCCGCCGTGACAGGGCGGCGTTCTAACCAGCTGAACCACCGGGCCAAACACAATGGTTATTATACCATAGGTCTTTTCAAAAAGAAAGTACTTTTTTCATCGTACCTTCAAAACTTCATACAGAATTCTTCTAACTGAGGTTATTAACTCGTGTTTTCTACGAAAACCTTAATCACCTCAACCGTTGCTTCGCAACGCTTTCGGTGGGTTTGCTGCGCAAACCTACGCTCATAGCTAAAACCTTTTGTAAGCAAGCTTACACGGTTTTATGCTATTCGCTCAAGCTTTTCTTCGCTATTGATCATGCCTTCGATCTATTAGTAACAGTCAGCTCCATGTGTCACCACACTTCCACCTCTGTCCTATCTACCTTGTACTCTTCAAGGGATCTTATGTTCTTTAAGAACAGGGACATCTCATCTTGGAGGGGGCTTCAC
>JAIKZI010000053.1 GCA_024682375.1 Lachnospiraceae bacterium | reverse complement strand
AGACTCCATGCAGATGGGGCTCAGAGTGCAAGTGTGGCGGGTGCGAGTGCTTTTTTCCCAAGCGTGAGAAATCCATATAATGGAAGAGTTTCGGATCTATCAAACAGGTTGTCGGCCTGCGTTATGAATGGATATACGGCAGCAACAGGAATTAGAAGACGTACCGTTTCAACGCGTGATGATCTCTCGGGCACTAATTGGAGCCAGATTCCGGTCACACTTTTGGAACTTGGGTTCATGACCAATCCAACCGAGGATGTGAACATGTCTAATCCAGATTTTCAGAATCAGATGGTTCGTGGGATTGCAGATGGGTTAGATGCATATTTTCAATAAAAAATGAGGATAGCTAACTAAGCTATCCTCATTAGTGTTTTATGGATAATTATCGAGTCTCTTTAACAAAATATTCTTTTGGATGATTGCAAAGCGGACAAACGAAGTCGTCCGGTAGTTCTTCACCAACATAGATATAACCACAAACGGTGCAGCGCCAGATTGTCTCACCCTTTTCGGTAGTTCCAACTTTTTCTGGAGCAGGTTTAATGTGCTTCTGATAATACTCATAAGTGCAAGAACTGTCATCGCTTAGAACTTGCATTTCTGTTGGCTCGCATAGGAAAAGCGTATGTGAACCTAGATCAATCATTTCCTTTACACGCAAGGAAATGAATGCGTTCGTACCGTCTGTAATATACGGAACCCCATTCTTTGCAATGTCATAGTTTTTCTTGTCATAATCTCCGTCGAATTTATCGACATCCCTTCCGGATTGAAAACCGAAATGTTTGAATGTTTCAAACGAAGCCTTTTCACTTAAAACAGAGATGTTGCATACACCAGTCTGCTTTAGACAGTCGTGTGTGAATCCTGTTTTGTTAAGTGAAATAGAAATAAGATTATGGTCTGTAGCCACCTGTACCGCTGTGTTGGTGATACAACCATTCGCTGTTGCATTTGTTTTCGTTTCTGCCTCCGCAGGCACAGAAACCGTACAAACAAATAGTCCATAAGTAAGCTTATACATAGCTTTCTGATTCATATCAGACATATAGAACCTCCTTTACACAATAACCCTCGATGTGTATAAGGTGAGTATAGCATATTTAATGTTATTGACAATCTATGTCGATACATATAGTATAAAAATTACCCGAGAGGTAATTTTATGATGGGGAGGAGTTAAATAATAGATTGGAATTAATATATAAAAATTCTACGGTGGAAAAACAGTGTACAGATTTAAAGACTGCTAAAAAACTGTTTGGGGGAGACAGTAAGATAGCTTTGAGTTTAATGTCTAGAATAAATGCTTTAGAGCAAGCAGAAACAATACAGGATATTGTTGTTCAGAAACAATTTCATTTTCATAATCTAGAAAATAAAGGAAAGAAGAATTATAAAGGATATTTTGCTATAGATGTAAAAGGGAGGAAAGATAAGTGGCGAATAATTATAGAACCATTAGATGATAATAAAAATTCATTTAATCCATGTTACATTGATAAAATAGCTAAATATGTGAGAGTAGTTAATGTAATGGAGGTAAGTAACCATTATGAGTAATTATATAGAATATAAAAATAAGATTGCATTTCATCCAGGATATTATATAAAGGAAATTGTTGATGAAAGTGGTATGACGCAGGAAGATTTTGCGAAAAGCTTGGATACTACTGCAAAAAATTTAAGTCTTCTTATAAGAGGAGAGCAAGCGCTTTCTACTGATATGGCAATGAAACTTTCTAGAATGTTAGGAACGAGTGTTTCGTATTGGCTTAATATACAGAATAAATTTGATGCATTATTGGTAGAATTTAAGTCTGATGAAGAATTAGAAATAGAGAAGAAAATATTTAAGTTCATTGATTATAAATATTTTAGAGATAATTTTAATCTTCCAGAGCTTCCTAGAAAGATAGAAGAACAGATAAAAGCGGTAAGAAATTTTTTGAAAGTATCTTCATTAAATGTGTTTTCTAAAAAAGATATGGCTGTAAGTTTTAGATGTTCATGTGTTGAAATGGATCAAAAAAAGATTGTTAAAGCTAATATTATGGTTAGATTGGCTACGATATATGCCTTAAAAGAAGAGGCCCCTAGGTTTGATAAGAAGAAATTTGAGGAAGCTGTTAAGTATGCAATTACATTAACTAAGAAGCATGATGAATTTTATCCTCTTCTTAGAAAAGCATTTTGGGAGGCTGGCGTTATATTAGTTGTATTGCCAAATATGTCGGGATCTAATATAAATGGAGCAACAAAGAAAATAGGATCGAATAGATTACTTATGGTGAATGATAGAAGAATGTATTCAGATACATTTTGGTTTACGCTGTTACATGAAGTTGGTCATATAATTTCTGATGATTATGGAATTTCATTTGATGAAGATAGTGGAAGTGTAGAGAAAAGTGCAGATAAATATGCTGAAGATATGTTAATTCCACAAGTAGAGTATGAAGAGTTTGTAAACAAAAATAGATTCGATGTATCTCATATTATTGAATTTGCAAATAGGATA
>JAIKZI010000052.1 GCA_024682375.1 Lachnospiraceae bacterium | reverse complement strand
GCTTTTCTTTGAGATAGGATATGATCAGGCAGATGATGTTATGGATATTATGAAGGATTGTGGTTTTATAGATATAAAGATGATTAGGGATTATTCCAATAATCCACGTATTGTATATGGAAATAAGAAAGGGAAAGCGTGATGTTTGAACATCTTGATGATATCGTTATGCGAAATAAGGAACTCCTCAATATGATGAGTGAGCCGGCTGTAGCAAATGATTCTGCTAAGCTTCAGCAAGTTATGAAGGAGCAGGGTGAAATAGCTCCTATCGCAGAGACATATCTAAAATATAAAGAAGCACAGACTACTATTGATGATAGTTTAGAGATGCTTGAATCTGAATCAGATGAAGAGATGAGACAGATGATAAAAGAAGATTTATCACAGGCAAAGGAAGATTTAGTGGATTTAGAATCTAAGCTAAAGATTCTTCTACTTCCTAAGGATCCTAATGATGACAAGAATGTAATCGTGGAAATCCGTGGTGGAGCTGGTGGTGATGAGTCTGCTCTTTTTGCCGCAGAGGTTTATAGAATGTATCAGCATTATGTAGAGTCACGTGGTTGGTCTACAGAACTTCTTGAAGTAGAAGAGACTGGTATTGGTGGAATGAAGAAGGTAAACTTCATGGTAAAGGGAAAGGGTGCATACTCAATCCTTAAATATGAATCAGGTGTACATCGTGTACAGCGAGTTCCTGAGACAGAGTCAGGTGGACGTATTCATACATCTACTATTACAGTAGCAGTTATGCCAGAGGCAGAAGATGTAGATATCGAAATCAATGATAAAGATATCCGTATCGACGTTATGAGAGCTTCTGGAAATGGTGGACAGTGTGTAAATACAACTGATTCAGCTGTACGACTTACACATTATCCTACAGGTATTGTAATTTATTCTCAGACAGAGAAGTCACAGCTCCAGAACAAGGAAAAGGCTTTTGCGCTCCTTCGTACTAAGCTATATGACATGGAACTTCAGAGACGTCAGTCTGAAGCTTCAGCAGAGAGACTTTCACAGATTGGTACTGGTGACAGATCAGAGAAGATTAGAACATATAACTTCCCACAGGGAAGAGTGACAGATCATAGAATCAATTTAACTCTTTATAAGTTAGATAAGATTATGAATGGTGATCTTCAGGAAATTCTAGATGCACTTATGACAGCAGACCAGCAGAAGAAACTTCTCAAGATGGAGGAGGAAAACTAAAAGGGGGATTTATGTCTTTACAGTTTATTATCGGTGGATCAGGATCTGGTAAGACTACTGAAATTTTAAAGAATATAATCGACAAATCTATGGAAATGCCAAATAAGCATTTCCTTGTGGTTGTCCCTGAACAGTTTACGATGCAGACGCAGAAGGAGATAGTGCGTCTGCATCCTTTTCATTCTGTAATGAATATCGAAATTCTCTCATTTATGAGACTTTCATACAGGGTGTTTAATGAAACTGGAAGTAATACTCTTGGTGTCCTGGGAGATACTGGAAAGAGTTTGATTATTAGAAAGATCTTTGAAGATCATAAAGATGAATTATCTATTTTAAAAGTCGGTTTGAAAAAAGCAGGCTATATTTCTGAAATACGTTCTTTTTTGTCGGAATTATCTCAGTATGGAATTTCTCCTGAAGATTTAGAGGAGATGGGCGAAGTAGAAGGCTTCCCTGAAAGATTCCGTATGAAAATCAAGGATATAGTTTCTATTTATCGTGGTTTCAATGATTTCATTGAAGGCGAGTATATTACAACAGAAGATGTTTTAGAGAGATTGGCAGAAGTAAGCGAAGATTCCTCTTTAATAAAAGACCAGGTTTTAGTATTGGATGGATATACTGGATTTACACCTGTTCAGAATGATTTATTGGAGCATATTTTACCTCTTTTTAAAGAAGTCTATGTCACAGTAACAATGGATACAGATGAGGTTGTGACTGGAGATATTGATGAGGGTGAACTTTTTTCCATGAGTAAGAAGATGATTCAGAGTTTACTTCGAATCTGTAGGCAGACTGGAGTTAGTGTTTTAGACCCAGTTCTTATGAAGGATTCTAGTAAGATGCGTTTTAAGAATGCACCTTCACTTTCTCATTTGGAACAGACTCTTTTTAGAGATGAGATGAATATTTGTCCTACAGAAATCTTCGATAGAGATGCTATTAGACTTGTGAGAGCAGCTGATATGAATGAGGAAATGGATTTTATTGCATCTACTATTCGAGAAATGGTAAGAACAGCTGGGTATAAGTATTCTGATTTTGCAGTTGTGACACCGAGTGTTGAGAATTATGGCTATAAGGCACAGAATTCATTCAAAAGGTATAAGGTCCCTATTTTTATTGATCAAACGATGAAGATAAAGAATCACCCACTTTTTGAATTCGTTCTTCGTGCGCTTAATCTAGTTGAGAAGAATTTTAGGAATGAGGATGTACTTAGATTTTTGAAATCTAGAATTCCTTATTTTACGGATTCAAATCTGGATGAATTCGATAGATATATTACGTCTATGAATATTCGTGGATGGAAGGGGTATTCTAAGGATTTTAAGAAGAAATCACGTCGATATGATGATGCTTTGCTTGGTGTCGTAAACGAGACTAGAGAAAAGTTTGTAGATCTAATAGAACCTTTTGTGGAAAGTCTAAAAAATGATCCAAGCGTAGTTGATATTTCAAAATCTCTTTATGAACTTATAGTAAAGGCTGATATTGAAAAATACCTTCAAAATAATGCATCTAGACTCCATGAAGAGGGAGAGGAAGCGCTGGCTCGACAGTACGAGGACGTGTATCCGCTTCTTATGGATCTTTTAGATAGAATGGTGGATTTGTTAGGAAATTTACATATTTCGATTCAAGAATATAGAAGAATTCTTGAAGCCGGTTTTGATACGCTAAAAGTCGGTATGATTCCACCGGAAAATGATTGTGTGACCTTCGGTGATATAGAGAGAACCAGACTTTCTGATGTGAAGGTTCTCTTCCTGTGTGGAGCGACTGATGGTTTGATTCCAAAGTCCGATACTCGTGGAGGTATTCTTTCCGAACTCGAGCGTGAGAAGTTAAAAGAAGATGGATTTGAGCTTGCTCCAACTGGTAGAGAGAGAGCGTTTAGACAGAAATTTTACCTCTATCTCATTCTCTCAAAGGCAAGTGAGCGTTTATTTATAACTTCTCCTAAAATGGACGGAGAGGGCAAATCTGCTCGTTTATCATATATCTATTCTGAGATTAGAAAGATCTTTCCGCAAATTACTATCGAGGATTGGTCAGATGAATATTCTCTTAGTCGAATCGTCGATGATAAAACGGCGATGGATGCTTTGATTCGTCTCCTTTTTATGGAGAAGAACAGAAGTCTAAACGAGTCGGATAAGAGAGTTTTATCCCTTTTACTTCGATATTTTAATAATGGGAAAAAAGAGGAGCTTAGAGAGGTTCTGGCAAATAATTTCTTTAAGCATATTCCTGAAAAATTAGAGTCAGAAATTAATGCATCTCTTGTAAAAGACAGACTTATGGGTTCTGTTTCAAAACTTGAAACCTATGCTAGATGTCCTTATAGTTACTATCTAAAATATTTGTTGAAAATCAATGAATGGGAAGATAGTGATTTATCCTCAATGGAGATGGGCGATTTCTATCATGAGTCTTTAGAACAGTTTTCTAAAGAAATAAAAGATAAGAATATAAGATGGCATGATTTAAGTGAGGATGAAATTAATAAAACACTTAATAATGTCATGGATAGAATAGAAAATCTAGATGAATTCTCTAAATTTAAGGATGAAGCAGAATCTCGTTTTAGACTTAATGAGATAAGAAAGACTCTTTCAAATACTGTGTCTGTAATTGTAGATCAGGTAAAACACAGTGAATTTGAGCCGTTGGGATTCGAAGTGGATTTCGTTGATTTAAAGAAGGAATATGATTTTGAGTCTCTTCACTACGAATTAGATAAAGGTGAGATGGATTTAAATGGAAAGATAGATAGACTAGATACATTTGAGAGTGGTGGAAATATCTATGTAAAAATCGTAGATTATAAGTCTGGAAATAATACTATTGATGCTACAAAAACTTATTCAGGACTTGATATTCAGATGTATGTATATATGGATGCGGCGCTAGAATATGTTCATAAGAAATATGGAAAAGAAGCCACACCTGCAGGTTTGTATTATATCCATGTAACGGATGAAGTGGATTCAAATAATAAATCAAAGTCTCCTGAAGATGCATTAAATAGTACTGTACTTAAAAAAGGACTCATAAATTCCGATAAAAATGTTCTTAAGGCTCTGGGAGATTCTTTGGATTCTCGTTCTAAGAATGGTCTGTCAGATAATGATTGGAAGACTCTTCGAGATAATGTAAGAGATATTGTAAGAGATTCTGGAAATAGAATGATGGATGGTGATATAGAAGCTAAACCATATAGGTCGGGAGATATGACAGGTTGTAGCTATTGTCTATATCATAATATTTGTCATTTTGATGCAAAGATGGATGGATACGAGTATAGAAACATAAACACGAAATCTGAATTCATTTAATACGAGGTATTTAAGGTGAAGTGGACAGATGAACAGCAGAAAGTAATCGACACTAGAGGAAAAGATATTCTAGTTTCAGCTGCCGCAGGTTCAGGAAAGACTGCGGTTTTGGTTGAAAGAATTATTAATAGAATTTTAAATGATGATAATCCTGTCGATATTGATAGACTTTTGGTTCTTACCTTTACACGAGAAGCAGCTCGTGAGATGAGGGATAGAATCAGGAGGGCAATCGAGAAGAAAATTGAAGAAGAACCTAGGAATAAGAGGCTTCAGAAACAGAAGACTCTAGTTTCTTATGCCAATATCACAACTATTGATAGTTTCTGTTCCTATATCGTAAAGAATAATTTCCAGGAAGTTGGTATCGATCCAAACTTTAGAGTTGTGGATGAAGCTGAGTCTACTATCTTTAAGGAACAGGCATTGGCAAAGGTTTTTGAGGATAGGTATGAAGAGGGCAGAGAGTCCTTCTTAAACTTGGTTTCTACTTACAAAAAGAAGAATTCAGATGCACCCGTTCGAGAATATGTTTCTGACATTGCAAGAAAGAGTGAAGCCATGGCCTGGCCAGATGAATGGCTAGATTCTGTAGCGAGTGTTTATGATGTGAAATCACTTGATGAATTAGGCAGACTTCCATTTGTGAAAAGTATTTTTTCCATATATAAGGAACAGGTTAGAGGTTGTATCGATAAAATCGATATGACAGCAGATACTATTAAATCCAGTGAGTATGGATTTTTAGAATATGCTGAAGCGCTTAGATGTGATAAGGATAGTTTGATACCTCTTCTTGCAATCGAGGATCCTTTTTCGTTCTTCGATGCGATGAAGAGTGTTACTTTCCCTAGACTCGTAAAAAAAGACGCCGACAAGGAAACTCACGATTATTTTAATAAGAAGGTGAGAGCGAAGTGGAAGGATGTATTTTCGAAAGATGCTAAGAAACTTCCATCTCTTTCTGATGGTGAAGCTATTATCGATGAGTTTAAGTCTCTGAAACCTTATATTGACGAGTTGATTTCTCTGGTCAGGGACTATAGAAATGCATATCAGGAAAAGAAGGATGAAGTAAATGGTCTGGACTTTTCTGATCTAGAACATGCAGCGCTTTCAATTCTAGTCGACAAGGAAACAAAGATGCCTACGAATGCTGCATCTTCGTTCCAAAATCACTATGCTGAGGTTATGGTCGATGAGTATCAGGATTCGAACGAAATTCAGGACAATATCCTAAAGGCTGTTTCGGGTGATTACATCGGAAAGAACAATTATTTCTGTGTAGGAGATGTAAAACAGAGTATCTACGGATTTAGAATGGCAGATCCTAGTATCTTTATGAAGAAGTTTGAGGACTTTTCGACGGAGACGGAATCGGCTGTTCGAATTGACTTGAATAAAAATTTCAGAAGCCGTGAGGAAGTGCTTGATATCACGAACGATGTATTTTCCTGCATAATGGATAAGGACATGGGAGATGTCACATATGATAGCGACGTTTATTTGTATTATGGAGCTTCATATGGGAAAAAAGAAGGTATTTCTGATCGTCCGGAAGTTTGGTATATGAATCCTACAGATGAGGAATTGAAGGCTAGCGAATGCGATTCAAAGAGCGAGTTTGAATTTAAGTTTATAGCTCAGAGAATACGTGGACTTATGGATGGTGGTTATCAGGTTAGTGATAAGGATGAGAATGATAAGCCGATTTTTAGACCACTTAGATTTTCGGATATTGCTATCCTTCGACGTGGTGTGAAGGATGATAATGGCGAGATGACTCGGTTTATAGATATCCTAAGAGAGTATGGAATCGATGCGGTCTTAGCTGAGAATTCTGGATATTTTACTACTATGGAAATCGAGACGATTCTATCTTTCCTTGAGATTTTGGATAATCCTCTTAAAGATGTGGATTTGGTTTCGGTTCTTTCATCACCGATTGGAAAGTTTACAAATGATGAACTAGTAGATGTTAGAACTGCTTATCCAAATGAAGATTTCTTTGTCGCTTTAAGGCGTTATGCAGAAGAAAATGAGGATGCGACTAAGGCTAAGGAGTTTATCTCATTCTATGAATCACTTCGTTCAAAGGTAGATATTTCTATAGCTGATTTGATTCGTGAGATTGTAGATAAAACAGGATTTATGAATTATATATCTTCACTTCCTGGTGGAGATTTGAGAAGAGCTAATGTGTTAAAGCTTATAGATGAAGCACAGATGAGCGATTCTAAATCAGCTGATTTATATACATTTATGTCTTATATCAGAAATAGAAAGAAGTATAAGGCTGAAATCGGTATGGCAAAACTTCTCGGTGAAGAAGATAATGTTGTACGTATTATGACTATTCATAAGTCAAAAGGTTTGGAATTCCCGGTTGTATTTTTGAGCGGTTGTGGAAAATCATTTAATGAGATGGATTTGAAAGGCAATATTTATATAGACCAGAAATTCGGACTCGCGCTAAAGAAATATGATAGTGGCAGAGTGAGAATGGTTAGGAATACTTTTTTCTCAGATTGTCTGTCAACTCTTATTAAGACAAAGCTTAGAGGAGAAGAGGAGAGACTTCTCTATGTTGCTATGACAAGAGCAAAGGAAAAACTGATTATTTCAGGTGTGTTTAGTGGTTCTAAGGATGCTGATGAAATTGTGGAGGGGCTTTCTTATCCAATTCAGGGAAAGATGTCTTTCGTAGATAAGTTTAAAGCGAGAAGTTATTTCGACTGGATGATTCCTGCGCTTACTTCTTATCAGTCGATGGGCGCTGAGAAATATGTGCTATCGAAGGCTACGATAGGAAAGTTTGTTTTGAATGAGGCATCTGAAATCTCATCTGAAGAGGAGAGAAAGAAAAGGCTTACTATTATTCTTAACGAGACTAGTGATTCGAATCTTTCAGATATGCTAAAGAGAATGGAATATGAATATAAATTCGGAGTCTCTCATGATTTTAAGAATAAATACTCAGTTTCAGAGATTAAGCATATCGAGATAGATCAGAATGCTGATTTTATAGATAGGGAAGATTTGGTTCAGGATGATATGGTTACACCTATATCTGAGGAAGTTAGACCATCCTATGTTCCTAGATTTATATCAGGTGAAGTAGATGAAGAAGAGTTTTTAGCTACATCTTATGGAACTGCTATGCATAGAGCCTTAGAAGGCCTCGATATGACGATTGCTTATGATAGTGATAAACTTGATAAGGCAATTCTTGAAATGGAAGAGAGGGGCTTTTTAAGCGAAGATGAGGCTAGGTCTTTAAAAAGAAAAGATCTTTTAAACTATCTAAATTCAGATGTTTGTAAGATAGTAAGAGAGGCTGCTCTTAAAGGAAATCTGCTTCGTGAGCAGAACTTTGTTTTTTCCGAAAAAATTAATAAATTGTTTAAAGGTCTTGTCGATGTGCCAGAAACCGACGAAGAAGTGCTTGTTCAGGGAGAAATCGACTGTTTGGTTGTGAAGGATGACGGAGTTATAGTTATTGACTACAAAACGGATAGGGTTAATAATGAAGAGGAATTACTTAACCGTTATTCGAGACAGCTACAAATATACGGTGAGGCAGCTAGTCGCACATTTGGCAGAGAAATCGATAAATTGTTGATATATTCTTTCGTTTTAAACTGTTTTATTGAAGTTTTGCCGCTTTAAGAAATCGTATTGTAGTTTGTATTTTTCTGTTATATAATCTCTATGCTTTAGATAAATGGAGGAATACTTATGACAAATGAATATGATGATGAAGTAGTGGAATATTTTTTGGAGAACCAGTTGCAGCTCTTTCCTGAAGAGGTTGCTTCGCTTCCAGAAGAAGCAGAAGTTTTCTTAGAAGACTGTTTTGCGTGTGTTTGTGATTCGAAAGATGAGGCACTTGAATATATACATGATAATATGGACGTAGAAGATATGTCTGATAATGAAATTCTTTCTCAGCCAGAAGTATTTGCACTAAATGATGGCAGATATTTAATCGTAGAAGGATAATAAGAAATCACCCTTGGAAATAATTCCAAGGGTGATTATTTTTTTGAGTTAAATTCAAAATTAAAGATCAATTCTGTCAGCGTAGTTGCCGTTTGCAACATAATAAGCTGATTTGTCTTCAGGTTTGATATAAACCTTGATTTCTTTTAAATTGTTCTTTGATTTTGAATGGAAATCTGCGATGGCTCTTGTAATTACGTCATCAACTTTTCTGTCTTCCCCCTCAAACTGTACGATAGCTGTAGACTTAACTGTAGATGTAGCCTTTTCTACAGTAGCTTTTGCTTTTGAAGCAGTAGCCCTTGCAGTCTTAGTAGCTTTTGTAGCTGCTTTCTTTGTAGTAGTAGCAGCCTTCTTAGTTGCTGTAGAAGCTTTCTTCTTAGTTTCTTCTACTTTTTTTGTTGCAGTAGCCTTTGTTGTAGCTTTTGTAGCAGCAGCTTTTGTCTCTACTTCTTCAGCAGCTTTTTTAAGTCCAGCAACAAATTCTTCCCTAGTAGTAACCTTTTTTGCCATTTTGTCCTCCTCATGTCATTTTAAATAAACTTAAGAAAACTAAAACACAAATTTATTATAAAACAAATATATTTATAAAACTACGTCAAATTAAATAAAAAATGGAAAAATTAACTGAGTTTTTAAGAACTAATGTAAAAAAGACCTAAGCCATATTTGTGGCTTAGGTCCCTTAGAATATTATTTTATGAGGTGCATCATAATTCTGTTAGAACGGTTTACGAATTCACTCATTTCGTCAGCTGAGAGAGGGTGATTCTGGAGAACAGCTAGATCATAAAGCTGTTTTGCAAACTCATCCTTGTACTCGCTATCAGTATTATCGATGAGGTATGAAACGAGTTCGTTGTTTGTGTTAAGAACAAGAGTAGATTCGTTTTCTAGTCCCATATTCTCAGTTCCCATTCCATACATCTTCATCATATCATTGATACGTCTTCCTTCTTCAGAAACGTTAAGCATAGCAGATACGTCTTTATTTTTGAATTTCTCTGCCTTTACTTTAAGCTTGTCATTTCCAAGGGCTGACTTGAAGATATTTGAAAGTGATTCATTTACTTTCTTAAGTTCTTCTTCATTTGTCTCTTCTGTAAGAGAATCCATAGTGTCAGAATCGATTCTCATGAACTTGTAGTTAGGGTTTCTAGACTCAAGCTGTGAGATGAACTGTGTATCGATAACCTGGTCGAGGATAACTGCATTCATGTTTTCCTCTTTGAAGAGTGAGATATAAGAAGCCTGCTGAATGCTGTTAGTTACATAGTAAACAGGAGTTCTTGTGTCCTTTTCTTCTGAGGAATCGTCTGAGTTATTGTCTTCAACAACTTCAGAATCACTTTTTTCCTTATCATCTTCTTCATCTTTTACAAGTAGGTCTGGAAGAGTGATGTATTTATCGTTTATATCTTTAAATAGGATGTAATCATTCATCTTATCGCAGAATTTGTTGTCACGTAGACAGCCATATTTTACGAATGGGCTGATGTCATCCCAGTATTTCTCATAGTTTTCATGATCAGTCTTGCACATTCCGGTTAGCTTATCAGCAACCTTCTTTGTGATGTAATCAGAAATCTTTGTAACGAAGCCATCGTTCTGAAGAGCAGAACGTGATACGTTTAGAGGTAAGTCAGGACAATCAATGACACCCTTTAGGAGCATTAAGAATTCAGGGATAACTTCTTTGATGTTATCAGCGATGAATACCTGGTTGTTATAAAGCTTGATTGTTCCTTCCAAAGATTCGTACTGGTTAGAAATCTTAGGGAAGTAGAGGATACCCTTCAAACGGAATGGATAATCCATATTTAAATGAATCCAGAAAAGAGGTTCCTTGTAATCGCGGAATACCTTTCTGTAGAAGTTCTTGTAGTCATCATCAGTACATTCTGATGGTGTACGGTTCCAAAGTGGATTGATATCATTTAAAGGACTGATTGTCTTAGGTGTGAATTCCTTGTTGTCCTTCTTTGCATCTTCTTCAGCTTTCTTATTCTCTTCATCGATTTTCTTCTGTGTATCTTCTTTGTTTAAGAAGATTTCATAAGGCATGAAAGAGCAGTACTTTTCAATGATTTCTCTAATTCTGTATTCGTTGCAGAACTCAAGTACATCTTCATTGATGTGAAGAGTGATAGTTGTACCGAATGATGATCTGGAACCATCTGTCATTTCATAGTCTGTACCACCGTCGCATGTCCAGTGAACAGCGCTAGAACCTTCCTTATAAGAAAGAGTATCGATATCAACAGTATCAGCTACCATAAATGCTGAGTAGAATCCTAGACCGAAATGTCCGATGATCTGTTCACTGTCAGCCTTGTCCTTGTATTTCTCAAGGAAATCAGTTGCACCTGAAAAAGCAATCTGATTGATATATTTGTCGACTTCCTCGGCTGTCATACCGATTCCGTTATCAGTAATAGTAAGTGTTTTTTCTGTAGGATTACAATCAACCAAAACCTCAGGATGGTATCCTTCAGGGAGGTTAAAATCACCCATTACATTTAGTTTCTTTAGCTTTGTGATCGCATCACATCCGTTTGAAACTAATTCTCTAAGAAAAATATCATGATCTGAATATAACCATTTTTTGATTACAGGGAAGATATTCTCACTTGTTATAGATAGACTTCCTTTTTTATTTGCCATAATATATGTCACTCCTTTCAACAGAAATTATTTTAAGTCAGGAAAAAATAGAAGTCAATAAAAAATTAGCACTCCTTTAAAAAGAGTGCTAATAAAAAACTCCACATCGTAATTGATGTGGAGTAAAAAGTATTTAGGCTTCTTTTTTCATTTCAGAATCTTCTTCATTCTTAAGATTTCGCATAGCGTTTGTAAGCATCATCTTGATTCTGTTTAGCTGGTTAACTTCTGATGCACCTGGATCGTAGTCAATTGCAACGATGTTTGCATCTGGATGAAGTGAGCGAATCTTCTTGATAACACCCTTACCAACTACATGGTTTGGAAGACATCCAAATGGCTGAATACAAATAATATTCTTTGCATTAGTCTTTAGAAGTTCCATCATTTCTCCTGTTAGGAACCATCCCTCACCTGTCTGGTTACCAAGAGAAACAATAGGAGATGCCATTTTTGCTAAATCAGTGATGTGTGATGGAGCAACGAAGTTCTTAGACTTTTCAAATTCATCACAGGCATCTTTTCTAAGCCATTCGAAGAATCTACATGTGAGGTTTGAGATTCTCTGTGACTTCTTAGATGCGCCTAAGTTTTCTGCCTTAAAGTTTGTGTTATAGAAACTGTAAAGCAAGAAATCGGTCAAATCAGGAATTACAGCCTCTGCACCTTCCTGTTCGAGAAGTTTTGCAAGGTTATTGTTAGCAGCTGGATGGAATTTAACAAGAATCTCACCAACGATACCAACACGAGGTTTTTTTAGTCCTTCGATTGTTTCAATCTGATCGAAATCACGGATGATTTCACGGCACATCTTCTTATATTTACGATGTGAAAGTATCTTAGTAGAAGATACGAATTCGATTACACGTTTTCTCCATTTGTTATGGATTCTGTCTGTTTCGCCCTTATTCTTTTCATAAGGTCTCATTCTCAGTGTACATCTTAGGAAGATGTCACCGAATATAAGAGCGTAGAGCGCATGCTGTAGGAGAGAAGGAGTGATTTTGAAACCAGAGTTCTTCTCAAGTCCCTGAGCTGAAAGTGAAATAACAGGTACGTCTTTATAGCCTGCCTTATCCAAAGCTCTACGGATGAAACCGATATAATTTGAAGCACGACAACCACCACCAGTCTGTGAGATTAGAAGTGCTGTTTTTGTCATATCGTATTTACCGCTCTTTACAGCGTTCATAAGCTGACCTACTACAATTGTAGATGGGTAACAAGCGTCATTGTTTACGAAACGAAGTCCAGTATCTACAGAATCACGAGTTGGAACCTCTGGAATTACGATGTTGTATCCGGCTGCATTAAATGCTGGAGCCAAAAGCTCGAAATGGATAGGAGACATCTGAGGACAGAGGATAGTGTAGTTTTTCTTCATATCCTTTGTAAATTCAACTCTATCGTAGTTTGAAGGTACGATTTTTCTGTTCTTCTTTTCTTCTTCTGAAAGTTTTTCTTTTCTAACTCGAATAGCAGCGATTAGAGATCTGATTCTAATACGGGCTGCGCCGAGGTTATTTACTTCATCGATTTTTAGACATGTGTAAATCTTACCACTGTTATTTAGAATATCTTTTACACAGTCAGTAGTTACAGCATCTAGTCCACATCCAAATGAGTTCAACTGGATGATGTCTAAGTTATCTGTCTTCTTAACAAGGTTAGCGGCAGAATACATTCTAGAATGGAACATCCACTGATCCATAACAATTAGAGGTCTTTCAATCTTTCCTAAGTGAGATATAGAATCCTCAGTAAGAACGGCCATTCCATAGGAGTTGATAACATCTGGAATACCGTGGTTGATTTCTGGATCGATGTGATAAGGTCTACCACAAAGTACGATACCGTGACGTCCAGTCTTCTTTAGGTATTCAAGTGTTTCTTCACCTTTTTTCTCTACATCGAGACGGAAGTTGCCCTGTTCAACCCAACCTGCATGAGCGGCGTGTTTTACCTCATTTTCTGGAATGTTAAATTCTTCTTTAAATACTTTAATAAGCTGATCTGTCAAAATCTGCTCTGATGAAAATGCCAAGAATGGATTTAAGAATCTAACTTCTCCTGAAGAAATAGCTTCTACATTGTTCTTGATATTTTCAGCGTATGATGTAACGATAGGGCAGTTGTAGTGGTTGTTAGCATCTGGGAATTCATTTCTCTCATATGGAACACATGGGTAGAAGATGAAGTCTACATTTTTATTGATAAGCCACTGAACATGACCATGTGAAAGCTTCGCTGGGTAACATTCTGATTCGCTTGGAATAGATTCAATTCCTAGTTCATATACCTTTCTGTTAGAAAGAGGAGAAATCTGTACTCTGAATCCTAAGTCCTTAAAGAAAGTAGCCCAGAATGGGAAGTTTTCATATATGTTTAATACTCTAGGAATACCGACTGTTCCACGAGGCGCTTCTTCTTTACGAAGAGGTGGATAGTGGAAAGTCCTTTTTAGTTTGTATTCGTAGAGGTTAGGAATATTATCCTTGTTTTTTTCCAGTCCAAGACCTCTTTCACATCTGTTTCCAGTGATGAACTGTCTACCATCATTGAACTTATTAATAGTAAGAAGACAATGGTTGTTGCAGTGTGGACATCTGTCAAGGCTAGTAGCAAATGTGAGCTGCTTTAATTCCTCGATTGGAAGCATAGTTGTGTGAGGATTTACATGATATCTTTCCTTTGCGATTAGGGCAGCACCGAAAGCTCCCATAAGTCCTGCGATATCTGGTCTTATAACTTCTCTTTCAGAAATCTTTTCAAATGAACGTAGAACCGCATTGTTGTAGAAAGTACCACCCTGAACAACGATGTGTTTTCCTAGATCCTTAGGATCTGCAAGCTTGATTACCTTGAATAGAGCATTCTTGATTACAGAGTATGCAAGACCGGAAGAAATATCAGCGACGGAAGCGCCTTCTTTCTGTGCCTGCTTTACCTTTGAATTCATGAATACTGTACATCTGGTACCGAGGTCGATAGGGTACTTGGCAAAAAGTGCTTCCTTTGCAAAGTCAGCAACCTTGTAATTTAGTGAATTAGCAAAAGTCTCGATGAATGAACCGCATCCTGAAGAACATGACTCATTTAACTGTACAGAATCGATAGTATTATCTTTTACCTTCATGTACTTCATATCCTGTCCACCGATATCAAGGATTGTATCGACTTCTGGATCGAAGAATGATGCTGCATAGTAGTGAGAAACTGTTTCTACTTCACCTTCCTCTAACTTAAGTGCAGATTTAAGAAGTGCTTCACCATAGCCTGTTGAGCATGAATGAACAATCTTAGAATCGCTAGGAAGTTTTGAATATATTTCCTCAATTGAAGCAATTGCAGTAGTAAGTGGGCTACCGTTGTTGCTTGAATAATATGAGTAGAGAAGATTTCCGTCTTCATCGATAAGAGCAAGTTTAGTTGTAGTTGAACCAGCATCGATTCCAAGGTAACAATTACCGTGATAAGAAGCTAAATCAGCTGTCTCTACATGAGCCTTTGCATGACGTGTTGCAAATTTCTCATATTCTTCTTCTGTTTCAAATAGTGGTTCGAGTCTTGCTACTTCGAATTCCATCTTGATATCGTGAGATAACTCGTCAAGAAGAGAATTCATATCTTTTTTCTCGTCAGCCTTATATGAAAGAGCGGATCCGATAGCTGCAAACAAGTGTGAGTTGTTTGGGATTATTGTATGTTCTTCATCAAGCTTTAGAGTGCGGATAAAAGTTTCTCTAAGCTGGTCTAAGAAGTGAAGAGGACCACCTAAGAATGCTACATGTCCTTTGATAGGTTTTCCCTGCGCTAGTCCAGAAATAGTCTGGTTGCAAACGGCCTGAAAGATAGAGGCAGCGAGGTCTGGCTTAGTAGCACCTTCATTGATTAAAGGCTGAATATCAGTCTTTGCAAATACACCGCATCTAGATGCGATTGTATATAGTTCCTTATAGTCTTTTGCATACTCATTTAATCCAGGAGCATCTGTCTGAAGCAGTGATGCCATCTGGTCGATAAAAGAACCTGTACCTCCGGCACAGATACCATTCATTCTCTGTTCTACATTTCCATTTTCAAAATATATGATTTTGGCATCCTCACCACCGAGCTCGATAGCTACATCTGTCTGAGGAGCGTAGTAAGATAATGCAGTTGATACAGCGATTACTTCCTGTACGAAAGAAATTCCTAAGTGTTTTGCTAGAGTCAATCCACCTGAGCCAGTGATAATAGGACAAACTACAACGTTTCCTGTTATTTCATAGGCTTTCTGTACCAGACTGTGAAGAGTTTCTCTGATGTTTGCATAATGTCTTTCATAATCAGAGAAAATCAACTTATCGTCAGGATCGAGTATGGCTACCTTTACGGTAGTAGAACCGATGTCGATTCCCATTTTGAATAACTTATTTTCTGCCATAAAGTTTTAAATCCTTTCGAAACAAATTTAGTACAAATATAATCCATATATTTGCTCAGCAATCGTTTATTATATTTTCTTTTCCTATTAAAAACAATAGTAATTGTGCAAAAATAAATTATTAATTAGGAAAAGAAAATGTTTTTTATGCAAATAACAAGCGATTCTCATTTGTTTTTTTATAGTGGTGTTGGTATAATATCAAAATGGATTTTAAGATAGGAGAATTATATGTGGGATAAACTAGAAAGAAAGTTCGGCAGGTTTGCGATTCCTCGTTTGATGAATTATATGGTAATTGGCTATGTGATAGGTTACCTGTTTAATTTACTGGGCGTTTTGACGGGAATTAATTTCTTATCGTATTTAACTCTCGATATATATCAAATTACACATATTACGAATGGTTTTCCAATTCCTCAATTTTGGAGAATTGTTACATGGCTTATAATTCCGCCTGATTATAATCTTTTATTTGGAATTATCATGATGATTTTCTACTGGCAGTTAGGAACTGCATTAGAGAGAACATGGGGAACATTTAGATTCAACTGTTATATTTTCGGTGGAATTTTATTCAATATTTTAGGCGCTATTATTTTATATTTTATCGGTGCTGGTACACCTCTTGTATCAATGCTTAGCGCTTCAGTGTTTACTACAAATTATATTAACCTCTCAATTTTCTTAGCATATGCATTATGTTATCCGGAGATGGTTATTTATCTATATTTCATCATTCCGATTAAGATGAAATACATGGCTGGCATTTGGGCAGTATTTACTGCGTTCAGTTTCTTTACATCTGGATTAGCAGTAAAAATACAGATTGTTATGTCTGTATTAAACTTTTTTATCTTCTATTTTTCTACGAGAGATTATTACAGAATTTCTCCAAAGGAGAGAAGAAGAAAAACGCACTTCAAAAAAGCTACCAGCGCGCCAAAGGGTGACGTGCCTAAGCATAAATGTTGTATTTGTGGACGAACAGATATTACAAATCCAGAGTTACAATTTAGATTTTGTTCTAAGTGCAATGGTAATTATGAATATTGCCAGGATCACTTGTTTACACATGTACATAAGAAATGATTTAATCGCGATTTAGCAAAAAAATAAACTAGAAGGAATTAATTACAAATTATGGAAGAGAGAGAAACTAAGAATTTTATAGAACAGGAAATCGATAAAGATTTAGCTGAAGGTGTATACGATCATGTCGTAACTAGATTCCCACCTGAACCAAATGGCTATTTACATATTGGACATGCTAAGTCTATTATCCTAAACTCAGGACTCGCGAAAGAATACAATGGTGTATTTAACATGCGTTTTGATGATACAAATCCTACTAAAGAAAAGTCAGAGTTTGTAGATTCTATTATTGCTGATATTAAGTGGTTGGGTGCTGATTTTGGCGATAAGATTTATTATGCATCTGATTATTTTGATGTTATGTATGAAAAGGCAGTTCTTCTTATCAAGAAAGGACTTGCTTATGTATCTGATTTGAATGCTGATCAGATTCGTGAATACAGAGGAACTCTTACTGAAGCTGGTAAGGAAGATCCTAACAGAAATAGACCTGTTGAAGAATCTCTTCAGATTTTTTCCGATATGAAAGATGGCAAGTATGAGGATGGTGCAGTAGTTCTTCGTGCAAAAATCGATATGTCATCACCTAACATCAATATGAGAGATCCTATTCTTTATAGAGTAGCGCATAGAACTCATGTACGTACAGGCGATAAATGGTGCATTTATCCTATGTATGATTTCGCTCATCCTATTGAGGATGCGATGGAAGGAATTACACATTCTATCTGTACTCTTGAATTTGAAGATCATAGACCTCTTTATGAATGGGTCGTTAATAATACTGAATGGGAGAATCCTCCTAGACAGATCGAGTTTGCTAAGCTTTATCTTACAAATGTTGTTACAGGTAAGAGATATATTAAGAAGCTGGTTGAAGATGGAGTTGTAGATGGATGGGATGATCCTAGACTTGTTTCAATCGCTGGTCTAAAGAGAAGAGGATTCACTCCTGAATCTATTAGAAATTTTGTAAATCTTCTTGGAATTTCAAAGAGCAATGCATCAGCTGAATATCAGATGCTTGAGTATTGCGTAAGAGAAGATTTGAAACCTAAGGATAAGAGAATCATGGCTATTCTTCATCCTATTAAGCTTATAATTGACAACTATCCTGAGAATGAAGAAGAGATGGTTGTTATTTCAAACAATGTTGAAAACCCTGAACTCGGCGAAAGAGAAGTTCCTTTTTCCCGTGAACTATATATTGAAAGAGATGACTTCATGGTTGAACCACCTAAGAAGTATAGACGTCTCTTTATAGGTAATGAAGTTCGTCTTATGAATGCATATTTTGTGACTTGTACAGGATATGATACTGACGAAGATGGAAATGTTACATGTGTTCATGCAACGTATGATCCAGAAAGTAGAGGAGGCGAAAGCCCGGACGGACGTAAGGTTAGAGGTACTATCCACTGGGTATCGGCAAAAAATGCTGTTTCAGTTGAAGTTCGTCAGTATGAAAATCTAGTAAATGAAGAGCTTGGGGTATATAATGAGGACGGTACAATTAATTTGAATCCTAATTCAAAAACTGTCCTTAAGGATTGCAGGATTGAGCCTTATGTTAAGGGTGCGAAGGCTTATGATGGCTTCCAGTTTGTAAGAGATGGCTTCTATGTTGTTGACTCGAAGGATTCTACAGAAGATAAACTTGTGTTTAATAGGGTAGTATCATTGAAGAGCAGTTATAAACTTCCTACAGATACTAAATAGTAACTCCATTTTTGGTAAGTAAGGAGAAATAGATGAATTTATTTGCAGGACTCGAGAAATTCGGATTTTCTGGAGAAGAAAAACTGGATATCACAAAAGACGAGAAAACAGCAAAGAGACAGGCAGGAGAATCACCTCAGGCTTCAGTAAAGAAAGAACCTGAAGAGAAGGATTTTCTCCTCGACAAAAAGATAAAATGTCCCGTATGTGACAATAATTTTGTTACAAAGCAGTTAAAGTCTGGAAAGCTTAGAAGACTTACACCAGATAGCGATTTAAGACCCAACTTCGCACATATTGATACCGTTAAATACGGTGTAACTGCTTGCCCTAAATGTGGTTATGCGGCATTTAATAAATCATTTGAGCATCTGTCATCAACACAGATTAGACTCATTAAAGAAGGTGTTTCTTCTAAGTTCACTCCTGTTGAAGAGAAGATGGAAGATACATATTCTTATGAGAAGGCGTTGGAAAGATTCAAGCTTGCGCTTGTTTCTGCACTTTCTAGAAGGGCTAAGCTCTCTGAGAAATCATACTTATGTTTGAATATCGCTTGGCTGATTCGCTCACAGATTGCAACAATGCCTGAAGGAACAGATGAGGAAAAAGCAAAAAAGAAAGCAAAGATAAACGAATATACTGGCTTTTATAGACAGGCCTATGATGGTTTTATAAAGGCTATGAGCTCTGAAATGCCACCATATTATGGACTTCAGACTTCGACACTAGAATACATGCTTTCTAATATGGCTATCTACTTTAAAGAGTATGATACAGCTACAAAGCTTGTTGGAAATCTGATTAGTAGCGCTGCTACACCAGCTAGAATTAAAGATAAGGCATTAGACCTTAAAGATAAGATTGCTGAGGGCAAAAAGGCTGCTAAAGAGAGCAGCAAGCAGTAATCCATGTGTTCGAAACCATCCACATGTAAATTAAAACTAAGGAGACAATTTAATAATGAAAAAAAGAACTTTATTTTTGACACAGGGAGCTATGATTGCAGCATTATACGTAGTTCTCACAGTATTTATTGCTGCTTTTAACCTGGCAAGTGGAGCGATTCAGGTAAGAATATCTGAGGCACTTACTATTTTGCCAATTTTTACACCAGCTGCTATTCCTGGTCTTTTCATCGGTTGCGTTATTTCAAATATCGTTATTGGTGGAGCTATTTGGGATATTATTTTTGGTAGTTTGACAACACTTATTGCAGCTTATTGCACTTATCTTTTGAGAAAGACAAAAGTGCTTTATATGGTACCACCTGTGTTGTTTAATGCGATTATCATTCCGTTTGTTTTGATTTTTGCATATCATATGAAAGATGCTTACTGGTTCTTATTTGCAACAGTAGGCGCTGGAGAACTTATCTCAGTATTTATTTTTGGTTTCATTCTTAAAAAAGTATTGGATCCAATTAAAAATAAATTAATGTTAGCATAATAATCTTATTGCGTAGAAAAGGAAGGGAAACATGAAAACAATTCTCGAGCTCATCACAGAAGAGATGAGGAGAGGCTTCTCTGAAGCAGGATACGACGAGAAATTCGCTGTATGTACACTCTCTAATCGTCCTGATCTCTGTGAGTATCAGTGTAACGGTGCTTTGACCGCTGCAAAACAGTATCACAAGAATCCTATGGATATCGCCACTGAAGTTGTTGAGAGAATCTCATCAAGCAATATTTTTTCCGTAGCAGAAGCTGTCCGTCCAGGATTTATTAATCTTAAATTACAGGGTGCATTCTTAGGTGATTTTGTTGATGCAATGCGAAGAGACCGAGAGAGAATGGGTTATGATAAGGTTTCAACTCCTAAGACTATATTTGTAGATTACGGCGGACCAAACGTTGCTAAGCCACTTCATGTTGGACATCTTCGTGCTGCTGTAATCGGTGAATCTGTAAAGAGAATTATCAAATTCGCTGGTAATGAAGCAATCGGTGATATCCATCTTGGAGACTGGGGTACACAGTTGGGTCAGATTATTTGTGAACTCCAGGATAGAAAGCCAGATCTTCCTTACTTCGATGATAATTTTACAGGAGAGTATCCAGAAGAATCTCCGTTCACAATTTCTGAATTGGAAGATATCTATCCTTGTGGATCAAAGAAGTCTAAAGAAAATGAAGACTTCCATAAGAGAGCTCTTGAAGCTACATATCAGCTTCAGAACGGACACAGAGGATATACTCAGTTGTTCAAGCATATTATCGAAGTATCTGTTACAGATATGAGAAAAATCTATGACAGATTGAATGTTCATTTTGAACTCTGGAAGGGTGAAGCTGATACTCAGCCTTATATCCCTGATATGATCCAGGATATGAAAGACAAAGGTCTCGTATACGAAAGTGATGGAGCCCTTGTTATGGATACAAATGAACCTGAGGATAAGGTAGAGATGCCACCTCTTATGATTCTTAAGTCAGATGGGGCATCTAACTACAACACTACAGACCTTGGTACTTTGGTATGGAGAATGAATGATTATCATGCTGATGAGGTTTACTATGTAGTTGATAAGCGTCAGGATCTTCACTTCTTACAGCTCTTTAGAGCAGCTAAGAAGGCAGGAATCTGTGCACCAAACGTATATCTTGAATTCATCGGATTCGGTACAATGAATGGTAAGGATGGTAAGCCATTCAAGACAAGAAACGGTGGAGTTATGCGTCTTGAGTCTCTTCTTAATGACATTGATAATGAGATGTATGAGAAGATTAAGACTAATGAAGATATTCCAGAAGAAGAAGCTAGAGATACAGCTCATAAGGTTTGCGTTGCTGCTATCAAATATGGTGATCTTTCAAACCAGGCTTCTAAGGATTATATTTTCGATTTGGATAGATTTACATCATTCGAAGGAAATACTGGTCCATACATCCTTTATACAATCGTAAGAATTAAGTCAATTCTTCGTAAGTATAAGGAAGCTGGAAATGAAAAGAGTGCATCAAAAGTAGGAGAACCTACAAATGATAGCGAGAAGGCTTTGATGTTAGTTCTCTCAAGATTCTCAGAGGTTATGAGAACTGCATACAATGAAAAGGCTCCTCACAAGATTTGTGCATTCGTTTATAGTGTGTGTGATGCATTCAACCATTTCTATCACGCAAACAAGATTCTTGGAATCGATGATAAGAACCTCGAAGCTCAGTACATCAGCTTACTTGAAGTAACTGAAAGAGTACTACTTTGCTGCATCGATCTTCTTGGATTTGAAGCTCCAGAGCGTATGTAATAAATATAATAAGTATTTAATCAGTGTAGAGTCTCGCAATATTTATTATTGCGGGATTTTGCCCGTTTTAAGAAATGAAGTATTAGGAAGGAAATTACTGTGACTAAGATTGATATTGTTTCCGGATTTTTAGGTGCCGGAAAGACTACTTTGATAAAGAAGCTTGTTTCTGAAGCAATCAAGAATGAAAAGGTAGTTCTAATTGAAAATGAATTCGGTGAAGTAGGAATCGATGGTGGATTTCTAAAAGATGCCGGAATCGAAATCACTGAGATGAACTCAGGATGTATCTGCTGTACATTGGTTGGTGATTTTGCAAAAAATATGAAGGATGTATTGGATAGATTTTCTCCAGACCGTATCATTATCGAACCTTCTGGAGTAGGTAAATTATCCGATGTTATGGCATCTGTTATTGAGATGGAAGAGAAGGAAGATGTAAAGCTAAATGCATTAGTTACAGTAGTAAATGCTAAGAAGGCAAAGAAGCAGATGAAGGGCTTCGGAGAATTCTTTAATAACCAGATAGAGTTTGCAACAACTGTAATTCTTAGCCGTGCAGATGAAGCTGATGCAGCTACAATCGAAGAGGTCGTTAATGTTATTAGAGAGAAGAACGAAAAGGCTCTTATCGTTACAACTTCTCTAAATGAACTTTCAGGTGAGAAGATTTTAAATGCTATCGAAGGTAAAGATACTCTTCAGGTAAGTATGGAAGCTATGAAGGCTCATCAGGAAGAAGAACATGAGCATCATCA
>JAIKZI010000043.1 GCA_024682375.1 Lachnospiraceae bacterium | reverse complement strand
GAGATAGAATTTCCGCATATCCTTCCATAACAAATAGAGATAATACCTGATATAATAAGACAACTTAAGTAACTGAATCTTTTTTTTCGAAGTAGGTTGTACAATCTTTTGGACACCACACTTATATGTGTTCCAGAAACAGCAAGAAGCGATATTATACCTGCCAATCTAAAAAGTTCCTTTGCATCATTAGCTGTATCACTTTTATCCCCTACACACATAGCCGAAACTAAGTCTCCCTCCTCTTTAGGGAGATTCTTATGCAGATTCTCTGATATCCTAACTCTAAATCTATATAAAGCTCTATTTAAACTAAAGATAGGCCTATGCTCTATAGAGATTTTAGGATCATAGCTTTTAAAATGCACACCAATTCCATAGAGGTTATCTCGCTCATCATAACCTCCATCATTCTTTGCAATTTTAGGAAGAGAGATTTTTCCCTTCGAAAGGATTCTATCCCCTACACAATAAGTACACTTACTTTTATATAAATAGGCTTTTCCTAATCTATGGCCATCAGATGATACCTTATCTAGTAAAATTCTATAACCTGATTTTCGATTTTCGATATTTGAAATAACACCACAAAAAGTCATATGTTCATGATGTTCTATATATTTTTCAATCTGTTTAACCTGTTGAATTTTAAAGTAAGTTCGAAATGAAATCAGGATTGGTAAGAATATAAATAGAAATAAAATAATTCTTCGATTCAGGAATCGACACTTTATAATTGAATAAACCAAAAGTCCGATTCCTAAAACGAGAAATATAGGCTCTTCTAAAATTTGAAAACATAGAAAAGAAAAAGCGCTTAGAAAAGAAACTCCAAATATGCGCTTCAATATTCACTCCTATTTACCCATGTCATCCTTGTTTAAAATCAAAGATTCATCTGGTAAATATAGAGCATCCTCTTTTGACTGTGCATCAGTAGAAATGTTTAAATTCTTTCCTTCTACAGAAATCTGTACTCTCTTTACACGAGTCAACTGGCAGAGCGAATCTACGATAGCATAAACTCGAAGCTTTAGAAGCTCCTCTGAAACGCCATCGGAAAATGCTGCACCAAGATTTAAATAGCAGACACCATCAGCCACATACATATTCAGTATTGGAACATTTGGTGAAAGCGCAGGTGTGGCTGTCTTTGACTTTGGCTTATCAGCCAAATATTTCATAACCACACGCTCTAGTGACATGTTACTTGCATAAGAAACATTCTTCTTTTCAAAAATAAGTCCATTGCCATCGCCTGATGGATATAAAAGGTTTAGAACTGCACTCTGACTTACAGAATCATCTCCTGTAAGAGACAGGACAAAAGAATCCTCATTCATAGCTCCTACTGTCGTGGATTCAGTACCAAGTTTTAATGGCTCATGCTCAACTTCAAAACTTACATCTTTTACACCAGGAACCTGGAGCAAAGTAAGCACTATACAAGCACGAGTCAATGATTCTTCTACACCTTCCAAATTGTCATATGTTCTATCAAAGGACAGAAATAGACTTCCGCTTCTCTCATTGTAGTTATAGTCCTGATAATTAACATTGTTTCCCATAGGGCGAACCATATCAGGATCTTTGGACTTATGTTTCATCTCAGAAATGAGATATTTAATCATATAATCAGTATCACCAGTTTTTAAGTCACACTGATCTCGAAGAATACCATTCTTATTTACATTCAAGCAGTAAACTATATACGTATCGTTACTGTTTGAATTCTTTTCACATCCAGTCAAAGTAACTGAAAGAATCATCACAATAGCCAGGATAAAACTAATATATTTCTTCATTAATTCTCTCCTTTCGCTACGAAGCTAAGTGGCATACGTACATCAAAAATTGTACCTCTGTCGAGAACAGATGAAACCTTTATCTCTCCACCATGTAGAGCAATGATTTCCTGTACAATTGCAAGACCAAGTCCTGTTCCACCAATTTCCCTTGAATGAGATTTATCTACACGATAGAATCTCTCAAAGATATGAGGAATTGACTCATCTGGAATACCCATTCCAGAGTCTTCTACCTTGATATAAGCAAAGCTCTTATCAGAGTTTAGTGTTACATGTACATAACCATTTTCTTTATTATATTTAATTCCATTC
The DNA here is from genome assembly GCA_024682375.1 of Lachnospiraceae bacterium. GTDB lineage: Bacteria > Bacillota > Clostridia > Lachnospirales > Lachnospiraceae > Lachnocurva. The sequence continues at coordinate 17,162 of JAIKZI010000043.1, read as the reverse complement.
TCTACCAGATTCATAAGAGCCAGTGAGAACTTAACCTCATCCACATCACATACAACAGGTCTGAAACTTTCTAATACAAGTTCTACTCCCTGCTTCTCAGCTAGAGGACGAAGTCTCTTCAGCATATTTTCAACCAGATCATTTAATGAAACAGATTCTATATTTAAAGCTGCGCCTGTTCTATCCAAACGTACAAGAGAAAGCAAATCATTTATAATCTGAGTCTCTCTATCGATCTCAGCTGTAATATCTGTCATAAATTCTTTGTACATCTCAATTGGTGCACCATCGAATGAATTTAAAGAGTCAGCCAATACCTTTATAGATGCAAGTGGAGTCTTTAACTCATGAGACACATTAGATACAAATGCTTCACGGGATTCTTCAACCGTATCTGCTTTTTCCCTAAATCTATCAAACTCATCAAGTACATCTGCATTTTCTGTGTAAACAGGGTTATATTCATGAGCTGAACCTGTCTCACGAAGCTCATGAATTCTCTTTGCAAATTTGTCAGTTGGAGTTGAAAACTTGCGTGATACAAATAGAGAAACAGCAATCATAAGTATTCCAAGAACTACGCATATTTCTGTCACAAGATTCTCTACAAAAGAAGCCTCCTGCTCGATGTCTGCAATAGATCTTGTAATTACAAGTACACCTTCAATATTTGAAATAGAATCCTTCTGAATAGATGAACCGTCAGTTGTAGTTGAATCAGTTACGACCTGACTATTCGAGTCCGTCTGAGTCGCATCCTTCAAAGAATATATAGGCACAGTTACAATTACAACATCGTTTTCATCGTCAGTGTATACGCCCTGATTTCCCTTGAGTGCTGATATAGCATTATCCCATAGCATAGTTTTACTCTCATCTACACCATAGGTATCTTTTACAACTTTTAAATTTGAATCTGTGATAACAATTCTGCCCGAATAGGCATTTCCTAGAGCAACTAATTCTGCATTGATAAAGTCAATCGTAGGATCCTCTATATATCCAGTGGATCTAATCTGATTGGTCAGTAACTGCGCCTGTGATTGGATCATAGTTACATTCCTGGCGATAGTACGGTTCTTAAATAGCGGCGTAGCAATTACACCGATTGCAATAACCGGTATCATCGTACATAAGAATGTAACCATAAAGATATGAAACTTAAGACTTTTGAATAAACGTTTCAAAATTAACTCTTCCTAAAACAAAATAGAACTTTTAGTTCGACTAAATCTTGTAATAATAACCCATTCCCCATTTAGTATGAATATAACGAGGCTCACCCGGGTTAGTTTCAATCTTTTCACGAAGTCTTCTAATATGTACATCCACAGTTCTGGCATCACCTGGATAGTCATCTCCCCAAACCTCAGTAAGTAAGAGATCACGGCTGAATACCTTTCCTGGGTTCTTTACAAAAATATAAATCATATCAAATTCTTTACTAGTAAGATTAATCTCCTTACCCTTGATATAGAATCTTCTATTTTCAAGATTAAGACTGATATCTCCACTATTAACAACTGCTGAATTATCAATATCAGATTTCTCAGGAGACATTCTTCTCATGATAGCCTTGATACGAGCCTTTACTTCAAGAATGTTAAAAGGCTTTGTAATATAGTCATCAGCGCCATACTCAAGTCCCAAAATCTTATCCATATCCTCACTCTTAGCAGTAAGCATAATTACCGGAACCTTGCTTGACTCTCTGATTTTCTGAAGGACTTCAAATCCATCCATCTTTGGCAACATAACATCTAGAAGTATCATGTCGTATTTGTTTTCCATTGCAAGATCATATGCTTCCTGTCCATCATATGCACAATCGACATTCATTTCATCCTGCTCCAGGCTGAACTTGATGCCCTTTACAATCAACTTTTCATCATCTACGACCAATACTCTCTTTGACATTTACTAATCCACCTTAATTAGATCCTGAATCTTCTTATAGACGCCTTCTTTAATTCCGGAAATCTTCATGAGATCCTCCGACTTCTTAAAGCGTCCCTTCTCTTCGCGATACTTTATAATACTAACAGCCTTCGACTCCCCGATTCCGGGCAGCCCCATCAGCTCCTCTTTCGATGCTTTATTTAAATTCAGTTTCCCATCCTTTGCAGAATCAACACTTCCATCTTCCTCTGCACCAGAAACATTATTCTTTGCATCTTCATATTCTTTTAGGGAAAAAATATAAACCTTCTGCCCATCTTCTACCTTTTCAGCCTGATTTATATCGAGAACGTAAGCATCCTCTCTCAAGCCTCCGGCAGCATCTATGGCATTAAATATCCTGGAATTGAAATCGATTTTATAAACTCCCGGACTATTAACAGCTCCTTCGATATCCACATAGATTTTGGACTTAGGAACCTCTTTTTTTATAGATTCCTTCTTTTCTTCAGTCTTCATTTCAATATAAGACTTCTTTTTACATGAGGAACACGAAATAACAGTACATAAAAACAAAACCAGAACGAATCCGGTTTTGTTTATTCTGTTCTCTTGTAACATTAAACCTCCAAACTAGAGGTCAATCTGCCTGAAATAATTCTAATAAAATATTACAAAAGATACAACTATTTTTTACAGATAATCCTATGATTCAAGGAATGAAACCTGCTCTCTAAGGAGCTCTGGCACTTCAGTTCCATCATGTTCAAGCTTCTTTATAATATTTAAAATAGGACGTAATTTTTCATTAGTCTTTGTTTCATATTTGTTAAGCTCATTCTGATACATCGGAATACTCTTTAGCTTTTCACGATACTCTGCTGCAAATGGACAGTAGGTAAAAAGTATTCTACGAGAAACTTTGTTCATCAAAGGACTTCCATTGCTTTCAGAATTCATATAGACAACATAATCTGCTACAAACTCACGGCGAAGATTACTTCCCGCCTTCTGAATCTGTTTCTTTATCTTTTCCTTCTGATCAGCATTCAATTCTCTATTCTTTCTATAGAACTGAATATAATCATTATATTCGGATGTAAGTGAAAGATCCTTTAGATCATTCCAATGAACGCCTTGCTCAGTCTTTGTGATTTCCCATCTGTATTCACCACAAAGAGCGACCATGCTCTTCATCAAATCTTCAACAAGGAAGATAGGAGAAAGCATTCTCGCATGCGAATCTCTCCTCTTTCCCTCAATTTCCTGCCAGAGTGCAGGTCTGGTTCCTACATTCGGGAAAAGAATGATTCGTGGCATAACTTCTTTAAATACAGATAGATTCTTGATATCAAGTTCAGGATTATTGTACTCAACATCACGTCTAAATACGTATTTATCGATTCCTTTAATCCTATTCAAAATATCATTAACCTTTTCAATAGACATAAAGCCCTTTGAAAGGTCCATCATACAGTTCACACTATCAAAAAATGGCTGATAAGAACTGATTCTTCCGAAAGTCATTCTGTTTCCTGACTTAAAGAGATTATTAAGTTCATACTTGAACTTCTCTTTACCGTCAACTTTCATCTTTTCGAATTCCTCATCAGTGATATCGCCGTGCATATGCTGTTCTCTAAGAAAAGCTTCAAAATCCTGTTCGAACTCATTTCTTGAAGGCGAAACAACACCGTCCATAATCATATTGAACCACTGATAAATAGTACAAATTCTGTTATTTGGATCCGGTGTATATGTAGACATAAGTCTATACAAAGTCTCTGTATTATCTGTTCCAGCCATTTCTTCATCAAAGAAACCGAAGAGAAGGAACATCATAACCTCAGCTGGAGTTTCCGCTGGATTCTCTCTGGCTTTTAAGAAACAAGGTTCATAGATTTCAAAGAACGCATCTATCATCTTCTTTCTCATACGACGAATAGGATCTGTTGTATTTCTTCTATCTGGAAGAGCTTTGTACTCCTCGATAGTTTTCTTAATTTCAAGCATCTTCTCGCCATCGATATCAGAGAAAGCAAGAATTGTATCCATCGCATTCTGAATAAGAGGAACTTCTCCGTTCTCATCCACATTGCCAGGCATACTATTTTTAACAGCATTTAGCTTTACATTGACCATTTCCATTTCACTATTAAATGAAAGTGCCTTCTGATTGAGTTCTTTTCTAAACTCACTCAAGTCAATGATAGCCTCATCTATACTCATTTTTATTTCATTCATCTGGAAAATCACACCAATTGAAATAGATGGTGCAATTGCATAATAACGAGATGCAATAGCTTTCTCATTTTCTTTCAAAGCTTCCAGATAATCTAACTGCCAATCTGAAAGTAAGCTATCACGTTCAGGGGATTCTACATTTGCTAATTCATCAAAACTCTTAGGTTCAACCCCTGCTCTCTTACAGAGAACTGGATAATCTGATAATTCTGAAGACAACTTCTCATACTCACCATGTACTTCATTGAAAAAAGATTCATAAGCATAGTAAGCATTCAAAGTATTCTGAACTGATTTCACTGTAAGCATTGGTGCAATCTTTGCATTAGTCTCAATGATTTTCTGCAAACTCTCACTGCCTTCATAAGCATATGAGTAGATTGCCCCATCGCTTCCAGCCACATATTTATATTTGTACTTTTCTCCGGCAGTTTCTGACAAACCAATTATAGAGCCCTGGGAAAAAGTCATAATCTGTGTTCCAAATGAAACAGTAACCTTTCCTTTTAACACAAGCTCAGCTGTTGTCACATCCTGTTCAGGAGAATGAATTATTTGTCCCTTAGTAAAACTAACTAATGCCATTTCTTACACTCCTAATTGAAATTCCCACATTTTCGGGAAAACGAAGGGCATTTTTCTAAAAAAGCCTATATTTAATTCCAATTATATAGAAGGCAAGAAATTTTGGCAATGCAATTTATTCTCTTGCCATAAAGAACATCTTCAATTTAGTCATTAATTCGTCTTTTCCAATAGTTTTTAAGAAATATCCTTCCGGTTTTAACTCCATTACTGACATAACACTGTCTTTGTCATCTCTTCCAGTCAAAAACATAACCGGAATTTTTCTGGTTTCATCATCATCACGAAGCATTTCTAAAACCTGAGGTCCATCTGTAACAGGCATCTCAAAATCAAGAAGGATCAAATCCACTTTGTTTGAGCCTAACCACTTAATAGCACGAAGACCTGATGTCGCCATAGAAACCTTATAAGTTCCCTTTAGCCAGCCACGAACTAAACTCATATAATTAGGATCATCATCTACTATAAGAATGCTTTTCTTAAGCTCGCCCGTCTCAGCTTTTTTCGTATATGATTTGATGCACTCGATATACTCTGCATAATCGAGAGGTCGAGAAAGCTTCTTGTAAATCATATCTCCAGGAATCTTTAGCTTCTCATCTTCTGTATCAGATGGTTCACCAATCACAACTATCTGCTTATCATCGGCAGCCATTTTATCTATTAAAAAAGTTCTAATATCATTCGGTATTCTCTCATCCTTTTCAAGATAATAAGTAACAAGAGATGATGAATACCATAGTTCATCAATCTTTTCGACTTCTGGACCAATAAATTCGGCAGAAATTCCGGCGTCTGCCAATTTCTTCAACAATACGCGAATTATGAAAGACTCCTTTTCACCTATAATCATAATTTTATTATCCATGTGTCCCTCCACTATTTAACCTTTGATAGTCGTTCTTCCATTGAATCCCAATCAAAAACCTTTAAGCTTTTCTTTAAATCCCTAAACAACTCTAAATCCACATCCTCTAATTTATACTCAAGAATCTGGTCAATCACCATTTCACATGAATCATAGTCCATCTGTGGAACTAACTCTTTTAAAGCAGCAATAGCATCAAAAATCTCTTCACGGTCTATCTTCTCTTTTAAAGAATCATTCTCGTCCTCTACTAAAAATCTAGAGAGTTTTTCCTTATAAGAAGAATATAAATCCAAAAGATTTTTATTATTCTCTTTGATAAAATTTTCATCTCCATGCTTACCAGCATCTTCGAGATTTTTCGCTATTTCTGAAAGTTTCTTTGCACCTACTATTCTAGCAGAACTCTTAAGTGCATGTACCTTTACTGTATAAAATTTATAATCTTTTTCCCTATATGCTTTTTTAATAACATCGATATTTTCATCTATTGTATCCAAGAACATTTTTAATGATGAAATAAAATTCTCTGAACCGCCACTGAATCTAATTCCATCATCCACATCGATTCCCTCTGCATCCTTTACCCAGGAATATTCTTCAGGAATTTCTGTTACATCTTTCATATCTTCATCACAGACATCCATAACCACATTGTCTGGAATGAATTTTCTAATGGCGATTTCTAGACTTTCTCCATCAACAGGTTTTGGAAGATATCCATCGAAACCATTTCTAATATAAAACTCTTCACCATTTGAAATATAATTCGCTGTAAGAGCTAAAACCGGAAGCTTAGGATATTTTTTCCTGATATTTAAGACTGTCTCAAGCCCATCCATTCCCGGCATCATATGATCCAGAAGAACAATATCATAAGCATTCTCATCCAGTTTTTCCAGACACTCTTCACCCGATGTAACCGTTGTAATATACATCTTTGTTGCAGAAAGAAGACCTCTTATAACTGATAGATTCATCGGATTATCATCAACTACAAGAACACTCACATCCGGAGCTATAAAATGAGGAATATATGCTTTCTTTGATAGATACGAAGCTTCCTCTTTGAACTCTCCGATTGGTTTTGGATTTACAATCTTTTGAACGAGGGTAAAACTAAACACAGAACCTTTTCCAAGTTCACTTGAACAATCGATTGTACCACCCATCAATTTTACGAAGCTCTTAGAGATATCCATACCGAATCCAACTCCCTGGATATCACTACTCTTCATATCTTCGAGTTTTGAGAAGTTGGAAAAAAGTATCTCCTTATCTTCCTCTCTAAAGCCGACTCCTGTATCACTTACAGAATAAACAATTTTTACATTATCTTCATTTTCCTCATCCATCTTTATTGAAAGAATAACTTCACCCTCTTCAGTAAATCGAATAGCATTTGAAAGAAGGTTCATAATAATCTGTCTGATTTTTACCTTATCACCAAAAAGTACAGATGGAATTTTACTATCAATTACATATCTAAAATCGATATTTTTCTGTGCACACCTAGCTCTGTACTGAGGTATCAATCCTCTTAGCATTTCTTCAAGGCTATATGCCTGATTTGCAACTGTCATTTGACCTGACTCAATCTCAGAAATATCGAGAATATCATTTACAAGTCCTAGAAGTGTATCAGTCGCACTTTGAATATTCTTAGCATTGCTTGATATAGTTTTGAAATACCTATCAGGAACACCTGTTGCATCTTCACGAAGAATCATTTCATTCATTCCCATAATAGTATTTATAGGAGTTCTGATCTCATGCGAAATATTTGTAAGGAAACGAGACTTCGCGGTGTTCGCCCTTTCGGCTGCAATCTTTTCCTCCTCAAGATGGTTCATATTCTTGATTTCAAATACATAGATTACGACAACCAATCCAACCATAGAGATATTTGTAAGCGAGAATCCATATGTGAACACCTGAATAATAGTTGCTACGAATGGAATTGTTGTAAACAAAAATAGTGATTTTACAACATCCCAGCCCAATATTTTTCGGTACTGAAAAATAACAGAAAACTGAATAGCTAACATCAGAAAAGGAATCGCATAACAAAGAATGAAACCGCCACTTCTTTGATAATGATTAGTGGAATCAAATGTATAATAAAATCCAGTAAACTGTGAAAGTATAAGTGTCAATGCACCTAAGGAAAAAAGTACCTCACAAAATATAAGTCGCTTCGGAATTATTTCAATTCTTTTATCACTTCTGAACAAATCTATCACATACAAATTAAATGAATGAAGTACAAAAAGTGATAATAAATACACCATAAAGTTTGAAATTCTAACCATGTAGAAAGCTAATTCTGATGTTTTTCCTCTAAAGAGATAAGCAAATCTATCAAACTGAAGAAGAAATGTAGCTGAAGTCTCCATGTAAAGAAGCGCTCTTCTTCTGGATGCTGAAAGAGTTTTTGTCGAATAGGACAAAACAATTAGTACTGCACAGCATCCGCTCAGAATCAACATAAAATCAAGTTGTAACTGTTTTAAAATTTCTATCATTAATCCACCTTCAATAACTCTTCCATCTCATCCCAATCGAAACGCTTAAATGCTTTCCTCAATTTATAAAGCAAATCCTTTTCAGAATCAGGAATAACATATTCATCTAGTTGTTTAAAAATCATCTCCAAAGAATCGTAATCCATCTCCGGGACTAGCTCTTTTATCGTTCTATAAGCATCTTCAAGCTCTTCTTTTGAAATAAGCGGTTTTTCAACCTTGCTTTCCTTTATTTCAAGACGAGCTAACTTATCCTTGAAGTCACGATACATCTTTAAAAACTCAGGAGTTTGTTTTTTTATAAAGTCTAAATCCTTAGCTTTTCCTGCATCTTCAAGAGTCTTCGCAAAATCAGAAAGTTCGAATGCTCCAATTATTCGTGAAGAACTCTTTAGAGCATGAATTCTTACAGTGAAACTATACGGATCCTCTTTTAGATATGTTTTTTCCAAGAAAGATGCATTCTCTTCCAAAGTCTCTAAAAACATTCCGAGTGAGAAGATATAAGCTTCTCCTCCACCGCAGAATTTCAAAGCTTCCTTTACATTCAATCCTTCGACATCTTTTATCCAGTTGTAGGCAAGCGGCAGATCAACGATGTTATTCTGCTGCTCTGCCACATCGTTGTCCTTTACGATGTCGTCCGGAAGATGCTTTCTAATAGTTCTCTCTAGTTTATAAGAATCAATAGGCTTTTCAAGATAGCCATTAAATCCCTTTGAAATATAGAATGCTCCACCATCAGATTCAGAATTAGCAGTCAATGCATAAACAGGAATCTTTGGCTTCATAAGTCTAATCTGTTTCATCGTATCGATTCCATCCATGCCCGGCATCATATGATCGAGAAGTACCACATTGAAATCACTACGCTTTATCATCTCAATACATTCTTCACCTGAAGTTGCAGTTGAAACCATCATTTTCGTAGCAGAAAGAAGTCCCTTTATAACTTTCAGATTCATCTCATTGTCATCAACAACCAAAATCTCAGCATCAGGAGCTATAAACTGAGGAACATAAGGTCCAGTTTTTTGGATATCATTATCCTCACTAAATTCTCCCATAGGAGTTTCATCGATAATCTTCTGATTAATTCGCAATATAAAGTCAGAGCCTTCACCATATACGCTCTCACAGTGCAAATCGCCGCCCATTAGTTCAGCAAACTGTCTTGAAATATCAAGGCCAAGTCCAGTTCCCTGTATAGCGCTATTTCTCTTCTCATCCAATCTCTCGAATGCGGAAAAAAGTTTATCCAGATCCTCTTCTTTTACCCCGATACCCGTATCCTTTACAGAGAATCTAATAGAACATAATCCATCTATCTTCTCAGTCATGGAAATAGTTAGAGTAAAACCACCATTTTCTGTATACTTCACAGCATTTGTAAGCAGATTCAAAACAATCTGCTTTATCTTTGACATATCTCCATAGAGACGTCTTGGAATATTCTTATCAATATCGACTTTGAAGTAGAGATCCTTTTCATTACTTCTCACTCGAATCATCTTCACCATACTTCTAATCTGTTCTTCCGGTGAATATTCCTGCTCTACAAGATGCATCTTTCCAGACTCAATCTTTGACAAATCCAAAATGTCATTGATAAGTGAAAGAAGAGATTCAGAAGCTGATTTTATATCATAGGCATAATTCATCATCGACATAAAATACGGCTTTGGAACATCTGTCGCATCTTCGCGAAGAATCATCTCATCCATACCGATTATTGTATTAATAGGAGTTCTAATCTCGTGTGACATATTTGCAAGGAATCTTGACTTCGCACTATTAGCACGCTCCGCTTCTTCTTTTGCAGCCTCGATTTCCTTGTATTGTCTTCTCATAATGGAACCACTCGTAATTCTCCATACCATGATTCCAATCAAGAACATAACAATTGCACCAATCAGAACCTTGACAACTACTAGTTCCATAACTCTAGGTTTCTTTTCAACCTCAAAAGACGAATCCTGATAAACAGAACCGGTAGTTTCATTTATAACCTGGATATGAAGATTGTACTTACCATATCTAAGGCTAGTGTATTCAAGCGCAGTCATATTATTCTGCGTGCAGATAACACCAGAGTCAGGTCCTTTATCAAGGAAAAAATGAACCATAGGATTTGCCAAAGTATAATTTAAAACTGAGGCATTTATCTGAATACGTCCATCAGTCGCTGGAATCAGATAATTATTGTCCTCATCCGGCATAACCTTTTCATTATTAATACTAATAGATTTTATATCTACTCTATACTCTTCTATCTGATCGAAGAAATTCTCAACACTTACCTTTGTAACCCCTTCTCTACCAGCAATGTATAATGTTCCCTGTTCATCTAAAAAACTATATGAATTTGCAGTAGGAACAGATGATAAACCATTCGAAGAATCGTAAAGCTTATAATCAAACTTCTCCTTATTCAACATATCATCTGCTGATGCGCAATAAATACCATATGAAGATAAAACCCAGACCTTATTATTTCTATCAATCTGGATTTCATAATTATTTGTAGATGGGAAACCTTTTATCTCATATATTTTTCCATTCTTCATATACTCAAGAGAGTTTGAAGTGATAATCCATAAAACATTTCTCTCTGAATCATCTTTTAAGCGAAGAATAACATCAGAAGTTAGGCCATCATCACGACCAAACTTCTTTATCTTTCCCCTGTTGTAAAAATATAGTCCACCACCATCGGTTCCAATAATGATCTTTCCATCTACCGTAGTCTCTACTGTAAGACAGACTGTATTCTCAAGACCATCATTAGAATCAATCACATCAGTGACTTTAGAATTTTCTAAAACTACAATTCCCTTATTCGTTCCAGCAATAATCTTAGAATCGCCTACAACTTTTAAGCATCTAATATCATTACTTAAGAATCCATTCTCTTCAGAATAATTTGTAATCTGTCCATTTGCAGCATACTTAACAAGACCAAGGCCACTCTTATAAGTTGCAATCCAAATATTTGAATTACTATCTTTTACAATACAGCGAATTCTAGCATTCTTAAGATATTCAGTAATTTCATTTTCAATTACATGATAGGTCAAATCTATAATATTCAAGCCCTTGTCAGTTCCAATATAAAGCTTTCCATTGCATAGACAAACAGCATTTGAAACCTCACTAGATAAACCTGATAATTCTGATACGTTCTGAAAATTATTTGTAACTACCTTTGCAACCCCTTGTCTAGATGACACCATCCAAACATTTCCCTGATAATCAGAAGTCACCATTTCTATATTACTGTTTAATGGATTATGATTTAGAGCATGGAATCTCTCATTACCATCTATATATCCTACCTGGTCTCCTACAACAACCCAGATACGATTGCATTCAAAAGACATCCATGATACATTCTCACCTTCAATTGTGAGGATATCTTTTGTTTCCTCAGCCTTTTTTCCAAACTCACCGTGATAAATATGACCATCTGTATTTCCAAAATAGAATTTTCCAGGGTGTCTCAAATCGACGAATATTGAAGACAACTCACCCATATTCAGATCACTGCCGCTATAGACCTCTGAAACTTTCTTGCCAGTTACGGAAAAAACTTTTCCGTTCTTAGTATTTCCATAGATATTTCCATCTGAATCACTTACAAGTCTCTGTACACATTCAGTGTTTATTCTCTTATCATCAATTTTTGAGATGGACTCACCATTTTTAATAATGCAAATACCATTTGTAGTTCCTACAAAGATATCTCCATCTTTGTTTTCAGAAAAACTTCTAATTGATGAAGAAGGCAAACCATCTTTATATGTAAAATGTTTCTTTTCATTTCCATTAAGACGCACAACGCCATTATCATTGGTACCAATCCACATCCTACCTTTTGAATCTTCATAGATAGTCTTACCATTTGTCATACCGTCAGAAGTTGATAACTTTTCAAAAGTAGTTCCATCGTATCGAAGAATTCCGCTATAAGTAGCAACCCAAAGATAACCTTTATGATCTGAATACATATAATTGGCATCAGAAGTAGGCAGACCATTTGTAGAGTTATATAACTTAATCGTATACTCTACATCTTTGATCTGATTTGAGGCGGCATAACCTCCACCTGACATATATGAAACCTTTGATGTCGCTGAAGTCGAAGAATCGACTTCTTTTCTTCTTGCATTCACAGTTGAACTCGGTAGTAACATAGCTATAGAAAGAGTCAATATTAAAGCTTTTGCTACTTTCGTTCCTTTGCTAAACATTTTTGCCTCCCTGGTATCACTCGCTATAACGTCTAAGAACGTTTCTAACCTCATCTTTTGCTTCCAAGAATACTTCTACAATTTTTGGATCGAAATGAGTTCCACTTCCCTCTTCGATAATCTTCATAGCCCTTTCTAAAGGCATTCCTTCTTTATAAATTCTCTTCGATGTCAACGCATCAAATACATCTGCAACTGCCATGATTCTGGCTGAAAGAGGAATGACTTCACCTTTTAATCCCTCGGGATAACCAGAACCATCCCATTTTTCATGGTGATAACCAGCCATGTTTCTGGCCTCTCGCAAATAATTATCACCACGAACAGTCAAAATAGCTTTTTCCATAATCTTCCTTCCGGCTGTTGTATGAGACTTCATAATCTCAAACTCCTCATCCGTAAGTTTTCCCGGCTTATTCAAAATTGCATCAGGAATATTTATCTTTCCAATATCATGAAGAGGTGCTGACATCTCAACATCTGCTATATATTTTGGAGTCATCTTATTCTGGTAGTAACCTTTTTTCTGCAATCCCTCAACTATAATTCTTACATAATCAGCAGTCTTCTGAATATGGAAGCCAGTATCCGCATCACGATTCTCCACGAGATCAGCCATGGTGATAATAAGACCTGTCTGCATCTGAGAAATCATTTTTGACTGCATCTTCACATCATTCATCTGACTGACAGCATTCTCTGTCATCTTCTTCATAGCATCATACAGAGTTTGCAGTTCATCATTAGTTTCAATATCTAGTTCACTTAAACGATTTACATTATCAGCAAGAATAGCTGTGTTATCCGAGTTGTAAATAAATTGCTCTGCACAAATCGCCATAGAATTAATAGGATGAACCAGATAATATCTAGAAATCCACAAGGCAAACGATATAACCCAAAGCAAGAATCCAAATAAAATCAAAAATACTTTAAAGCAATATAGTTTTACGTAATCTGAAACATAATAAACATAAGCATCAGCTCCGACGTAGAATACCGTATCACCTTTAGAATCTTTTACAGGAACAACACTTGTAATAAGCCAACCATCTTTTTTCTTCTCTATAAATGGTTCAACCTTATCTCCACGCAAAAGCTTATCAACTATAGGCTTCATCGACTTATCATATTCAATAAGTTCATTTGGATAGTAACCAGCTTCATCATTCAAATCTAAATCTGCCAAAAACCTCATACCGTTACGTTCTGGTGCAAAAAGATATAGATATTTAATTCCAGTAATATCATTCTTGATCTCTTCCATCTGGTCCTGAAGACGAAAATAAGCTGGTGTACCTTTATCCATATTAAAGTACTTTTCCAAATCCTCATTACCGATTGTCTTTGCAAGGATTTTTGAAGCACCGATTGCATTGTTTCTGTACTCATCTTTTGCACTCTGGAAATTTAGATTAACACCAATTGCGGCCATAACAGTTGTTACAATTACAGCAAGAACGGACAAGGTGATAATAAATCTCTGCTGGATAATTCCACCCATAAATTTGTTCTTACTAGCCGCTTTAATTTCCTTCGCGCTGAGTGGTCTCTGCTTCCATCCAAGATTTTTAAGATATTCTGAAATTCCACTATTTATCGTGTTTAAAATACGGATAATAGTCAAAACTGAAACTGCACATATCCCCTTATCCACGATATTTAGACATATATTAAAAATCACAACATAAAAAACAAATCCAAATCTTGAATGTGCTGCTGCAGATTGTGCAGCTTCACGAATAGGATCAAATTGCGGAATGCCTAAAATCACAAGTTGGATAATAGAGCCAAGGCCACCTCCTACAATTGCAATTACAACTGTAAAAAGTGGCAACAAAAATTTCTTTTTTAATAAATCATTACGGACAAAATACGCTGTCAAAGCAGCGATTAGAATATTCAAACCTGAATAATAGATTGCGTATTGATTAAAAATTGCGCAAAAAATATTAGTTAAAATTGCTGTTGTAAAACCAGGGAATGTACCACATAATGCAGCAACACCGATGGTTCCAATCGTATCTAGATACAACGGCAATTTTAAACTATATGTTAGAAATGAAAAAAGTACATTGATTGTAACTCCGATGAGAACAACAATTACTCCAATCAGAGTCTTCTTACCGATTCGAATCATCATCTGCCCCCTGACTACTGGTCAGGTTCAATTTTAGCATATCGGCTCGAAAAAACCCTTGAATTCGGGATTGTTTATAATAATTTAAGAAAGCACAGCCTTATAACCAACACATCGTGTGGAAACGATTTCAAAACCTGTACATTCTGAAGTTTTATTTCTCAAACGATTTATATAAACCTTTATCGTGCTATAGTCAGATTCTGCTGTCTATCCATTTTTAATTCACTCTTTCTTGTAACATCTAGTTCCTTGGACAATCATAGTTATCGCCATAAATGTTACAATCAAAAAGACTATTGAACCCGTAAGGATTGTCATTTCTTTTCTTGCATTTAAGTCATGGGCATCAAATCTCGCCATCATAGCAATCTCAAGTGAAAACATAGAAACAAGAGCTGCTGTGAAATTTGCAATTCTAGCCGCTTTATACATAGGCCTTTCATGTTTTCTGGCTTTAACTAGATTTACAATCGCAAGAATGAAAGCATAGAAAGTATACAATGCCATGCCATAAATCAGATATCCCGGGAATTCAATTTTCGCTTTGAAATTTACAGCTAAGTAAATGACAATAATTAAAACCATGTCTAAAAAAATAAGAACAAATCCACAGGACCTATATCTTTTATATTCAAGTTTGATATCCGATACGTCGCTTCTCTCATACAAAAGGATAAAACCTTTTATAATAGCAAGTGTGAGGTAATATCCTCCCATCATAGAAAGCCAAAGCGAACTGAAAATAATTCCAGTACTCACCTTCAAAATGACATAGAGAAGATTTATAAGACCACCTGAATACAGAGAAGCTCTAAGTCTTAAATCAGAGTCATCGAATAATTTTTTTAAAATTGGAAATTTATTACTTAATTTATCTATTATTCTATCCATAGATATTATTATAGGGGATTCTGATAAATTCTTGCAACGTTTGAGCCAGGCCGAATCAACTCGACCTGGCTCAATCCTTCTCCTAATTATATAATTCATTACTTATGAATTTTGTCAGCTAATATTTAATTCAGAAAATAAACCCTCTAATCCATCTTCAATATCATCCCAAGTAGCCTGAAAATCACCTGTATACCAAGGATCAGCTACATCGCGATTCTCACCTGCATATTCAAGCATCATATGAAGCTTATTATCAGGATCCGCTCCAAGAATTCTCAAAGAATTTTTCATATTATTTCTATCCATAACAATTAATAGATCAAAATTTTCATAATCATCTATTGTAAGTTGTCGTGCGCGTTTACCTTCACAAGAAATATTATGTTTCAAAAGCATTTCCCTCGCAGGAGGATAAACAGGATTACCTACTCCATTCCAAATTTCTTCTGTAGAAGTTGCAGCTGATTCAACATATATTTTATTTTCAATTCCAAGCTTTTTAGCTTTATCTTTACACATAAACTCTGCCATCGGCGAACGGCATATATTGCCGTGGCAGATGAATAGTATTTTTGTCATAGTATTGTAAATCCTCTGTTTTCCTTAATTTTACTGGGTTTGTGGCACATTTTCGGCAGAATAATTTTCTCTATTTCTTGGCATATCTTGGCATAAAAAGTTGTAAATTTGCCATCAAAAGTTGTAAAAAAAGTTGTAAATTTGAATTCTGTACAACTCGCTATTACTGAGCCTTTGATAATCGCTCCATCTCTTCCTTTGCATCGTCAAATGTTAGATGTGTATAGGTATTCAATGTAACACCTATATCCGAATGCCCCATAATATACTGAAGCGTCTTTGGGTTCATTCCTGACTTTGCCATATTCGAACAGAACGTGTGCCTACAAACATGTGGCGTAATTTTTGGCATCTGAATCTTATAAATGCCATTGTACTTCTCTACAACGTGCTGAAAGTATTTTTCCCAATGAAGGGCAACCATAGGCATCCCATTCTTATCGAGATAAAGAAATCCACTGTAGCCATCTATCATCGGCTCCATCTTTACTTTTTTTCTCTTATCAATAATCCTATGAAAACATTCTGCCACTTCGGAAGTCATTGGAATATCTCTGGTACCACTAGAAGTCTTGGTATCTTCAATGATATATTCCATATTTCTCTTTCGCTGAAGCTGATGCGTAACATGAATCTTCATCTCTGTAAAATCAATATCCTTTATGGTAAGTCCTACAAACTCTGAAATTCTAAGTCCGGTGTGAAAAAGAATGTAAAATCCCTCGTAGTATTTACTAAAGTGCTTATCCTCTTCCACAAATTTTAAGAACTTACGCATATCTGCTCTAGAAATGGCTTCTCTTGTCACGCTGTCATTTACTACTACTGTCGCCAATTGGAAATCAAACGGATTCTTACGAATCAAATCATCATCTGTTGCCATTTGAAATGCCGGTCTTACGACTCCACGTACCGTATGAATGGTACTATACCCTCGACCATCTTTCTGTAATTTGATGAGCCACGCCTTTGCATCCGACTGTTTCACACGGTCGATACGCATCTTCCCAAAATGTTCCTTTTTAATGATTTTGATTACAAATCGATAATTTGCTTCCGTATTGTGTCGAACTCCGGTTTTTAAAGAAACATACTTCTCCACAAGTTCTAAGACTGTTGTCTTTTCTGCGCCAGGAAGAATTCCTGCAAATCTGTCTTCTTCCATTTTTCTA
>JAIKZI010000024.1 GCA_024682375.1 Lachnospiraceae bacterium | reverse complement strand
GATAAAAATGAAAGCAAAAGTAGATGTACTGGATAAAAGCCATAGAAGAAATATTTCATTCTAAGGCCTCTCTTACCATTGTAGAAATAAATCAGAATCATAGAAAGAATTCCTGAAAAGCTCTCAAGCTGTAATACATTTGAAAGAGAGAAATCAAAACCTCCACCGATTAGATAACAGTCGAAAAATAGAACTATTAGAATTCCAACTATAACTTTTAAAACCTTCATATCACGAAGCAGATAGAAAGCGATTATCATAGCTATTCCATATAATCCACCATCTAAAAATAATTTCTGACTTAGCAATCCCGCAAAAAGACCTATAATTGACAAGCATACTTCTGCTAATTTAAAGCAGACTTTATTTTTTATAGGGAACTTTTTTCCTAGAGTATCTATAAAAACCAACACCAAAAGTCCAAGCAGAAGCTCGAACATTACATTTTGCTGACTGAAATCGATTAGTTTTCCTGTAAATGCGTAATCATATATTGGCTCTGTAAAAATAGCAAATAGTGCTAAATTCCTTCCATAGCTAAGAACACTTCTTGTGTGTAAAAAGCCCTCCACTAGTAGGAAACAGAAAATCGGGAAAGCTACT
The DNA here is from genome assembly GCA_024682375.1 of Lachnospiraceae bacterium. Lineage (GTDB taxonomy): Bacteria > Bacillota > Clostridia > Lachnospirales > Lachnospiraceae > Lachnocurva. The sequence goes on along the minus strand of JAIKZI010000024.1, from coordinate 59,468 downwards.
CTTCCTAAAATTCCACATATATCAGCACTTTTTTCTATAATTGAAAAGGTCTCATCAGAAAGAGCTCCTCTAGGAGATTTCATAATAAGACCATTTTCAATTACAATTCTTCCTATGTGATCAAATACCATCGATATAATCGCAATAATCTTTAGGGTACTTCCACATAAACCTCTTGTTTTCATTTTTAATTTCAAAGAACTAGTTTTTAATTTTCAGATTATAATCTAATGATACTAAACCTGAGTCAAAGTCCTTCACCATAATCTGTATGTTATATGAATCTGCAGAAAGACGGAGTTCCTGTTTATCTTTAAAATCGTCGCCTTCCCTCTGATAAACTTCCTTTCCAGAAGAATCTTTTATAAGAATCTCGATATTGCCATCATCGGTACTGCAATTAGAATCCAGCTTTAAAACCGCATTCTTAGATATCTTAAAATAACCTTCTCTTAGAATCAGTGGTGAGTCAGCTGAAGACATTTTTTTACTTATACTATCTTCCATTTTTAAATCAACTTTTATTGAATCTAAGAATTGTTTTCTCTGGTAAAAAAAGATGCAAGAAAAAATAATTAGTACTGCGACTAGAGCTAGAACTACTTTTTTCCAAATATGTCTTTCCTTATCATTCTTCTTTACAGCTTCAATATCTTCTCTCAATAAACTATCGACGGTGATAGAAAAGTCATCGCTAAATTTTAGAAGTATCTCTAAATCAGGAATACTCTTTCCGTTTTCCCAATTTGAAACTGTCTGTCTCGTTACGTTGTATTTAACAGCGCACTCTTCCTGAGTCATATTATGCTTCGTACGAAGTTCTTTTATAGATTCCCCGAGATTCATACAGATATCTGGTCTCCTTTCCGGGATTCATGCTAGTATTTTTAGAGTTTCAAGTAAATCAAAGAACCTTTGCAACTAGGCAAAGGTTCTTTTACATCGCTATTTTAAACTATTCCAGTCTCTCCAAGTGCCAAAATTGCATTCTTTACGCAATTAGGACATTCGCAAAGTGGAGCATCCTCTCCAATTCCTTTAAGTGTTTTACAAATTGTAGATTTAGATAATTCATTGAATCTCTCATGAATCATTCTTGAATAACGAACAGTTCCTCTTCCATCTGTAAGAAGTCCTGCCACCATAATCGCGCCGATTATTGCTCCGCAAGTTCCTTCCATATTTCCCATTCCAGCTGAGAAACCTGCAGTCATAGCTGTGAGCTTGTCCTCATCTAAATCTATCATGTCACTAAATGCAGCTAGTACAGATCTAGTGCAATTATATCTTCCAGTTGCCTTATACTGTGCTCCTAAATCTGCTCTCTCTTCGATTGTCATTAAAACTAACTCCTATATCATATCATCATCGTGAAAATCATCATCTCCACCCATGAATTCTCTTCCAACTACTCTCTTTGCTTCACGCTGTTTTTCGACATTAACAGAAAGAAGTTCTTTTACATTTGCTGCATCTCTAACGTTACGGATTTCAAACTGTCCCATGCTCTTATCTGATGATGTGACAAAAATAGATCCCACTCTAAAAATTCTCTGGAACAAACTTCTCTTTAACTGAACATCTAAAATTCTGTAAAGTCTAACTTCATTCTGTTCTAGATTTAAAAAACCTGTATCAATAAAAAGTCTATCCTCACTCAAGCTATACTTTGTAAAACTAATTGGTAAACCTAGATGTCTCTTTCTATCCTGCCAAATTAATTCTGCCATAATTATCTCCTTCTCTTTACATCATGTCTTTGATTTTCATAGCTAATGCTAAAGAACCAAAGGCAACAACAATATCATCAGAAGTTGCATTACTCAAAGCATCACTAAGTGCGCCCTTAACATCATTGCATCTCTTTACATCGATTTCTGCGCTTTCAACCAGAAGATCAAACTTCTCAGCCTGTTCACGAGTCTCATATTCATTAACTACTCTGATATCAGCAGCCTTATCTTTCAAGGCTAAAATCATACCTGCTGATTTATGTGCAATTGGGGACTCAACAATGAAGTGAACCTTCTTCTCTGGGAAGTATAAATTCAAGCTCTCAACGAGTACCTCAACACTTGATACATTATGCGCTGCATCTACAATTACATATGGCTTCTCTGAAATAATTTCAAAGCTTCCTGGCCAAACTACATCGAAAGCACCTTTTTTCAAATTTTCGATGTTCATATCATATCCATATTTAATTAATAATCCACCAATTCCAAGCGCAAGTGCAGCATTCATCAACTGTCCAACACCTAACATCTGAGTTTCAAAAACGACCTTTGAGGCATCCTCAGATAATTTCTTAAGAGAAGTATACTGTTTAGGAATTCTTGAACTCTCCTGATTTAGAACCTTAAAGCTCTGTGCTTTCTTTTCCAGATTAAATCCCTTATAGAAAGCATTAGGTGCGCTGAAATATGGAACATTCTTTTCCATACAAGTTAGTCTTAATACTAATTCAGCTTCTGGTGGCTGAATGGTTGAAATAACAGTTGAACCTTCTTTTATAATTCCAGCCTTTTCTTTTGCGATATCTTCGATACTATGACCGAGAATATCGCAATGATCTAATCCGATTGGGGTAAAAAGTGTAAGTATTGGAGCTGGAATTACATTAGTAATATCATGAGCTCCTCCAATAACAACCTTAACTATTGCAATTTCTACACCCTTGTCAACGAAAAACAAAAGTGCAACAGCAAACATAAGCTCATTCAATGCAATCTTTCTGTTTACATTAAGTCTGTCCCAAGCTTCAATAACCTGAGTGCAGAAACGAATTAAATCCTCATCACTAATCTCCTGATTACAGACTCTAATAACTCTGTTATATCTATCAAAACCAGGCGCTTTGTATGCTCCTACATTAATCCCTGCCGTACATAAAATGTTTTCAAGAATTGAGGCAGTAGAGCCCTTTCCATTCGTTCCAGCAATATGAATAAATTTAATCTTTTCTTCTGGATTAGACAGTTCTTTTAGAAGAGCTTTCATGTTTGTATGTTCTTCACATCCAGCCATCTGTTCTTCTGTATATGGTCGAAGTTCACTTAAATAATTCATTACTTCATTGTAATTCATAGATTTCATCCTCAGTCTTTCGCTTCTATAACCACTAAAACACCATCTTTTACAGAAATTTCTGCAGATGGTTCTACTATTTCATTGCTCTGTCCTCTTGATGTTCCAATAGATAAGTCAAAATCTGACAGTGAATATTTGAAACCTGACATCGTAATGCCATGTACTGTTTCAGTCATCGGAAATACAGAGACATAATCTCCATATTGTTCTGATTGTATTATTATTTTAGATGAATTTCTATCACAAAGTTGTATTTTATTGTGAGCATCAATCAAATATGCACACTTTTTTCTCAAAAGAGCTTTGTATAGAATTTGAATATTTGAATATATATGATCTAATCTAGTTCCGGTTCCAGCGAAGATATAAATATCTCCATCTACCTCTTTCATAGCAACATCAAGCGCTGCCTCTGTATCGGTATCATCCTTTATAGGATTTAGGACTATCACATTGTCACAGATTTCTTTTGCTTTATCAATCATCTTTTCACCAGCTGAATCAAAATCGCCGATTATACAATCGATTTTGATTTTATGGTTAGAAAGCGATATGAAACCTCTATCTGCGGCAATTATGTATGGATATTCTTTTTCTTCTTTCAAAAAAGCCGAAAAGGCATCAAAATCAAATGTCCCTCCGGCTACAATATACGCATTTCTCATTATTTCATTTTGCCAAGGAAAGCTTTTACGTTTTCCTCTATATCTCCGTTAAATACAGCTGAACCTGCTACAAACACATTGGCTCCAGCTGACATAACATCTTCTATGTTGTTTAGTTTAATTCCACCATCAACCTCAATATCACACTTAAGATTTCTCTCATCAATCATCTTTTTAAGCGCACGGATTTTATCAAGAGTATAAGGAATGAAACTCTGTCCGCCATATCCAGGATTTACGCTCATAAGAAGAACCATATCGAGTTCTGGCAAAACATATTCAAGAGTATCAAGGCTAGTGGCAGGATTGAGCGCAACTGCTGCACGTGCTCCGTTATCCTTTATCATATGAATTACTCTATCGAGATGTGTGCAAGCTTCAGCATGAACTGTAATAATATCAGCACCTGCTTTTATGAAATCAAGAATTTTCTCTTCAGGATTTTCAATCATAAGATGTACATCAAGGACAGAAGTAGTCACACCTCTAACCGCTTTAAGTACATCTGCTCCAAAAGTAATAGGTGGTACGAAATGACCATCCATAACATCGAAATGGATATATTCAGCACCAGCTTCGGCACATTTCTTTACGTCTCTTCCTAAGTTTGCAAAATCACTTGATAAAATTGATGGTGCAAGATAATTCATATTAGACCTTTCTACCACTTTCGACGATCATTAATTTCATTGAAAAAAGTAACATAATCGTCGTATCTTTCTTTACAAATCTTTCCTTCTTCGAGTGCCTCTTTAACTGCACATTTCGGTTCGCTTCTATGTGAGCAACCGCTAAATTTGCATGAAGGAATATACTCAACAAATTCCGGGAAACACCATCCCAAATCTTCCTTTTCCATGTCAGGGACATCGACTGAAGCAAATCCTGGAGTATCAAGAATATATGAATTCTTTCCAATAGTGATAAGCTCACTATGGCGAGTTGTATTCTTACCTCTCTTAATCTTCTGGCTAATTTCGCCTGTTTCCATAACTTTTTTCCCAGCGACAGTATTAATCAGCGAAGATTTTCCTACACCGGATGGGCCAGCAACAGTCGTCGTTTTGTTTGAAAGAATTTCTCGAATTTCTTCAATTCCTTCATTTTCTTTTACACTAGTGCAGATAACTTTGTATCCGGCCTTTGTATAAATTTCAGGAATTCGTTCTTCTTTCTTCAAATCATTTTTGTTAATACAGATTATGGATTTAATATCCATCATTTCCATATTTACAAGAAAACGATTCAGTAAATGCATATCTGGAGCAGGATCAATCGCAGCAAAAACGATTAAAGCCTGATCCACATTAGCAACTTCAGGTCGAATCAATTTTGAAGTTCTAGGAAGAATCTTTTCGATATTTCCCTTTCCTTCCTGACCTTCTAAAATAATAAATTCCACAAAATCGCCAACTAGAGGCTTTTCGGAACGATTCCGAAATACGCCTCTAGCCTTACATTCATATATATTACCGTCACATTCTACATAGTAGAATCCGGCTATACCTTTTATTATCTTTCCCTGCATCAAACCTCGTATCTATTATGGGTTGGTCTGGCTTCCACTGTTTGAAGAATCTGAACTACCGCTATCACCTGTGTTTGTACCAGTATTTGAACCAGTGTTAGATCCGCTATTGTTTCCTGAATTGTTTCCAGTGTTAGTACCAGTATTTGTGTTTGTATTATCTGTTGAAGGTTTTGTCTCTTCCTTCTGTACCGGCTTCTCAGATGCCTTACCTACTACAACAGTAATAGTATCACCTGAATTTACGAAACCACCATCTGGAGTCTGACGGATAACCTTACCTACATAGTTATCATCTGTCTCATAAGATACAACTACATTCAATCCTGCAGCACTGATTGTGTTTCTGGCATCTGCTTCAGATACACCTGCTACATGAGGAACCTGAACCTGCTTCTTACCCTGTGATACGACAATCTTTACAGTAGATCCTTCTTCAGCCTTGGCATTTCCATTTGGGCTCTGGCTGATAACTTTACCCTGCTCTACGCTGTCGCTCTCGCTGTATGAAACTGTAGATTCAAATCCAGCTTCATCAAGTGCTGAAATAGCCTGTCTTTCAGTCATACCTACAACTGAAGGAACTTCTACTTCCTTGTCTGACTTGCCACTTGAGAATGCAACTCTGATCTTTGTATTCTTCTTTACCTTTACACCTTCTTTGATGTTCTGGTAGCAAGCAGTACCCTTCTTATATTTTTCAGATGCTCTTGTACCTGCATCATCAAATTTAAGTCCTTTTTCCTTCAAAAGTTCTTTTACTTCTGATTTTGACTTACCAAGTAAATCAGGAACCTTGATATTTCCAGCTTCCTCTTCTACCTTTGTATCCTCTTTGTTTGATTTTGATGAGAACTTGAACCATCCAAAGATACTACCAATCATATAGATAACTACAAGTGCGATGATTACAGCAGCTGCAATACTCATAATTGTTACAGCCTTTTCCATCTTTGGATTTAACTTATCATCATCTTCATCGTCATCGTCTTCTAAATCAGACATATCAGGTTCAGACTGCTCTCTGATTTTATCCAAATCTTCTTTTGTAATAACTTTTGTCTTATCTGTGTCGTTTGGATCAGGAATTACTACAAAATCCTCATCTGGTGTAACAAGAGCTTTCTTCAAATCGATAAGAAGCTCATCTACATCTGCATATCTTCTTTCAGGACTCTTCATAGTAGCTTTAATAATAATTCTCTCAAGAGCTACTGGAATATCCTCAACCAACTTGCTAGGAGGAGTCATCTCTCCCTGAAGATGTTTAAGTGCAACGGAAACAGCTGTGTCACCATCAAAAGGAACACTTCCTGTTGCCATCTCATACATAACAATACCGAGAGAATAGATGTCTGATCTCTCAGTTACATAACCATTTCTAGCCTGTTCAGGTGAGATATAGTGAACTGAACCCATTGCTTCTGCTGAAACAGTCTTTCCTGATGCAGCACGAGCGATACCAAAATCAGTTACCTTAACCTTACCTTCTTTTGAAATAATAATATTCTGAGGCTTGATATCACGATGTATGATGTGATTCTTATGCGCAGACTCAATACCACGTCCAACCTGAATTGCGATACTGATAACCTCTTTGTAGTTCAGGTGTCCCTTCTTCTCGATGTAAGTCTTTAAAGTGATACCTTCTACATATTCCATAATGATGTAATATAGACCATCTTCTGATCCTACATCATAGATATTTACAATATTAGGATGCTCTAGACGAGCAGCGTTCTGTGCTTCTGAACGGAATTTTGAAACGAAATTCTCATCTTCAGCGAACTCTTCTTTTAAAACCTTTACAGCGACTTCACGGCTAAGAACCTGATCAACTGCACGGTATACATCTGACATTCCGCCAGTTCCGATTTTTTCAATTATCTCATATCGATCTGCTAAAAAAGATCCTGTCTGTAACATAAACTACCTCAAATCTATTTAATCTCAGGGTCGACAATAACTATTGTTATATTATCTTCGCCACCCATAGCATTAGCTCTATCTACAAGTTCCTTTGACATCTCTTCAAGAGATTTTCCAGAACGGAGTATCGCCTGAATCTCTTCATCCAAAAGCATGTTTGTCAATCCATCTGAACAAAGCATAAAAATATCACTTTGGTCTAATTCTAGATCAAAGAAGTCAATTGATATTTTGTTTTCAGCACCCACTGCACGTGTAATATAGTGTCTCTTAGGGTGATGTTTCGCTGCAAGTTCTGATACCTTACCATATCTAACCAGTTCATCCACATAAGAATGATCTCTGGTTATCTGGGTAATTCTATCATTCTTGGAAACATACAATCTACTATCACCTACATTTGCAATGATTAGGTGATCATCATATATGCACGCAAGAACTAAAGTAGTTCCCATGCTTTCTTTTTCAGGGTCCGCTTGGGCTTCTTCAAACAACTTGAGATTTGCATCTTCAATAGCTGCTTTTATAGCTTTAACTGGTTCCCTTTCTTTCGATCCCATCAAATCTGTAACTATGGTATTAGCTGCTGTCTGCGCTGCATACAAACCAGCCTTTTCACCACCCATTCCGTCCGCGACGAAAAACAGATTAGGAAGTAATCCGATTGAATCCTTCGATGCAAAGAATACATCTTCGTTCTTCAAACGAGTCACTCCTGGATCAGTGACTGAGATGAATTTCATTTAATCAATGTCCCTTCAAGTGCCGTCTTCTTAACTGTCCGCAGGCTCCATCAATATCCCGGCCCAATTCTCTCCTAATAGTAACATTTATACCATAATTTTCAAGTTTCTTTTGGAATGCCAGGACCGCTTCATGATTAGGTCTTTCAAAGTTTCTTTCCCTCACCGGGTTGACCGGAATGAGGTTTATATGACACATAATTCCAGAAACTAGATCAGCTAATCTTCTAGCATCTTCATCTGTATCATTCTCACCGTGAATCAAGCTATACTCAAAAGTAACTCTTCGCCCCGTAGAATTAGCATAATCTCTCATAGCCCCAACAGCATCTAAAATATCGTACTGTCCTGCGATAGGCATCAATCGAGCTCTTCTTTCCTGTGTAGTCGCATGAAGAGAAAGAGCAAGTGTGATTGATAAATTTTCCTTTGCTAACTCATAAATACCTTCTACAATTCCCGAAGTGGAAAGTGTAATATTTCTCTGACTTATATTTAAGCCATTTTCATCAGAAACCATATGAAGGAATTTTACCACATTATCGTAATTATCGAGAGGTTCACCCGTTCCCATGATTACGATATTCGAAACCCTCTCACCGATTTCTGACTGAATTCTGTATATTTCATCCAGCATTTCGCCGGTTGAAAGCTGTCTTATCAGACCTCCAATTGCAGACGCACAGAAAGTACAACCCATTCTACAACCAACCTCAGACGAAATACAAACTGAATTACCATGCTTATACTTCATAAGTACAGCCTCAATCATATTTCCATCTTCAAGTTCGAATAGGTACTTTCTGGTTCCATCCAATTTTGAAACCTGGAGATCATATATCTTCAAACTATATAGAGGAGCTACTTCGGAAAGCTTTTCCTGAAGGGATTTTGGAATATTACGCATTTCCTCGTAGGAAGAAACCAAAGATACATGAAGCCATCTGTAAATCTGCTTTGCACGGAACTTCTTTTCTCCCAGTCCTTCTATAAATTCTGTTAATTCATCTAAATCTAAAGATCTAATATCCATCTAATTCTTACTTTCAAATACTGCAATATAGAATCCGTCCGAACCATAATTGAAAGGAAGAATCTTCTCTTCCGAAATCAATTTTAGATTAGGACATGTTTTTAAAATATAATCTTTATTGTCTTCATTTTCAAGTTTATCTATTGTACATGTGGAAAAAATAATCCTTCCACCATTTCTTACATAACGTTTTGCATTATCAATAATCTGTCTTTGAATAGTCTGTAAAGAAAGAAGATCTTCCTTCTTCACTCTATATCTAAGATCTGCTTTTCTACCTATAACTCCAAGACCTGAGCAAGGCACATCTAAAATAATTATGTCAAAAGCATTCTCAAAATCTTCGTTAAAAACGGTTGCATCATTTATTCTTACATCGATATTTGATGCTCCCATACGTTTTGCATTTTCTTTAATTATATCAGTCTTTTTAGAAGATATATCACAAGATACTACCTGGCCATCTTTTGTGCACTCACTTGCCATGATAGTTTTTCCACCTGGTGCTGCACAAACATCTAAAACCTTCATTCCATTTTTAATTCCCGCCAGCATAACAGGTTTCATGGAACTATAATCCTGAATATAGAATTTACCATCTAAAAGAGCCTTTGATTTGCTCAAAGAATCTATATTTTTCAAATTATAAATATTAAATCCAGAATCAACTTCTTCTACTCCAAAGCCTTCTTCCTGAATTTCTTTTAAAATATCTTCTGGATTTCCTTTGAAGGTATTCAGCCTTATAGTAAGAGGACTCTGCTTCAAAAAAGCATCCAATGTTTTTATAGTATCCTCTTTTCCCAGCTCATTTTCAAAAGAATCAATAATCCACTGTGGAACTGAATATTTAGCTTCTAATGTATTTGGTGTGAGATTATCCATCTCTCGGATATAATTTCTAAGCACTCCATTTACAAAACCTCTAAACTGAGGATATTTGAAAGCCTTAACAAGTTTTACAGCTTCATTTACCACTGCATAATCTTTGGAACTATCCATATATCTGATCTGGTAAATAGCATTTCGAAGAATAGTACGTACCCATTTTTTCATCTTTCTAACAGGTGTCTTCGAAAGAGAATTGATATAAAAATCTAATTCTAGTTTTCTTTCAACTGTTCCTTTTACAAGTCTTACGATAAAATGTCTATCGCTCTCACTTAAAAAGGCATATTTAATCTGCAGACCATCTAAAACCACATTTTCAAACTCATTATCTTCGAGAATCAAATATGTAAGTTCTGCTGATAGTTTTCTTATATTTACTACATCTGACATCTATTAATTCCATTCAAAAAATTCTATTCATCGTCTGTAAAGCTACGTGCGATGAGTACTAGTCGAAGTAACTGAAGAAGTGCACTCAGTACACCTGCAACATATGTAAGCGCTGCGGCTACAAGGACACTTTTTGCCATATCTACTTCATTATCATCAATAATATGGTACTGTTTCAAATTAGCTAAGGCTCTTCTTGATGCATTGAACTCTACAGGAAGAGTTACCACATGAAAAAGTACAGCTGCCATAAACATGATTATACCTGCTCCAATTAGATATTTGCCCAATGAAGCATTCATAAATAATCCAACTAAAACCAAAGGCCATGAAATTGTGGCACCAATATTTGCAACTGGAACCAAAGCGCTTCTAAATCCAAGAGGTGCATAGTTATGCTGGTGCTGAATAGCATGTCCACATTCATGTGCTGCTACACCGATAGCTGCGACACTTCGCTCTCCATATACAGTATCTGAAAGTCTTACTGTACGGGTAGCAGGATCATAGTGGTCTGTCAAATCTCCTGATACATGCTCTACCGCTACATCACACAAACCATTCAATTCAAGAATTCTTTTAGCCACATCGCAGCCTCTAAGTCCTGAATCACTATCGATTTCATTATATTTAGCAAACGTACTTTTTACATTAGCCGATGCGATTAAAGAAATCGCTACACCGATTAAAATAAAAATATACGTCGGATCAAACATCATTCCATAATAACCATAGCCCATCATAAATTAACCTCGATTCTGAATACAAATATCTCCAGCCTCTAAGTGATTACCTCTCAAGAAATCAGAAATCGGCATTCTCTTCTTGCCTTCCGCCTGAATCTCTAATACTGAAAGCACACCATCTTTTGTTTGAATATAAAGAGTATTCTTGTCAGGAAGAATAACCTCTCCACATTCTTTCTTAGAATCAAAATCAACTGCTTCAGCAGCCCATATTTTTAGCATCTTACCCTTACAGAAAGTATATGCGCATGGCCAAGGATTCAATCCCTTTACATAATTAGAAAGGACTTTAGCACTCTTTGTAAAATCGAGATTGCCGAGCTCCTTCTTTATCATACCTACATGTGTAGCTTCCTCCTCATTCTGAGGAATAGGTGTAATGCTTCCTTCTTCAAGACCTTTTAATGTCTCAACGATTAGTGAACCACCCTCGATTGCAAGTTTATCAAATAGGCTTCCGCCTGTTTCCTTTGGAGAAATAGCAACTCTCTTCTGAAGAAGCATATCTCCATCATCGAGTCCTACACCCATCTGCATTGTAGTGACACCCGTTATCTTATCACCATTTAGAATAGCCCACTGAATTGGAGCCGCTCCTCTATACTTTGGAAGCAAAGAAGCATGTACATTTACACATCCAAGTCTTGGCATATCCAAAATTTCTTTTGAAAGGATCTGTCCGAAAGCTGCAACTACACAAACATCACAAGGATATTTCTTTAATTCATTAACAGCCTCTTCTCTCTTAATTCTCTCTGGCTGAAATACAGGAATCCCATTCTCTATAGCCCAAACCTTCGCTGGAGGAGGCATGAGTTCTTTCTTCCTTCCTCTAGGTTTGTCAGGCTGAGTTACAACTAGAACAATCTCATGTCCAGCCTTTTTTATAGAATCTAATATAGGAATCGTAAAATCAGGCGTTCCCATAAAAACAATCTTCATCTAACATATTTCCTTTCAAAAAAATTACTATGTAGTTTAACATTTATATTAGAATATTAAATTGAGTTTATATTTTATTCGAAATCTTCGAATTCTTCATCATCAGCTTCAGCTGAAACATCGATTAAATCACCTTCAGCGATTTCTGTGTAAAGGTGTCCATCCAAATGATCGATTTCATGGCAACAAGCTCTAGCGAAGAATCCTTCTGCTTCGAACTCGAATTCTTTCATATCACGATCTAATGCCTTTACCTTTACATGGTTAGGACGCGTTACGATTCCTGCCTTTCCAGGAATTGAAAGACATCCTTCAGAACCAGTCTGTTCTCCATCTGATTCTACAATTTCAGGATTGATAAGAACTACCGGGCCTTCTCCAATATCGATGACTACGATTCTACGAAGTACTCCTACCTGAACTGCTGCGAGGCCAACGCCTTCGTTCTCATACATAGTCTCAAGCATATCGTCGATTAATTCCTGGTATCTATCCTTCATTTCTGTAATAGGACGACTTATCTTATTTAAAATCTCATCGCCCTCAATTCTTAAATTTCTAAGTGCCATAAACTTACCTCTTTCTATATTCTACAACGGATCATAGTCAAACCAGATATTCACATAATTATTTCCATCTATCTGACTAAAACCATCTGAAATCAATTTTTTTGCCTTGATTAGTCTATCATAATGTCTATCTTTTAGATAGAGTGTCTTTCTATAGACATCATTTACCTTCTTAGGATAATCATCCTCAGGACCTAAAACTTTAGTTTTCTGGAAAAAATCATCCTCACCCAAATTTTCCTTCACAAACTTTGCCAAATTGTTTGCAAAAAATTCAATCCTGTTTTCATTTTTGCATTCAATCAAGACTTTTAGAAGATGTCCAAATGGTGGATATGCTCCAACTCTTCTAAACATAACCTCACTATCATAAAAGCCTTCATAATCCTGTTTAGAAGAACTCTCTATACAATAGTGATCAGGCTGATATGTCTGAATGACTACATTTCCTCTCTTCTCACCTCGACCAGATCTTCCGGCTGCCTGAACTAAAAGATCAAAAGTATTCTCTGATGCTCTGAAGTTTGAAGCGTTTAAAGATAAATCTGCAGCCAAAACTCCCATCAAAGTTACATTAGGAAAGTCATGTCCTTTTACAATCATCTGAGTACCGATAAGAATATCGGCTTCATCATTTGCAAAAGCAGATAATATCTTCTCGTGTCCGCCCTTTCCCTTTGTAGTGTCAGCATCCATACGTAGAACCCTGGCATTTGGAAAAAGTTTCTTTACATTATCTTCTACACTTTCAGTTCCGGCTTTCATTGTACCAATCATTACCGACTGACACTTTGGACAAGCCTTCGGTCTCTCTACTATAGTTCCGCAATAATGGCAATGCAATTTACCATCTCTATGTAAAGAAAGTGGTACATCACAATGCGGACACTTAAGAACCGTTCCACACATTCTACAGGAAACCGAGCCCATCATTCCTCGTCGATTCAAGAAGAGCATAATCTGTTCATTCTTCTCTAATCTATCGCTCATAAGTTCTCTAAGTCTTCTCGAAAACATAGAACGGTTACCACTTCGAAGTTCCTTGCCAAGATCTATGATTTCTGTCTCCGCCATAGATCTGTCCATAACTCTGCCAGGAAGTTTAAGCATGATATAATTTCCGCTCTTAGCATTGTAAAAAGTCTCTACAGAAGGTGTAGCACTTCCTAAGACCACATCACAATTATTTATCCTGGCTCTCTCTATAGCCGTCGGAACCGCATGATATCTAGGAGCCTGTTCACTCTTATATGAGCTTTCATGTTCCTCATCGACAATTATAAGACCCAAATTTGAAAAAGGTGTGAAAAGTGCAGAACGAGGTCCAATCATAATCTTGCATTCCCCAGAAACTGCTCTATCAAGCTGATCAACTCTCTCGCCTTCAGACATCTTTGAGTTAATAAAAGATACCACATCTCCAAATCTATTATAGAATCTCATAACTGTCTGATAGGTAAGCGCAATTTCAGGAATTAAAACTATAGCCTGTTTTCCCATGCGAAGTGTATCCTCAATCATATTTAGATATACTTCTGTCTTACCACTTCCTGTAACACCATAAAGAAGATATGGTTTATGAATTCCATTCTTACGATTCTCCTTAAAAATGTCACAGGCTTCCCGCTGTGCTTTGTTAAGTTCAACTTTAACATCCGAACTATTTTCTATATTTATCGCACCTCTGAAGACTCTTACGGAAGATATATCCACAATTCTATCCTTCTCTAAACTTCTGATATTTTCTGAAGTTACATGAAGTTTATCGATAAGGACATCCCAAGGAATCTCTTTCTCTGCTATTAGTTCTTTCAAAAGCCTCTCTTTTCCGAGCGAGTGATTCTTTCTGGAAATCAATTTATTATAATATTCGTTTACATATTCTGTATCAGATACTAAGGTGACTATTTTTCTTTCCTTCGGTTTTGCTTTTTTCCGAAGAGGAAGCGTCGTCTTAAGGGCCTGGTTCATAGTTGAGCCGAAATAATCACTCATCCATGATGCAAGCTCGACCAAATCTCTATTTGGTGGAACTTCCTTTGAGATAGCCTTTATAGGTTTGATTTTCGAAACTTCAAGTTTTGGTTCATCACTAAGGCCAATTACAACTCCATTTACATTTCTATTTCCAAATGGAATTGTCACTAGAAGTCCTATTGCTATCCTATCTTCCATATCAGTCGGGACTGCATATTGGAAGGTGTGATTCAGTTTTTCAAGCGTAATATCTACGATTATATCTGCGTACAATATATGCTCCTCTATAAAAAATTTTGCTCACGTTAAAAAACATTATAACAGAAAATTAGTACTTGATTTTGTTTTTTTAATCTCGTATAGTTACTCGTGATAAAAATTTAATAGCCTATAAAGGAGGAAGTATGCGACACCTAATGAGTCCTCTCGACTTCTCCGTGTCCGAGCTTGAAAAGCTTATGGATCTCGGCGATGACATCGAGAAAAACCCACAGAAGTATGCTCATGCATGCGATGGCATGAGACTTGCAACATGTTTTTACGAACCTAGTACACGAACCAGATTATCTTTTGAATCCGCTATGTTAAGACTCGGCGGTTCTGTTCTTGGTTTCTCCGAAGCCGGTTCATCTTCAGCAGCAAAAGGCGAAAGTGTTTCCGATACAATTAAAGTTATGGGAGCTTATGCTAATATTGTTGCTATTCGTCATCCAAAAGAAGGAGCACCACTTGTAGCCTCTATAAATTCCGACGTTCCTGTCATCAATGCAGGTGATGGTGGTCATCAGCATCCAACTCAAACTCTTACAGATTTACATACCATTCGTTCCCTAACAGGAAAGATTGAAAATTTAACTATTGGTCTTTGTGGCGATCTTAAATTTGGTCGTACCGTTCATTCTCTTATAACAGCACTTGCTCGTTATAACAATATTCGTTTTATTCTAATTTCACCTGAAGAATTAAAAATTCCAGATTATATCCGTGAAGATGTTCTTAAAAAGAACAACATCCCTTATGAAGAAGTCGTTAGCCTTGAAGAAGCAATGCCAAAACTTGATATCTTATATATGACTCGTATTCAAAGAGAGCGATTCTTCAATGAAGAAGAATATTTACGTATGAGAGGTTTCTATATTCTCGATAAAGAGAAGATGTCTCTTGCTAAGGAAAAAATGATGGTCCTCCATCCTCTTCCACGAGTAAATGAAATCAGTACAGCTGTAGACAAAGATCCACGTGCTTTCTACTTTAAACAAGCCGAAAAAGGTGTATATATCAGAATGGCTCTGATACTCACACTTCTGGAAACAGAATTTAAGGCATTTTAACTTTATTAAACCAAGAAATAGAGAGGAAATAAAACATGCTAACTATAAGCGGAATCCACGAAGGTTATGTGCTAGATCATATAAAAGCTGGAATGGCTCAGAAAGTTTATAAAGATATGAAGCTTGATGAGTTACATTGTACAATCGCTATGATTATGAATGTTCATAGCAATAAACTAGGCAAAAAGGATATGTTAAAAATCGAATGTCCAATCGGATCTATCAATCTAGACGTCTTAGGTTTCATCGATCACAATATCACAGTAGACATCATAAAAGATGAAAAGATTATCGAAAAGAGACCTCTTCATATGCCTAAATTAATTACGAATGTAATTTCCTGTAAGAACCCACGTTGTATCACTACAACTGAGCAGGAATTGGATCAAGTATTCTTCCTTGCAGATGAGGAAAACGAAGTATATCGTTGCAAATACTGCGAAGAAAAATACTCCAGATAAAACTAAAGCATCTGGTTTTCATGTAAGATGAAAACCAGATGCTTTATTTTTTCCTAAAAACAGAAACGACAGAATAGATTTAGTAAAAACAAATCTATACACCAACCAAAGGATGAAGGTTTTCTGCCATAGAAAGTCGTATGTGCAAATGGATTTCCACCATTTGAAAACTGTCTGGAGAAGAACCCATTTTCCATCTGTTTCTGCAACTGTCTAAATTGAAAATTATTAGGCTGCATAGATACAGCAATATTTATATAAGAACGGGCCATCACAAGATTTCCCATTCCGAGCTCACAAATAGAAGCCAGATAGTACCAGGTTCCATCTTTTGACATATCATCCATATTTGAAAGAATGTCAAAAGCGTTCTTAAACTCTCCACTTCTAATCAAATTTACTACATTTACAAATTCTGGATTCGAATTATTGTATGACTGATAACGATTTGAAGAACGAGTGTAATCGAAGTTCTTAGCATTTCGACTTTTGATAAGCATGTCGTAGGCTTCCTGCACTCTTTTAAACTTTTCTTCAGCCTCTTCTTTGTTCGGGTTATTTATATTAGCATCAGGATGATACTTTCTACTAAGCTTTCTATAAGCCTTCTTAATTTCATCATCTGTAGCGTCATAAGATATTCCGAGTTCTCTATATGGGTCCATGTAACATCTCCTGAAACGGTGTGAATCTTAAACTAAACTCTTCTCGGTGCCATGGTTAGAGGATTCTTTAAAAGAGCCCTTCCTTTTGGCCTGAATCAAATCATATCTCATCCAGGCTCCTGAATACAAGATATTTCTAATAATATTTGCATTCTTAAGAATAGGTAGTCTTTCAAAAATCTCAGCGCACTCTCTTAACTGACTAGTCAGTAGCTGTCTTACATACGTTTCAAAATTGGCTTTATCATTAGCCTTTGTAAGAATAAGAGTATTATAGTTATGTCTTCTTCTATCCTTCTCGATATCCTCGTATGAATCCATCACATAGATAAACTTACCGATGTAAGTTCCAATCTTTCGTAAATCATCGCTCCAGATATCATCTTTATAAAAAGCGAAAACTTCAGACAACATCTGTCCAGATAGATTAGCAACAAGTGATAGATTCTCTTCTTTGCAGTGCTCAGCCTCTTCTAGTTTTGTAAGAGCTTCCTTCACACAATTAGCCTGTCTCGGATATTTATGTGTAATTCTATCGACATCATCCTTTAGAGATTCTGCCAGCTTCTTTGCTGTAATCTTTCCCTCGTCGTTATAATTATCGATCAAATTATAATAACCGAGCAAAATATTCATATCAGCTACATAATCAGTAATCTTACTGTTTACTGCAATTCTCTTACTAAGAGGATGAACCATACATCTAAACTTCTCTGGTTCTTCCTTTGGTTCATAAAGTCCGGATAAAAGTAAAGAAATAAATGTCATGTCGTAGGCAAGTAAAATTTGACCTTTCATCCCTGCTTTATCTTTCAAAGCATGGCAAAGGCCACAATAATATCCCCTATATGTAGAAATTTCTTCTTTAGAAAGTTCATTTTTATTAGGTGATATATAACCAAACATTGCTACTCCATATCATTCTATAAGTCTACTACAAGAGCTAATCTTTCAGCCTTGCTTTAACAGAGTACTATCTCATAGTTTCATTTACAATATTCAAATTATCTTTTTAATAAAAGTTTCATTATCTATGCACAATATCAACATTTTGTGGATAAAATAAGCCCTACAGATTTCTCTGTAGAGCTCATATAACTTTTAAGGAAAAAAGAAAAGCAGATCGATAAGCCGGGTTATGTCGTTGGACGATCATCTGTCTAGAATGATTGTTGCCAATCATTTCAAGCGGCTAACCTGGAACTGGCGGGCCACGTACGTTCCTTTTAAGCCTTGCTTCGAATGGGGTTTACATTGCTTTCGATGTTACCACCGAAACGGTAGTCTCTTACACTGCCTTTTCACCCTTACCAGTAAAAACTGGCGGTTGTTTTCTGTTGCACTATCCTGGGAGTCACCTCCACCGGCCGTTAACCGGCATCCCTGCCCTATGAAGCCCGGACTTTCCTCACCCTGCATAATACAGGCCGCGATCGTCTGGTCTGCTTTTCCGAATTTCGATTATAACCCTTGAAAGATTGTATTTCAAGGAAAATCACACCTTAAGAACCGAACCACCGATAAACTCTCTCAAAAGAGAGGTGTTATTTACGGCATCCGGTGCTAAAGGTAAGAAGTAATCTAATAGTTTAAGAAGTCTCTTTGCTTCCGGATATGCCGGAGAATCTTCTCTGATTTCCATAAGAAGTGGAACTGCATATAGTTTAAGAACTGACATCTCATAAATAAGTGCCGAATTAAACATAGCATCACAACTTTCCTGGAACGGGAAGATATTCTTCTCTTCTCCAGCTCTTACACTATCCCACATTCCAAGTGTTTCTTCTGCATCTGAGCCACGAGTTCTCGCATCTCTTACTATACGACGAATCAATCTTCCATCAGTTGTAGACAGAGGATTATGTTCATCGATAGAAAGCTGAGTCAGGGCACTGATATAGATTTTAAACTTACTTTCTTTAGGAAGTGTATAGCTAAGTTTGTCGTTCAATCCATGAATACCTTCAATAACAAGTACATCATCTGGTCCGAGTTGCATCTTCTTTCCACGATACTCTCTCTTACCTCTCTTGAAATTAAAAGATGGCATATCCACTACTTCGCCATTTAAAAGAGCTGTCATATCCTTATTGAACTGCTCAATATCAATTCCATCGATGCTCTCTAAATCAAGCTTTCCATCCGGTCCAGGAATCATCTTATCCCTATCGATGTAATAATCATCGAGTGAAAGTGGATGTGGATGAAGGCCCTGTGCCATAAGCTGGATTGAAAGTCTATATGAAAATGTAGTCTTTCCAGAAGAGGAAGGACCTGCAATCATGATAAACTTTGCAGATTCATGATGGGCTATCTCTTCGGCGAGTTTACCAATTCTCTGCTCCATAAGAGCTTCCTGCATAAGAATTGTTTTCAAAGAATTTCCACTTGATATCACATCATTTAAAGCTCCAACAGTAGGAATATTCATAAGAGTACTCCACTCCGCAGCTCTCTTCTGAATATCAAAAAGCTTTCTGGATGGCTCAAAAGGAGCTACCTTCTTCATATCACGATATGGGAAAAGGAGCATATATCCTTCATCATAAAGCTTCAAATCGAAGCATTTTAAATATCCCGTAGATGGAGCCATATAGCCATAGAAATAATCAAGACAACCGTCCAAATCATAAACATTTATGTTTGAACTTGTACGATAACGAAGCAAGCGCTCCTTATCAAAAAGTCTTTCTTCATGGAAGATACGACGAGCTTCATCAGTATGAATCGAATACTTTTTAAGTGGCAAATCCTGCTTCACAAGACGATTCATCTCAGCTTTTAACTTCTTAATAAAATCTGCCGTCACCTTGTGATCTGACTCAAGCAGACAATAATAGCCCTGATCCAGAGAATGTCTGATATTTACATCAGGATTTTCTCCCGGGAACAGATTATCGAGTGCTTTTTGCATCAAAAGTACGACGCTTCGTCTATACGTACGTCTACCGTTATTATCAAGTCCTGTCAAAAACTTTATATCACATTCGCCCGGAATCTTTCTGGTAAGCTCATAAAGCTTATTTCCAACCTTTGCAAGAAGAATATCCTCATCATAAAAATGCTGATCCTTCTTTGCCAATTCCTGAAACGTACAGCCTGCTCTAACTTTCTCTTCACGGCCATCTACTTTTACGCAAATATCCTTCATATCTTCCATAAAAAACCACCCTTTCAAAAACCGATGCAAAAATCATCCTGTTCATTTCTTATGTAGATTATTTCTTTATAACAGAAAATGGCTCATGCCATCTTTCTCTCTTTACCAGAAGACATCCCAAATTTTCATTTAAATATTTCTCCATGTATTCGGAAAAAACATGTTCCAATCCGAAATGTCCTGCATCTATCACAGCTATGCCTTTTTCCAGAGCATCTATTCCACTATGATGATCTATATCCCCTGATATATATACATCACAGCCCATCTTTACTGCGAGATCTATTTCACTCTTTCCAGAGCCGCCTAGAATTCCTACTCTAGAAACTTTTCTATCTTCTTCACCGAAGAACTTTAGATTAGAAATATTGAATCTATCTATTATTCTCTCATTTAACTCAGCTAAAGTCATCTCATTTTTTAGATTTCCAGCTGAACCTATTCCCATTCCAGGAAATCCTGGAAGGTCTAAAAGAGGTTTTGTATCTACGATTTCAACTCGTCTATCCAGTTCATCTCTCATAGCACATACATCGAAATTAGTATGCATTGCATATAAAACGATATCATTTGCGATAAGTTTATAGATTCTCTTTCCAATATAATCCTCTGAATCAATAGACTTAAGAGGTGAAAAAATAAGAGGATGATGTGTCAAAATCAAATCAGCATTGAATGAAATAGCCTGATCTATAACATCATCTGTGCAATCGAGAGCTAAGAATACTCTCTTTATCTCTTTGTCGCGATTTCCACACTGGAGTCCAGAATTGTCCCAGTCTTCAGCATATTTTAAATCTGCGACCTTCATAAGTTCTTCTTCTAATTCTCTAAACTTCATAGATTTATCCCCAAAATATCTCTTGCCTCAAGAAGCAAATCTCTATACTTTTCCTGCTTCTTTAGGCTTTCTCTATTTCTTTCATTATCTACTGCATTTTTAAGATTTGAAAGAACATTCTGATTAGATCTAGATTCCTTCTTTATGAATTCTTTTAAAGTCTCATTCTTTTTTCCCAAAAGAACAGGACCAAATTCTGCTTCGATATCTGATAGAGATTGGTTTGAATCGCTCTTTCTTACAAGCATTAAAAAGTAGTACTTTCCATCTTCAAAGATACAATCCTCATCACTTATTACAAATCCATTGTCATAGAGGAATCTTCTAAAATCAGGAATATCCGACTGAGGCTGAAGAAGCATGCACTCCACATCTTTTGCGACATCCATTCTTTTTGTAAGAATCTCAGTCATATTCCTTCCACCCATTCCACAGATGGAAACCATAGTGCACTCGCCTATTTCTATTTTTTCAAGGCCGTCAGAAAGTCGAATCTGTATCTTACTATCCAGTCCATAAGAGGACACATGCTCCTTTGCTCTAGAAAGAGGTCCTTCCCTCAAATCCATCGCAATCGCACCTTCTATTTTTTCGTCTAAAACGAGTGATATCGGAAGGAACCCATGGTCCGTTCCGACATCACAAAGAATTCTTCCATTTGGAATCATATTATAGATTGCCCTAAGTCTATCACTTAGGACAAAAGAATACTTCTTACTCAAGGTAATCCTTCAGCTTTCTAGAGCGGCTTGGATGACGAAGCTTTCTAAGTGCCTTTGCCTCGATCTGTCTGATACGCTCACGTGTTACATTGAATTCCTTACCAACCTCTTCAAGAGTACGGCTACGTCCATCCTCAAGACCAAATCTAAGGATTAGAACCTTCTGCTCTCTTTCTGTAAGTGTTCCAAGAACTTCCTCGAGCTGCTCTCTAAGCATTGTAAATGTAGCTGCATCAGCAGGTACTGGAGCATTTTCATCCTGAATGAAATCTCCAAGATGTGAATCTTCCTCTTCACCGATAGGTGTCTCAAGAGAAACAGGTTCCTGAGAAATCTTCATGATTTCACGAACTCTATCAACTGAGATTTCCATTTTTGCAGCGATTTCTTCTGGAGATGGCTCACGGCCGAGTTCCTGAAGAAGCTGTCTGGATACTCTGATCTGCTTATTGATTGTCTCAACCATATGTACAGGAATTCTGATTGTACGAGCCTGGTCAGCGATCGCACGAGTGATAGCCTGACGAATCCACCATGTAGCATATGTAGAGAACTTATATCCCTTTGTATAATCGAACTTTTCTACAGCCTTAATAAGACCGAGGTTACCTTCCTGGATCAAATCCAAAAACTGCATTCCACGTCCTACATATCTCTTTGCAATAGAAACTACAAGTCGAAGGTTTGCCTCAGCAAGTCTCTTCTTTGCAAGCTCATCGCCCATTTCCATTCTCTGAGCAAGTTCAATCTCTTCATCAGCTGTAAGAAGATTAACCTTACCGATTTCCTTTAGATACATTCTGACAGGATCTTCTACGCTGATTCCTTCTGGAACAGAAAGGTCTATATCACTTGCATCAATCTCATCTTCCTCTGAAGGAATGAATCCGTCATCATCTACACCTAAATCTACATCTGCATCCAAATCAAGCTGCATTCCCTCTGGAATTTCCTTCTTGCTCATCTGAATATTGTTCTTGTCAAAGAACTCAAGAATATAATCGAACTGCTCATCATGAAGCTTCATACCAGTGAATCCCTGGTTGATCTGAAGATATGTAAGAGAATTATTATTCTTCTTCGCAATTTCAAGAAGATCAGCGAGTCTCTTGTCCATCTCTAATCTGATTTCTTCCTTCTTTGAAAGCTTAGCTCCACTAGTCTTCTTTGCACTTGTTTTCTTCTCTGCCATTTATAGTCTCCTTCTAAAGATTAATTCTTATCTTTTCAAGCTTCTCCATGAACTTTCGATCCTCGATCTTCTTTTTGAAAAGCCCCGGATCACCAGGATCCATCGCCTCATTCTCTCGTTCAATAGTAGCTTTCTTTATCTTAATCAAAGTTTCCGTGATTGCTTTTTCCCTATCGGATTCCGCCTTTAGGGCCTCTTCCGTATGGAATATCCTTGCAATATCCTTCTGGTCACTGGCTTCCTGATATTTATCTACCAGCGCTGCTGGATCTGGATCTTTTCCAGCCTCTCTTTCGGAAAAAATATATTCCGCAACCTCTTTATGAATGCCTTCGCAAAAATCATTTGGTGAAAGATATTCTTTGAGCTGAGAATATATAGATGAGCTTCCGGCTATCCAGGATAGGAGAAGTCTTTCTGACTGAAGCATTCCAGTCTTTGCATTCATTCTCTCCTTCTTAGGTTTGTCATCGATACTTCTCTCAGTACCCATGTCAATCTTTGTAGCACTTCTCTCGCTCACACCCTTTGCAGCCTCATGAGCTACCAGAGTTCTAAAACTATCAATCGAAATATTATATTTATCACAAAGTGCAGAAATATAATTATTTCTCTCAATCTCTTCTTCAAACTCTAAAACACGGCCTGCCATATATTTCTGGAATTCCGTCTTTCCACCAGGATCCTTCAAATCGAATTCACCCTCGTGCATACGAATCGAATACATGAAACTGTTTTCAGCTTCCTCTATTCTCTTTTCGTACTCTTCTGCTCCGAGTGCTTTTATAAATTCATCGGGATCCTTATAAGGTCTCATATTGATAACCTTTGTCGGGACTCCGATTGAATTAAATATTCCAATAGCTCGAAGCGCGGCCTTGACACCTGCTCCATCACTATCATAACTTAGATAAATATTCTTCCTATATCTCTTTAGCGCCAGCGCATTCTTCTGAGTAAGAGCAGTTCCCAAAGATGCAACGGTATTATCAAATCCAGCCTGATGCATGGAGATGACATCCATATAACCTTCACACAAAATGAAATAATCTCTTCTAGTCCTTCTTGCAATATGCATTCCGTATAGAATAGTTCCCTTATCAAAAATCTCAGTTTCAGGTGAGTTTAAATACTTCGGCTCACCGTCGCCCATAACACGACCTCCGAAACCGCAAACTCTCTTCTGAGCATCCATAATAGGGAACATAGCTCGATTGAAAAATCTATCCTCGAAGCCTCTGGCCTCAGAATATTTTATCAATCCACTATCTCTCATTTCTTCATTTGTAAAACCTTTGCTCGAAAGATATTTTCTCAAATTCTTTCCATATACATCTGAAGCACCAAGACCAAATTTATTTATAGTCTCATCGCTAAGGCCCCTCTTCCTAAAATAGGCAAGAGCCCTCTCACCATCTTTAGTACGAAGCATGGAGTAGTAAAAAGTAGCCGCTTCTTTCTGTAGAAGAAACATCCTCTCTCTTCTCTTATTTCTCGCACGGTCTTCCCTCGTCTCTTCGTGTTCAGGCAAAGTGATACCACACTCTTTTGCTAATTCCTGAACCGCCTCGGGGAAAGTCAGATTTTCATAATTCATGAGAAAAGTAAAAACATTGCCGCCTGCTCCGCAGCCGAAGCAATAGAACATCTGCTTATCTCTAGAAACTGAAAATGAAGGTGATTTCTCATTATGGAAAGGGCAAAGTCCGAAATACGAAGATCCTTTTTTCTTAAGTTGTACATATCTTTGAATAACATCGACGATATCAGATCTGGATCTGACCTCCTCGATGACCTCTTCAGGATATCTCGGCATATACTAACACTTTCTATAAACTTTAATAACCGTCCACTTCCCATGCCTTTGGCATGAAATATTCGTTGAATTTTGTAACTGCATACTGATCTGTCATTCCGGAAATATAATCCGCAATAACTCTATCAATAGCAACTCCATCATCCGTCATACGCAAGAACTTATCCGGCATATCAAACGGATGCTGCATATAATACTTGAAAAGTTCACGTATCATACGCTTAGCCTTTACCTCTTCACCCTTTGCAACGGGATTAGTATAGACTTTCTGAAACATGAATTTACGAAGATCTGATAACGCCCCGTCGATTTCTGTCGACATTCTTATATCAGGCGAATCAGCACTCGTGATGATTACATCGTGAATCAATGTATTTAGACGTTTCTTTACAGAGAACCCCAACGTCTTTCTGATTTCAAGCGGTATATCCTCCTCCGCAAGAATCTCGGCTCGAATAGCATCATCCATATCCGAATTCACATACGCTATCTTATCGCAAAGTCGAACCACCTTGCCTTCAGGTGTATGTGGCATACAACTCGTTCTGTGATTCTTAATTCCATCTCTAACTTCCCATGTTAAATTTAGGCCTTTGCCATCTTTTTCAAGAAGTTCTACGATTCTAACACTCTGTTCACTATGGATAAAACCACCATCGACAAGTTCATTTAGAACCTTCTCCCCGGAATGTCCGAATGGTGTATGTCCTAAATCGTGGCCAAGTGCAATAGCCTCTGTCAAATCCTCATTTAACCGAAGCGCCTTGCTTATAGTTCTGGCATTTTGAGAGACCTCTAATGTATGCGATAATCTAGTTCTGTAATGATCTCCGAGCGGAGTCAAAAAAACCTGAGTTTTATTCTTCAGTCTTCGAAAAGCCTTGCAATGCAAAATTCTGTCTCTGTCTCTTTGAAACATCGGACGAATATCACATTCCTCCTCTTCTCGTTCTCTTCCCCGGGAATTAGAATTCAAAGTCGCATATGGACTCAAATTCTTCTCTTCCATAATCTCAATCTGTTCGCGGATTGTAAGTTCTTCCAAACTACTCCTCCTTTCAAAACAGTTCTCCATAAATATAATTACAGGAGGATATATAAATTTCCTTTTTATTTTTTGCAAAAATTCAAGAAATTTCTTTTTTTTAGAAAAAAACTCCCGCTAAAAAAGCAGAAAATGCTGCCATAAGAGCTACCACAATAAGCGGACAATCGAAATACGCAAGCATAAATGCTACAAAAGCACCGATCAGTGAAGTATAGACATCTCCTGTTGAGAAAAAAATCGCAGGTATAGTCATTGCCGCTATTACAGTGTATGGGATATAAAAAAGCACGCTTCTTAAAAATCGTGAATGAATAGTCGTTCTAAACATGGTAAACGGAATCATTCTGATAAGATATGTAACCGATGCCATCACAAAAATATAAATAAAAATAGACATACTTATCTTCCCTCCTCTTCAATCTCTTTCTCAGATATTGGGAAAAAGATTGCCAAAAGCACTGCTGCCAAAACTGAAGATATAA
Organism: Lachnospiraceae bacterium; assembly: GCA_024682375.1. Taxonomy (GTDB): domain Bacteria; phylum Bacillota; class Clostridia; order Lachnospirales; family Lachnospiraceae; genus Lachnocurva. Next base: position 33,247 of record JAIKZI010000024.1, on the reverse strand, counting down.
TCACAGCAAATCCGCCAGTAACAAAAGGCATTAAGAACTTAAAGCATGAACTAAATATAGCTGCTAAAACTACAGCCAAAATAATCCTTCTATCCTTCTTCGCCGGAGGAATGATAATAGCTACAAACATTCCATATAATAAAATTCCAAGTGCATTTGTAATCGACTCCGGAAGAATACTTCCGACAGCTGCACCGAGAGCTGTTCCAGATGTCCAACCTATAAGAGGCAATATTATAACACCATAGGTAAACCACGGTGAAATCTTTCTGTTATGTCCAATCAAAAGCGCAAAAATTTCATCAGTGATACCAAAAGATGCAATCATCCTATGAGGGAGATTGAAATTCTTATCCGTTCTCTGAGTCAAAGACAATCCCATAAGTACATATCTAAAATTGATAACAAACTGAGTAATCGCCATCTCAATATACGAACCATGAGATGCAATAATATCTATTCCTGCCACTTCACCTGCACTTGTAAGATTCGTTGCAGAAAGAAGCGCAGCGCTAAAAACAGACATTCCAGCCTGATGAGCTAGAATGCCTACTCCAAATGATACCGAAAAGTACCCTAACATAATGGGTATGCCAGATAGCATACCCTCTTTAAAATCAGTAAATCTTTTCTTTTCCATATTTTCCTCAAATAGAATTAAAACTATTTCTTTATAATCTTCTGATATCTATCAGTCTCACTCTTTATTACATTGCTAAGTACAATCAAAGAAATCAAGTTCGGGAATGCCATAAGTGCATTCATAATATCAGAAATACCCCATACTAAATCTAGTGACTGAGTTGCACCGAAGAAAGTTACAATAGCAAAAAATGCTCTATAGAACATGCTCCACTTGGTACTACCTACTAAGTACTCAAATGCTTTTTCCCCATAGTACTCCCATCCTAAAATAGTTGAGAATGCAAAGAGGATGATTCCGATTGAAACCAAATATTTTCCGATTGGCCCAAGCACACTTCCAAAAGCTGCTGCCGTAAGTGCTACACCTTCAAGTGGCTTACCATCTGCACCAACAGTTCCGATAAGACCGGATGATGCAATTGTAAGACCTGTAATTGTACAAACTACAATTGTATCGAAGAATGTACCAGTCATACTGATATATCCCTGCTTAGCAGGATCTTCGATAGTGGATGCTGCTGCCGGAATAGCTGCAGAACCTAGACCCGCTTCATTGGAAAAAACTCCTCTGGCTACACCGAATCTCACAGCGTTCATAACTGATACAGTGATAGATCCAATCACACCACCGCCTATAGCATGTGGATTTACGGCCATAACAAAAATCTGTTCCAAACCTGAAGGGATATTTTTGTAATTCAAGATTATGCAAACCAATCCTGCCACTACATATAAAACTGCCATAAGAGGAACTACAATTGTAGAAACTCCTGAGATACTCTTAATTCCACCTACTACGATTGGAAATACAATGATAGTTAAACCAATTCCAACAAAAATAGGTGAGATTCCAAACATATTATGGAAAGAACCTGAAATAGAATTTGCCTGAGACATATTTCCGATTCCGAAAGTTGCTATAGCAGTAAAGAGTGCAAAAAGTGTTCCCATGATTGAACCGATTTTCTTATTCTTAAATCCGTTCTTCATCGCATACATCGGGCCACCAGAAATCTCGCCCTTTTCATTTACTTCACGATATTTTGTGGCAAGTAAGCACTCTGCATACTTAGTTGAAAGACCAAACAACGCAGCAATCCACATCCATACCAAAGCACCAGGACCACCCGCTACCATAGCTGTCGCAACACCTACGATATTTCCTGTTCCTATTGTGGCTGCGAGCGCAGTCATAAGTGAACCAAAAGCTGAAACATCTCCAGCTCCTTCGGATTTATGTGCATCTCTGCTTAGAACACTTTTAAGTGCATGAGGTAAATTAATCCAAGGTAAGAACCTAAGTTTTATTGTAAGATACACACCTGTACCTACAAATAAAATCAAAGTCAAAGGACCCCAAATTATACTGTCTAGTCGATTAATAATCTCGCCAAATAATTCCATATATACGTGTTTCCTTTTTCCAAAATACTATTTTCATGTCTCTAATAGTCGAAAAAAACTTATACCATTCTTTCACTTTCTCTAAAATTATTCAACTATTATTTGAAAGAAATTCATTTATGAATCTCTTATTCTAGTATATCGGCAAAATCAACATCAAGGCCACCTTTGAATCTTCATCATTTTCAGCCACCTTCTTTACGAAGCCAGATGAACGGACATAATCCTTCTTAATTCCCAGTGTTTCCCATTCATTTCTAAAAAAAGAACACAAGCATACATCGTCTATCACATCCATAAGCTGTTTCATATGCATTCTTGATAGAGGCTCTGTATCTTCATATAAAAATCCATCTTCAGAAAGAAGATTAAATCTCTTCAAATAATAGACATAAGCTTCATTCAAACGTAAAAGTTTAAGCTTCTTTCCATCCCATTCAACGATTGCAATAGGTGCTCCATAGATTCTAGATCTAATCGTATTACACATCTCACAGTCGCCTTCAATAACTGGATTTGTAAGTCTAAAAGAGCAAATCTTATCATAATATCTCTTCTCGCTTTCAGTCTCTAAAAGCGAGTATTCGATATGGGCACAGATTTCAAGAATCTTCTTTAAAGACATAGGCTGGAAGAAATAATATCCCTGCAAACTATCGCAACCCAGAGCTCTAAGCATCTTCTTTTGAGACTCTGTCTCCACACCCTGCGCTATAACCCTGATTCCAAGGCTCTTTGCCATACGGATAAGTCCTACAATAATAGGATAACTTCTACCATGTGGTTTAAACTGCTTCATAAATTTAGTATCCAGTTTAATTGCATCCACATCGAATTCCTGAATAACATTCAAAGCCGAATATCCAGAACCAAAATTATCCATCCAAACACAGATGCCTTCATCGTGGAATCTCTTTATCTCTTTCTTTAAAAGAGCCGGATTCTCTCCAAGAACGCTTTCAGTAATCTCAACCTTAATAAGTTTATGAGATAGATTAGCCTGATCTATTTTTTCCGAAATAAGACTCACCATGTCACAGCATTCAAAATCTGTTCTGGAAATATTGATTGAAATCGGTACTGGATTGATTCCCTTTTCGATTCTTTCTAAAATAGATTCGATAACTCTATCCACCATATAGAGATCTAGCTTATACATAAGCTTCGATTCCTCAAGAACCGGTATGAAATCATTCGGGGAAAAAGCTCCCCTCTTCGGATCTATCCATCTCGCAAGCGTTTCTTCCTCAGTGACCTTTCCACTTATAGACCTCATAACAGGCTGGAAATATGGAATAATCCATTTCTCTTCGAGCGCAGCATCTATATAATTTAATACATAATCTCTGACCGCAGACTCTCTGAGCATATTTGTATCAAAGTAAACAATTTTTGATAAATAACTATTTCTATCATAATCACAGGCAATCTTTGCTCTATCGCAGGCTTCACCCATGTTAGAAACATTGATTTCATCCTTGTAGACTCCGACACGAAGCGGTAGTACTTTTCCATCATTTGAATTCTCAAGGCGATAGAAAACCTGATTAATCTTCTTTTCTATATTGTTGGCCGAGGTAAATACATAGAAATGATCTTCGCCAAATCTGGCGCAGTTATCATTTTTGTAAAGATCTGAAAGGATTGAAGCTAACGTGCATAGAAGTTTGTTTCCTTCCTCAATTCCATACTTTGAATTAAACTCTCTAAGTCCATTAAAATCGAAAGAAATGATAGCCGGGACTTCGCCTTTTTTCACAAGTTCTTCTCTTCCCGCTTCTGCAAGCTCGAAGAAATAAGGCATATTCGGAAGCCCAGTAAGCGCATCATAATAACTATTTAAAAGAGGCATCTTATTCGAAATCATCTGGGAAAAAACACTCTGGATGTCTTTCGCAAAATCATCGCCTTTGCCTTCTATGTGCGCACTTTCATCCATAAAGTGAACTATTATAAGAGGCGTTCCATCCTCCATAATAATATGCTTTCCCATGGCATGTATGATTCCATAGTCTTGAAGCTCAGAAGAAAAACTTCTGAACACACAGTCGTAATCACTGATTGTACCTGCTGCAAATCTATTTCCGAGATCCGCCACAAAAGCACGATCGTCCGGATGAATAGCACGATACATATCCTTATCAAACATGTTTCCGATATCTCTTCTATTTAAATCGAGCATATCGCAAAAACCATTTGTCACCAAAAGTGGCACTATACGATTGGATATAATCTGTCCGATAATAAACGGGACATCGAGATTTTCAAGAATTCTAACTGCTTCGCTACTAAACTCATATCTTTTCATAAATATGACCTCGATAAAAACTGCCGAAACTTATTATTTAACTTATATTTCTAGTATACAAAAAAGAAGTCTCGATTTAAACCGAGACTTCCATTTATGAGTGTCAATAATTCTAAAAAAAGAATGTATTTTTACAATTATCTAATATTCTTCTCATAGTCCTTTTCAAAATCAAGAACCTTTTCAAAAGTATGAGCTTCTTCCTGGCCATTTAATACTCTTAAAATACCAAGTGCCAAAGACTGCATCTCATTCTCACCCGCATATACAGTTACAGGAGCGATGTATGATACATAGTCACTGATTTCAGCCGTCAAACTCTTAGAACGAGCAATACCACCTGTTAAGATGATTGCATCAACTTTTCCCTTTACTACAGGAGCAAGTTTTCCGATGTTCTTTGCGATATTGATTGCGAAAGCTGAATAGAATTCTTTTGCCTTCTCATCACCTTCATCAATCATCTTCTCGATATCTCTAGCATCATTTGTATTGTAATATGCCAAGAAACCACCATGTGATCTGATTCTCTTAAAGAGTGCCTCATGGTCAATCTTCTCATCTAAGAACAATCTGCAAAGCTGAACCATAGGAAGTGCACCAGCTCTCTCCGGTGTAAATGGACCATCTTCGTCATTTATGATATCGATAATACGGCCATTATTAAATAAAGCGATTGAAGCTCCACCACCCAAATGAGCTACGATGAGGTTACAATCCTTCAATTCTTTTCCATGTTCTTTTGCATAACGGATAGCATTGGCACGAATATTTAAGTTATGTCCCTGTGATGAACGCTTGAGTTCTGGAAGACCAGTCATCTTAAGGATTGGAAGCATCTCATCTGCTCCAACTGCATCATAAATATATACTGAAATATCAGTTCCTGCTACAAGTTCAGAACCTACTACAGCTCCGAGGTTAGATGCATGATTTGAAACAGGTTTGTTCTTAAGCTGCCAAATCATATCGTCGTTTACCTTATAGGCTCCAGTCTTAATAGGAGGAATTACACCACCACGAGCCACAACTGCATCGAAATCTGTGATCTTATATCCCATCTTATCCAATGCATTCTTAACGACTTCTTTTCTAAAATCAACCTGATCCATTATTGCAGAAAAATCTTTAAGCTCTTCCTGTGAATGAACCAACTCTTCTCTCTTTATCTCTTTCTCATCTTCAAAAACAGCGATTTTTGTAGATGTAGAACCTGGATTAATAATAAGTAAACGCTTCATTGTCTGATTCCTTTCCCTTTCTTATACATCTGAATCATACAATGGAGCGTTTATAATTTTAAGTATATGAGACGACAACAAAAAAATCGTTTTGCGCCATCATTAATTGTCTTTTTTATTTTTCTTCTTAGGCAGTATATTCACATTCTTAATGCCCTTCTGTAAGGCAAAAAGCAAAACTATACTGATTACAGAAAGTAAGTCATCCAGACTTGTTGTCTCTAGAACAATCATATGTCTTGCAATCAAGAATACCAAAACCTCGATTGTCGTAGACATCTTCGGTCTAAGTAATAGTTTTATAAATTCAATACCAATTACAATAGAAGTTATGTCCGTAAGGACTTCTGTAATCTCATAGCTGACACTATCATGTTTAAGTACATCAATAAAGCCTGGAATAGATTTAACTATAACAAAAATCACAATCACGCTAACCAAAACAGCCAGTAAAAGCTCTAATAAATCAGCGAACTTGGTCAAGTATTCTCTACTTCTTTCCATTAACTTTTCCATCTACACCCCCTACTTTTCTCAGCTCATAAGCTATCTTAAACATCTCAAGTTCCTGCTTTCTGACAGCCTGTTCCTTCTTAAGACGATCAACCCTTTCCTTTGCACGCCTTCTCATTCTAGAGACCTTCTCCATCTCTTCTGGAGTATAAGCTTCAAACGCAATTCTAGACGCAATAAATCTACCATCTTCATTGCCATCTAGGAGCTTATGATCATCTTTCCCTAAAAAAGCTTCCTGAAGATCATTTAATATTTCTGATCGATTTTCATACGACTTTCGCATACCCATTCAATTTACCCCAAAGCTAATATATATCTTTATAATAACATAAATTATCTATACTTTTTTCTCGAAATAGGATTTTATCATCTGGAAACCAAGTTGTAAATATCAGTTTCCTACGAAATAATCTTATGATTTTTTCCGATATTTATAATCTCATCTGATACTGCATCACAAAGTTCTTTATTATGTGTAGATATAATTATTAATCTATCTTCGGATTTTTGTTTTTTCAAAAACTCAAGTACAAATTCCTGTCCATCTTCATCTAATCCAGCCAGAGGTTCATCTAAAATTAGCACTTCAGGTTTCATGGAAAAAACAGAAGCCAAAGCCACCCTTTTCTTCTCTCCGCCGCTTAAATTAAAAGGAGCTCTATTCTCCAAATGTCTTATTTCTAAAAGATCTAAGTAATAATAGACTCTTCTTTCAATTTCCTTCTGATCTAGTCCGAGCTGATACAATCCAAAGGCGACTTCATCTATAACACTTCTTGTAAAAAGCTGTACCTCTGAATCCTGGAATACAAATCCTATTCTCTTATGAAAATCCCGGCTTTCATTTTCATCCTTTAAATACTTCTCTGTAATAAGTTTTCCATCGAAATAAAACTCACCCTTTGTCGGAAAGGATAATCCATTTAGAATACGAAAAAGTGTGGACTTGCCACAACCATTCGGTCCCATTATGCAATAGCACTTTCCCATCTTAAAATCATAAGAAATATCATCTAAGACAATCTGATCATCATATTTATATGAAATATTTTTTAGACTAATAATACTCTCTGACATATCTACCTTCTAGTAATAAGAAATAAAACAAATACCAAAATCAAAAACAAAACATAGAGAAAATCCCATATATTAAATCTATGTTTCTTAAAAGACCTATATTCTCCACTGAAACATCTGCAAACCATAGCTTCAGAAGTTTTCGTGGCAATCCTTGTGGATTTTAAAAAAGTGGTTCCTAAAATATCTCCAGCGCTTTGGGATTTCCAGTCTTTTTTTCCGACTAATCTAAGAGAAACTGCTTCTAAAAGCCTATCACTAAAACGTCCCAAAATCACAAGAAAATGAACTGTCATATCCAAAGTTAGAACAAAGATTGATGGAACTTTAAAGGCCCGAAAAGCCGCTGTAATTTCCTTCCATTCCAGCTCACAATTAATAGTTGAAAGAAGCATCACCGATTCCGTCACCTTCATAAGAACAGTAAAAAGTGTCCCTGGATTTCCTAAGAAAACAGACGGAAGGAGTATCAATCCGGAAAACAAATCCGCAGTAAATACCATACGAATTACTGAAAACATATCTTTTACCGGCAAAAAGGATAAATGCAATAATCCAATTGCAATTATAATAAATGTAAAGTATGCATTCCTCGACAGAGCACAAAGTAGAATGATAAAACAAACGCCAAAAAGCCTCAGTGCAGGTACCACTTTTTGAAGTGGTACCCTACTAAGGCTTTTGTCTAAACCATCATAATCGAGTAATTGGGATATTATCTTTAATATGGTTAAATTGAGTTTCACTTTTACTATCTCTTTCAAATATTACGCTGAAGCTTCGCGGGATTTCTTCATAGCAGATGCAATTCTAAATAGAATGACTGCAAGCGCAACACCTATTATAGCAGAAATAATATAAGCGAACCATCCTGGTAAAGCTTCAATTGAGTAATCAGGAATCAATGCATCGAAGGAGAATCCATGTAACATTCCTTTTGGGGTATATCCGATTCCTGTAGCTGCAATCTCATCTGTTCCCCACTCTCCCCAGGCCGTTCCTTCAGCTAGAAGGCCAAGTGGTGTGAGAACGATAAGCGCACCTAAAAATGCAATTATAGCTTTACTTGTTTTTGGTTTTTTGGATCCATCAATAGTCGCAGGTGAAACCTGTTTGATAAATCCATAAACCAAGGAGGTATATACAATCTCAGCTAATCCAAAGATAGTCAGATGACCAATCATCATAGCTGGTATTGAAATAGATAATCCATATGGGCAATATAGCGCATTGCCTGATGCATCTGTAAATAGTAATGGCTGAATTCCAAATTCAATAGCTGCCATAAGAGCTGCTGCATTCAATCCAAAATATGAACCGATGCCTGCCGCAATGACATCTCCATTTTTATATTTTTTCAATCCTTTTTTCAAAAGATTGAACATAAAGAATCCCACAAATGGTAATACGAATGCCATATTAAAACAGTTCGCTCCAAATGCAAGTATTCCTCCATCGCCAAATATTAGTGCCTGCAAAAGCAAGGCCACCGAAACAGAAAGACAAGCTGCATAAGGTCCGAGAACTGAAGAAATCAAAGTTCCTCCAACCGCATGTCCAGTTGTACCTCCGGGAATTGGAATATTAAACATCATCCCCAAAAAAGAGAAAGCTGCTCCTACACCCATCTTTGGAACATCTTCCTTTGGCATTTCCTTTGCAATCTTCTTTACAGAAATAGCCCAAACCGGAATCATCGCTGCTGTCATAACACCACAAGTCTGTGGGCTTAAATAATTATCTGGAATGTGCATTTTTACCCTCCTTAAAACACCCATTCTTGTAATCTAAATCCAGATTACGAAACTTTTTCACAACGAATGTTATTATAATATCAATGTAGAGAAAAAATAAGCGGGGTAGGGGGTTATTTTTTTGTTTTTTTCCTAAAAAATTTGATATACTATACTTCGATTAAAATATATAAAGAGGGACATCAAATGAACGAACATAATCACGAACATGAGCACCATAATCACGAACACAATCATGTTCATAATCACACTCACACCCATGATCCAAAGGAAATGAAGAAAATTATAAATCGCGTTTCTAGAGCAATCGGTCATCTAAATTCTGTTAAATGCATGATGGAAGATGGAAAAGACTGCGCCGATGTTTTGATTCAGCTTGCCGCTGTAAGATCTGAAATCAATAATGCCGGAAAAGCTCTTTTAAAAGAGCATTTGGATCACTGTATAGTCGAGGCAGTTGCAGAAAATGACACCGAAGCCATCGAACACATGAACAAAGCTATCGATCAGTTCATGAAATAATTAGATATAATTTTCTCTCCCTATGCTATAATAAAATTCCAAGCGAATGTATAAAAGTTGGAGGTAGATTATGGCAGAAAGAGATGATTTAATCCGCGGATTAGCAGATGCTATGAAAGAATCCACATCTGCAAAAAGAGATGCTCAAAACTCTTATGACCCTGCAACAGGAACTTTCTATATTCAGGGAAACAAAATTACAAAAGAAATTGCAAACGCAGCACTAGACTTCTTTGAAAAGAAATCTCAAAACGTCGCATCCACTATAGTCGGACGCGAAGAGCGTATGTATTATGATATGGCAATAGCCTCTATCAAAAAATGTCTAATCGACGATGATAACACCTAAAAAGTTAGGGTCCACAGTTCGCACTGTGGGCCCTATTTATATATTCAATATTCAATTGTTCATAAGGATACTAAAAAGATTTACTGTAATCTCCTCATATGATAATTCTCATTGATATCGATATGAATATCTTCTACAAAAGGTATAGGCATATCGTTTCTCTCATATGGGTTATCAATTCTCTTTCCATAGAAATCCACATTGCACGCTTCCCATCTATCACTCAAATCTCCATAAGGTAGTGATAAGAAGCCAGCTACGAATTTGTCTAATAAACTATCTTTCTTCATAGGCGAAACTCCATTTCTCTCTTATTAGAAATTTTTATTTCAATCGATGTGCCATCATTATAGAAAATCAGGTGCAACAAAAGTGGCACAAAAGAAAGGTAGTTTTTAAAGTTTCATATATTCTTTAGAATCGGCTATTTAACTGGGCTTGTGTAACCTCCGCCCAGCCATATTGTGACATATATTCACCATGAAAAACTTCACGATCCAATAATCCATTTTCATAGTCATATAAATCACATTTAAAAGTACTTACATCCACATAATATACGCCGTGCTTGCTTATAAAAATATCTCTGATACCAAGTTTTTTTAAAGTCTTTCTAATATCACTGGCAAGCGTCCTGACATAAGACTTCTTCGAATCAGAATCGCTCTCCATGCTCCAAAGAATGGTTCTTAGTTCGGCATTTGTAACTGCTGCCCCATGCCTGTCAACCAGATATGCAAGAAGCTCTTTACTCTGTCTTCTGCTGAATTCAACAGGTTTCCCCTGGAAAAAAATCTCAAAATTTCCGAAGCAATGCATCTCTATTTCATTATTCAAAATTTTCTTTTCTTTAGGTTTTCTAAGCATAGAAAGTGCATGTCTAAAATCCTCTTTTGTAGCGGGCTTTAAAAGAAATGCACTTGCAGATGTGTCCCAGGCATCAATTCCGTACTTTTGATATCCTGTCACAAAGACAATATTGGTATCTGGTGAAATTTCCTCGATTCTTTTACATATTTCAAGTCCATTCATCTCAGGCATATCAACATCCAAAAAAGCGACATAAGGCTTTGTCTCTTCTACAATTTCAATAGCATCCAAATAATTATCACAAAGGCGCACGCTATCATTATCTCCTAGAAGAGACCTAAGAGTTCTTTCCTCGTCTTTTAGAATCAACTTTTCATCATCTACTATCAAATATTCCATAACAATACAAAGTCATTTACCCCTGACTTTTCGGGAATTGAATCTTTATGGTAGTGCCAGCACCTAATGCACTTTGGATTACCATCTTTCCTCGTAAAAGTTCTTTGATTCTAGCTCTTGTACTTGCTGTTCCAATATGGTGTTTTCCATCAGATTTTGTAAGCGTATCAAAACCTACACCATCATCTTTTATTTCTATATAAATATATTTTTCATCTTCTCTGGTTTTTATAGTGATAGTTCCAGCTGTATTCTTCGCTCTAATTCCATGCCTCACAGCATTTTCAACAAGAGTCTGAATAGAAAGAGGTGGAATCATAAAATCCTCTGTCTCTATCTCTCTTACTACATTCACCTTGTCACCGAAACGTTTCTTCTCCATAAACAAATAATCATCGACAAGTTTTCTTTCTACAGAAAAAGGAACCAAAGTCGTACCATCAGTAATACTTAAACTACCTCTTAGATAACTTGAAAAATGATCTATCGTCTCAACCGCTTCTTCCGGATCTTCTATAACCAAAGATCTAATCGTAGCTAGAGAGTTATAAACAAAATGTGGTTGAATCTGTCCCAAAAGTAAATTCATCTTGCTTTCAAAAGCGCTTCTTGTAGTTCTTTCGGCTTCTAACTTTCTTTTTTCCGCCTCAGCCCTCTGCTTCTCTATCAAAGCTGACTGCCTCTCATTCTCAGCTTCCTGCTCAGAAAGAGAAATTGCCATTCTTGATTTTTCCTCTATCTCACCTATTTCATCACTGATATACATACATATCAAAGATAAAGTGGTTCCCACATTGATAAGTGATTCTCCAGGTAAAAAGACCTGAACTATAAGCATAACAAGCGGGAAATATATATAAGATTCAAGCGCATAAAGTTCTCGTTTTGAAAGCTCATGTCTATGTTTTAAAACTCCAAACATTCCATACAAAGTGAGAATAATATAAAGCAGCATAATAAAATACCATCCGCCGAAGCGAATGTATCTATTTTCATCATCAAAGTTATAAATAAAATGCCAAAGATTGTTTATAAGAATTATAATAATTCCTGCAGTACAAGCCCAATGAATTCTATTTATTATCTTTCTGTCCTTAACCAGTTTTCTCTCCTGTAAAGACTGAAAAATATATTCTCCAACATACACAAGCAAGATAAACTGCAGTACATAAACAGCCGAAACTCCAACCCTTGTAATAATCATTCCAACAGGGCTGACATTCCCCATCCAAATATCAGAAAGCGCATCAAGCGCCAAAACCAATGCATTAAAAAATAATGCATTACCTAATAATTTTCTTGATCTCGTCTTTGCCCTATACATTGTAACTACCATAGTCACAATGCAAAAAACAGCTCCCCAAGCTTCCAGAGACATCTGTACTATATTAAATGTTGACATACACTCTCCCAATCCCATTTTTATATCTAATAATATTACATATATTTTACAATCAATCATTCAATTAATGTCATTGACAGATTATTATTTACAAAAAATTAACATTTTCCCATAATCATAGTTTATAAATATTAACTTTGTCTGAATTATTTTCTTTTTTCTGTACAATTCCACCCTATAAATTAAAATAATTTATAGTTACAAGAATTTTATATATCTCTAGATATATATTTTTTTGAAAGGGGGACTTCTTATGTTTAGGCTGAATTTAAGACGTATAACTTCAGGCATTTTAATTTCACTTCTAATCTTTTCCTCAATATTAATTCTAATTCCTAGTCGTGTCGTAAATGCTGCAATACAAAACACCTTAATAAAAAATGGTTCAGTTAGTATTGAAGGTGCAAATACTTCACGAAATCTTGCTGTCGAAAAAAATGGTACTATTCACGTAGTTTATAAAGAAAATGGCAACATTTACTATACTAAAAGTACTGACAAAGGAGCCTCCTTTGGAAGCAAAATTCTAGTGGTAGAAGGTGGCTCTGAGGCTGAAATCGCTGTTTCCTCAAACGGACGTATTTTTGTTGCATATATATTATCTTCAAAGCCCTACATCGCATACAGTGATAATGGAACAACTTTTACTCCAGTCAAAATAAGCGAATCGGACCTAAATGTACAATCCCCTAGCTTACATATTGCTACAGACAATACTCATGTATATGCAATTAATCGAAGCGGAACTACATTTTTTAGAAGTTCTGATAATGGTATAAGCTATACAACTATTACCGGATGGGACGGTTATGCGTTTTCAGATGTTATGGTAGACACTTCTAATCATAAGGTTATCGTTATAAAAGATAGACCTCAAGTTGTAATAAGAACAAGTAGTGATTATGGTGCAACCTTCTCTGATGAAGCAGCGGTTATGAATGGTGAAAGCCAAATACATGTTTACTATTCAACTGCATCAATAGGTAACGGAAACATTTATATAGCTGGACAAGAAGGTATTGTTTACGTTATAAACTATTCTACTGCTACAGCTGTAGGAACAAGTGTAGAAGCATTACAAAATACAAGTATGGAAGATGTAACCGGCCGTTCTCTAAGCTCAGATAATTCTAAACATGTAATTTCCGGTAGCCGAAAAGACGGAAAGGTACTCTTTCAGTTGAGCTCTAATATGGGAAGTACTTTTGAAGCTCCTGTAGAAGTAGGAGAAGCCACTCAGGCAAATGCTGCAATAAATACTAATACAGGAGACGTTCTATTCCTATATGTAGATTCAGAAGGCTTAAAACTATATACAATAAAAGGTGTTGTTGAAGCATCTACACCTTCAGAGCCAGCAGCACCTACTACACCTACTACACCTGTCACCAAGGAACCTCATGTTGCCGGTCGAGGCGGAGCAGTTGATAGCGAAACTCTAAAGACTGAATATGCGGGAATTACACCTAAAGAAAACAGCGCTGCAGCAGCAAGTAATCTTTCTACCAATCAGGTTATTTCAACTTTAGCCAGCACAAATACAGCAGCTAAGACAACTCTAGTCACAAAAGCCGTTGAAAAAGGAAACCTGAAGCTCAATGTAAATACAGATAAAAAGAAGATTTCTGCAACAGTAGATGTACCAGCCACTCTTCTATCTGCTCTTTCAGCCAGAGAAATGATGGATGGACTCTTAGGTTTGGATGATATTGTTGTCGATTTGGAAGTAAAGGTTACTACAAAAGACAATGTCTCAAAACCAGTTTCAAATGCAATTGAATCTGTTAAAAATACAGGCGAAGAATTGTTCTATTTCGATGCAGATATGTTCTTGACAAAAAATGGAACTAACAAAGAAAATATTACAGAGTTTGGTGATAACAAGATTAACATTACAGTAGATATTCCTGAAGCTATTCAAGGTTCTGATAGAATCTTTAGATTAATTAGAACTCATAAAAATGTATCTACAGGAAAAATAGAAGTAGACACACTAGAAGATCAGGATACAAACGTAAATACATTTACACTTTCAACAAATAAACTATGTACAATGGCATTCGCATATAAACAGGCCACAGTATTAAGTCCTAAAACCGGTACTAATTCTGTAGCACTTATAATGTTTGTACTATCACTCTCATCTATTCTTCTTTTAATTAATAAGAAGAATAATATTTAAAACTTAGAATCTAAAAAAAGGAATCCCTCACTATAAATCAAGGGATTCCTTTTTTATACACAAAGATTTTTATGCACAGAGATTAATAATAGCCTCTGCATATACCTTTGTAGCAATTATAATATTATCAATATCAAAGAACTCATCAGCACCGTGCATTCTAGTATCAATATCAGGAAGAACTGCACCGAAAGCTACACCATTCTTAAGTTCATGTACATAAGTTCCACCACCGATAGCTAGACATTCGCCCTTTAGACCAGTGACATTTTCATATGACTTAAGAAGTGTCTGTACGAATTCACTGTCTCCTGGAACTACATGAGGTGGAATCATACCATCTGTAGCAAAATCAAATCCGCTCTCACGAATAGTCTTTTCTGCAACATCAGAGCAATTCTCTTTAGTAGCCATGATAGGTGTACGTGAATCGAATGTGAATTCAATATGTGTTGGTGTGATTTCAAATAAATCTAGTGTATTTGTAAGATCATGAGACTCTTCATCACACATCTTGATACCAATTCCTGATCCATCTGTAACTCCATAAGGGAAGAGAGATGTAACCTTTGAAATCATCTCCACCTGCTCTGACTTATATAAAGGAAGTGCTTTAATAAGTTCTATAGCAGCAAGTCCTGCATTCTTTCCAAGTTCTGGTGTAGATGCATGTGCACCTGTTCCTACAACAGTAAGTTCATCATCAGCAGTCTTAGTAATCTCTACCTCACACTTTGAAGACACTTCACTGATTGCATCTGCGCACTTATCAAAATCCAATCCTTCGAAACGAAGAACTGCCTTCTGAGGAACAGCATTAGCTGCAACTCCAGCCTTCATATATGTAACTCTAGGAAGATTAGAATCCTCTTTGAAATCTTTAAAAAGTGTTCCATTGAAATGACCTTTTTCAATATTTATAAGAGGGAACTCTGCATCTGGGGAAAAAGTCATCTCAGCTTCATCTTCAACTTCATAATACTTTTCAATATCAGATGATCCACATTCCTCATCAGCACCCATGATAAGACGTACGCCCTTTTTAAGTTCTACGCCTGTCTCTTTCAAAGCACGCATAGCATAAAGTGCGCATAGAAGAGGTCCTTTGTCATCACTAGTTCCTCTACCATAGATTCTTCCATCTTTAATAACTGGCTTAAATGGTTCTGTAACTGTCCAACCTTCACCTGCTGGTACGACATCAGTATGTGCAAGCATATCAAGTGATCTTGGAAGTGAAGTATCAAAATCAGCTGCTGCCACATAGTTATCATAATTCTTTGTTTCAAAGCCATACTTCTTTGTAAGTTCCATAGCTGCATGTAAAGAATTATATGGACCTTCGCCAAAAGGCTTTCCTTCTAATGCTTCTCCTTTTACTGAATCTATTGAACAGAGATCCATAATATCATTAACGAGCTCATCCTGATGAGCCTCTATCCATTCATTAACTTTTGAGTTCATCTTTTTTCCTCCTGTATTACTAGTATTAAGCTTTTTAGCTATACTGAGATAGTTTATCGTTTATATATGAACTTTTCAATATATTTAGGGATAAAAAAGACCACCTCATACGAGGTGGTCTACATTAGAGGATTTTTTCTCATGCTATATTAACATGAAGCCCATACCATCTTTGATATATGGTAGGTACTTAAGGTCTTCTTTTTCGACATGACCTATTACGTTCACTCGCTCATCGCGTTTTCTAGGCTTACGGCATATTTCAAGTTCGCCTTTATAACGAAGATATCCTTCATTTGCGATACAGATATAACCTGTTTCACAATCAATTGTATTCTTCTGTTTTAAGTCGTATGAAATATCCCACAATCTTGATTCACATGATCTAATGACATATTCACTTGAATCAGGTCTATCGTGTTGTAACTTATCTTTCAATTCAGCTATATCCAGATTTTGCACTTTTAATCTGACAAACCCTTTTGAAAGATCAGCTACTCTCTCCCAATCCGAATCCTTTATATCGCAATCACCAATATAAACTATATCCGTATTTGCATCATAAAGTTCTAGCATATTTAGTAGCACATCATCTCTGTCTCTATGCTCCTCAACTGTAGGAAGCCCTTCATGAAGAGGTCCACGAAGACTAGTGTTTCCAGGTACAAAAGCCTCAGTTGTAAAACCATTCAACTTAAGTCTCTCATTGATTTTATCTACTTTTTCAATAGATAATCCCGTATATCTCTTTGGGTAATAATTATGACAAGCTTTAAATTCACTTATATCTACTCCCATTTTTTCCCAACTGATTACATCAGAAAAAGAAACAGTAGATGCGTTCCAGACCAATCTGAATTCTTTTGCAAGTCTCACTACATCTTCATCAGAAAATCCGAAATCTAATCGAAGTGATTTAACACCTAAATCGAGAAGATCTTCCATTCTCTTAAGTCCCAGCTTTTCAGGTGTAGAAGGGTCTACATCTATTGTAAGTGAAAGATCTGCTTCACGGCATTTTTGTAATAAACAAATAGCTCTATCTTTATAATCATCACCATCTTCTTCTGGGATATGCATTGAAGTAAAACCATATTTTACTCCTGCTTTTTTTGCCTTTTCTAAAACTTTTTCATTGAATTCCATCCCAGATGAAAGATATATAGAAACACCAGTTTTCATATAAAACCCCATTTAATTACTTGTTTTCACCATAAATATCATTGATTCTGTTTTCGTCTACACCGAAGAACCATGTGAGAACGAAACCTCCGAGATATGCACAAAGCATAGCAAGTACATACTGAAGCTGATGTCCTGGTTCTACGATCAATAGACCGAAGAGTCCTGAAACACCCTGTGATACAGTACCTACGTGGCAAAGCGAAGCTACAACTCCACCGAATCCTGCACCGAGGCAAGCTGTGATAAATGCTTTTCCAAGAGGAAGTGTAACAGCATACATAAGTGGCTCACCTACACCGAGGATACCTACAGGGATTGAATCACGGATAAATCTCTTAAGTTTCTTATTCTTTGTCTTCATGTAAAGAGCAAGACCAGCACCAACCTGGCCACCACCAGCCATCATAAGGATTGGAAGCAGATAGTTGATTCCGTTTGTTGGGCCAGCTGGATCATTTAGCATTGCATGGATAGGTGTAAGTGCCTGATGTAGACCAACAGCAACCAGTGGAAGGAATCCTGCTGAAAGGATATATCCTCCGACGAATCCCATCTTTACATATGCGAAATCCATAACTGAATAGATTCCCTTTGTAAGTACAGCACCAAGTGGCTGAATTACAATTACAACTGCCAAACTACCGATGATAAGTACGAGTAGTGGGCTTATAAATGTATCGATAAGGCTTGGCATAACCTTTCTAATCTTCTTCTCAAGGAATGCGAAGAATACACCAGCAATCAAAGCTGCGATAAGTCCGCCACCTGCTGGATTATAAACAGCGCCAGTCATAGGAAGTTTGATCTGTACAGCCTTTTCTCCGTATCCTGCAAGAAGTGGCATAGCTGCGTTTGCAATACACATAGCACCTGCGATACCACCGAGGATTGGTGAACCACCAAATTCTCTAGCTGCATTGTATCCGGCAAAAATAGGAAGATAAGCAAATAAAGCCCAACCCATTGTATGGATACATTCATACCACCAAACACCAGAAAGTGCACCACCTGATGATACATTGATTACATTGATAAGACCATTGATAAGTCCTGCTGCGATGATACCAGGAAGAAGTGGAACGAAGATATTAGCAATTCTCTTAAGGAAATTCTGTACAGGCTTGTCGTACTTAGCTTTCTGTGCAGCCTTGTTCTCTCTTGCTACATCATCTACATCTTCATCTGTTACTTCGCCTCGAAGTCCTGTTAGCTTTGAAAAAGCATCCAATACTTTGTTTACTTTTCCAGGTCCGAATACAATCTGAATTGTATCAGATGTTACGACTCCCATAACACCTTCGACCTCTTTGATGGCATCAACATCAACTTTTGACATATCTTTTACCGATACTCTAAGTCTTGTCATACATGCCATATTTGATTTGACGTTTTCTTTACCGCCGAGAAGGCTTAGCAATTCCTTGCTTATTTCCTCCCAATTCATAATGAACCCTCCTTTTTAAATAAACCTCTTAAAAAATCTATATTTAATATTAAATATTAAATAACCTTTTCCTATCTCAAAGCTTCTCTAACCACACCTTGAGACTTCTCCAAACTTTCCCTTGCACTTTCACAATCGCAATTCTTTAAAATCATAACGATTGCTGTCTTTACAGAGCCTTTTGCACCTTCAAGAGCCTTCTTTGCCTCTTCTCTTGTGCAACCTGTAGCTTCCATGCAGATATTCTGTGCTCGAACGATAAGTTTTTCATTTGTCTGCTGTACATCGACCATCAGATTCTTATAGACTTTTCCAATTCCAATCATGCTGCCCGTAGAAATCATATTTAAAATCATCTTCTGAGCAGTTCCTGATTTTAATCTTGTAGAACCAGTCAAAACCTCAGGCCCAACTACAGGTTCGATAGCAACTTCAGCCTCTTTTGAAATTTCAGAATTTTTATTACAGCTGATTGCAACCGTCTTTGCACCGAGCTTTCTCGCAAACCGAAGTCCATAGATTACATATGGTGTTCTTCCGCTTGCTGCAAGTCCGATTACAATATCCTTATCAGAAAGTCCTAAATCTTTTAGTTCCTTCTCACAAAGAGTATCGCTATCCTCTGCACCTTCGATAGCTTTCAGGAATGCTTTTTCCCCGCCTGCTATAAGTCCGACGACCATCTTGTCTGAAACTCCGAAAGTAGGTGGACATTCTGCCGCATCCAAGACTCCGAGTCTTCCGCTCGTTCCGGCGCCGACATAGATAATCCTGCCGCCCTTCTTAAGACAAGAAGTCGCCATCTCAATAGCCTTTGCTACTTCCGGCAAAACCTCTTTCACAGCCTTAACAACATTCAAATCCTCCGAATTCATCGTTGTAGCGATTTCAAGAGGACTCATCTCATCCAGATTAAAAGTATCCGGATTTCTCTGCTCTGTTGCTAATTTTGAAAGATCTATCATCTTTCCTTTCCTCCTTCCCTCACTTAGTCCTCACCCAGACATGATTTTTGAGGGAAAAAATTATTCCACCTTCGAAATCTGCGTCTTAGCGAAGCTATCATGCAGTTCCTCATAGTGCTTGTCTATATAGGTCACGTAGAGGATATCTACCATATTTAATTGTGAAATTCTAGATGACATCGCACCACTTCGAACTGTAAGTTCTGTAGCGGCCACACCTAAAACCACATCCGCATGCTTACCTAGTCTAGAGCCGGATGATCTGGTAATCGCAATTACCTTGGCTCCATTTTCTTTTGCAGTCTTTGCGCACTCAATCATCTCTTCTGTCAAACCCGAATAACTTACTACAATTGCAATATCATCAGGTGTCATCGTCTTTGCGTAAAGGATCTGTGCATGTAAATCATCACAAATATTGCAAAGCTTTCCTACACGAATCAATTTCAAATAGAAGTCTCTTGCAACTAAAAGAGATGAACCAACTCCAAATAAATTTATATTCTTTGCATTATCTATTAGTTCTATGCATTTATCGATGTCTTCACCATTTACAAGTTTCCTAGACATCTCCAAAGAATCGAGATTTTTCATCGTAACCTGTCTAATAATCTCTTCCGTCGAAAGCCCCGGAAGAATATCCTTCATCGATGCCTTTGCACTCTCATGCATGATTGCGATTTCAAAAATCAAAGCCTGCTGAAACTCTTTAAATCCACCGAATCCCAACTTTCTGCACAGCCTATACACCGTAGCCTGAGAAGCAAAAGTCATATCCGAAATTTCTTTCAAATTCTTTCCCACAAATTTTTCAGGATTCTTTTGTAATTTCTGGATAAAATCTTTTTCAGCCGGGCTCGCATAGCCCATGTAATTTTCCAGCTTTACGAACAATTCTTTATCCATCTCTACCTCCATATTACCCTTTGAAACTTTTAATTCAATAATAAGATTTCATTTTGAAATTATATTTCATATTATGAAACTTTTTATAATTTTAGGCAAGAAAAAAAGCCCCAAATTTAGGGCTTTTCGTTGGAAACCGAGATTGATATGAAAGAGACAATTTCTATTTATCCTCTTCCATTTTTCTAAACATCAATCTTTTAAATTTTCTTTTATTCTGATATGCCTGATATACATATGCAGTATTTCTGGCATCGTCTATTGCTGAATGCTGAGTTCCCTCGAATTCAAGACCGAGTCCCTCCAAAACATAATCAAGTGCCAAACAAGAATCCGACTTGAGAGTTCTGTCCACATCAGCCTGTAAATCCAACCAATGCTTTAGCATATATTTAAGATTGATATGATGATACTTCTTAAGTGCAATTTCCTTTCTTAAAACACCGATATCGCACTTACTCCAGGAATAGATTACAAAATCCTCTCCACACCAGGCAAGAAAATCATCCATAACATCTTCAAAAGATCTCTTATCCTCGAGCATCTCATTTGAAATATGTGTCAATTCCTCAATATACTCAGATACCTTTGAATATTTAGGTTTAATATATTCGTTGAAGCAATCAATCTCTTCATTATATTCATCAAGCATAACCGCACCAATCTGTATGAGTTCCTTCTTACAGATTCTGCGTTCCTTAATATAAGTCTCCAAGACTTCACAATATTCAAAATCTAAAATTATCTTATTCATGTCAGATATTATAGCATAGATATTTCAATTTAAAACTTCTAATCTTTTCCTGGAAAAAATGAGCTAAAAATCCTTCTAAATATGTTTCTAAACTTTCTATTAAAAAGCTGTGAAACAATTGAATTTTCCGACAATTACTAGATAATTATAATATGGATTAAATTAATTATCAGGAGGTTAAATTATGAAGAAATCCAAAGGTGGAAGTCTACGTTTTAAGATGCTTGGTTCAATTCTACCATTCATCATCATCGCTATGCTGTTTCTTACAATTGTTTCTGCTGCTACCAGCCGTGACATCATAAATAAACAGATTCAGGATACGATGCAGGCAGAACTAAACGCAAACATGAATGAAATCAACGCAAACCTCGATGTTGTTAGACAGACTGCAAGGAACCTTTCAAATACAGTTTCCGGCACTTACACGACAACATCTATGGATGAGTTTAAAAATGTTTTTTCCGAAACAGTCAAAAACTCAAACATTCTAAATGGTTGCGGAATCTGGTTTGAGCCAAATGTATATGATCCTGCACAGAAATATATGGGACCATATTGGTACAAAGATGGTGACAAAATCACTGAAACATATGAGTACAGCAATGAAGAATATGATTATTTCAACCAGGAATACTACACAATTTCAAAAAATTTAAATGCAGGTGAAGCAAAAATCACCGATCCTTACTACGATGCTACATCAGGTACTATCATGTCTACATGTGTAGCTCCTATTTATAAGGATGATAAATACCTCGGATGTGTAACTGCAGATATCATTCTTGGAACAGTACATGATATCGTATCTTCTATTAAAGTAGGAGAAAACGGTACTGCAATGCTTACAACTTCATCAGGTGTTTACCTCTACACAAAGGATTCTAAGAAAGTAGAAAATGGTACTAAGATTACTGCAGATTCAAACAAAACACTTGCAACTGCAGCTAAAGATATCATTGCAAACAAAAAAGGTACTACTACATACGAAAGCAACAAGGAAACATACAATCTCTACTATTCAACAGTTCCAGGTGTTGATTGGAAGCTGATGATTCAGATGCCACAGAGTGAATTGAACCAGCCTGTACATAAGCTAATCACAATCATGGTTACAATCGCCATAATTGCTCTTCTACTTTGCATTGTTGTAGTTTTACTACTTGTAAATGGAATTGCAAAATCAATCTCATCTGTAAAAGAATTTGCTATGCACCTCGCTGATGGAGACTTCACAACTAGCAAACTTTTTTCCAAGAGAAATGATGAAATCGGTCAGATGAGTGGTTCTCTAAATGAAATGTATGAAAGCAACCGTGATGTTATTTCAAAGATTTCTGAAGGCTCCACAAAGGTTAATGAAACAAGTGATAATATGACTCGTGTTGCAAATGAGCTTAGCACACGTTTCGAGAGTATCCAGTCTAATATGATTCAGGTAAACGATGCTATGACAAACACAGGTGCTGCTACTGAGGAGGTAAGCGCTTCTGTCGCAGAAGTCAGCGATTCAGTTAATAGCCTAAATGAAAGAGTTCAGAGTACCGTTGGCCAGATTAAAGATATCAAAACCAGAGCTGAAGAGATTGAAGAGACAAGTAAACAGGCTTATGAAAATGCCACAGCAATCGTAGAAACAAGAGGACAGGATTTCAAGGTTGCCAGAAAGAAAGCTGAAGTTGTAAACGAGATTGGTGATCTTGCAAACTATATTTCAGAGATTGCCGATCAGATCACTCTTCTATCTCTAAATGCTTCAATCGAAGCTGCCAGAGCTGGCGAACAAGGAAGAGGCTTCGCTGTTGTTGCTACTGAAATCAGTAAACTTGCAACAGAAACCGCTGGAACTGTTGATAAGATTAACGATACTATCGCAGGCGTTCAGGAAGCATTTGCTTCATTGAATTCAAGTGCCGAGGAGCTTCTCGATTTCCTTCAGGAAACAGTTACTCCTGATTACGATAAATTCGTAGGTGTAGGAAAACAGTACGGCGAAGATGCTCAGATGTTCGGAAGTCTATTCGACTCTATTACTGAAATGGTAACTTCAATCAATAGAACTATGGACGAAGTAAACTACGCTGTTCAGTCTATCGCAGAATCTGCTCAGGATACAGCTACTTCATCATCAGAAGTTACTGATACAGTTAATAATGTATCTTCTACTGTTAATGAAGTTTCAACAATGGCAAAGAACCAGGAAGATGTTGCTACAAATCTTTCTGACATCGTTGGAAAATTCAAATTATAATTTATTCTCCTGTTACTTCAAAAGATATAGGGAGCTAGCCAGTAAATGGCTAGCTCCTTTATTTTCTATCAATAATTATATATATTCTTAATTTTCTATTAATTCATCAGGTACTCACCTAGTAATCTAATCATTGCTAGAATATAATTTATATATCTAAGGGTTTATGGGTTAGATTATTGTAAAGGAGACTATCATGAAGAAAAATCGCGGCCAAAGTTTGATGTTAAAAATGTTAGGTTCCATCATTCCTTTTATCGTAATTGCGATGTTTGTCCTAACACTTATTTCTGCTGTAACAAGTAGAAAAATCATCAATGAGCAAATTCAGGATACTATGACTTCAGAACTAAATTCCAATCTGAACAAGATTGATAAGAATCTAGAAGAAGTCCGTACGGTTGCTCTTAGTTTATCATCTGCTGTTTCCGGTGCTTATACAACAACAACTCTCGATCAGTTCGATGTAACTATGAAGAAGATTCTAAACAAGTCAGATATGCTTTATGGCTCAGGTATTTGGTTCGAACCAAACGTTTATGACGCTTCAAAGAAGTATGCTGGACCTTATTGGTATAAGGAAAATGGAAAAGCTGCTCTTACAATGGAGTATAGCAATGAGAGTTATGACTATTTTAACCAGGAATACTATAAATTAGCTAAAGAACTAAAAGAGGGTGAGACAGGTTTCACAGAACCATATTATGATGAAACATCAGGCCTCATTTTAGACACTTGCTACTCTCCTATCTATGCTAATGATAAATATATTGGTTGTATTTCAACTACTATTACTTTAGCTAATATTTCGGATATTACCAAATCGATAAAAGTTGGTGATGAAGGAAGAGCCCTTCTCGTTACAGGTAAAGGTGTTTACCTCTACGACAAGGATTCAAAGAAAGCCGAGAAGAATTTAAACATCGCCGATGACTCAAACAAATCCTTAGCAACAGCTTCAAAAGAAGTTTTATCTAATTCAAAAGGTACAACTTCATTTGATATAGATGGTGAAAAATACAATCTCTACTATTCAACAATGCCAGAGGTTGGTTGGAAACTTATGATTCAGATGCCACAGAGTGAATTAAATGCTCCAGTAATACGTCTGATTGGTCTTATGACTTTCGTAGCTATAGTTGCAACACTTATCTGTGTCTTCGTTCTAATACTTATTGTTGCAAGTATTACTAAGTCTATTAAATCAGTTAAGGAATTTGCAAATAGCCTTGCAAGTGGAGACTTTACAACTCAGAAGATTTCCGCAAAGAGAAAAGATGAAATCGGTCAGATGAGCGGTTCCTTAAATGAAATGTATGAAAACAACCGTGATGTGATTTCTAGAATCTCCGAAGGTTCAAGCGAAGTCAGCGACACAAGTGAAAACATGAGCCGAGTTGCAACTGAACTTAGCTCAAGATTTGATAGCATCCAGTCCAATATGCTTCAGGTAAACGATGCTATGACAAATACTGGTGCTGCTACTGAAGAGGTAAGTGCTTCTGTAGCTGAAGTAAGTGATTCTATCAATGTTCTAAACGATGAAGTTCAGAATACTGTTGGTCAGATTACTGAAATCAAAAACAGAGCTGAAGAGATTGAATCTTCAAGCAAGCAGGCATATGACAATGCAATCACTATCGTTGAAACCAGAGGCGAAGAATTTAAGGTTGCTAGAAAGAAAGCTGAAGTTGTTAACGAAATCGGAGATCTTGCAAACTATATTTCAGAGATTGCAGATCAGATTACTCTTCTATCTCTAAACGCTTCTATCGAAGCTGCCAGAGCTGGTGAACAGGGAAGAGGTTTCGCAGTTGTTGCTTCTGAAATCAGTAAGCTTGCAACAGAGACTGCCGGAACAGTTGATAAGATTAATGAAACTATCTCCGGAGTTCAGGAAGCTTTTGCTTCACTAAACACAAATGCATCAGACCTTCTTAACTTCTTACAGGAAACAGTTACTCCTGACTATGACAAGTTCGTAGGAATCGGTCAGCAGTATGGTGACGACGCTCAGATGTTTGAGAATTTATTTGCTCAGATTACAGAGATGGTTAATTCAATCAACCGTACAATGGATGAAGTAAACGAAGCCGTACAGTCTATTGCAGAATCTGCACAGGATACTGCAACATCATCATCCGAAGTTACAGAGACTGTAAATAATGTTTCATCAACAGTAAACGAAGTTTCTACAATGGCTCTAAACCAGGAAACAGTTGCGACAAAACTTTCAGATATTGTTGGTAAGTTTAAGCTTTAATAATTCATTTACCTCCACCTATATAACAAAAAGAATCGACCGTGAGAAATCACGGTCGATTCTTTTATTATAAAAATTATTTCTTCTAGTATAGACCCTGAGAAAGCATTGCATCGCAAACTTTTTCAAATCCAGCGATATTCGCACCTACTACATAATCTCCTTCACAGTCATATCTTATGGCTGCATCAGAAATATTCTTATATATGTTTGTCATAATTCCATGTAGTTTTGAATCCACCTCTTCAAATGTCCATGATAATCTCTCGCTATTCTGTGACATTTCAAGAGCTGAAGTTGCAACGCCACCTGCATTTGCAGCTTTTCCTGGAATGAAGTATACATTATTTTCTTTTAAATACTCAGTAGCTTCTAGAGTAGTTGGCATGTTTGCACCTTCACATACAGCCAAAACATGATTCTCCACAAGCATCTTTGCATCATCTAAATCAAGTTCATTCTGTGTCGCACAAGGAAGCGCCACATCACATTTTACAGACCATACGCCTTTACCTTCATAATATTCAGCATTTGGCTTCTTTGCTTTATACGCTGTTAAGCGCTCTCTTTTTTCCTCTTTAACTTCTTTTAAAAGTTCTAAGTCAATTCCGTCCGGATCATAGATCCATCCAGTAGAATCTGAGCAGGTAAGTACTTTTGCTCCAAGCTGTGTAGCTTTTTCAATCGCATAGATTGCGACATTTCCCGCACCGGAAACTACTACCTCCTTGCCCTTTAAAGAGTCGTTATGGTCTTTTAGAAGTTCATCTGTAATGTAAACCAATCCATAACCTGTAGCCTCTTTACGGGCCAAAGAACCGCCGTAGGAAAGACCTTTTCCAGTAAGTACTCCTTCATATCTGCCAGTAAGTTTCTTATACATACCATACAGGTAACCAATTTCTCTAGCACCTGTTCCGATATCACCGGCAGGCACATCGCAATCTGCTCCGATATATTTGTAAAGTTCTGTCATAAAGCTATTGCAAAAAGCCATAACCTCTCGATCTGACTTACCCTTCGGATCAAAATCAGAACCGCCCTTTCCTCCACCGATAGGAAGTCCAGTAAGTGAGTTCTTAAATACCTGCTCGAATCCTAAGAATTTGATAATTCCAGTATTTACAGAAGGATGTAATCTAAGTCCTCCCTTGTATGGTCCAATAGAATTATTGAACTGTACTCTGTAGCCTGTATTTACCTGTATATTTCCATTATCATCAACCCAAGGTACTTTGAATTTAACAAGTCTATCAGGTTCTGTGAGTCGCTCAAGCAAAGCTTCTTTTCTGTACTTGTCTTCATGCTTTTCAATAACTGGACGAAGTGACTCAAGAACTTCTGTAACTGCCTGAATAAACTCAGGCTCACTGTAATTTTTGTCACTAACACGTCTCAGAACTTCGTCAACGTAACTCATCTTATTTCCCTCCATTATATATATTAACCACATCTAGATAATTATATATCAAAGTTTTCTGGAAGTGTTATATAAGATTGATATAGTGGGTATGTTTCGTCTGTAGGTATTAGGAAGATGGGGTGAGGTGGAAATAAAAAAAGAACTAGGATGCATCCTAGTTCTTAGTTAATAATGCGGAAGATGGGACTTGAACCCACACGTTCGCAATGAACACAAGATCCTTAGTCTTGCTCGTCTGCCAGTTCCGACACTTCCGCGAACAGGTATTATTGTATACGGTTTAGTTGGAGAAGTCAACAAGAAATTTATATTTTTTTCACATTCCATTGATATCTCAAAAGATCTACCTTACCATCAATAACTTCTATTCCCTCTGCTTCCAAAAGAGACGCCTGAGAATCTAGTCCACCGAAAGCAAAACCCTTTGCCAACTCGCCTTTTGCATTCACTACTCTAAAACATGGAATATTATCCGGATCTGGATTCTTATGAAGAGCGTTTCCAACTGCTCTAGACATCTTTTCATTACCTGCAAGAGCTGCAACCTGCTGATATGTAGCGACTCTTCCTTTAGGAATCTTCTTTACCGCTTCATATATTCTTTTTGCAGGCGAATCTGAAATCAAATCATAACTTTCTGCTATCATGTTTTTGATTTCTTCATCAGGAATACTTCCATCTAGAATAATCGTGTTCCAATGTTCTTTATTCTGATGATATCCTGGGATGACTGATTCATACATATCTCTAAGAACCCAAGCTTTCATCGGATCCACTTTCACATTTAGATTTACATAACCATCTTTTTCATATGTCCAAAGAAAAGCTTTGTTATTCCCTTTAAATCTAACTAACTTCCAGTTTGTATCTTTAAATGGAGTATCCAAATATACATATGGGAATGATAAACCATATTCTATAGCTTCTTCTCTCGTTCTCATAAAAAATTCCTCAAAAATTTATCTATTTAACTTACTATAAATAGAATAACATAAAATTACTCCCAGACACTATCCTTAGATGCCTGGGAGTAGGATTTGAAACCACACAAATTGTAATAATTAGATAATAAAAAATATATTATGCAATTTTCTTCTTTGAAGCAACTACAACTCCTGCACCAGCAATTGCAAGAATGATAAGTGCCATTGAAGCATCACCAGTCTTAGGGGACTTAGCCTTTGCTTCTGTGTTATCTACTACTGCGTAGAAAGCAACTGGTGAAGCACCATGGAATACAAGTTCTTCCTGAACTACACCATTCTTTGTTGTTACGATCTGATATTCGGCAGTTCCATCATCTTTAACATGAACTACTACATACTGACCATCACCAAGTGAAGCATCAGAGAATGATCCTTTTTCGATCTTCCACTCTGTTGTTACATCACCTGCTACCAATCCAGGTCCCTCTAAATCGAAGACCTTTGTAGCTGTCTTAGCGATAGTTTTCTTTGATGTATCGATTTTTGCATTTTCAAGGAAATTCTTGATATCAGCAGCTTTTTCTTTTACAACATTTGCTACTTTTGTTGTATTTGATGCAATCAACTTATCATAAGCGCCTGCACCAAATACCTGATCATAGTCTGCTTTACTAGCTACATAAAGATTTGTAACAGTTGACGTATTTGCAGTACTTGTATCTACTGATGAAACGTTTTCTGCTGCGAGTACTGGAACAGCAAGTGTAAATACTAATGCGAGTGCTAACACTCCTGATAGAAATTTCTTCACTATAACTTCCTCCTTTTAAAAGGCCTTTGTGTGGTATATTAACTCCCTAATAAGGGTTAATACTAGTTTAATGAGATGATCAATCTACTTTCTTATAAAAAGTCTTTAAAACTAGATCAAACATAGCTTTATCATCTACTATGAATTCATCGTGACTCGTTGTCTCATTAAACACGTTCTCACCCGGTTCCGACAAATACACATCATCCGACAGGTCACACTTTATAAAAGTAGAGACCAGTTTCACAAACTCAGATGTTTTTATGTTGGTATTCATGTCATCACTTATTGAGGAAAAAACATCCAACGGCAGCGTTATGTCTGCCTTCATCTTTTTAATAAAAGTTTTTACATACTCTCTAAAGTACTGTTTCTGACGTTCCATTCTATAATCATTCCCGCCAGATTTATCATGAAATCTATTTCTTACATAGGTTTCTGCCTGTTCACCGTGAAGTGTGACTCTCTTTCCTTCTACTAATTCTTCATCCAAAGTTTCGATTACATCTACAGTCACACCGCCTATTGCATCATTTAGTTTTGAAATAGAATTCAAATCCAATGCGCAATACCTATCAACTTTAACTCCGTACAAAAGATTCGAGACTGCCTTACACGTTGCCTCAGCGCTTTTCTTCCCACCACCTGCGTAAGCATATTGCAAAGTTATCTGCGCCTTCGAAGTTCCGCTTCGATTTCCACCGAAATCATAAATATCTATCGAAGTAATAGTATCTCTGCTTATAGGAAGGACCTTCAAACTTTTTTCCTTAGTATTTAATATAAAAAGAATCAAAGTATCCGACTGAACACCAGCATTTTTTACATTGTCATAGGCTGGTGCATCGTTCATATCTCGCGAATCCAGTCCCATAAATAAAACCGTATACAAATCTTCATTGTATGCGTATTTATGTCCCTGATAGGTAACCATATCCTTTTCGTCGTTATCTTTGGCATAAATCAAATGCTTATTTATGATCCGATATCCAACGAAGCAAACCAGAACCACCATCAATAGAACGACTACTATATCACCTATATGGTATATAGATAATTTCTTCTTCATACCTAATCCTCTAAATCAACAGTCTTATCCAAAACGCCGATTACCAAATAACGATGTGTGCTGTCTTTTGTCATACATGTAGAAAGTGTTACAAGCTTGCTTGTCTCATCCACTTTCACATCCGGATTGACATGTGAGTACATATCACGAACTGACGTAATAGCTGAAATAAACTGGTTCTTTCCAACATCTGTCTGAAAATCGTATTTATACAAAAGATGGTCATCACTAAACTGTACAGCAGCCCATATTTTATATGTCAATCTCTGCGTTTCTGTCTCAATTGTAAATTTAGTATGCTCATTGAAAAAAGCTTCATCCTGCATCTGAATCAATGGATTGAACATCGTTCCATTGTTATACATGTTATGTCCATAAATAATTGTATTAGTATTTGAAAAATCTCTAGCCTGCTCCTTCTGAACATATAGACAACCAGGTCTGCCATCAGAATGATCCAGATTATGAAGAAGATAATAATCAGTATCTTTATCACCACTACTCATAAGAACCGGATAATCAATTTTCATTCCATCAACTTTTATCCAGGCAAAAATATCACTATTTTCTTTCTTCAGCTTTGAAAAATCCACTTCGTGCTGATTCTTCTTCACTTTCTTGGAAACCTTTACCTCTTCTGCTACCTCGGTGTACATCTTCTGTTTATCACTGTCATGAAATAACTTCACAACCAGAATCACCAGAAGAACAACCATTACTGAAACGAATGCTATTAAACCGATCTGTTTTTTCTGCATAATTTAGCCCCTTTATTGATGCTCAATACCATATTTATCTAAAATCGACTTCGTGTTATAAGATAAAACGAAGCTCGGTGCATCTACAGTCTTATACGAAAGTGGATTGGTGCTGTCTTTTACTTTATATAAATAATCAACTCCACTTTGAAGATCTTTTAAAATTTTATCTCTCACACTCTCATCACCAGAAGACATAAGCGCCTGTTCCTGCATCAGTACATAATGATCAAAAACTTCCATATCGTACTTCTGATACTTGCATGCCAAAAGTCCCTCTTCCGACATCTTCAAATAATCTCCATCCTTAAAATACTTCATCGCTAAAATATCATAAGGAACTCCAAAGTTTGGAACTATTCTTTTTATATTCTTAGCATGTAAACTTGCCTCATCTATATCCTTAAGTCCAACCATATAAGCGTTTTCTACAAGAACATTATCCGGACTTAGCCTTAAAGCAAGCTTACTATTATTAGTACCAGCTAGAATCCAAAACAAACTCTGCCATACAAAAAGTATTCCAATTAAAGTTGTGGAAAGAATACCAACAAACCTAAAATTCGGCTCAGCTTTAACTAGTTGAATCCTGTCCCAATCAACAAGCAATAGGATAATAAACATATATCCTAAGAATTCCGAGTCCAGATCAAATGCGAAATGAACCATTACAAAAATCAAAGCTAAACGATATTCCGTCTTAGAATATCTAACCATAAATACAGCTGCGACAATTGCCAAAATCATCGGCACTATGCCAAAGTCCAGTCCAATCTGTAAAAAACTATTATGGACAACCTTTGTCACATATGGAGCTGACTGAACCGCTCCCTGCTCGAAAAACCATCCCAAATATCCCATTCCAAATGGATGACGAACTAATTGTTCAAATCCATCTATATTGTAGATTTCTCTTCCAACCAGAGTAGAACTATTAGAGAAGACGGAAAAAATTCTTCCAAAACCGCTAGTACTACCAGTAAAAAAGAAATATAAAACAATAGCTAAAACGAAAAACAGAAAAATAAGATACATTACTATGTTCTTATTTTTTCCTAAAAACATATGTACCAACAAATAAATAACTGTGAGAATAATAGTAGATCTACTTCCAGTCCATAAAATTCCAAATCCCAACAGTAAATAACCCATCGAGTTATTAAAAGTGTTCTTAGAATCTGAAGAAGTAAACTCCATGAAAATAACTAGTGAAACAAACAAAAGCATCGAAAAAGTATTGGCGTAGCCAAAGGTTCCCGAAAGCCTGCCTGCTTTATTGATAATGATATTATGAAAATAAGGTAGTAAAGAAAGTAATGCAGATAATACCAATACCAGCATCCCAAAATATGGAATCAACTCAAATACAACATCCTTCTCCTCTTTCGAAGTCTGCAAAAGCAATGTCAAAAAGACTACAAATACCATGAATTTCAAGGTACCAACTATAGCATCTTGACTAGACACCCCCGTAAATACAGATAGAACTGCAAATACGGCAAATATCCCAATTCCAATATTCAATTTTCTATTAAAACACAAATCCCTATACGAAAAACAACGCAAAAAAAGTATTACTAAAAGTAACACTCCAAACGGAAACACAAACCACCCATCCCTCAATCCGCCTAAAATCAAGGAAAAAAGCAGCAGATATCCTAGCATTCCGCTCTTTTTAAGCATATTTATATTCGCCATACCAATCCTTTCAATGATCAGTTTAGCCGTCTGTTGTTATACTACGCCTATACTAGTTTTCTGTCAACTATAACTATATAAAGTTAATATTAAGAATATTGTCTAACAACTCCCTTCTTCTTGACTGCCAGGCCCAAAACAGATAAGATTATTCATGTTCGCAGGAGTGGCGGAATGGCAGACGCGCTAGCTTCAGGTGCTAGTGATAGCAATATCGTGTGGGTTCAAGTCCCATCTCCTGCATAATAAAAGAAGCAGATAGCTAAGCTATCTGCTTCTTTTATTATACGTAGCTGGGGCTTGAACTCTTTCAAAGATATTACACAATATCGTGTGGGGTTCGAAAAAAATAAGGTCCAGTGGACCTTATTTTTTTCGAACCGACCGAGCCAGCGCGAAGCGTCTGGCGAGAATCAAGTCCCATCGGTACTCATCTTATTTTTTGGGATATCCAATATCACCTTATTCTTCTAACATCCTAAGCAGCTCATCAGCGCTATTTGCACTAATTCCATCCTTATTCTCACAGCCATCATAATTAGCATGATACGTAACTTTATGATGCTCATCAATCATTACTCCAAATTTTAGATATTGCTTATCTCCTTCGTAATTCTTCTCAGCATCTTTCATATTTCGTACCGCTGAATCCAGTATAACTGCGATATTATTTCTGTTAGCTTCATCTGTCGGAGAAGCCAATAGGTTAAACACAGACGGA
>JAIKZI010000074.1 GCA_024682375.1 Lachnospiraceae bacterium | reverse complement strand
CCATGTCTCTTCGGAAAGATACGATCGGATCCTGCATTCATTGCATCTTCAACGTATTTTCTCGTAACTTCCATGTTGTATTTTTTATCATCAGGTACATCCGGAGTAAACTCATTTATATCCGCTACGCACCAACCCTTATTTCCTTCATTCCAAGCACCTTCCATCTGGTTCGCCGCAAAAGCTCCGCCCCACATGAAATCCTTTGGAAATGTCTCTAAATTCTGTCGCATCTCCTGCCCCCTTACTTTAATCTCTCGTCGATTCTTCTATACAATGCAAAAATTTTCTTTGCAAGTCCGATTTCACTATAGATTGTCATCAGTGTATCCTGTGCATGGGAAAAAAGAACGTTATACTCCATCTCTTCCCCAGCAATCGCACCCTGGATGCAATCTGTCTGGATGTGATGCGCTTTTGTAATCTCTTCATCGGCCTTCTTAAAAAGTTCTTCTGCTTCTTCGAACTTTTCTTCACTAACCTTATCGAGTGCTTTTTTACAAAAATCTCTCGCATCACCGGCAAACATTATTATCTGCATTGCATTTTCTACTGTTTTTTCGTCCATAATTACTCTCCAAATCTCTAGTTTTGTTCAGCCTTTTTTTCCTCGAGTAAGCAATTATTCTCATAAGCCTTGAAGAATGGATACCAAATAATTGAAGAAACAGTTACTGATATTGCAAGGAATATCAAAGCTCTTATAATTGCTCCTGCACCCTGACTCATCGTATTCATAATAGTTCCAACTGGGTATGGTGAATACCATAGCTCAAACTGAACATGTGGAAGTGGTGCAAATCTGATAACCTTTGTTGCGAAGTATGTAAGTAATGGAATTACAATACCCTGAATCCACATTGGAAGCATAAGGTATGGATTCCATGCGATACATCCAAAAATTACAGGCTCATTAATATTGAAGAAAGATGGTACGAGGCATGCTTTTCCAAGAGCACTTAGTTCTTTAGATCTAGATCTCATAAGCATGATTACAAGTGGAAGTGTACATCCGATACCACCGACCCACATATAACATGTGTAAACCAAACCTTCTGTATAAATTCCAAGAGTTGAAGCTGATGCTGTTCCAGCTGCTACAAGTGTTAAGTTCTTTGCGATAGTTGCAAGTCTAACTGGTTCTCCGATAGGTGTAAGTACCCAGCTTGAAATACCCATTGAATAAATGAAGCATGTGAAGAACATAAAGAATGTAAATCCATACCAAGTATTTAGGAATTTCTGGAGTGGCATAAAGATTCCAACGATAATTGTGTATAGGTCAACATTTAGAATCAAAACAACAACCCATCCAAGTACAATTGTAAGGCCGATTGGTAGTAAAGCATCGAACCACTGTCTTACAAAATCCGGAATTGGTGAATCATCTTTAAAGAATGAGAACTTGGCAAAAAGTCCAAAGATCCAGCAAGTCACAATGCCAGAAATAATAGCTACGAACATACCACCTGCTCCAAGTGAGCTATGTCCGAAACCGATTGTTTTATCAGCTTCAAACTGTGGTGTAACAATCATCATAAACAGAAGCAAACCAGTAAGTCCTGCTATAAGTCTCTGCTTTCTGTATCTCTTTTTTTCACAGAAGTTAAAAGGAATCAAGAAAGCTACGAGAAGTGAAATCTTGCTCATTGTCCATCCGAATGGTGTCCAGAATGAAAATGGTAATTTCACATAGTTTTCAATAATAGCCAAACAACAGAAAATAGTTCCCAAGAAAATGAATGGCAATACCTGCATGATTGAATCTTTAATTGTAACAATCCAAACATTCGTGTTTACTTTTGTCATCTTTGGTGCAAAAGAATTCTCTAACCAATCAATTAGTTTTTTCATTTACATCTCCTCCTGATTTTTCGCTGAACAATCAGCTAAACATCCCCAATATCTGATCTACTACCTGATCACCATTTAGTTTTGAATAAGCACCTTTGTCGATAATATCAAGTTTGATATCATATCCTTCGATATCCTCTTTGATGTAATCAAGTTCCGATGCAAGATGTGGCCCCACAAGCAGGCAATCAATCTCATCTACATAGTTACTAATCTCGGCTTCGCTTCGAGCTGTCACTGACATCTCGAGTCCCCTAGCTGATGCAGCCTTTCTGATATTAGCAGCCATAAATCCACTGCTTGCTCCTGATCCACAAACTAGTAATACATTGATTTTGTCCATAATACTTCTCCTTTTAAATCTATAATCCCTATTTGAAACCTCATTCGGTTTCCTTTCTTGACTATATTGTCTATCTTTAAAACCCCTGATTCAAACGGCCTTTTGCACCAGGGTGTGCAAATGAGTGCAAAGTTTTTTCCCCGAAAAGTTTCCTACATCTATATGTCTCGTGTTATACTACATATCCATAGGGATTGTTTACGAATTTGAATTACAGGAGAATTTCTATGCAAGTTAAGCATCTGGGTTTACTGAAATTTATGTTTGAAAATGATAATTGGCTTACTGCGCGAGTGCTCTCATCAGAACTTTCGCTCTCAGTTCGTACGATAAAGTCATATGTGCATGAACTAAACGATGAGTTTCCAGGAATCATCGTTTCATCCCCTCACGGCTATAAACTTGAACCTAAAATCGCAAGCCTTGCCCTAAAAGATAACAAGGTAAACATTCCGCAGACTTCCCGCGAACGCTGCGCCTATATAATAAATAGAATTATAAAATCAGAGCAAAATTCTACTCTACTCAAAACTTATGATCTTTGCGAGGAGCTTTTCATCGCACCTACTACACTCCGCTCGGTTTTCCCAAGAATCCGAAAGCTTTTAGAGAACTTCGATTTATCACTAGAAATCAAATCAGAAAATATATCTATCGTCGGTTCAGAAAGGAACAAAAGACGTATCATAAGCCATCTAATCTACAATGAAGCAAATGAAAACTTCGTTGACTTAGACACGATTCAAAACGCCTTCCCTGACATCGATATACAATCTATAAAAGATGCAATCCTGACAGTTTTGAGTCAGAACCAGTACTTTATCAACGATTATTCGCTGATAAGTCTAGTTTTGCACCTAACAATTGCAATCACAAGAATCCAAAACGATAGAAGCGCTCCTACTCTCGATTCCCATGCACATTCTGAAATAAAGGAACATGAGTATAGAATCTCAAACGAGCTAATTTCGATTTTGGAGCAAAGGTTTGGTGTTCTTTTTTCCGCAGAAGAAGTCGATGAAATTACTCTACTTTTGATATCACGTTCTACATCTTTGGATTATCAATCTATTACAATCGAGACTTTAAAAGAGCATGTAACACCAGCTTGCTTAAATATCGTGAATAAATTTGTAAAAGAGATTAATTCTTTTCTAGATTTGAATTTAAAGGATCCTGATTTCTATGTCAGATTCTGCCTTCATATAAATAATCTTCTTTTCCGCGCAAAGAATCAGACCTTCAATCGAAACCCACTCGGTACTTCGATCAAAGCAACCTGCCCTCTTATATACGAGCACGCAGTTTTATGCTCGGAAATCATTTATAAAGAAACCGGACTTTCGATAAACGATGATGAGATTGCTTACATTGCTTTCCACTTAGGTTCTGCATTTGAGACTCAAAGAGTTTTGTCTTCAAAGCTTCAGACAATCATTCTAAGCCCTACTTACTATGCAATGGATTCTAGACTTTTTGATACTATTCGAGATCGTTTTTCTTCAGAAATTGTTGTCACAAACATTGTTCAAAGTGAGGATAGTTTAGATACAAACACAAAAGTTGATTTTATCATTTCTACTGTTCCCCTAAACAAACCACACGAGGCTCCAACTGTAGTCGTTGCCCCATTTCTTTCAGAGAACAACACAAAATCAATTTCACATAAAATTGAAGAGATAAAGCATCTAAAGGAGAAGAAACGTTTCGAACATAATTTTAAGAAGATTTTTAAACCAGAACTTTTCGAATATGGCGATGACTTTTCTTCAAAAGATGATGCCATCTCATATCTTACAGATAAACTCTGCTCTCTCGGCTACGTCGATGAGACATTTGCCGATCAGATTCACGCCAGAGAAGAGATGAGTTCTACCGGTTTTGACAACTTCGCCATCCCTCATTCCCTCCAAATGGATGCGAAGAAAACCGGTATGTATTTCTATATCTCAAAATCAAAAATCTCATGGGATGAAAGCAATGTAAACCTAATCATCATGCTCTGCTTCAGAAAAGATGAGCGCTACATCTTCAATGAGATTTTTGATTCCCTGACAATGATCCTCACAGAACCTGCAATCATAAACGAGATAATAAAGATAAAAACTTATGATAAATTGATGGAATTCATATGTGAACAGATTAGGTAATTAAAAGCTAAACACAAAGCGCACGCATACAAAAAGGGGCCTGGCACACATCAGGCTCCTTTTTGTATAGTTCAAAAAAATCCACTATATTTTAGGATCAAATATTATCTCTCCCTTAAATACAAGAACAATAAACATAATAACTAATATAAAGATCACAATTACTACAATATTTTTTTATGATTCAAAAAAATCGATTGCTGGAGTGGATATCATATAGTTTTCCTGTCATAAGTTTACTTTTATATTAATTATTTTCACCCATTGTAACTTTATATTTATGCTTCAGTTCTTTAACACTCTTATCATCATACCTTACATAATAATCATTTTGTAATCTTCCCAAAACAATTCCAGGATCTCGTTGTATCCTATTTGCAAATTCAATAATATGAGATACATCGAATCTATTTTTGTTTACAAACTCTTCATACTCTACTTGTGGAATTAACATATCTTCAGCATATTTATCTGCACTTTTCTCTACACTTCCACTATCTTCATCAAA
>JAIKZI010000084.1 GCA_024682375.1 Lachnospiraceae bacterium | reverse complement strand
AATGTGGATCCGGGTACTATGAACCCTATTCAGCATGGTGAAGTATTTGTAACTGATGATGGTACAGAGACTGACCTCGACTTGGGACATTATGAGAGATTTATCGACGAAAGTCTTAACTACAACTCAAATGTAACTAGTGGAAAGGTTTACTGGTCAGTTCTGAACAAAGAACGTCGTGGAGATTACGGCGGAGGTACTGTACAGGTTATCCCTCATATTACAAATGAAATTAAAGGCCGTTTTGATACAGGAAAGTCTGATGTAGTAATTATCGAGGTTGGTGGTACTGTAGGAGATATGGAATCCCAGCCATTCCTCGAAGCTATCCGTCAGTTTAGACAGGAACAGGGAATTGGAAATACATGTCTCATTCATGTTACACTGATTCCTTACCTCTTTGGTTCAGAAGAACTGAAGACTAAGCCTACACAGATGAGCGTGAGAGAGCTTATGAGAACAGGTATCTATGCCGATGTAATCGTAGCTCGTACAGGTATGGAACTCGATTCTGATGTAAAGCAGAAGATTGCTCAGTTCTGTAACGTTCCAGCAAATCATGTTATTCAGAACTTAAATGCATCTAGTATCTACGAAGTTCCACTTATGATGGAAGATGAGAAGTTAGCTGATGCAGTATGTGAATCATTAGGACTTGAGTGTCCTGAACCAGATCTCACAGAGTGGAAGACTATGGTGAATAACCTTCTCAATCCAGAGAAGGAAGTAGAAATTGCTTTAGTTGGTAAATATACAAAGCTTCATGATGCATATCTTTCTGTTGTAGAAGCTCTATATCATGGTGGTATTGATAAGAGAATTAAGGTTAATATCCGTTGGGTAGAGGCGGAAGATATTGAGAAGAATGGTGTTGAAGAAACACTTAAAGGTATCGATGGATTAATCGTTCCTGGAGGATTTGGTTCTCGTGGTACAGAAGGAATGATTTCTGCTATTAAATATGCTAGAGAAAATAAGATTCCATTCTTAGGAATCTGTCTCGGAATGCAGATGGCTCTCGTAGAATATGCTAGAGATATTGTAGGTTGGAAGGATGCCCATTCTTCTGAACTTAATGCTGAAACTATGCATCCGGTTATCGATCTCATGCCGGAACAGAAGGAAGTAGAGAATCTCGGTGGAACTATGAGACTGGGAGCTTATCCATGTCATTTGGTAGAGGGCACTCTTGCACATAAGCTTTATGGCACAGACGAGATTTCTGAACGTCATAGACATAGATATGAAGTAAACAACACATTTAGAAGCGAAATTGCAAAGGCAGGACTCGTTTTCTCAGGTCAGTCACCAGATGGTCATATTGTAGAAATGATCGAGCTTGAAGATCATCCATACTTTATCGCTACTCAGGGACATCCAGAATTTAAGTCACGTCCTAACAGACCACATCCACTCTTCAAAGGATTGGTTGAAGCTTCATCAGAGAATAAATAAGAAATTAGAAACTCATGGTAGAAATACCATGAGTTTTTTTGTATTTGAAAAAATGCAAATATTAAAGGCAAATATAAAAAGTTGACAGATATGTCAGTTGTTTTTGGGGGAATTAATGCTCATAATTAATAAAAACTTAATTAAGTATGTAATTGCAGTTACAAATTTAATGGAAGTGGGGAAGAAGAGGAAGAATGAAGAAGAAAAGATTATTATTTTTTTTAGTTCCAATTATTATTGTTCTGCTAGCTGTATGTCCGTATAAGAATAGGACATTTTTACAAAGCAAACTGATGTTTACAAAAACATTTCATCATGACAGAAATGAATTAAATAGCGCGATATTTGATGGATTTAGCGTAGAATTGGGCGGATATCAAATTTCTATTGAGAAAAGTGTTTATGACAAAGAAAAATATTCATTGTTGATTGATTGTATACAAAAGGATTTGTGTGAGATACATAGTCTGAGTAAAGATGTAGTGGGAGGGGTTATTTATATTATTCCAGAAGGTTGGAACATAAAATCTGATGAGAATAATTGTATCTATGCTACGGTCAGTTCTGTAAAAGATGGTACTTATTTAGAATCGTTTGCTGGAAGATTTCTTGGGTGTAAAGGAGAATGGAAAAAGCTTTCGTTTGTAAACCTTGTTCGAGGAAAAAAATGTAATAAAAAAGATATAAAGAATATTTTGAATAGAAAAGATTATGTGGATACTTTGAAACTAAATCCCTTGTATTTGGATAAGAGAAGTAATCCAAATTATAAATTTGCAAAACAAGTTGCTATTGATTTTGGGAGGTGGGTTACTGATAAGTATGGTTTTGCAACGTTTCTTAAATCTAAAGGTGAGCAAATACCTGAATACTATCATGATTGTGTAGGAAAAGAAAGCAAAATTAAAATTAATACAAATTTTAAATATGGGACCGAGTGTTATATAGATAAAAAGGATGAGTTATCTGTAACAGATGGGGATGTTTTTTTTGATTTTTCGAAACAGTTTAATATAAATTTGAACCAAAATTATAAAGTACTGTGTGAATTTATGACGATGAAAGATCGTTTGAAGTCGTTGATTATAGAAAAGAAATTAACGTCTAAAAAAGAGAAAGACTTTTTGAAAAATATAAGAGTCCATTGTATTGGCGACGGGAAAGTGAATACAAGTAAAGAACAGAAAATAGTAATAGTGAATGAGTGTTTTTCGTTTTTTTACCTTATGCACGAATTATCGCATTCATATTTAGAACAGGAATTTAAAAGGGAAAATTCTTGGTTAATCGAAGGCACGGCAGTATATTTAGAAGCATTATTAGAACAGGAGGCATATGAAAAAGGGATAATCAAAGAATCATCGTGTAAAAAATTTAATAGCAGAATTAAATGTACTTCAGAAGAATGTAGATTTTTAGATTCAGTAGTAAAAAAGTACGAAGAAAAAAGCGGAATTAGTTTTGAGGAAAAAACGTATAATTTTCCTTTGTATTATAAATGTGCAGCTGCAATGTATTTAACAGGAACATTAGATAAGAATACACATTTAGCGAAATCAAATGTGTATATGTCGGTAAATGATTCTTATGGATATAAAGAGCAAACGAACTGTTTAAATGAAATGTCATATTTTCAGTCTGCGCTACTAGTAGATTATTTGGTGAAACATGGCATGCAAAGACAAATTGTGGAATATGGGGAATCGGAGAAAACTTTTAATGAGTGTTTTCACTGTACAGAAGAAGACTTATATGCTGCATTTAAGAAGTGGGTTATAAAAGAGTATTAGATTTGAGAATAAATAAGGAAAGAGGGGAAAAGTGAAGAGAAAAATATGCGTTATTAGTGCTGTATTAGTTGTTTTGATTTTTGCTGTTTCGTTTATAACGTATTATCCAGTAAGAACTTTTATAGAAGCTAAAATCCTTTTGACGGATGATATAAAAAAAGAAAGATCAAAGAATAGTTTGACTGAGTTTAATGCAAAAAGGGTTCGAGTAGGAGGGACAGAGATTTGTTTTGAAGAATCGGTTTATTCAAAAAATAGAGCAAGTGAGTTAGTAAATCAGATTCGGAATGATTTGGTTAAATTATATAGAATAAGTGGAAATAAGATAAAGATTAGTATTTATATTGTCCCAAATTCATGGAATAAAATTGAAGAGAACAAAAAAGAACTTTATGTTAATGAAGAAGAAGTAGAAAGTGGAGATTATTTAGTATATTTAACTGAATGCACTGGGATTATGGAAGGATACTGGAAAGGACTTGCATTAGAAAGTATTATTCGAAATGAACCGATAGGCAAGAAAAATGTTTCAGTGGATTTAAAAACTAAAGCAAGTGATGTTCTTAGTCCGTTTGAGTTACTTACAACTTTAAAGAAATCGAATGATGATAATGTATATATTGCAAAGCAGTATGGGCAGTGGATTTATAAAAAATATGGATGGGATAGATTATGTGAGGATAAAGGAAAGCTTTTTAATAGGTTTTCGAAGAATACAGAAAAAGAAGATAACTTAACAAAAGGCGAACAGGCTCTATTTAGATTTAATCTTGCTCATAAAGAGGACTTGAGAATTTACAACAAAGAATTTCAGTTAAATTATCCATCAAATTATGAAATCGATAAAAATGATGAAACTAAAATATGGAGCGAGGTATTAGATTATCATACAGAGTTAAAGAATCTTTTATCTAAGGATTATCCGAAATTAAAAAGTGTAATAGAGAAAACATCTCGAATTAGGATTGAACATATACCGACTGGAGACATATCTAAGACATACGAAGATAGAATCGTTTTAGTTCCGAATGCGGGACCTGACACAATTTCACATGAATTAACACATTTTTACACATGTAATAATAAGTCTAGAGAAGAAAAACGATGGCTCTATGAGGGTATGGCAGAGTATTATTCGTTACAAGTAGAGAAGAAGATTAAAAAGCTTACAGTCGATGATAAGGTTGATTATTGGTATTTTAGAAAAGAGGATAAAATAGAAAAACACTCTGACGAAGGAGAGTTTCTTGCGTTAATTAAGAAAGCGTATAAAAATATTTCGAATAATAATCTGAATTACAAGAATTATAATCAGTATGATTTTCAAAAAGTGTGTGCGTTAGTAACGTTAAAAGACGAAAAATGGAAGACTATTCCAGAAGTTCCTAGTCGTTATGTGTATAGTCTTGGAGAGGTGGCAACTGGCAATAAAAGTGAGAATGATTTAAATAATTTGACATATGCAGAAGCAATGCTTATGTATGAATATCTTGTGAAGACGTATGATAAAAAGATGTTATATGAACTATTCTCTACAAATTGCTCTACTGATAAAATCATAGGAATTTCTGAAGCAAAGTTAAAAGATGAGTTTCTGAAATGGGTTAATAAGAATTACTGAAAGGGGAAGTATTGAGCTAGTAACTGAGAATGATTGTGCTATAAATCTAATAGAAAGGGGGAGAAGAGGGTGAAGAAAAAAGCAATAATTTTTGCATTAATTATTGTAGTATCAATATGTTTTCTTTGGGTATTTTCTTATAGATTTAGAATTAAAGTAGAGAGTACCTTTTTGATTTGGGATGATTCGGTACATAAGTCTACTGAAGCTAATGATTTAGAGTTTGAAACCAAGAAAATTCGAGTAGAAAGCATAAATGTATATGTTGATGAGGAGACATATAGTAGAGGAGAAAATAGAAAGCTTATTAAGGAAATTACTAGAGGATTAATTCTTCTAGATAAGAGGTTCTCTTTAGAAGGGTCAGG
Source organism: Lachnospiraceae bacterium (assembly GCA_024682375.1). Lineage (GTDB taxonomy): Bacteria > Bacillota > Clostridia > Lachnospirales > Lachnospiraceae > Lachnocurva. The sequence goes on along the minus strand of JAIKZI010000084.1, from coordinate 6,307 downwards.
AGATTTATATATTGTTTCAGAAAGAAATAATCCAGAAGCGTGGGAAAGTAAGACAGCATATATTACATATGATGATTTAAAAGATGGAAAATACTTGGGAAAAATTATTTCTCCGATATTTGGTCTCAAGGGTGAGTGGAAGAGAATTGCTATAGAGGGAATGCTAAAGTCAGATGCTTTTGATGAAAACAGGTTAAAAACGCTATTGAAAAAAGAATCGAATAGACAAACTTTACAGTTGTTTCCGTTGTTCTATAGGCCGGAGTATAATTCGGATTCTAAAGAGGCTAAATATATTGCCGAAGGATATGGTCGATGGATTATCAAAAAATATGGTTTTAATGAGTTCGAGAAGGATAACGGAGAACGTGTAAACTCTTTTTTAAAGGCTTATGGTTATAAATCGAACTTTTATATAGATAATGCATTTAAAGAAGTGGCAGAATTTGATGTTCATTGTGGAAGAAAAGTTTTACTTCAAAATGGGCGTTTTGCATTTAGTTATTATAGAAACGATACAGTAAGCATAGAAGAATCTTATAAGAATATTTATTCTGTTTTGAAAGTAGATAAGGATCTTAGAAATGATTTAAATAAAATAAAAGGACTTGTGGGTAAGCATATTTCAAAATATGATTTAATACGTTTTGATATTCGACAAACTAAAGGAACATCGGTGACCATAAATAACAGTATTAAGGTTTCACAGCATAATTGGAATACAGATACTTTTATTCATGAGTTAGTACATGCATATCTGGAGAAAGATATGGAGACAAATGTAATATGGTTAGGTGAAGGTCTTGCGGAATATTATGCTTTGAAGTGGGCTTCGTGTTTAAATGATAAGAATATAGAGTCCCAGAAATATGGATATGAAAGGGAGATTGAAAGCTTAAATAACTTAGCGCCGAATCAGAGAGAATATTATAAGAAGATAAAGGAGAAATACGAAGCTGTAAGTGGTGGTCAACTTAAAAGAGATACTTTTGATGTTTTAAAATGGGAGAGTTGTATAGCTGCGTATACATTGTTAAATAAAAAGACTGCTAGTGAGCATATAGAAGATAAGTTTTACTTAGATTCATTACCACAATTGACATCTGACTCGAAGCTAGATAGTCTTACGTATCCAGAATGCTGTTTGTTAGTTGAGTATTTAGTTGATACAAAACAAATGAAAAAGGTGATGGAGTTTCATGAAGGTATAAAAAACATGAAAACTGCATTCGGTCAAACAGAGGATGAGCTCTATGATTCGTTTGTAAAGTGGGTAAAAAAGAAATATGCAATTATTGGATAGGGACAAATAATATGTCATATGGATTTATCCATATCTACTTTTTAAATCAAGGGGAAAAGAAAATGTATATGAAGTTTATGAAATGGGTTGATAATAAGTATAATAAATAGTGTAAAATATATGCTTAGGTAGTTTTGTATAAAGGAGCATATATTATGATAGGCTTAACAGCATCGGAAGCAAAAGCTGAATTAAGAAAAGGGAATGGAAATATACAGTCAGAGAAATCTCAGAAGACTGTTAAAGATATTATTAGAGAGAATACTTTTACGTATTTCAACTTAATATTCCTAGTTATTTCTATACTGTTGATAGTGGCTGGTAGTTTTAATAGTCTGACTTTCCTGCCGGTTATCTTTGCGAATATGATAATTGGTATAGTCCAGGAAATCTATGCTAAGAATGTCTTAGATAAACTTTCTATTATAAATGCGCCAAATATCATATGTTTGAGAGATGGAACAGAAACTAGAGTAAAGGTGGAGGAACTCGTATGTAGAGATGTTATCGTTCTGCATTCTGGAGATCAGATACCTGCCGATGCCCGAGTTTTAGATGGTCAGGTGTATGTAAACGAAGCTTTACTTACAGGTGAGTCTGATGAGATTGAGAAGAATCCAGAAGATGAACTTATGTCAGGAAGTTTCGTAGTTTCTGGGACTTGTCGTGCAGAGCTTATTAGAGTTGGAAAAAATTCGTACATAAATAAGCTGATGCAGGAAGCAAAAGCTCTTCCTCAGGGCGAGCAGTCAGAGATGGTTCGTTCAATAGATAATATGGTTCGCTTTATGGGTATATTGTTAATTCCTATTGGAGTGACTTTGTTTGTGCAATCTTATTACTTTAAGGGAGATATTTTTTCCGAAAGTGTTACCTCTATGGTAGCAGCAGTAATTGGAATGATTCCAGAAGGATTGTATCTATTAGTAAGTGTAACCTTAGCAATGAGCGCGGTTAGATTGGCAGTGAAGCAGGTAATGCTTCATAATATGAAGAGTATTGAAGCGCTAGCAAGAGTTGACGTTCTATGTGTTGATAAAACAGGAACAATTACAGATACAAAAATGCTTGTATGTGATGTGATTAGTCCAGAAGATTCAGGCGAGTATGATTTGTTTCAGGTCACAGAGACTGAAGTTGATGATCTAGAATTGGAGAAGGCAAAGAGAAAGAGAGAGCCTTCAAAACCAGCTGAAACTGAAAAAATTATGCATATCACGAAAGAACAGACAGTTAGAATTGGCTCATATTTGAAAGCTTTATCTGATGATAATATGACTATGATGGCTATGAGAGAATTCTTTGAAGAAAATAATACTTATAAAGCTGTTAATGGTATGAATTTTTCATCAAAATACAAGTTTTCGGCAGTCCAATTTAAAGATGCTACATATGTATTTGGTGCACCGGATGTTCTTCTTTGTGCAAGTGATATAGATTGTAGTGATTTAGTAAATAATTATTCAAATAGAGGATATAGAGTTCTTTTATTTGCAAAGTATGGTGAAGGATCTGTAGATGTTCCTAAAGATGGAAATCTAATACAGAAGGTTACTCCAGAGTTTTTTGTACTTTTACAGAACCCTGTGAGAGAAAATGCAAAGAGAACTTTTGCATACTTTAAAAAGCAAGGCGTTACTATAAAAGTCATCTCAGGAGATAATCCGAGAACTGTTTCGGAAGTAAGTAAACAGGCGAATATTAGTGGCGCAGAAAAATATATTGATGCAAGAGAGCTTACAAATAATCAGGATATTCTTAATGCAGTTAGAGAATATACGGTATTTGGTAGAGTTACACCTGAACAGAAGAGAATGATAGTCAAGGCACTGAAATATGACGGTCATACAGTTGCTATGACTGGAGATGGTGTGAATGATATTCTCGCTATGAAAGATGCTGATTGCTCTATCGCTATGGCTTCTGGATCAGATGCGGCTGTACAGTCTTCGCAAGTGGTGCTTTTGGATTCAGATTTTTCGCATTTGCCACAGATTGTTAGCGAGGGACGTAGGGTTATCAACAATATTCAAAGATCGGCAAGTCTATTTTTAGTAAAGAATATTTTTTCATTATTATTGGCAATCTTTGCTATTGCATCAATTTTGAATTATCCATTGAAACCGGCACAGATTACTCTTATTAGTGCATTTAATATTGGAATTCCTGCTTTTTTCCTAGCACTGGAACCTTCGCATCAGAGAATACAAGGCAGGTTTATGAGAAAGGTTTTGATAAAGAGTTTGCCAGCGGCTCTTACAGATTTCTTTGCAATAGCTTTTCTTGTTGAGTTTGGAAGAGTGTTTAATGTAAATTCTACAGATATTTCTGTTGCAGCTACATTTTTGCTTGCAATAGTTGGATTTATAATTTTATTAAATATTGCTACACCACTTAATATATATAGAGGAGTAGTAATAGTAGGATGTATGATTGGTTTAGCTGTAACGGCATATTATTTGAATTCGTTGTTTGAAATAAATGTTATTTCACAGCGTTGTTTTATGTTATTTACCCTATTTGCTATTGCAACTGAGCCGTTTATGCGATATCTTACTATGATAGGTGATTGGCTCGAAGAGAAAGAAAACAATCGCGTTTATAAAGAAAAGAAACATAAATTTAGAAAAGATAAATTTTAAATGGAGGACAACTGTTATGGCACAGACAATTGAATTTAGATATGACACACAGCTTCTTCTAGAACCTGTAGATGATGAGGAACTTGATGTAGATGAAATCAGAGATTATATTGCTGATAACTTTATTGGTGATGAGCTTCTCTGCGTAGGAGATGAAGATCTTATCAAACTTCATTTCCATACAAACAAACCTTGGCTCGTACTTGAGTACTGCGCATCAAAGGGTGAAATCTATGATATCGTAGTAGAAGACATGGATAGACAGACTAGAGGTTTACAGGGCTAATGGAAAAAAGAAGAAAATTTGCCAAACTTGGCAAAGTGATTCTTTTTATATTTTTGATTTTAGAATTGGTAGTGCTGTTATACAGTGCTACCTTTTATAAAGCTGATGCAAAGGCAAAAGCAGTATTAAAATATGAAAATGTATCCTCTTGTGGTTCATATTATTTATTAAAACCTGACAAGAACAAGGATACAAAAAAGGGAATTGTTTTTTATCCTGGTGGAAAAGTTGAAGTGATTGGGTATCTTCCGATGGCTGAGGAATTGGCGGAGAGAGGATATACGGTTGCACTTTGTAGAATGCCTTTTAATCTTGCCTTTTTTGATATTAATGCATATAAAGCACCATTATCAAATATTAAAGGGATAGATGATTGGTATATTTTAGGTCATTCTTTAGGCGGAGTTGCAGCGGGAAGTTGTTTTAATAATAATCTGGATAAGTTTTCAGGTTTGATTCTACTTGGATCATACCCTATGAAATCTATAGAGCCAGAAAATACATTGGTCATATATGGTACTAAAGATGTACATATGAAAACTGATAAAATCAATTCTAAGAATAAGGTTCTAAAATTAGAAGGCGGAAATCATGCACAGTTTGGAAATTATGGTATTCAAAGTGGTGATGGTAAAGCAACTATGAAAAGAATTATGCAGCAGGAAAAATCTGCTGATAGAATTGTTGAATTTATAAATAGAGGGAAATAATTTTGAAGATTTTTGGAGTGCAATTACTCGTAATCTTAGGAGTATATTTAGTTCTAACTTTTATCCTTACATGTTTTATGATGTTAAAGATGTACATCGTTGATTTTAAGGCTAATGATAAGAAAAAAGGAAAAGAGCGTCGCATAGAATTGATTCGTGAAGGCAGATGGATGCAGATGCCACTGTATACGATGGAAGAGTGCGCATATAATAAGCATCTTTCCTACGTACGTATTACAGTTTTTAAGAATGATAAAGTGAAGAATGGTAAATGTGCAATCGTACTTCCGGGTGGTGGCTATGCTCATACTATCAAAGATGCGGAGGGCTATGCTATAGCTGCACATCTAAACGATATGGGCATTACAGCTATAGTGTTAGAGTACAGGGCAGGACTTCACTGTTCTGATCACGCACCTATGCAGGATCTCGCTAGAACTGTTCAGTATATGTTTGAACACAAGGACGAACTTGAAATCGATCCTACGGATTATGCTTTGGTTGGATTCTCAGCTGGAGGAAACCTCGCTGGAATCTTTGGATCTAAACTATATGGATATGAAAAATACGGTGTCGAGAAACCGGGTTGCCTGATACTGGGTTATCCTTGGACAAATATAAATCATTGGATGGATCATCCTTACTGGAACATCTGGGATGGACTTATAGGTGTTTGGTTCTCCGAACGTGGAAATCTGTTTATGTTTGGCTGGACACCTACCAGTGAGCAGAGAGAATCTCTCTGTGTTCAGAACTGGATAGATGATGACTTCCCGAAGACATATATGTTTACTGGTGATGATGACATCATCGTTCGTTCCGGATCACATACAGATGTTCTTGCAAAAGCTTTTAAGAAACATAATATTCCATATAAATATCAGCAGTTCTATCGTGTTCCTCATGGAATTGGAATTGGTAAAGGTACTAATGCTGAAGGATGGCTTGAAGAAGCTGTTCAGTATTGGAAGAGCGATATAGAAAAATAATGTAGAATAGTAGAACCCCCTTTCGCCGTTGGAGCGAAAGGGGGTTTTTCTTAGAAACTTCTAGCTAGATCACATATTAAATTGACACATCTGTCTTCACCGAGTTTGCCACTGTCGAGTGATAAATCGTAGTTCTGATAATGTCCCCAGGTTTGATCAGTGTAGTATTTATAGTAGGTCATACGCTGCTTATCTTTCTTGTGTATTCTTTTTTCAATAGCGATGTCCTTTATGTCGCCATATCGATCGAGTACACGTTTCTTTCTGCTTTCGATATCTGCGTGAATTAGGATGTTTATACAAGGAATTCCTTCCTGAGTTAAAATATAATCAGAACATCTACCTACGATTACGCATGGACCTTTTTTGGCTTCTTC
>JAIKZI010000046.1 GCA_024682375.1 Lachnospiraceae bacterium | reverse complement strand
TTCAAGGAATGGTGGGACAAGACTAAGAAGCCTGAGATAACTGAAAAGGCTAAAACAAGCATTTTACAAAAGCTAAGAGAAAGCCAGGCAATAGTTGATCACAGAAAAGAGCAACGAGTTCCTAATCTTAATAGGAATAATCTAAGACCTGAGAGATGAATAACTGATAGTGCAATAGGCAGGGGCGTGAAAACGCCCTTGTTTTATGCACATAATATTGAACAGGATGGTAGATATAGGTACAATTATAAACAGTTGTTACAAAGAAAAAAATTAAGTTTTTCGTTCTAATAGGAAATAATATTTTAGATTAATCGACTAACGGGGCAATTTTGGAGGAATAAATCATGTTTTATAAAGAAACAGAAACAATAGATGGAAAACAGTTGTCATATGTCAGATTTAATGAATGGAAAGAGGATATAATTCTCTTTTTTCATGGATTCACCGGATCCAAAGAATACTTTCCGGGTATAGAGAATGACAATGTATGCCTTCTGTCTTTTGATCGTCCTGGTGTGGGAGATTCGGATGTAGTTCCATATTACACAATGGAGAGCTTTCTGCAGAATGTATACGATGTTTTGAAAAAGCACGGCGTTTCCTCTGTGAAACTGATAGGACACAGTGCTGGTGGATATTATGCACAGGTTTTTGCAAGAATGTTTCCGGATATAGTTAAAGCATTATCATTGTTGGGAAGCATGATTCCGCTTAACTGTCCTGATACAAAATGTATCGTAAAAGGTCAGTGGAAGTTTATAACGAAGCTTTCCTTAAGATTCAAAGGATTCTCTAAATTCTATTTTAAACAGATGGCAAAAAGCATAACCGGGAACTATGAGAATCAACTGGCAGCAAATATGAAAACACTTCCGGATACTGAAAAGAAGTTTATGGAAGAAAACCCTGTAATGATCAAAAATGCAGTCATAAACGCTGTTGCCAATGACGGCCTTGGTGTGTGCTATGATGCATATGCATTATGCCAGAAGCGTGAAAAGATTACTATTTCTGAAGATATACCTGTGTATATCTGGTACGGGAAAGAGGATACGACAATACCTGCGTCGTTTATAGACTATCTTAAATCGGTTTATATGGTGAAGAACACTCATATGATAGATGACGTTGGACATATGTTGTATCTAAGTTATTGGGAAGATATAATCCGGGAATTGTATGAATTGAAGTAGCATTGATAACCGATTATACCGGAAGATATTCCAGGATATAATCTTACTATCGAGGCGGTACACAGTAGAATTGCCTGAGACCATTCAAGAGTTAATAGAAGAAGGATATTTAGTAATGACTAGATATTTTACTTCAGAGAAAGAGGGAAACATGATTGAAATAAAGGATTGTGTGGATTACGAAGTTGCGAAGAAGCTTATAAGGGAATACTCAGAAATTAAAGGTGCTGAGTCTTGTTTTGTATCATTAGATAAGGAATTAGCGGATCTTGGCACATATTATAAAGACGGTGCATTGTTGATTGGCTTTGAAAATGGCAATCCTATAGCTACTATAGCAATTAAGCGTATTGATAAAGACACATGTGAAGCTAAAAGGCTATATATCAAACCAGAATATCGTGGCAAGGGTTACGCCAGAAATCTTATGAATAAGATGCTGGATAGAAGTAGAGAATTGGGCTTTAAAGAAGTGACATTTACTACTAAACCAGAAGTGATGCGAGTTGGATATGGACTATATCAGCGTATGGGGTTTGAAGAAGTAAATTTCGCTGATGGAGTGGCTTCTATGAGAATGATTTTGTAAGCAATATATTCCAGAATTATGCACGAAGGAGAATGAGTAATGCTTACATTGGTCAAACCCAATATAGATGATTTATGGTTTAGAGAAAAACTAATGGAATTTCTGTATGATATGATGATATTGCGGCTGATAATCCATCATATAAACTATTTTTGAAGAATGGATTTGAAATTGAAAACCAAAATGAGGAAGTTGTGATGGTAAAAAGAGATTTATAACTTCCAGTACAAAAGGATAAAAACAAACATTGGGGGATAGGTTGAATCATATTGAATTAAAGAGACTAAAAAAAATAAGAATTGGAATGACTTTGAGTGGTTTATCGATGGGAAAAAACTATGCGAGCACTTGAATGAAAGAAAAAAAGTTGAATTACCTAAAATAGTTACTCCTTTCAATGATTTATGTCCAGCTTGGACTAAAGAACTTGATTATCCGGGTGATGTTAGATTTATATGGTATTTACAAAATTTAGATAAAGCGATAAT
>JAIKZI010000064.1 GCA_024682375.1 Lachnospiraceae bacterium | reverse complement strand
CTCGACAAATCGGGCTTTGATAAGTTCATCTAATTTCTGTAATTCTTCTTTTCTGTAGTCAATTATCCTCGTTAATACATCAAGAACTTTAACGACAGTAGCCTGTGTACTCCTATCCGGAATAGTAAGCTCTACATTTCCAAGGTTTTTTCTGCTTATCCTCTTTCTTGTAGTACCTGTTACATTATTCAATAAGCGGGTATAGTATGCTTCAGACTGCATGAAATAGCACAAATACTCTTTAGAGACAACATTCTCATCAGGACGACAAATCGTACAATCCACGGCCGTTATCATCCTTTCCGATCTGGGCGGAATTATGCACGCGCGGCCAACAGGCTCCGGTAACCGTGAGACAAGAATGTCCCCTGGGAATACTTCGGTACACTTCAGATCCCCAAAAGTCTCTTCGGAAATATATTTTGCCCGATCACCTTTTTCCAGATATTTACCTTTTCCGATATTACCGGTCTGGACAAGTCTTATTCCTTCGTTTGACTGGTCTTTACTTTCTATCCAGTCTCCATCTGTGAAGACCTTACACGCTTCCTCTAATCTCATATATCATCCCTACAAATCTCAATTTATTAAATTCTCATCAATAGTTTCCAATCTGAATAATTCACCATTATAATAACCATATTCATCATATAGCCCTTGTCCTCCATATAACGATTTAATCGAATAATCAACTATCATCCTCTGCTGACCATTAATAGCGCCTATCTTTGTAATTCCATCCAAATTTATTTTATAAACCACAGTAGTTATATCCACTCCCGGCTCTCCTGTACATAAAAACAAGAGTTTATCGTCAAGATTCCCTAGTTGAGCATACGCAACCTGTATAACACAATTATCTCTTAACTCATCATCTTCAAAATAATCATATGGTATATCATAGAACATATTTGTTGCATGGTCATTTACGCTCACAACAATATTAAATACCCCTTGTGATCCTTGTCCCAAATATAGTTTAACTTCACTTCCGTCAATTAGTTTTACTTCTTCCACATTGTTTTCTTTTCTGATCTCGTCATGTATTAGCCTAGTGTACTGAAGTTTACCATGTAATGGCGCACACTCATTGTTATAAAAAGGATTCTCATATGTCCTCCTCCACCCAGCTCTTGGATTCAATTGTTTTTCAGTGTTGATTGATTGAATGACCAAACCTGCCAGTTCTTCTCTTATTCTAAAGCCTTGCCTCAACCTATCTTTTTGAACATCTTGTAAGAAATCAGAATAATGTATTCTCTTCTGTTCATCTTCATCTAAAACAATCGGCGTGTTTTCTTTATCAAGCTTTACATACGCAATGATAGGTATTCCCTTTTCTTTAGCATACTCATATTCCATCTGTGTATAGCTCTTATTGGAGTCCGGTACTAGAGAACCATACTTTCCGCCAAGGATTAATATAAAATAATCAGCCTCATCAATAAGCGGACGAATATAATCCTCCTGTTTTATATCAGCCGCTGGAAAACACTCCATACCAACTGGGAAGCAATCAGCTCTCAAAAGAGCATTTTTTACAATTACTCTTTCTTCCCTTAGGTCGTCCATTGTTGAACTGATAAATACACTATACTTCTTCATCTTTTATATAATCTCCAAATATTATTTAGTTTTTTTACTCTTTGATTAAAGGTACCTCTATGTAATTGACGATAGTTCAATCCACGTTTACCTTTCATATCTCACGACATATAACGATTTTCAAAAGACGTGATTTTTGCTCAATCTTCCAATTATCTTTTGCTTGCTTGAATCACTATCTCCTGAAGACATTGATCTATTGCAAATTGTTGATACTCTGGTGCCACTTTACGAGCAGATTCGCAATAATCTCGAATAGCCTTTCTCATTTCAATAATATTCTTCTGTTGCTCTGCGTGATATTGCTGATAGTCATTATTGTTCTGTTGTCCGTAGTTCATTAATGAACTTTGATTGAATATGTTATATGGGTAATCGTTATAATTCATAGTTTTCCTCCCTTTTCATCATTCTCGTTTATTTTTGCTTCATAAACCTTATTATTAAAATTTTTTGCTGATTATTATTATATTTGTAGACACATTTTTTTGATTTCATTTTTCTCACTATCCAGCCCAACAAATCTTTCTTGACAATTATTCTATGCGGTCATATACTATCACCCAAAGAGAGGTGGTTTCTTACCGTGCGGTCTTATGATTCAAACGGCTTACTATCCTCTTTTTTTATGTTTACAATATCGTGAAGGTATAAACCGCTATCATTTATTCTTACTACTAATGTGGCTCTATAATAATTCAACGATTGTTTTCCATCAAAAGTAACCGGCAAAGAAAAGAATGCATCATACCTATACCACCCTAACTTTGCATCCCTTTCATGTTTTGATTCTTTATTCTCCACCCTCCGACGATTTGTAGCATTCTCAATCAAACCCAGAACGATCTGAGATGCATTTGCTTTAGCTTTTAGTACGGCTCCTTTAAGTTTTCTTGTGTATGAAGATCCGCAAAACTCGCTGGAAAACTTTGATCCAATCTTTAGAACATCTCCTGTTTCTCTTACACGATATTCCAGCTCCAAATTGTCATTCAAGTATTTTTTTACATCATTCAAATTTGGATTTTTACCTGGAAACAGTATTCTATCTATTTTAACTACCCCAATTATTATCCTCCCATATCGTGGCAAATCTCAACTAACGTTGTTATGATAGGCTGTTCTTCAAAAAGTTATATCTAGTCACTCTCCATAAACCTCTCCCTTGTTTCATGCCTTCAATAGTTTTTCCAACTCATCCATTTCCTGACTGATCTGCTTCTCGATTTCTCTGATATTTGCCATAATCTCTGATGTAGGCGGATACTCTACCGCTACATATTCAACCTCTTTATATTTATTGATTGAGAGATCATAGTCGTTGTCAGCAATTTCCTTCTTAGAAACCATAAAAGACTTGTCCGTACGT